>JBMNHC010000001.1:0-724554 GCA_050950165.1 Candidatus Dojkabacteria bacterium | reverse complement strand
TGAGTCTAGTACAGTATTTCCAATGTTTTTTATCATAATTGAGCCCTGTAGATGAGAGTCTGTTTTAGTGTATGGTTTAAGTATAAATTCTGCCTCTATATCATACTTTAATTCTTTTTCTTCTCTGCTTTGTTCAATTAAGAAATCGTTTTCTGAGTAGTATGAGAGTTTTGGAGTATTAGGATTGTCATATCTAAAAAGTAAAGATACATGATCAGAGAGATCTCTGTTAAGCAGGGATGCCTTGGAGTAGTCTTCCAGGAAGGGGTCTAAAATCTTCCACTCTCTTTTATCTATATCCAAGTATTCTGCCCAGTAGTGATATATTCCGTCTGGGTGATAGTCAGATATATTAGTAACATATCCAATTACAAGTCTTGTAGGTATTTTGTAATATCTAAAGAGAGATATTATTGAATCAGCATAGTCTTCGCTAGTAGATTTTGCTTGTTGAGAGAGTGCACTCTCTCCTCCTAATCTTGCAGAGCCTACTAATGAGCCTACTGTTAGAGTGTTTGGTTCTAAGTTTTCTATGACAAAGTAGTAGAGAGATTTGTATAGCATCTCTCGTTTTTCTACGCTTAAATCTTGTACAGAGTGTATATCTTTGAGTCCTACACTATCTAGATATTTTTCTAATCTTTTGATTAATTCAGATGATTTAATATCCCATATACTTTTTTGTTCTATTGATAGTGAGGGTAGAGATTTATATGTAGTTTTTAGCATTGTAATCTGTCCTTCTATTGCTACATCTATATTACTTTGTGGAGCTATCTGGTATTGGAGGATATAGTTGCCGTTTATATCTTTGTAGCTTTTGTCTGGTTTAGGTTGTATTTTGGTAATTATTAGTTTCTGACTATTACTGTTTGGAGGTAGGTTAATTTCTGAAGAGATTGTTTCTTCACTACTATTTATTAAGTTTCTACTAATTTTAAAATCATATGTTATTTTCTCTCCAAGTGAGATCTTTAGTTTAGCTCCTTGAGGTGGTGCACTCTCTACCTCAATGTTTTCTCCTTTCTGTGTAACTCTCTCAATTGGTGTTGATGACCAACTAATACCTCCATATTTTTTAGGATACATAAATGTAAAGCTTCTAGAGGTAGTATCTTTGATAGCAGATATTAGAGAGTGTGATGTAGAGGTAGTAGGGGTTGAGTATGTAAGTTTGAGTGTAATTGGTTTATCAGGGTATACGACACTATTCTTTAGGTCGATTACAAGATCTGTTGCTTCCGTCCTATTATGATATGTAGGTTCTAACTTCATATTTTTGTTTAGTAAGAATATTTCTGGCTTAAGATTTTCTTCAGGTAATGTAATTGTGTAGTAGGTAATGACTCGTGGGGTAGTTGTTGATATGGTGAAGTATATGGTGCTATTAACAGTAGTTCCATCCCATACATGAGAGTAATCAGATTTGATATCAAAGCCTTCAAGAGCGTATATATTTTTTATTGGAAAGAGTATGAGAAAGCAGAAGCTAGAGATCAACAGAGTTTTCTTTAAATAGCCAATCAAATTTCTCATATTTTCTCATTACTTGTTTAACAATAGGTGTCTTAGCAGTGACACTATATCTATTTAAAATAGAATCCCAATTTAGTTTCTCTGGCTCATTAACTATCTTGTAATCTGGATTTCTAACTATCTCCTGTTTAGCATTCTTTCTAATAATATAATAAGCCATTCCACCTTTATCATCAAGCACTATTCTAGGTTTAGCATCTCTTGCGTGTACTTCTAGTACAATGAGGGTAGATGTTTGTCTAGGGTTAGTAATGGAACATGTGTATGCGGGAGGTACTATAATTTTTTCTCCTTTTTTTACAGGGATTTTAATAACTCTATTTTTTAATGCAGAGTCATATTTCTGAAGTAATATCATTCCTCCACCGTATACAACTTCCAAGATTCTTGGTCTTCTTAAGGATTTAGTTGCAAAGGTTTTAGCATATTCAATACCTGCTAGGTTAGAAAAGATGAGATATATATTTATTTTAAGATTCTTGTTTTTAAATACAGAGTCTTTATCTATATCTTTATATTTCTTATAGAATATCTCAGGACAGTTTAAATCTTCATTAAGTAGTTGTGGACGAATATCATCTATACCGATGGTAGATGTACTGCCTACTGTTAATCCTTGGGGCTGTAGTTCTTCTGTGCTGTAAAAAATCGGCAATCCACTGGATTGCTTAAGATCTATTCTTGCCATACACTTATTATACCACAATATTGATTAATCTGCTTGTTGAAAGGATTTTGAGAGCTCTGAGAGAGCAAAGGCTAGTATTGAGAGAAAGAGTAATGTCACTATTGGTGTTAATTCTAATCTAAACCTATCTATTAATATTTCTTGCTCAACAATGCCACTAAATGGGGTCATTACTGCGTCTGTAAAGTTGTAAATCCAACTTACCAACTTATTCTCTACATTAGCGTCTATTACCTTAAGTAGAATTCTTAAAATTATAGATGTTTGTAAGAATATAGTTAAAGCACGAAGTATTTTAAAGATGAGAGATATCATAGACAAGTTCTATTAAAAAATATCTAAGTTGTCAACATAGTAATCTAGTTCACGCATAAATCTTACTACACCGTTTGCCCATAGATGAGCAGGATTTGCACCACAAGGAGGGCAGTATGTAGGCTCTATTTGAGATGGTGTAAGATGAGTTCCATACCCTATGGCTAATCCCCTAGTTACAGTAGCAATACCTTCGCCCCATGTGGCAAATTGGCTCCATCCCTGAGGATTCTTATTAGCTCCTCTCCATCCCCATCCATTGTTTGTTCCTCTTGGTATTAGATTTCCAAATGCAGACTCTACTCCAGATATAGCTGCAACTAATCTCCAATCTAGTCCATATTTATCTGCTTCTTCTATAAAAGTTTTAGCATATGGATACATTGGAGAGTTGTATGCAAGTAAGAATTTTTGCATAGCTAGTACTCTTGGATCCTCTGTTCTAATCTCTGTTTTACTTTTTACTTTCTGTAGTAAATCTGTAGTAGAGAGAGTATTTAGGGAATATTCTTGTGCATATACTTGGGAGTTTGTTAGAGGTGTAAGGAAGTTTAGAGTTAACTCTTTACTTTTTCTTACTTGGTTAATGACGGCTTCCTCTATCATCCTCTCTACATGTGGAGAAAGAAATATGATGTATATGGAGAATGGGAGTACGAGAAGTATTAGTAGTGTTCTGTTCTTACTTTTGAAAAGGTCTTTAGTATTTACTTTTTTTACTAAACTTGAAAAGTGATCTTTATACATATAATCTAGTATATCAGAACTAGATGAGCTAAGTAATTATGTTTACACATTTACATCTGCATACAGAATATTCTCTGTTAGATGCTACAATTCGCCTGCCCCAATTAGTAGAGAAGCTTGTTGAGAGTGGTATGACTGCTTGTGCAATTACAGACCATGGGAGTATGTACGGTGTAATGAAGTTTAAGAGTGCGATGGAAGGTGCAAATCTTAAACCGATAATTGGGTGTGAGATATATGTTGCTCCAAGAGAGATGTCAAAGAAAGAGTATGGGATAGATAATAAGTATAACCATATTACTGTGTTAGCTAAGAATTTAGAAGGGTACAAGAATTTAATAAAGATTGTATCTTTGGCACATATGGAGGGTTTCTACTACAAACCTAGGATAGATTTTGAGACTCTAAGTAAGTATAACAAGGGATTAATAGTTCTTTCTGGTTGTTTAGCTGGTCCAGTTGCTAAGCCTCTGCTTGAAGGTAACTATGAAAAAGCAATTGAGGAGGCTAAGAGATATGCTGAGCTTTTTAAAGATTCTTTTTACATTGAGATACAGAGAAATGGAATGAAAGAGCAGGAAGAGATTAATCCTTCTTTAATAAAGGTGGCAAGAGAGTTAAATCTTCCTCTAGTTGCTACATGTGATGCACACTATTTAGATAAAGAGGATGCATATATTCAAGAGATACTTTGGGCAATTAATGATGGTAAGGTCTGGGATGATCCTACTAGACGAAAGATGGAGACTAACGAATTCTATGTTAAGACTCCTGAGCAGATGAAAGAGCTTTTTAAAGATCTACCAGAGGCTATAGAGAATACACAGAAGATTACAGATAGTATTGAGAGTTTTGATATCACCTTTGGTAGAGTGGAGCCCCACTATTTAGATCTTCCAGATGGATATACTCCTGCTTCATATCTAAAAGAGTTAGCTGTAAAGGGAGCTAAGAAGAAATATGGAAAACTAACAAAGGATCTTAAAGAGAGACTAGAGTATGAGCTGAGAGTTATAGATGACAAAGCATATAATGATTACTTTCTCGTTGTTAGAGATTTTGTAATATTTTGTAGAAAGAACAATATTGTAATCGGAATGAGAGGTTCTGGTTGTGGATCTTTAGTAGCATACTGTGTAGATATTACAGATATTGAGCCGATGGGTTGGGAATTGTACTTTGAAAGATTCCTTAATCCTGAGAGAGACTCTCCTCCTGACTTTGATCTGGATATTGCAGATAAAAGAAGAGATGAGGTTCTTAACTACACAATAGAGAAGTATGGTTTGGATAATGTAAAACAGATAGGGACATTTAGTAGGTTGCAAACTCGTCAAGCCATTAAAGATGTTGGAAGGGTTTTGGGTATTGAGTTAGCTGTAACAGATAGGTTGGCAAAGATGGTACAGATAGTGTTTGGAAAAGCGAAGGGTATAGACTACATGATCGAGAATAATCCTGAGTTTGCAGAGATAATTAACTCATCTGAAAAAATGTTAGAGCTTGTAAATATTGTAAGAAAGGTATCTGGAATCTGTAGAGGTATCTCTACTCACGCTTGTGGCATCATTGTCACTCCCGAGCCTGTTGTAAATTACTGTCCAATACAAAGAGATTCTCATGGTGGTGGGATAGGTATGACGCAGTTTGAAATGACAGATTTAGAGTATGTTGGGCTATTAAAATTAGATTTTCTTGGTCTTAGGAACCTAAATGTCATTGGTGAGGCATTGATTAAAATCAGGGTAAATAGACAAGAAGATGTTGACCTGTTTAAAATAGATCATAATGATAAGAAGACATTTGAGTTAATTAGAAGTGGGCATACTGTGGGAGTATTTCAGTTGGAAAGTGATGGTATGAAGAGAAGTATAAAAGCACTGCAACCAGAGAATCTTGAAGATATATGCTATCTACTTGCTGCATATCGTCCTGGTCCTATGCAATATATTTCTGAGTATGTAGCAGTAAAGAGAGGAGAGCAAGAGCCCAGCTATATCTTCCCAGAGCTAGAGAGTGTTTTAAAGATTACTAACGGAGTAATTACATACCAAGAGCAGGTAATGAAAATTGCAGAGATAGTGGGAGGGTATACCCTAGGTGCTGCAGATATATTGAGGCGTGCAATGGGTAAAAAGTTAATGCATGTTATGGAACAGGAGAAGCCAAAATTTATAGAAGGTGCTCTTAAAAAAGGATTTCCCAAGGAGAAGACAGAGAGGCTGTGGGAGAAGCTATTACAGTTTGCAAACTATGGATTTAATAAAGCACATAGTGCATCGTATGCCACTATTGCATACTGGACTGCATATCTTAAAGCCCACTATCCTCTTGAATATATGGCTGCACTTCTTGAAGGAGACTTGGATAACTTTGATAGGGTAATTATAGATTTGGGAGAGTGTGAGAGATTAGGTATAGATGTTTTGCCTCCAACTATTAACAAAAGTAAAGTACATTTTAATATTGAAGGAGATAGTAGTATTAGATTTGGTTTAGGTGGAATAAAGAATATAGGGGAGGATATAGTTAAAGCAATAGTGGAAGAGAGAAAGGAGAGAGGGGAGTATAAGAACTTGGACGATTTTGTAGAGAGAACTGTTAAGAAGGGTGTACAGAAAAGAGCGATAGAGTATCTCATTATGTCTGGAACAATGGATGAGTTTGGAGAGAGAGGTGCTCTGTTGTATGTCTTACCAACAATATTTGATAGAGTAAAAAAGAGTAGTTCAGCACAGAGTGTTGGACAGATAGATATTTTCAGTATGAGCAAAGATACCCTGTCTGTAGAGGCTACTGTACTTCCAGATGTAGAGAAAGTTGCTAAGTATCAGATACTACAGTGGGAGAAAGATCTCCTAGGGCTATATTTCTCTAGTCATCCTCTTGATAGTTTCCAAGAATATTTTGAATCTGAATCAGTAATATCTGTTAGAGATGCGCTTGAGAAGAAGAACAGGGTCTCTGTTTTACTTGGCGTTATGATTAACAAAATTAGAAAGATTACTACTAAAAAGGGTGAAATTATGGCTTTCTTAACAATAGAAGATAAATCTGCAACAGCACCATCAATTCTTTTTCCTAGAACCTACCAATTAGTTAAAAATACTCTAGTAGAAGGAAAGCCTGCTCTTTTGAAAGGTAATATTAATATTAGAGATGAAGAAAAAAGTATCATTGTAGATACTATAACGTATATAGATGAAGATACTCATGGAAGCAAGTTTGATGGAGTAGCATTTAGAATTAGACCCACTCATACCCGTGAGGAGATAAAAGAGCTAAAAGAATATATTGCTAGTAGTGATGGAGATACCGCTGTTAAGATAATAGTAAATGATGGTAAGAAGACAAAGTCCGTTGTACTAGAGAAGAAAATTTTGTTGGATAGTGAGACTAAACGATGGTTAAGGCGATTCTAAGGTATAATATGGGATGAGAAATAACCTTAAAGTTAAAATAGATACACTCCCTCATACTACTGGTGTGTATAAGTTTTTAGATAAAGATAGGAATATTTTGTATATTGGTAAAGCTGCAGATCTAAGGGCGAGAGTATCTTCATATTTTAGAGAGGATCTGTACGAGAGACCAAAGGTCAAACATATGATGCCTCTTGTAGTGGATATAGAGATACAGGAAACTAACAATGAGATAGAGGCACTGGTATTAGAGTCTGCTCTGATTAGAAAATTAAAGCCTCCTTTTAACTCAGATTTGAGAGATGATAAGTCCTACGCTTGGATATACATTACTACTAAGGATGAATTTCCTACTGTTAAAGTTGTAAGAAGTATTAAAAAGGGAGAGTATAAAAGAGGTAGAATGTTTGGTCCTTATCCAAGTGGATATACGATTAAAAGAGTATATTCATATCTTAGAAAGATATATCCATTCTGTACTTGTAAGAGAAAGAACTGTAAAAACTCTTTAGATTTCCATATAGGGCTCTGTCCTGGTCCATATGTTGGAGCAATATCCAAAAAAGATTACAGAGAGAATATAAACAATATTATTAAATTCCTTAGTGGTAAGAAAGAGAACCATATTAAGAGGTTAGAAAGAGAGATGGCTAGTTATTCTAAAGATGAAAATTTTGAAAAGGCAGCTCAGCTAAGAGATAGAATTAAAGATCTTAGATATATTGGAGAGAATATTGAGTTTACATATTACGATGATTTAGAAAATTACAAAAGTAGAAGAGAGATTACAAGGAAGAGTAGTTTTGATATTTTACAATTAGAGCTTGGATTAGAAAGACTTAATCGTATTGAATGCTATGATATCTCTAATATTCAAGGAAAACATGCGTACGGTTCTATGGTTGTAGCTACTGACGGAAAATTGGATAGATCCGCATATAGAATATTTAAGATTAGAGGTAAAGATACTCCAGATGACCCAGCTATGTTAAAAGAAGTATTAACAAGAAGAGTTAGTCATATTGGGAAAGAAAAGGACAAGAGTTTAAGTAGAAGACCAGAGATAGTTTTAATAGATGGGGGTAAGTCTCAACTCTTCGCTCTTGCTGATACTGTTCCTTCCAATATACTGGTTATTGGTATTTCAAAGGGCAAGAGGATAGCAAGAAGTGGGGGAATGAAAAGAGATGAGTTTTGGATTGTTAGAGATGGAAAGGTATATAGTATGGAGCTTAGCAGTCCTGAGATATTAATAGATTTAAGAAACGAAGCACATAGATTTGCTATCTCTTACTACAGAAGAAGAAGTATTGTTGAAGCCAAAAAATCTATTCTAGATACTATCGTTGGAGTAGGTAAAAAAAGAAGAGAGAAGCTAATTAAAAAATTTAAGAGTATAGATGGTATAAAGAAGGCAACAGTAGAACAGATAGATAGTGTAGTAAAGAATAGAAAAGTATCTGAGAGTATTAAAAAGACTCTCTCTTAATTAGCATTATCCATAGGCGTGATATTTTCTAGAATATATCCAAAGAGAGGGTCGTTCTGTTTAGTAGAAGAGATAACATAAACCATAGAGTTATAACTATTAGGTACAACCGCTATCTCTAAAATACCTGTAGGATATGATACAGTTCCTTTTAATGCTAAATATTCTCTAAAGCTAATGGGAACAGTATTTACTATCGAATATTTAGTATCTTCTGTACTTTTAAGTTTACAGTAGTCTTCTAAAACGAAGTCTAATTCTTTACCTATTTTTGAAACAGGAAATATCTCTACAATATCACTACTTCCAAGCTTCTGAAATGATACAGCTCTAAAGTCTTTAATGCCAGTTGCACTATACTTAATTATATATTCTTTAGGTATCTCTATTCTCCAAGGATAGTCAGGTAAAAGGCTCTGTTTTTCACTACTAGCCATTAACATCTCTCTCTCTATAGCATCTTTTACTCTGTTAGAGAGAGCATTTTTTGCTTCCTCTTCTGTAATACTTTCGTACCATATATCTTTAAATTTTTTGTATATTCTTAATCCCTTACCTTCTTTAATCCAATACTGTCCATATTTTTTATCCTCTGTACCTAAAGCAACCTCTTCAACTAACTCCCAACCAGATTTTGGTAGTACTTCTTTGTAATATTGCTCAATCTCTTCACTACCTTTATCTTCATCTAACCTGTATGCAGAGTTTCCAGTAAAGAGAAACTCTTTAACTATTGAATCATTTAAGTTATTCTGAAAAAGAAAATATGAATTAGGATATTCAGGGATTCCCTCTAGACCTAATACATCCCCTATCTGATAATCTTTAATATCAGGATCTTCTCTTAGGAAGGATACATATTTTATAGAGAAAAATATTATAACGATAGGAAGTATTACCATTAGAGGAAAGAATATATACTTCCTGTTTATTCCTCTTCTTCTCTCATACTTGTTTCTTTTGAATATGTTAGAAAGTTTAAAAGCTTTTCTTCTTCTTACTATCTGTGTCTTACTACCTTTTGGCATTTTAATAGGACTAGCTTTTTTACCACTACTTTTAGGTCTTTTCATAGATATTATAGATTACTTAGAATATGAAGAAATTTCAATTACGAATACAGTATAGTATAATTACTAGTCTTTGCGGGATCGTCTAATGGTAGGACACCGGCCTTTGAAGCCGAGAATCATAGTTCGAATCTATGTCCCGCAACCATCTCAATTTTCTGTTATACTATTTTTGACATTTTACTTTTAAAAGAGGTATCTATGAAGAAGTGGATATTCATTATTTCCAGTATTGTTCTGTTTTTACTTCTTATTCTTTTTTCTCTTCTCATATTTCTTAAGAATAAGGGGAGAGGTACACAACCTGATGTAGAGAGTAAAACAAAAGGGTTGATGCTTTTAATTGAGTTTGAAGGAACAGAGGGTTTAGTTAATTTTGTAGATAATATTAAAGAGAGAGATATTCCTGCTCTGCTTGTTGTAAGTTCAGGTTTTGTAACTGAGAACTGTAATACCATTAATGCAATACTTTCATATCATGATATTGAAATAGCAGGGGTAGATGCTTCTAGGCCGTATTGGGATATTCCGTATGAGGAACAGCTCTCTGTTATGAAAGAAACAAAAGAGAAGATAGAGGCGTGTACAGGCAAGGAGATAAGGGTATTTGGGTCTAAATATTTTGGATATGATGAAAATACTATTAAAGCAGCACAAGAGTTAGGTATTGAGTATGTATTTGCAAGAGGTACTACTGGAGCAAAGGCAACTGTGTACAAACCTAAGGAGTATGAGGTAAAAATATTTTCAGTATCCAATGTAGATTCACAGAAGTGGGGAACAGGTAGTCTCTGTGACTACAGCTATTGGGCAAGAGAGGGAAGACCTGAGGATTTTGAGAAAGAGTTGTTTGGAGCTCTTAAGTATGAAAAAATTTCACCAGTCTCGCATACATATATTGGTGGGTTAAAAAGAGAGTGGAATGATACATATTTAAAATTTTTTGATAAAGCGAATGTAGATTGGGTCAAGTTGGATGAATTTGGGAAGGTAGATATAACTAGTAGTTATGCAGAGATTCCGAATAATCGAGAAGTACAGTACGATACTCCTCATCCAGCAATCCCTATAGAAGATGAGGAAGATGTATCTAATCCTTGTGCAGTTCAAGATCTTACTCAATCTTCTGTGCAGGATGTAGGAGAGAAAGATGTAGATAAAATCGTAATATTTCATAATGGAATAGGAGCTATGTGTTTGGATGCTCTTAACTTTTTAGAAGAGAAAGGCTATGAGTATGTGGAGTACAAAGTAGGAGATGAGGAGTTTGTGAGTAAATTTACTGAGTATAGGGAAGGTTTTACATCAAGCGAAGGAGTCTCTGAAGAGTTTGCTTACTATCCGATAATATTTGCTGGAGATAGGGCTTTTTCTGGTTTCAATACTTTAATAGAGCAGAGTCTGATAGAGATTATGGAATAGATGTGGTATAATATAAATGTCTATGTTAAGAAAGGTATTAGTCATAATACCCTGTGTAGGTTACCTTTAGGTAGTGCTTATCCGTAGTCTTTTTATTTTTTATTTATATATAAATGGAGAACAAATTGTTTGTTGGAAACCTTCCATGGTCTACAACAGATCAATCTTTGTTAGAGATCTTCTCTGAAGTAGGAGAAGTGACTGAAGCAAAGGTTATAGTAGACAAGTTCAAGAACAGATCCAAAGGATTTGGTTTTGTCACTATGGCTACTGAAGAGTTAGCACAAGCAGCTATCGACCAGTTAAATGGTAAAGAGGTTGACGGAAGAGCTATCAATGTCTCTATTGCAAGGCCTCCTCGAGAGCATAACGATAGAGAAGGTAGAAAGGATGATTTCTACAGGTAATCAGTATTAAAAATATTGAAATTAGAAGGGCTGAGCTAAATACTCAGCTCTTTTATTTTATCTCTAATCTCTGCTGCTTTCTCAAACTGTAGATTCTCTGCTGCAAGAAGCATTTTCTCTTTAAGATCTTTCTTCATTAATGTTCTCTGTCTTTCAGATAGCTTTTCTACTTCAATATCTAAAGCTTTTTTCTCCATAATCTCTTTTTCTACAAGTGGGTCTCTAATCTCTTTTTTAATTGATTTAGGTATAATATTATTCTCTCTGTTATACTTCTCTTGATAAGCTCTTCTCCTGTTAGTTTCTTCAATTGCATACTTCATACTTTCTGTTTCTTTGTCTGCGTACATAATAACTCTTCCATTCACATGTCTAGCTGCTCTACCGATGGTTTGAATTAAGCTAGTTTTAGATCTTAAAAAACCTTCCTTGTCTGCATCTAAAATGATTACTAAAGAAACTTCTGGAAGATCAATACCCTCTCTTAGTAAGTTAATACCTACTAGAACATCGTATTCTCCTAATCTTAAATCTCTGAGTATCTCTACTCTTTCAATTGTATCTATCTCTGAGTGAAGATATGCTACCTTAAGGTCGTAATCCTTAAGATATTCTGTTAAGTCTTCTGCCATTCTCTTAGTTAATGTAGTAATTAATACTCTTTCTTTTCTCTCTACATTCTCTCTTACCTCTTTAATTAGATCATCTATCTGATTTTTAGTCTCCCTTATCTCTACAGAGGGATCTAAAAGACCTGTTGGCCTAGTTAGAAGCTCTACTACCTTGTTAGAGCTATCCCTAATCTCCCACTCACTAGGTGTAGCAGAGTAATATATTGTGTCTGTTTGTTTCTTTCTAAACTCACTAAAGTTCAGAGGTCTGTTGTCATATGCTGTAGGTAATCTAAATCCATATTCAATTAAATTGGTTTTTCTTGCCCTATCTCCATTGTACATACCCTCTAATTGTGGAACTGTGATATGTGATTCATCAACAAAGAGCATGTAATTCTTTGGAAAGTAATCCAGTAGGGTATACGGAGGCTCGCCAGGTCTTCTGCCATCGAAATATATTGAGTAGTTCTCCATACTCTTGCAGTACCCTATCTCTTTCATCATCTCAATATCATATTTAGTTTTCTGCTCTAACCTATGCGCTTCTAAATCCTTTTTAATATTTTTAAGAAAAGATACTCTCTTTTCTAAATCTCTCTCAATACCCTCGATAGCTTTGGCCATAGTGTCTGCATCATATACAAGTGGTGTAGCAGGAAATATATCTAGGTTGTCTACCTTAGCAATTTCCTGTTTGGATATACCATCTATATACGCAATATTCTCTATCTCGTTACCCCAAAACTCAATACGAATGGGAAATTCTTCATACGGCATATATATATCTACAGTATCACCTCGTATGATGAAAGTTCCAGATATCAAGTCAGTACTCTCTCTTTCATATCTAAGGAATGTAAGTTGATTAGTTAATGTAGAGATATCGATATTTTGACCAATACGTATCTCCATACTTCTGTTTTCATAGTTATCTGGACTCCCAATATTGTAAATACAAGATACAGAAGCTACTACAATGGTATCTCTTCTTGTTCTAGCAGCATTCATAGCACTGTATCTTAGTTTTTCAATCTCTTTGTTAACTTCCGATTCCTTCTCTATATACAGATCTCTTGCAGGGATATATGATTCTGGTAAGTAGTAATCATAGTAGGAGACGAAATATTTTACTGCATTGTTAGGAAAAAATTCCTTAAACTCTTCATAGAGTTGTGCTGCTAATGTCTTGTTATGAGAGAGTACTAGTGTAGGTCTCTGCAAATTTTGAATAACGTGAGCCATTACAAAGGTTTTACCTGAGCCTGTTGTTCCTAGTAATACCTGTCTTTTACTTCCTTCTTTTAAATTTTGTACTAGTGAGTTAATAGCTAAACTCTGGTCCTTTGATGGAGTAAATTTGCTTTCTAATTTGAACTTTTCTTCAATCATGCATAGATTTTAACAGAATATATCCTTTCTGTGTTAAAATGTTTTGTATGGAAGATAAAGTTGTATTAAAAAGATTACCTCAAGAGTTAGTTAACAAGATAGCTGCTGGTGAGGTTGTAGAGAGACCTGCATCTGTAGTTAAAGAGCTTGTAGACAACTGTATTGATGCAAAGGCAACTAGAATAGAGGTAGAGATTGAAATGGGTGGAATGAAAAAGATTAGGGTAGGAGATAACGGTATAGGAATTCCTAAGGAGAATTTAGAGTATATTTTTGATTCACATACTACTTCTAAAATATCTACTTTTGAAGATTTAAACTCACTCTTAACAATGGGTTTTAGAGGTGAGGCACTCTCTACAATATCTTCTGTTTCTACTGTAGAGATATCATCTAAATATATTAATGAAGAGATTGGGGCTTCTGTATCGCTTACAAGTAAGAATGAGAAGGTAGTAAAGAGTAGTGCTAAAGAGCAAGGTACAGTAGTTGTTGTAGAGAATCTGTTTGAGAGGGTTCCTGCTAGAAAGAAATTTCTTAAGAGTGCAGATACAGAGTACAAGAAGATATTAGAGGTTCTAATTCCATACTTTTTAATATATCCAAATATTCATTTTGTTTTAATTAAGGATGGTAAAAAGATCTTTGATTTGAAAGAGATTCCCTCAAGTAAGGAAGGAGATATTGATGAGAGAAGAGTTAAAGAGGTATTAAGTGGTGAGTTTGTAAAGAATATGCTAAAGGTTTACTCCGATGGAGCAGGACTAAAGATTACTGGGTTTGTAGGACATCCCTCTTTGCATCAGAAAGGATCTGCTAATCAGTATCTTTTTGTTAATAGAAGACCTGTTAGAGATAGCGGAGTTAACAGAGCAATATATCAAGGGTTTGCAAGATATATTCCTTCAGGCCAAAGAGTCCCTTTCATACTCCTTTTAGATATAGATTCTAAGTTAGTAGATGTAAATGTTCATCCTAGGAAAGAGGAAGTAAGATTTCTTAATCCCTTTAGGGTATACATTGCTGTAGAACAAGCAGTTAAGAAATCTTTAGAGAGTGCTACCTCATACAGAAAAGAAGCTAGTAGAGAGCCTGTAATGCCTTTACCAAAGCAGTATGCCCCCATGGACATATATGTAGGCAAAAGAGGTAAAGATTCAGTACAAGACAGTTTACTTTTTACTAAGGAAGCACTAGCTCCTTCTTTTAGTAGTAAGGGTTTAGAAGAATATATTCCTCAGAAAGAAGAGAAATTGTCTGTAAGAGATATTTTTCAGATATTTAATAAATATATTGTAGTAGAATTTAGCGAAGATACTCTCTGGGTTATAGATCAGCATGCAGCTGCAGAGAGGATTACGTTTGAGAAACTAAAAAACAGAACAGGGATAGAGAGGCAGAAGTTTTTAGTTCCGTTTGAGATTACACTCTCTACTTTAGAGATAGAGGGAATGAAGCAAACAAAGGAATTTTTTAATGAGTTAGGTTTTGAGTATGAACTGAAGGGAAGTAAAGTTTTAGTTAGTTCTACTCCTGTAGAGTTTTTAGATGCAGATTTTAAGAAACTCTTTGAAGAGGTATTTGCCCTTACTGATGATATTGAGAATATATCTAATGAATTAGAGAGACTTAGAGAAGATATCTATGCAACTATGGCTTGTCATACTAGTGTAAGAAGTGGACAGAAGTTAAGGAGAGAAGAGATGCTAGATATATACAACAGTTTAGTTGAGTGTAAAAATCCGTATAGCTGTCCACACGGAAGACCTGTTGTGTGGAAAATGAGCTTGAGTGATATTGATATGAATTTTGATAGAACATATTAAATGAAAAATTTTGGTACTCTTTACTTAATACCAACATCTCTAAGCAAAAGAATATTGAAAGATGAACTAAGAGAGAGAGATTTGGAGATAGTGAAGAGATTAAAACACTTCATAGTGGAAACACCTAAGAGTGCTAGATTTGCACTCTCTGGAATGGGTATTGTACTACAAGAGTTAAATATGCAGATATTAGATGAGCATACTAGAAAAAAGGATATTCAAACCTTACTTACGCCACTTGTAGAGGGATTTAATGTAGGATTAATGAGTGATGCAGGTACTCCTGGTATTGCAGATCCAGGTGCGCTACTGGTTAGAGAGTGTCACAGGGTGGGGATTGAAGTAGTTCCTCTTGTAGGACCCTCTTCAATAGTGCTTGCTCTTTCAGCCTCTGGTTTAAATGGTCAGTCTTTCTCATTCTCAGGATATCTTCCTAAAGAAGCAGAGAGAAGAAGGGGGAGAATAAAGAGGTTAGAGAGAGAGTCTGCAAGAAAGAATATGACTCAGATATTCATAGAGGCTCCGTATAGGAATAGGGTTCTTTTTAATGATATTCTAGCTGTTTGTAATAGTGGTACTCTTCTTTGTGTAGCAAGAGATATAACAGGGGAGCAAGAGAGTATTAAAACTGATAAGATAGGGGAGTGGAAAAAGAGAAAGGATATAAATATATTAGATT
The DNA here is from genome assembly GCA_050950165.1 of Candidatus Dojkabacteria bacterium. Lineage (GTDB taxonomy): Bacteria > Patescibacteriota > Dojkabacteria > SC72 > SC72 > UBA5209. The sequence goes on along the minus strand of JBMNHC010000001.1, from coordinate 708,950 downwards.
TACCTACCATCTATTTAATATTAGCTGAGAGATAATGAAGAAAAAAACAGTAACCATATCTTTAGGAATACTTTTTTCTTTACTACTTCTTTCATTTGCAGGATTTAGATATTTTAAGTATAGGGAGTATGTAAATAACTCTCCGTATGATGTAATTCTTTCAGATATAAAATCTGATTCAGCAACAGTATCATGGAAAACAAAAAAAGAACTTCCCTCTTACCTTAGAATTGGAGAGAGTGAGAAAGAGTGGGGTAGTGAAAATCTAGAGAGGTTTCATAGGGTGGTGTTAAGAGGATTGAAGCCTCAAAGCAGGTATACTTTTAAGATATCAGATGGAGAAGGTAGGGTATGGGAAGAGGTTTTGATTAAAAATAGTAGCAATTTAGAGCAATACCTAGTAGAAGATTTTGTTTTTAACACAAAAGAAGAGGAAGAAGAGATAGCCTTGCCATTGGCTGAGGAGGTAAAGGGTTTACCCAATGAGATAGTGTATGTTGTTGTACAAGGAGATGGTAAGAGGGAGATAAGGAGTGTTTTAACGAATAGGTTTGGTGGAGGAGTTATAGATTTGGGAGGTATTGTAGAGCAGGGAGATAGCTTTGAGGTAGAGGATATTAAATATTTAAGCAATCTATCAAGTGTGTCTAACAACTCTGTTTTTGCTAGTGATATTAATTGTAATCAGAAAGTTCCTGCTCAATCTATTGATGGTTTAACAAAAGAACAGTTTGCAGATTTAGCAACTAGGTGGACAGCCTCAAGGGGTAAGCATCATGCATTAGAGTGTTTTAATGATGTAATATATCGAGCAAAGAGAGAAGGGGTAGATCCTGCTTTTGCATTAACGATTTGGCTTAATGAATCTGGAGCTAGTAACTATACTCATAACTCTTCACTGATGGGTATGATTGAAGATTTCGGTATACATGGGCAGGGATCTGCACCTCCACAGGATTTTAATGCACAGATAGAGTATTTTCTAAAATTAAAGTTTGAGTATAACTGTCCAGGTCTTTCATTCTGGGAAGCGTGGGGAAATATGTATAGGTGGGGAAGTTGCAATACAGATGATCCTGTTAAACGACAGGTAGGAATTGACTATTACAAAGCGATAGAGTCTGTTTACGGATTAGTAACAAATGGTAGGAAACTTCCTTCTCAAGTAGTAGGGTTACCCAAATCCCAAGAAGGGAATCAAGATACTTCTGGAGGTCAGTGGAGTGCTCCATCTGGACCACTGTGCTGTGCATTAAAGATATCTAATCAAGAGAAGTTCAGAGGAGACTATGAGAATAATGCACAAGGTAAAAGTTGTTCTGAAGTGTGGCAAAGTGGTAGGCCTCTTTTCGGAGGAGTACTAGAGTACTCTGTTGAGATAAAGGGGCGAGTAGAGAATGCTTGTGAAGTAGAGTATGAAGGGGTTTGTTGCCAACTACCCAGTGATATAAAATGGTATCCTAAAGAGTCTTGCCAATCCCCTATTCCATCGGCATCTACATTTCAGGAGTGTAAGGAGTTAGTAGATAACAAGGCTTGTTTTTTTAGAGATGCTAAATATCAGTGGCTTTCTAAGAGTATAGGGGAGGATTTTCTAAAAGATGTAAATACTCAGAGTGCTTGTGAAGCTAGAAATAGTATCTCTGTATACAAGATTGTTCTTAAAAAGGGTGTAAATTTTGTAGGGTTTGATTTCTCTCCTCTCCATCAAACTTCCCCTATGCTAGCATCGGTACTTCTTTCTAAAAATAGTTCAATAGAGCTTGTTGGAGATTTCGAAGCGTATGATTGGAAGAGTTTAGTTAAACGATCAGCAGATTTACCTTTTGCTGGAAATGACTTTAGCTTAGTTCAATCCAAAGGATATCTAATTGTCTCTAGTGCAGATATTGTTTTAGAGGTAGATGGCTGGAGAGATTCAAGTAGTACATATGCACAGCCTTCCCAGGGATGGAATTTAGTTGGTGGTTCTCTTTATACTAATGCTCGTAGTGCGTCTGGTCTAATTTCTAAATTAGAAAAAAGTAGTATAGATATTGATACAGTAGCGACATGGTCATATGAGTTAGGCAGATTCCAGTACAGAAGAGAAGAGAGTAATGAGAGTATATATGGTGAAGATTTTACTTTGCAGAGTGCACAAGGAATATTTATCAGAAAGTAGTTAGATGAAGAGAATCTTGTTAACAGGGGAGTTATTAACTAGGTTTGTATCGTACAACACCATCTACAAAATTTTCCTCTCTTCCTTCTAGGGTATAAGATCTCGAAAGAAGAAGAAGTGTATTGCTAGCATCAATGGTAAAAGAGGTCTGTTCAGCTTCTGTTGCAACTGGTAATTGCTCGCGTGCTTCAGGACTAGAGTCTGCTCCTCCTAATTTTCTTACAATTGTAACTTTTGCAATAGTGTCCTCACGAGTGCTGTAAGGGTCGCTTTTGGTTTCAAGCATATGCTCTTCCTCGCATCCTTCTGGAGTAATATTGATTAAGAAGCCAGGAGGAATATTTTGGGGAGTAGCAAAAAGTAGGCATGTTTCTAATTCTGTTTCCGAGATGTTATCTATATTTATTGGTCTTTTAAATTTGTAATAAATTATCGCCATATTAGTTATTATAAAATAATGTTATCTTTTTAGAAGTATCGAATCTTTAACTACAAGATAATCTTCTCCCACTATAAGCTAGCGGGATCGGGGAGACAGGACTTGAACCTGCGGCCTCTGCGTCCCAAACGCAGCGTTCTAGCCAACTGAACTACTCCCCGAAATCTGTTGATTTTACCATATGATTAGTTGACTCTCAATCCTTTTAACTGTAGCCCTTTTAATAGTTGTCTATTTAATCTAGAAACAAAAGTATTTGTAGCACTCCAATCTCCCTGTAAATCATCACTATCCCAGAATCTAATCCTCCAGTAATATGTAGTGTCATCTGATTGTAGAGCCGTTCCTGCATATGTATAGTTTGGAGATCTTGAGCCTTCTGTTACTGATGTAGTTTGTTTGCCTGAGTTCCACATAACAGTACCTGAAAAATCATTAGCAGTATTAACATTAATTTCATATGCAGTAGCAGCATGTCCATTTACATCGTTGTATCTTGCAGAGAAATTGGGAGTTAAAGTGAGTACATATCCAGGATTAGTTAACCCATCTACCTGCAATGAGGTTGGTGCATTGGGTGCTCTCTGTACTCTAAAGTTAGCTACTGCAGACCATTCTCCTTCTACATTTAAGTTATCCCAGAATTTAATTCTCCAGTAATATATCTCTCCACTTTGTGTAAGTGTAGTACCAGCATATGATATGTCTGGAGATCTTGCTCCTATGGCTGTTGGGCTCATACTTGTTTTTCCACTATCCCACATACTAGTTCCAGTAAATGAAGAGTTAGTATTTACATGTATTTGATAGTATATACCAGTATTCCCACTATCACTGTCTTGGAATATTGCACTAAATTCTGGTGTCATATCTGAAACATTTTGTGGATTAGTTAGACCCTCTGTGAGTAAGTTAGTAGGTGACGATGGATTGGAATTCATAGTAAACTGTGCAGTAGCAGACCATGAACCTACAGTTCCATTGTTATCTGTAAATCTAATTCTCCAGTAGTAAGTAGCTCCATTGTAAGAGAGTGCAGTACCACCATACGTTATTGCTGGTGATGTTGCCCCTATAGCTATGGGAGAAACAGATTGTTGCCCACTATTCCACATTACAGTACCAGTAAATGATGAGTTAGTATTTACATTAATTTCATAGTAATTTCCTGTATCTCCTGTATCTGTATCTTGAAAGGCTGCTGTAAAACTAGGTGTTAATGTGATAACTCCAGTAGGATTAACTAGGTTATTAACCTTCGGATCGTTTGCGGAAGGTGGAGTATTCATAGTAAATTGTGCAGTAGCAGACCAAGCTCCTACTGTTCCATTGTTGTCTGTAAATCTAATTCTCCAGTAGTATGTTGTACCATTTAAAGCTAAAGGATTTGTTCCAGCATATTCAATATATGGACTGTACGAACCAATATTTGTTGCTGTCATTGCTACCTGTCCACTGTTCCACATTACAGTACCAGTAAATGATGAGTTAGTATTTACATTAATTTCATAGTAATTTCCTGTATCTCCTGTATTTGGATCTTGGAATATTGCTCTAAACTCTGGTCTTGTATCTGTTACACCTGTAGGATTAGTTGCTCCTTCTGCTTGAAGTGATGTAGGACTAGAAGGTGGAGTATTCATAGTAAATTGTGCAGTAGCAGACCAAGCTCCCATAGCTCCATAACTATCCCAGAAGTGTATTCTCCAGTAATATGTTGCACCATTTAGCGAGAGTGCAGTACCAGCGTATGATATATCTGGAGATCTAGTACCATTAGCGATTGCTGAAACAGAGGTTTGTCCAGAATCCCACATCATTGTTCCAGAAAATGATGAGTTGGTATTTACCTGTATTCTGTAGTGTGTAGCGTTTGTAGCAGGAGCAGGGTCATTGTATATTGCACTAAACTCAGGTGTAGTATCTGTTACTCTGGTGGGGTTGGCAGCTCCTTCAGCAAGTAGTGATGTGGGTGCTGTTGGATATCCATTGAAGTAAGCAGTTACACTCTTATTCGCAGTAACATTGGTATCTGTTCTTGGGTTAGAGGTTACATTGTCACTCCAAATTCTAAAGTAGTATCCTGAACTTGGATTTGCAGTAACCGCAGTACCATTACTTCCTCTACAAACACTTTGAGATGTTGTCCCAGAAAGACTTCCACCAGTAGATGCTGCATACGCTAGAGTATATTTAAATAGCCAACATGTTCCAGATGTAGTACCACAGGCACCACAATCATCATATCTAGTACAGGAGATAGAAGTAGAAGAACAACCAGTATTAGTACTACCGTAGTTGGCAGGACATCCTGGGTTTGTATATGGGTCACAGTTTCCACAGGTTCCACAACTAGCTGTGCATGGATCACAACAATAGGCTCCCCAATCCTCTTCGCCACTGTAGCAACCACTTCCTTTTGGTCTACAACCTCCAGGACCAGTACACGTTTGAAATCCTGAATTCCAATAGCAACCTGGAGGACATGTTTGTGCAGATACTTTTTCTACAGAACCATTTAAGTTGATAATGAAAAAAGAGATGATTAAGAAAAATATAGCGAGAAGTGGATAGAAAAAGTATTTTTTAAAAGTAATTATTCTTTTCATCTATTTCTTAATCCTTTTACCAATATATATTCCAACTACAACCCCTATTACAAAAAGAGTAGGTAGTAATATTATACATAGTATATTCTTAGTTTTTGAATCTATTTCAATCTCTCCTACTCTTACTACTCCAGAATTCTGTTCATTTTCTTGATTTAAACTGTTATTCATCTCCACTCTATCTCCCTTCTCAACAATGAGTGTAATTAAATGCTCTTTCTTTTTAGAATTACCTATTTCAATTGTAACAGGATATGAGCCCATATCTAAATCTTGTACAGAGAAGATCACAAACCAGTTACCATATTGATCTACAGTAGTTTCATATTTCTCCTTGTCCAAAGATATTACAATTTTCTTACCTACTTCCCCAATACCAGCAATTTTAATTACATCGTCTCTATATATTTTTAAAAATCCTTCTTCTTCTTTCGAAGCTAATATGTTATTAACAGCAACATAGTCAAAATTAGGATGAGGGGTATAGAGTAGTTCTTCCCCAAATGTTTTTGTACAGAAGGGTATTACAAAGAGAAGTAGTATGGTTAGATATTTAACTGTTTTTTTCATAAATATGCTTCTGTTATCTAATTATGTTTAATTTTAAAGGTTTAGGATATATTGTCAAATGAGTATTGCACTGCTTCTTTTTACTGTGTACTATATATATTAAGTAACATTTTAATTCTTAATAGATGGATATTAAATCTTTTAAACTAAGAAAGGTATTAAATATTTCTTTAATATCTTTAGGAGTTTTACTTCTTTTGATATTAATAGTAGGTTTTGTAAGGATATTACCTAAGGATATTAAATATACAAATATTTCATCTAATTCTTTTACTGTTAGTTGGACTACTAGGTTTCCTACGAAGGGAGTAGTTTCAGTAATAGATGGGAAGAATAGATTACCGATATCTTTTACATCACTTGGTAAGACATTGGGGTTTGATACTAGGGATATTAGATACTCAGAGCTAGATGCAACAGAAAGATCTAATGAGAAGATATGGGGTAGTAGTTCTCTGTCAGTATCTTTAGATGATATTGTAGTAGAGAAATCTGTTACAAAGAAGGGTTCCTACTATACTCATCATATTGAGGTAAGGGGTGTTAGTCCAGAGAGTGAGTATGGTGTAATGGTAGGAGATGGTCTTCTGTTTATTAACTCTAATCTTTTTAAAAAGGATTCAACAGTTAAGACATTAGAGGTAGCAAAATCTATTGAGACACCAATTCCTACGTATGGTTTTGTTAAGAATGCGGATAATAAGGATTTAATTATAGAGGAATTACTTGGTGTCTCTGATGGTGTAATTTACTTTAACTACCTAGAGGAGCTTTCAGGAGAGAGAAGTAATACATATTCTAGTTCTCTAAATGAGGAGGGTGCTTGGTATATTGATATTTCAACGGCTGTAGATAGTAAAGGGGAGCTTTTCTTTGAAAAATATTCTCAAACAATAGCTAATATATATGGAGAGGTATATCTAGATTTAGGGCCTTTAGGACAGTGGAAAAAGAGAATAAGTATGAGCGAGTCTTCTCCTGCAGAAACAATGGTTATTAATATATCTGGATATACAGAAGAAAAAGAGGATCCTGATGTTTTAATTAGGGTAGATAGTACAAAGGGTAAGGTTGTTAAAGGTGCAAGTGCATCGGGTTGTCAATTTGTAGCATACTGCGGAGGGTGTGTGGAGAGTGTTGGGGGTACAAGACAAGAGTGTGCATGTGATTCAGCAGTTCTAGAAAGAAGAGGTTGTGGAGGAGGACAAAATTTGGAACAAGGGCTACAGGAACTTGCTAAAACATCAAAACCAGAATGCTCTGGTGGAGGAGTAGAAGGTTCTACAGTAAAGTATGGTAATGATTGTAAAATATGTGCCAAGGGGGATAAAGGGTTTTTTGTATGGAAGACTATAGATAGCAATACTTGTAATGATAAATCATATCTTGGTGGGAAAATCCAGCCTCCAAAACAATCAGAGGAAAAGAAAACAAATGATTCTAATGGATGTGTTGACACTTCCCAGGATGTTTTCCATTCTCTTAGAACTGGTGACGAGTGCTGTGTAAACGGAAAAAAAGGAAAGGTAACAACGTATCGTTCATGTGATACAGGTACTGGACAGGGCTCTGGACATAGTGGGGGGTCTGATGGGGGGGATGTAAGTCCTAATGGAGATGATAGCTCTAATCAGAATGGAGGCCCTAATAGTTCTCCACCAGAAGATGTAAGGGAATGTTACGAGAGGACAAACAACAATCTTTATAAACGTAATGAAAGAGGGCAGGAGTATATATGTCATAATGGCAGTTGGATTCAGATTAGTTCAGGACAGATGGAGGGATATGGGGGAACAACTGCTCCATACTCAGGACCAGTGTATAATTGTGGGGAAGATGCCAAATGTCAGTTGGGGAGTAGGTGCTATGTTGAGACTGAGGATTCTGGTGGTAATATTGTAGGTAAAATGTATCATTGTAGCTGGTTCAAGGTTAAAGAAGTCCCTCAAGGAGGGAGTGAAATTAAATCTGCGGTAAATCTTAAGATATTAGGAATAAACGAGCCATGTCCTGATTCTGATAATTGCTATTGTGAAAGTGGAGGATACAAAGGAGGAGCTATTACTCAAGATCAGATTTGCCCAGAGGTTGCTTCTTGTCGTAATGCATCGGATGATAATAAAACTTGTAATACAAACGGAGCTGTGTGTCAAAATAAACGATGTGTCTCTTCTCCTCTGTCTTTCTACAACAATATAAAAGGAGTATCAAATAAAAGTATTGCACAAGAGACAAGTGAATTTATTCTTGATACTCAAACAGGAATGTTTACTAATTTAACAGAAGGTATGTACACATTTACATATGAAGGAGAATTCTATGCATTTAGTGTGTCTAAAAAAGATTTGCAAGTAAAAGATGGAAATATAATGGTGTATATAGATGTAAATAAAAATGGTGCATATGATAAAGGAGTAGACAAAAATGTATCTGATTTAGCCTCTAAGATTGAATTAACCAATGTTGTTAGAACATATGACTACAATCTTGCAGAAGGTTTTAACTTCGTAACATTCCCATTCTTAATCGACTATACTGATAGTAGAACAGCTGCAGGACTGTTAAAAAAGCTCAATTCTGTATACGGTAATGTCTTCTACTCCATCTCTAAATATGATGGTAAATGGTCTGTAGTAGGTCAGAATGTAGAGGTATATGATAATAATGACTTTCAGTTAATACCTGGACAAGGATACATTATTAAAGCTAATAGAGATATCTCTATCTCAATTGTTGGACAACCAGTAAAATTAGAATCTTCTGAAGATAGAGCTCCAATAACTCTCTATCCTGGATGGAATCTAATTGGTACATATGGATCTAATGTAGCACAATATACTGCTAAGTCATTGATAAAGGGTATAAATAAATATGAACCAGTAGACTTTACAGCAGACAATGTAAGTAGATGGGAATCAGATATGCAAAGATATGATGGATATCAACTAACAGTAGAGAACGGTATAGATATGGAGTACGGTTTTGACTTCCCAATCAATAGCTTACAGTCATACTTTGTAAGAGTATTGGAGGGTAGAGGAAACTGGCAACCTGAAATTAAGTAGGTTAAGAGAGAGAAGGTAGAAAAAAAGAAAGGAGAGTAATTACACTCTCCTTTTTTAATTCGATAGGTTAGTGAAGTTTATTCAGTAGCACTCATTAACTTTAATCCCCATCCTGAAAGTACTGGTATATCAAATCTGTTTCCCCCACTTATCTTAACTAAACCTATTATAAATGCAATGAAGGACATGATTCCTAAGATAGGAGAAAGTATCCAACCAATTATTGGGATAATGCCTACTAAGAGGATAAGGTTAAAGAAAGCAAACTGTGCAGCATGGTATCTGACAAACAGATCTTTCTTTTCTACAAAAAGCATAATTAAACCTACAAGAGGGATACAAGAAACCATAGCTAAAGCCTTGTTCTTCTCATTGTATTTGATCTCATTTAGAGAGTAGATCTTTTTAGCCTCTGCCATTATATTAATTAATACAAAAGTTATATATTACAAGTATATATATCATAGAGAGGTGGAGTCAATAGTATACTATAAGTACTTGTGTAGTATACCACAAGGAGTATACTAGTAGTAATAAATTGGTATACCTAAAAATATGGATATAAATCTTACAAAGAAACAGAGTAAAGTTCTAAGAGTAATCAGAGATTTTTACTTAGAGAACGGAAGTGCACCTTCTCTTACTGAACTACAGAGGATGTTGCATATATCTACTAAGAGAGGAGTAGTAAGTCATTTGGAGGCATTGGAGAGGAAGGGTTTTATCATTAGAACTAGTGAACCGAGGGGTATACATATAGTTAATGAGACTGAGGAGGATTTGTTGTATGAATATTTAGTTGGTATACCTATTTTAGGATATGCTAATGGTGGGGATCCTCTGGTTTTAGCAGAGGAGGAGAATATAGGTATACTACAGTTGGAGAAGTCTCTTGTAAAGAATCGGGGTAATCTTTTCTCTTTAATAGTTAAAGGGGATTCTATGAATATGAGAGAGGTTAATGGAAAAAATATTGAAGATGGGCAGTATGTCATTATTCAAAAGGATGCTGAGATTGAGGATGGGGACGTTGTATTAGCTATTATAGATGGTTGTGCAACTGTTAAAAATATTAAGAGAGAAAAGAATATGACTATTCTTTACCCGAAGTCTAGTAATCCTGTTCATAAGCCGATATATTTAGATGTGAATAGTGATTCTTTAATTAATGGGAAGGTCGTTATGGTATTGGATAATCCTAATTAGGCTATTCTCGGATCTCTGTATTTTTTACATATTTAGAAACTATCCTTTTTATCTCCTTTAGCTCTTTGGGAGAGAAGGAGTTGGTCATATTTAAAGTAGAGTTGATGGTTTTTCCTGGTCTAAAGTTTTGGATATAGTATCTTTTTGCTCCCTTAATTAAACCCCCTATACTCTCTGCTGATTCTTTTGTATGTATTCCTTTTACATATGTTGTTCTAAATTCATAGTCTTTTGCTCTCTCCATTATCATTTTAATACTCTTTTGAATCTCTTTGTATAGATTCTGTTTGTACATCTCTTTTTCGTACTTAACATCCATTGCCCAGTAATCTACAATATCTAAATCTAGTATCTTTTTAACAATCTTTGAGTTAGTACCATTGGTATCTAGTTTAACAAGATATCCCATACTTTTAATCTTTTTAATAAATGGAATTAAGTCTTTTTGTAAAGTAGGTTCTCCACCTGTAATTACAACTGCATCTAAAAGAGACCTTCGTTCTTTTAAAAAAGAGAATATCTCTTCTTCTGTAATAATGGTTTCTTTTTTACAAGGCAATATTACTAATTCAGGATTATGACAATATTCACACCTAAGGTTACACCCATATGTAAAAAGAATAGCCGCTACCTTTCCAGGATAGTCTAGTAGTGTAGATTTTTGAAAACCAGCAATTAACATCTTAGGCTATAAATGTTTTCCTATCAGAGAACTCTGACTGTTTACCAGGGTTCCACTGTGTAACAGGTCTAATGTAACCTACAACCCTTGAGTAAACCTCGCACCTTTGTCTCTGTACTACTTTTGGTTTCTTTGTCATATTAAATGAGCAGTAAAAAATTATTTAATTTCTTCAAATTGCATACCATCAATATACCCTGACTCTGCATCACACTTAGGACAATATGTATGTTCACCAGACATATATCCATGTTTGGGACATACACTAAAAGTAGGTGTGATGGAGAAGTAGGGTAATTTGTAGTTTTCTGCAACCTTTCTAACAAAATTTCTTACACTCCTAGCTGATGGCATTCTCTCACCTAAGAAGATGTGTAGAACCGTTCCTCCTGTATATTTACACTGGAAGTCATCCTGCATATCTAAAGCCTCAAATACATCATCTGTGAAGCCTACAGGAAGCTGAGAAGAGTTAGTGTAGTATGGAGCAGAACAGTGATTTTTGCCAAAATCAGAAGCCGCAATGATCTTATCTCCATATTTAGCCTTATCTGCCTTAGCAAATCTATAAGTTGTACTCTCTCCTGGAGTAGCCTCTAGATTGAATAGCTGATTAGTCTCAATCTGATATGTCATTAATCTCTCTCTCATATGGTCCATAATCTCTAAGCCAAGCTCTCTTCCTTCCTTAGTAGTAATATCCTTACCTAAGAAATTTATTAACGCCTCATTCAAACCTAATATCCCAATTGTATTAAAGTGATTCTTAAAATATTCACCAAATCTCTTTTTAATATTATTAAGGTAGAACTTAGAGTATGGATAGAGTCCCATCTCCATATATTTCTCTATAGCGGACCGTTTAATCATCAAACTCCTTTTAGCAATATCCATCAAATTATTAATCCTCTTAAAGAGATCCCTTCTATTTTTTGCTAGATACCCAATCCTAGGCATGTTAATAGTTACAACCCCAATACTTCCTGTTAGTGGATTTGCACCAAACAAACCCCCACCTCTCTTTCTTAGCTCTCTATTATCCAATCTAAGCCTACAGTTGTGAGTTAGAATACCACTCCCACCAACTGTAAACATGGGAATATTGTTTTTTACCTCAAAACAGTAAGCAGTAGAGTTAGGAATCTTTTTAATATCTTTAATCTTCATCCACAACATACCATCTTTTTTAAACCAGAAATCCCCATACTTCTCTCTGCATAACCCATATATCAAAACAGAAAAGTCTAATCCTTTCTTCCCCCTTTCTTCATATATTGCAGTTGAAGTACCTAAAGTAGCTGTTAACATATTTAAAGACTCAACCATCTTGAATGAAGACGTATATATCCTATTCTTCCTCCCACCATTTATATCTAAATGACCTTCAATTACTGCCAATCTAAACTCTTTAGACATCTCATACAATTTAGAAGTGTAGACTCTCTCTCTTCCTTTGCCACTTACAAAATCTTTACACAAACCTACAGCAGCTCTTGAGAATATTTCCAATATGAGAAGTTTACTCTTCTTGTTCTCTTTAATTGTATAACTAGCACCAAAGTATCTCTCAGATATCTTAATTAGTTTCTCTGCAACACTCTTTTTTTGATTAATAGGGAGAGAAAAGAGTACAGAGCTTTCCTCATTAAAAGACCCATTACCTGCAAACGCTCCTACAAAATATCCTAACTCTTCATCTCCACCTCTCCCTTCATACTGATTAAGTGAATATGGAAGATACATACCCTTAGTAAGTTCTGAACCAGTTAATTCTTTAATATCTGATTTCTTGTTTTCTAAAACAAAATTCAAATGATTAACCGACATCTTAATACTATGGTTATTTAAAAGAACAACCTCTATCATCTTCTGGTTTTTGAATTTAGCAAACTTCCCTTTTACGAAACCCCCATTACTAAATATCTCATACTCTTGCTCTTTTAAGTCTCCTTCATATATCCCTTTGAGAGTAGAAAATTCTAAACCTCTTGCTCTTGATGACCTAACTAACACCCTCTCATCTCCTGCTAAAGGACACATAGATCTAGCATCATCAGGATTCATATCGGAATTAATGAAGTTAGAGAAGTAGGGGATACCATATTTAGCTGTCATCTCCCACAAAGATTTGTATTTATCACTCTCCCAATCAAAATCTTTAGTTAAATTGTATGTAGGAATGGGATATGAAAAGAGTCTGCCTTGTGCATCTCCCTCCATCATCACCTCACAAAACGCTCTGTTTAGCATATCCATCTCTTTTTGAAAATCTCCATATTTCTCTTTCTGTGGCTTACCACCAATGATGACATTTTCTTTAGCTAACATACCGTGAGGTACTAGATCCATGGTGATATTAGTAAAAGGAGTCTGACATCCTACCCTAGTAGGAACATTCATATTGAAAAGAAACTCCTGTATCTTCTGTTTTACCTCTTTGTAGCTTAATTTGTCATATCGTATGAATGGAGCAAGTAGAGTATCAAAACTAGAAAAAGCCTGTGCCCCTGCTGCTTCATGCTGAAGGGTATACAAGTAGTTAACACACTGTCCCAATGCAGCAGAGAAGTGCTTAGGAGGACTAGAAGAGATCTTTCCTGGTACCCCTGTAAAACCTCTAAGCAAAAGATCCTGTAAATCCCATCCACAGCAATATGTTGCAATCATACCTAAATCATGAATATGTAAATCTGCATTTATATGAGCATTAGAAACAACCTTAGGATATATGGTATAGAGCCAGTAATTAGCCTGAACTGAAGTAGAGATATGGTTATTTAACCCTTGCCAAGAGTATGCCATATTACTGTTCTCTTTAACTCTCCAATCCTCTTCTCTAATATATCCCTTAATTAAGGATTCAGCATCTATTAACGATTTAATATTCTTTACCTTGTTGTTAAGATCCACAAACAACTCAAAAGCAGTAGCAGTCTTACCATGCCCCATATCCTTTAGAGTCTCTTTAACGCACTTAGCAATATCAGAAGTTGTAATGAAAAGCTCTTTCTTATGCTTCTTAGTTAATCTCTTAAGTACCTCACTTGCTACCTCTTTTGCTCTCTCTCTATCATCACCTCCAACACTTTCGGCAGCTTTAAATATCCCTGTCTCAATTCTTTCTATCTCAAACGGTACTAACCTTCCATCTCTTTTTTTAACCTTGAAATGAACAGTTTTCACGGCAGTATTATTAAATTAATTTCTCTAATTCTTCTTTTAAATCTTTTAAAGTTTCAAATTTTTTATACACACTAGCAAACCTCATATATGCTAGTGGATCTTGAGTCCTTAACCACTCCAACACCATATTTCCAATATCTGCTGTAGTTAGTGGATTTGGACTAACCATTACCTTTCTCTCTACCTCCTCACAAAACAGCTCAATATCCGACTCAGTAATCTTATCCAAATCAACAGCTTTCTTAATCCCTTTTCTTAACTTCTCACAGTCAAAATTTTCTAAAGAACCATCTCTTTTAATCACTACAACATCTATCCTTTCAATCCTCTCGTATGTTGTATATCTTCTACCGCACCTTAAACACTGCCTTCTTCTTCTAGTAGAAAAGTCCTCACTATTATCTCTTTTGTCTACAACTTTAGAAGTTGTACATGCACAGTATGGACACCTCATTACACAATATGTTGTACTTAGTAATCTAGGCTATCGCAACCCATTGTGTTCGTCAAAGACTTGTAGTAATCCAAATTTTAGTTATTGGCTACAATATGCAGTATCTTCAGTTTGTAGTAAATACTAGGGGTTGTGTTATCTACAATATGGGTTATGAATTAAGAGGGTTGCAATCAAAATATATACCTGTTTTAATGTAGAATAAATTGAATAGAAAAATACTATGGTAGTAAAACTTGAAGAGTTTGGGAAGATAAGGGATGAGTTAAAAGAAGAAGGTAAGAGTATAGTTGCTACATCGGGATATTTTGACCCTATCCATCCAGGACATGTCTCTTGTATATTAGAATCAAAGAAATTTGGTGATATTTTGGTAATTATTGTAGATGGAGATAGCAGAGCGATTAATAAAAAAGGCAAACCTTTCATACCTGCAGTAGATAGAGCAGATATAGTTGATGCAATTAAGGGAGTTGACTATGTAGTCATACACGAAAACCCAGAAGCTACTAACTGTTCAGAAGCACTTGCAATTATCAAACCTGATATATTTACAAAAGGTGGAGATAGAAATGACAAAGATAGAAACAATCCTAACAGTGGGTTAAAAGCAGAAGCAGATCTAATTGAATCATATGGAGGACGAATTGAATATGGAGTAGGTAAGGATAAAGTGTGGTCTAGCTCTAACTACTTACAAGAGTGGGTAGATTTTGTTAATTCAAAATCTTAATTACTCTTTCTAAGATATTTAAATATTGAATTAGCTGCAATGGAGCCCTCTGATGCAGCAGTAATTACCTGTCTAAACTTATTAGATCCGTCTGTACCATCTCCAGCAGCCCATACTCCCTCTAAGGAGGTACTCTGATTGCTTGCAACCTTAATGTATCCCTCATCAGCCAACTCTATTCCTAATTGATTTGCTAAATCTAGATTAGGAGTAGAACCAATTTCAACAAAAAGTCCATCTAGACTAAGATATTGTGAACCGTTGTATACCTTAGAAAGTTTTACTCTTTCAAGAACCTGCTTACCTTCCAAACCAAGAACCAATGTAGTATATATTATCTTAATATTCTCTCTCTCCATTGCCTGATCTACCCACATAGGCTCTCCTCTAAGCTCTGTACCTCTGTAGATGATATATACCTTCTTAGCTATATCAGCAAGCATAACAGCACTCATTACAGCAGCACTACTTCCTCCAACAACTCCAACAACCTTATCTTTAAAAAACATACCATCACAGGTTGCACAGTACGAGAGGCCTTTACCTAAAAAACGATTTTCATCAGGTAGATTAAGCCTATTCCTATTACTTCCAGTAGCAAGTATTACAGATTTAGCAACAAACTCTTTTGATGTATCAGTAGTTATTCTAAAAAGATCTTCTTCTTTCTTAACTTCAATAACACTCTCTGCAAGATGTTCTCCACCCAATCTTTTAGCTTGTTCAAAAAATTTCATACCTAAGTCATATCCAGAGATTTCATCTATACCAGGATAGTTACAGACTTTGTGAGCTTCAGAGATTGTTCCACCCAATACTTTTCCAAATACAATATTACTTAGTTTATACCTACTTGCATATATACTTGCAGAGAAAGCTGCAGGTCCACTACCTACAATAGCGATGTCATATGTTCTATCTGGCATATATTGATAGTAAAAAGTTATCCTTCTTAATATTCTATCACAGATGGATGTATATCTATTAATACAGAGGAAAAAGAGTCTTCTATCTTTGGTAAAGCTAATATCTAGCAGATAGAAGACTCTTCTAAACCTATTCAAATTTGATTTTTGTCTGATTTGTCCAAATATTTCCCTCAGGGATGATGGTCAAATTTTTGGCAGCCATGTATTGACAGCCTGTCATCCATCCTCCTGATTCGTGGAAAACACTCTTCTTGTGCACAAAGGTCTTCCCGTCTTGGTTAGAGTCGTCAGGACTTTCACAAAAGAGTACAGCAACGAGGTCGTACTCGTCCACTGCCCATGGTAATTCTCCTACCTGGCCCATACTGTTAGCTATCTCTATCCCCTTAGCTTTACTGATATAGCCATTTTCTGCGAATATTTTTTGTAGATAAACAGAACCAATTACTAGAAATAGAAGGAGTAGTACAACTCCTATACCAGTAGAGACTATTTCTTTCTTTTTCATTGCTACTTCTCCTTTCTTAGGTATTGAATTTTTGAATAGGTTTTTAAAGAACATAGGCATTTGCCTATATTTATATTATATCACATTACTATAGGATTATAAACTATGTTAAACTACTGTGTTCCAATTCTTTGTGTCTGTTAAAATCTCTGGTTTACTATCTCTAACTATGACCATATACTCAAACATAACGGAATTACCACCATTTTTAGTCTTTGCAGACCAACCATCCCTATCTATTACCACCTCTCCACTATCATCTACAACCTGACACTCTACACACAACACCATACCATCTTCAAGAACAGTTCCTGTATCTCTCTTTCCAAAAGCAGGAATATCTGGAGCTTCATGTAAGCCTTTTCCAATACCGTGACCAATAAACATCTTTAGTACATTAAAACCATATCTCTTTGCTACACTCTCCATCTCAAACCCTAAATCTCCTGTATGATTTCCTACAACTGCTAATTCCATTGCACTCTCTACAGCCTCTCTACCAGCCTTAAGAAGCCTCTCATTCTCTTTGTTAGGCTCACCTATACTCCAAGTCCAACAGTGATCAGTAAAAAATCCCTTGTAAACAATACCAAAATCTATAGATATCAAATCTCCCTTCTTAAGAGGAATATCTTTAGGAATACCATGAACAGCTACATCATTTACTGATATACATGTATTAAAATTATACCCCTGTACTGTTTTAAAAGAAGGAACTACACCATACTCTTTACATAGATGTCCCGCTAAAGTATCTATATCTAATGGAGTAACTCCTTCTCTCAACTGCTTTCCAAGAGTATCTAATATCTTTACTGATATTGCAGAAGCCTCCTTTAGTAATTTTTCTTCTTCTCTGTTTTGAATAATCATACGATATATTATACAACCAAAAAAATAATATTACGCTACTATATATAACTCCTGCTCCGCTCGTGTAATACCTGTATAAAGCCATCTTCTAAAATTATCATCTGTCATTTTGGAAAAACGCTCTTCAAAAAGAACAACCCTTTTAGCTTGACTACCCTGTGCCTTATGAACAGTAAGTGCATACCCAAAATCAAAGTAATTAATATCTTCCATATCATTTATAACTAAATCAGTAGAATTAAACTGATCAATACTAATTCTTCCTACAAACGGATACTCTTCACAATCAAGAGATATTTCAGCAAAGTAGTACTCATCTTTACCAATGTTTTCCTTTGAAATATCTAATATTGTACCAGTCATACCATTGAATATCTCAGCCTCTCTGTTGTTTTTTAAACATATTACCCTATCACCAGATTGAGGAAGAGGTGAATCAAAATGTAGACTTCTAATGGCTCTGTTTAAATTAATCCTAGTTCTGTTGTATCCACACAAAACCATAGTATCTTCATCAAAAGACCTAAAGATATCTGTAACTAACTCTTCTGTTTGCATGTCATGTTTATTAACCTTTCTTACATACTTCGAATACTTTTGAAAAGGAACAGAGCCATACTTTCTAGCAATCTCTGAAAGTGCAATGATGGGATTATCTCGCTCCTGCCTATATATCTCCTCTAATTTAAGATCAGGATTTTGCATTAAATTAAAACTCTCTTTAATTGGAGGAAGTTGTCCGTGATCTCCTACAGCGAGTATAGGCTTGTTAAAACTTAAAAGATCAATCCATATATCCTCGCTAATCATAGAGGCTTCATCTATAATGATTAAGTCATATTTAAAATCTTCAACAGGAATTTTCTCCCAACCAATAATTTCACCCTCAGAATTTACAATCGCTCTGTATATCAAACGATGTATTGTTCCGATATAGTGGGGGTTTTGAGAGAAGCCTACCTCATGTAACTTTCTAAAAAGCACTCTTGATGCTTTACCTGTATAACTACAAAATGCAATTTTTAATCTCTTGTGCTCTTTAGAAAGATATTTACTTAGATATCCCAACAGAGTTGTTTTCCCTGTACCAGCATAACCTCCTAATGTGATATACTGAGATTTAGATACTTTAAACCAGTCTAAAATAGCATCTAATATATGTTGTTGGCTTTTAGAAAGTTTAGGAGTCTTCATAGTTGTATATAATATTACAATATTAGGATTAATGAAAAGATTTCTTTCAATTGTTCTACTTCTCATTCTTTCAATATTTATGTTTTTACCAAGTAGTAAAGTAGATGCTCAACAAACTAATACATACTTCATATATTTTGGTGGAATAGGGTGTCCTCATTGTGCAAAAGTGAATCCAAAGTTAATAGAAAAGATTGAACAGGGTAATATAGTTATGATTGAATATGAAACGTACAAGAATTTAGGAAATTCTCAATCTCTTTTGGAGTATGTAGAATCGTATAACCTTAATTTAGGTATTCCTCTAGTTCTTTTTAGTAGTGAACAAAGTGAGAGTGGAGATAAACCAATTTTGGATAATTTAGATAGAATGCTATCAAATTCTCCCAGGGATACTGTATTTTTAGCAGATGGAAACTCTCTGTCTTTTGATGAGTTAAATCTAAATGATTTAAAAAGATATCCAACATTTTACTCTAAAGATCGTGTAGCTATTAAAAGGAGCTTAACAAAGTTAAATGAGAACCAGAATAACCAGATTAAAACCTTTATCTCTGCAAATAGCATTGAAGAAGCAATAGCTAATTTAGAAGGTAAAAAGGCTAAGAGTGTGAAAGTAGAATATTCAGGAGGTAGTTTGAAGTTTGATAACGCAATGGAAATAAATGGATGGCTATTACAGTGGAATGGTGCATCTAAAGAAGAGAAAAAGGAAGATATTGTTAATACAGATAGTATTGAACAGAGATACGGGGTATCAATTGGAAAAACAGTAATGCTAGGACTTGCAGACTCAGTTAATCCTTGTGCAATATCTGTACTTGCTCTTATGCTAATTTCAATAGTTACGTACAATCCAAGGGATAGGAAACAGGTGTTGTACTCAGGTTTAGCGTTTACCCTTGCAGTAGTGATAATGTATCTATTCTATGGGTATCTGATAATTACAGCATTTCAAGTTATTCAATCTATTGCCTCCATTAAGCTATACATTTACAAAGCTTTGGGAATAGGGGCAATACTGTTAGGTCTTTTAGAGCTTAAGGATTACTTTAAATACAAACCAGGGGGTGTTACAACAGAGATGCCTCTCTTTTTAAGACCCAAAGTACAAAAGGTTATTAGTAAGATTACATCTCCTTTTGGAGCGTTTAGTTTAGGACTTTTTGTTACAGTATTCTTGCTTCCTTGTACAATTGGTCCATATATAATATTAGGGGGACTTGTTGCTGACCAAGGTTTTATAAATGCCATCCCTATGCTTCTTCTTTACAACATCATCTTTGTACTTCCAATGGTCATAGTTGTAATACTGGTATTTGTCGGTTCTAAAAGAGCAGAAGAGGTTAAGGATTGGAAGGATAAGAATGTAAGAAAGATGCACTTAATAGCGGGTATATTAATGTTGTTAATAGGTATCCTTATGACATTAGGGATATTTTAGCTACTTTATCTCCAAAAGTACTACTTTAAATATTAAACCTGAACCAGCAGGAATAGTACCTAGATCATCCTGTCCATATGCTAATTTAGAAGGAATATGTAGCTCTCTCTCTTCTCCAACCTTCATCCCCTTTATACCTTGCTCCCACCCTTGGATAACCTCTCCATTACCTAGTATAAATTCAAAAGGAACATCTCTATCAAAAGAACTATCAAACTTGGTACCATCTCTTAATGTACCTTCATAATGTACTACAACAGTATTTCCATCTACTGCT
The DNA here is from genome assembly GCA_050950165.1 of Candidatus Dojkabacteria bacterium. GTDB lineage: Bacteria > Patescibacteriota > Dojkabacteria > SC72 > SC72 > UBA5209. Next base: position 688,620 of record JBMNHC010000001.1, on the reverse strand, counting down.
TCAGCACCACTTCCCTCTTTTAAAGTTTCAATCTCTAAACTCTCAAAATCTTTCATACTTGAGTCCTCTACCTCCTTTCCCCCTGTGCTATTCTCTTGAGTCCTACCCATTTTATCCGTAAAACTCATCCCTTTATCTAAAAAAAGAAATATTCCTACTACAACAGCAATCACCGCTATTACAGAAACTAAACCAATGAGAGTACTCTTAGAAATTTTCATATATCACTGTAAAAGAAATTAATAGTTTAATATATCAGCTTAAAAGATATCATTCAACAACAGTTTGTTTATCAAATATCCATATGCTAAAATCTCATATATTTTAATGCCCCTTTTCTAACTTCATGAAAATATTAAATTGAAATACTTCTAATAGAAAGATGTCCAAGAAGGAACTCCTTTTCATTGATACTGAAACAACAGATGTACAGAGTAAAGATCTGCTTCAGATAGCATTTATAACAGAAAATCCAGATATCTGGATGAATATATACATTAAACCTAAACAAGAGATATCTTTTGGATCAATGGCGGTACACAATATTACTCCAGAGATGGTTGAAAAGTGTAAATATTTTGAAGACGCTACAGTATCTGAAGAAGGAAAAGATTTAGAATCTAATACTAGTTCCCTAAAAGAATATTTAGAATTCCTCTCAAAGAAATATATATGGGTTGCTCATAATATGGCCTTTGATTCAGAAGCTCTAGAGAAGAAAGGAGTAAAGGTAGAAGACTCAATATGTACACTTAAAGTTGCAAGAAATCTTTTAACTACAGATGATGGAAGAGACTTAGAGAGTTACAAGTTACAATATCTTAGATATTATCTAGGATTGTATAAGAGTGAGGATAGAGAGTTTCGAGAAGCTCACAATGCACTAAGTGATGTATATTTTCTAAAAAACCTCTATCACTACCTTGTACAAAATTCTAAACTAACTGTAGAACATATGCAGTTAATTACAAAACAACCCCAGATCATTAGAGAGATGAGCTTTGGTAAATATATGGGTAAAACCTTTGAAGAGATAGAGAGGGAGGACAGGGAGTACCTAGAGTGGTTAGTAAAGAGTATGTATGACAAACCTGACCTACAGTGGAATGCACAAAGAGCACTAGATGATGGAATGAGAGCTAGAACCCAATCTCTTTTTTAGTGTCTCTTTTAACATATCTACATCCTCCTTTCTAAATGTAGATACTATTAAAAAATCTTTGAAATCCTTAGATAGCTCTTTGAGAATCTTTCTCTCTTGTTCAGTAGATAATATATCTGCTTTTGTAAAAAGTACTAATTCATCTAACGAAGATAGATCTTTAGAGATATTGTTAAATTCATCTCTCATCTTTGTATAGCTCTCTTTCAAATTCATATCCTCTAAACTAATACAGTGAACAAGCAATCTAGAATATTTAGTATGTTTTAGAAAGTTTGTACCTAACCCTTTACCTCTGTAAGCCCCCTCTATTAACCCTGGTAAATCCATTAATATATATCCATCCATTACAGCTAACTGAGGCTCTAAAGTAGTAAACTCGTAAGGTGCTACCTTGTACTTAGCATTAGTAAGAGCATTAATTAAGCTAGATTTACCTGCATTAGGAAACCCTAAAAATATGGCATCTGCTTTTAAGTTAAGCTCTAATTTAAATTTCCTAACCTCACCTTTAACTCCTCTCTCTCTTGCAAACTTGCTATCCCACCCCTTAGATCTAAGAGCAAAGTTTCCTAATCCACCAGTAGCGCCTTTAAGAATTCTTACTTTTTGTTCATCTTTGGTAATTGTAATAACCTCACTACCATCAGGATTAAAAATTCTTGTTACAAGAGGTAGATGCACAATTAAATCCTTACCATTTTTACCATCTCTTCTGTTTCTTTCACCTCTTTTACCACTCTCTGCTTTTAAATATGGTTGTTTTTCTAAATGGGAAAAATCTAAATAGTTTCTACTACCAACAAAATATATATCACCTCCCTTACCACCATTACCACCTGTTGGCTTTTGCCAACTATCAAAGGATATTAATCCCTCACCTCCACTTCCTGCCTCAACTGTAATATCTATTAGATCTTTCATATACTGTATTTTACATCACCCCTTTTTCTTTTGTAAGCATTTTGACAATATATATCGGTAGTGATACTCTTAAGGAGTTAATCTTCTAGTTTCTAATTAAGATATGGCTCATCGATTTGCAATTAAATTCGCAGGAGAGTCAGGTCAAGGAATTAATACCCTAGGTGAAATTCTTGCTAAATCTATTAAAAATATTGGATACCATGTCTTTGCATACAGAGAGTATCCTTCCGTTATAAAAGGAGGGTTTGCGTCATATCAGATAGATTTTAGTGACAAAGAGATTCTCTCTTCATCCAAAAACTACAATATCTTAGCCTCTCTCTCTTCAGAGCCTCTACATCAATATCTTTTTGGTGTTAAAAAGGGAGGATTAATTGTTCACAATATCTTGGATTTTGATTTCACAGATGAAGAAAGAGAATATATATACAAGAAGAAAATAACTGTTGTTTACTTAGATACACTTAGTATAGCGAAGGAAAACAATGCTCCTCCAATCATGGCTAGTGCTGTATTACTTGCATATCTTTGGTCAATAGCGGAGTTTGATCTTAAAGAGTTAGAGAGGGTTGTTAAGAAGACGTTTGAGAAGAAAAATATAGATATGGATGCAGAGATACGATGCTTAAAAGCAGGGTATTCATTTGAGAAAGAGAAAAAATATGGAGAAGAGATTAGCAAGATTGATAAAGAAAAAAGTTGGAGTAAGAGTAAATTACTTACAGCAAATGACGCTATTGTCCTAGGTGCAATCTCTGCAGGTTGTAGAGCATATTTTGCATATCCAATGACACCTTCTACATCTATCCTAGATACTTTTGGTAAAACATATATGGAAACAGGTATTGTGGTTAAGCAGGCAGAGAGTGAAATTACTGCAATTCAGTTAGTAATGGGAGCTATGTATATGGGAACAAGAGCATTTACTGCAACCTCTGGAGGTGGTTTTGATTTAATGACAGAGACAATATCGTGTGCTGGTATGACTGAAACTCCCTTGGTTGTAGTGCTAGGACAGAGAGCTGGACCAGCAACAGGAGTTCCTACTTGGAGTGGAACAGACAACCTAGATGCAGCTCTCTACTCTGGTCATGGAGATTTTCCAAGAGTTGTTCTTAGTTGTTCTACTGCATATGATGCATATGAGTTAATACAAGAAGCATTCAATATATCTGAAAAATATCAACTACCTGTAATTCTTCTAACAGAGAAACAGTCTGCAGAAGCACTCTTTAATATTAAACAACTACCTAAAGCTCTAAAAGTAGAGAGACATCTTAAAGAAGGGAAAGAGAGATATGAGATAACTGAGAGTGGAATATCTCCTAGATGGATACCTCAAAAGGGAAAGAAAACATTCTTAGCGAATAGTGATGAGCACACACCTGATGGAGCTACTACAGAGGTAGCAGAAGATATCGCTGCAATGTCAGAGAAGCGAATGAGAAAGCTAGTAGGGTTACAGAGAGATATACCTCAGCCAATATACTACGGTTCGAAAGATGCAAAGAGTGTTTTTGTTGGATTTGGTACAGCTAAAAATGCAGTACTAGATGCTATGAAAGAGAGAGAAGATATCGCTTTCCTCTACTATCAATATCTCTTCCCTCTACGATATGAAAAGATATTAGAGTTAGATTCAAACAAAAAAGATCTCATACTGATTGAGAATAATCAGGGTGGACAGTTTGGAGAGTTAATTAGAAAAGAGAGTGGATATGAGTTTAAGAAAAAATTACTAAAGTTTGATGCTAGACCTTTCTTTGTTGAAGATATTTTAGATTTTTTAAAAAACTAAGATGAAAGTTAAGGTAGAAGATTTTAATACAAAAGAGAAAAATACATGGTGTCCTGGATGTGGTAATTTCGCTATTCATCACTCTCTCAAACAGGCATTTGTGGACCTTAACCTATCTCCTAGCGAAGTTGTTTTAGTCTTTGATATCGGTTGTAACGGTAACGGTGCTGATGATATTGAAGGATTTAGAATTAAAGGTCTTCATGGAAGGTCCATTGCTTTAGCATCAGGTGCATACTTAGCAAACAGTAAAATGAAGGTAGTTGCAGATATTGGAGATGGGGGAGTTTTACATGAGGGAATAGATCATCTAATTCATGCAATTAGATCTAACTATGATATTATGGTTTTAATACATAATAATCAAAATTTTGCATTAACTACTGGACAAGCTACAGCAACTACAAGAGAGAAGAAACCGATATATGCTTTTCCTGATGGTAAACCAGAAGGAAGTATTAATATTGGAGAGCTAGTATTAAGCCTTAACCCTACATTCTTTGCAAGAGGATACAGTGGAGATCCTAAACAGTTAACTGAGATAATGAAGGAGGCGATAGTACATAAAGGTTTAAGTGTAGTAGAGATTATGCAGATATGTCCAACATTTAATAAAGAAGCAAATTCTGAGTGGTTTAGTAGTAGAATTGCACATACTACCGCTAAACAAACCATTAGTGAGGCTGTAGCAGTTGTTAAAGACACAGAGAAGATATATACCGGCGTTATATACCAGAACAGGAATAGACCAGACTTTCTGAATAGTTTGGAGAATAGGAAGAAGAAAAAAACAGAACTAGTTGATGAGGTTAAGAATTACGATATTAAAAATATTTTATCTAGATTTCAATAGCAATGATAAGAGATAATCTGTTTTCACCAAAGAGTATAGCCATAGTAGGTGTATCTAAAGAGAAAGAGAAAATAGGTTCTGTAATATTTCATAACCTAATGGAAGGAGGATATACAGGTAAAATATATCCTGTTAATCCTAAGTATAGTGATATAGAAGGTAAGGAGTGTTTTAAGTCAGTACTAGATATTAAAGATAGTATAGATATGGTATGTATTGTAATACCTTCTCAGTTTGTTAGTTCAGTAATAGATGAGTGTATTGAAAAGAAAGTAGGTAGTGTAATAATCATATCTGCAGGATTTAAAGAGACAGGTCAAGAGGGTAAAGAGTTAGAGGAAGATATTGCAAAGAAACTAAAGAGTGCAGGTATTAGATTAATAGGACCGAATACTCTTGGATTTATAAACAATAGTGAAAATATTAATCTCTCATTTGCAAGATCTAATCCTGGTGATGGTACTACTGCATTCATCTCTCAGTCGGGAGCTTTCATTACAGCTATTTTAGATATGGCATCTAAGGACAATGTAGGTTTCTCAAAAGTAATATCCATTGGAAATAAGGCTGATATCATCGAAAATGAATTAATAGAGTATCTACAGAGAGATAAAAATACAGATTCCATTGCTCTTTACTTAGAAGAGTTTAGTGATGGAAAAGACTTCATTGAGATTGTTAGTAAGGTAGATAAACCGATTGTAATAATAGCTCCAGGAAGCTCTCAGAGGGCCTCTGAAGCAATAATTTCACATACTGGGTCTCTTACCTCATCCTACGATACTACTTTAGCTGCAATCAGGAAAGCCAATTTAATAAAAGTAGAGAGCTCAGAAGAGATGTTTGATACTCTAAAAGTTCTCTCTAAAAAAAAATTACCTAAAGGTAAAAAAGTAGCAATACTTACTAATGCAGGTGGTCCAGGAATAATGGCTGTAGATTTTGTAGAAGCTTTTAATCTAGAAGTTGCCGAAATAGGGGAGAAGAGTAAGGAGAAACTTCTTAAAAATTTACCTCCCTTTGCCAGTGTAAAAAACCCTATCGATATACTAGGAGATGCTCTTCTTGATAGATATGAGATGGCGATGAAAATACTTCTAGATGACACGAATGTAGACACTTTACTTCTAATCTTAACACCACAGCTTGTTTCAGATATTACTGGTGTAGCAAAAGTAATTGTAGATTTACAGAATCAAAGTTCTAAGCCTATATTTGCGTGCTTTTTAGGAGGAAAAGAGATAGAAGATGGTAACAAGATACTAAGAGCATACGGTTTGTATTTCTCTAACAATATTGAGGATACTGTTAAACTAATCTCAAAACTTACAGAGTACCAAAGTAAGAGAAAAAGTTTTGTATTAAGAGATATCTCTGAATTAAAGAAGAGAAGAAAATATGGAAAAGAGATAGAGGAGTTATTAACAGATGAGCTACAGGTACTACCAGATGATATTGTAGAGAAGATATCTAAAGAGTTTCATCTTGATATGCCTAATCAATTAATTACTGCTAACTATGAGGAAGCAGTCGAGTTTGCTACTAAAAACTTCCCTGTTGCTATAAAAGCAACATCTAAGGATTTAGCACATAAAACAGATTACAAAGCCCTTTTCTTAGATATTAGAACTGTATCTGAATTTCAGGCTAAATTTGAAGAATTAGTTGGAAATATATCAAAGATTACAAGAACTACCTCTCCTAATATATTAATACAGGAGATGATAGACTCAAAAGCAGAATTCTTTATTGGAACTAACAGAGACGGAGATAGTCAGGTATATGAAGAGACAGGAGAGGGATTTGGGCATCTCATTGCAATAGGGCAAGGGGGTATATATACAGAGATACATAGTGATATTGAGAAATTTTTACTACCAGAGAGTATAGAAAATATAGGTAGGATATTGGATAAAACTAAAATATCGAAACTGATAGCAGGATACAGAGGTAAACCAGCACTAGCCAGAGAAGCTCTAATAGAGTGTATTGAGAAGGTACAAAAAATGTTAACCACATATCCAGAGATATTTACACTAGATATGAACCCAGTAATGATAACTGAGAGTAGAGCAGTTGTTGTTGATATAAAAGCGTATATTAAAAAGTAGTATTTATCTCTTAGATCTCTTAATGGCTGCCTCTATAAAACCCATAAATATTGGATGAGGTAGAATAAATCTAGTTTTAAGCTCAGGATGATAGAGAGTAGCAATAAAGAAAGGGTGTTTCTCTTTAGGAATCTCTACAGCCTCTACTAACTTTCTATCTGTACTTATAGAGGAGAATATCAAGCCCTTATCTTCCAAAATATTTTTATATTCATTATTAAACTCATAACTGTTTCTGTGCCTTTCTAATACTGTAGGCTGGGTATTAAAAAGAGAACTCTTATACTTTTTATACAGAGATTCTAAAACAGACCCACTCTTTACTTTACAAGGATAACTCCCTAACCTTCTCCCATCTGTAGTATCTCTTCTATACATTATTAAACTTCCCTTACTGTCTATCTCTTGTGTAGTAGCATCTTTTATCTTACATACATTTCTAGCATATTCTACTACTGCAATTTGAAAACCGTATCCAAGACCTAAGAAAGGGAGTTTACTCTCTCTTGCAATCTCTACTGCTCTTATCTTACCTTCCATATCTTCTTTTCCAATGCCTTGGAGAACTACTATAGCATCCATCTCTAAAAGTTTTTCTCTTAATTTCTCTTTCGATCTAAACCCTTCTGCTTCAATCCAGTGAATATTTGGTTTGGACATCTTCTCCCAGCTAGCATGATTAATAGCTTCTAAAACAGAAACATACGAGTCTTTTAAATCAAATTTACCACTTTTAGGACTTCTTCCAATTATCCCTATATTTATCTCTTTTTTAATCTTTTTCATCCTCTCTGTTTTCTTAACCCATTTATCTATAATAGATGTTTTCTTAGGCTTTAGATTAAGTTTCTTAAGAATATTTATTCCTAAATTTGCTCTCTTAAAGTTAACGGGAACATCATATATACAATCTGTATCAACTGCAGAGACAATATGGTTAACAGGAACATAGCAGTATCTAGAAAGTTTTTCTATTCTAATGCGATCTAATTCATACTCTGATCTTGCTATTAGAAAATCTGGATGTATTCCGTGTGTATTAAGAAGTTGTGTTGAAACTTGAACAGGCTTACTTTTCATTTCTCCTAAAGTATTTGGTACTGGAAGATATGAGAGATGAACATGTATAACATCATTAGGAGCTTCAATTTTCATAATCTTATTCACTTCCAAAAACAGTCCATTAGCAATCTCTCCTACTGTACCCCCTATCTCTACAATGGTAATTTCTGCTTTACTGCTTTTAGCAACACTCTTAATCCATGAGATAGCTTCATTTGGAACATGGTAATCAAGACTAACCCATTTACCATCATATGCTAAAGATCTCTCATCCTTAATTACTTTCTCAAGTACCGCACCACATGTCATAGAGTTGGGACGAGAGAAAGATTCATTAACAAACCTTTCATAACTACCGATATCCATATCTGTTTCAAAACCATCTTCTAATACAAAAGTTTCACCATGTTCAGAAGGGTTCATAGTACCAGCATCTACATTTAGATATGGATCTGCTTTTAACATGGTAATCTTATACCCATATGATTTAAGCAAAACACCAATGGAAGCTGCAGAAATTCCTTTACCGATTCCAGAAATTACTCCTCCAGATACAAAAATGTATTTAGACATATAACTAATATTTTGAGGTTATTAGATAGATTATAGGTCAGAGAAGAAAAAGTCAATATGGTTAATAAAGCTTCTTCTTATGCAATGAATTCCACTCCTCAACTAATTTTACTGTCTCTGTACTATCTAATCTAGTATATTTTACTTTATCATTATTACCTGTTTGGTCATTAAATCCCATATTTAGTGCATCTCTATATGTATTTCCAAAGTATACTTTTTTAATTTTTGCCCAGTTAATAGCTGCTTCACACATTTTGCATGGTTGGCCAGTAGTATATATCTCACAGGAAGAAAGGTCATATGATTTAAGTTTCTTATTAGCCTTCCTTATCACATTAATTTCAGCATGAGATGTAGCATCCTTTTCTTTTAATACTCTGCTATGGCCTTTTGCAATTATCTTTCCATCTTTAACAATAACTGCACCAAATGGACCACCGTGTCCTCTTTTCATTCCTTTTCTAGCTTCATCAAGTGCTACTTTCATAAAATCATTCATGTACAACAAAATATTAATTTAAAACAGAACTAGCTTACACAAATTCTCTTCCAAAATCTATACCTTCTGCATCTGCTTTTTTACCACTCTTGCCTAAGTCTTTCTCATACCTAGCTGCAAAGTTTCTATACTTTCTAACTCGCTTAATTCTCTCGTTAATAGAGTGTCGATAGTTAATACTAGGACCATTGATACAACCACCCTTACAGGTAAGGATATCTAAAAATTTATAATTCTTGTAATATCCATCTTTAAATCCATCTAAGATTTTAATGATGTTATCCATACCTTCCATAACCAGTATATCCTTCTTTTTTAAGATATGGTGATATGCAAGTGTATCAGAGAGACCTCCTGAGAGAGGATATATCTTGGTGTAGTCGTTGTAGAACTTATCGAAAGTAGCACAATACTTAGAGTCCTCTATTTTTTCAGGAATATTGTGTTTGATAAAGAGGTCATCTAACTCTTTAAATGTTAATACCTCATCTATACTATCCAACTCCTTAGCCTCTATCTTTTTAGTTAAGCAGGGACCTACAAATATGTTTACATATCCTGGGAAAAACTTTCTGCATATTAAGCCCATACTACCCATAGGGGAGTGAACAGGAACTAGATTAGGAAGCAGATGAGGATATTTAGCTCTAATTACATTGACAAGGGTAGGGCAAGGAGAAGAGATCCAGGTTCTATCATTTTTCTCTTTTAATATTTGGTAGTAAGAGAGATTAGTCATTTTAGCACCAAATGTTACTTCTACTACTTTATCAAATCCTAATGCCCTTAATCTGTACACAATATCTGGGTATTCATATACTGAAACAAATGAAGGAGCTAACATACATAGATACTTCTTTCCTTTTTTAAACTTCATATATTTAATTGTACAAAGTTATACATTTAATATTAATCTTTACTTCTTCTAATTTCAAATTTTGTGATACACTTAATTACCAAACAATTTAGTACTTTCTATCAATGTATTTTGATCCAATATATTACATTTATATAATTCCTGGAATTTTACTTGCTCTAATTGCTCAGTTATGGATTACTACTTCATTTAACAGGAATAGATCCATTCCTACAGGTAAAAATATTACAGGTGTAGAGGTTGCACAGATAATTAAAGATGGTGAATCATTTAGTGTAGATGTAGAAGTAGGGGGAGCTGCTCTTACTGATCACTTTGATCCAACCAAAGATCTTGTTCATATATCTTCACTTTCAAAAGAGGACTCTGTAGCTTCTGTAGCTGTTGTTGCTCATGAGTTCGGTCATGTAGAGCAGAAATTTTCAAACTCTCTTTTTTTTAATATGAGATTAGGCTTAGTTCCAATTGTAAATATTGGGTCTAGATTAGGATATATATTAATAATTGTAGGGCTAATATTAAATATGCTTAATTTAGCAGAGATAGGGTTAATGCTCTTTGCTCTTACTACAGTATTTGCCTTAATTACCATACCAATAGAGATAGATGCTAGTAAGAGAGCAATGAGATTTATAAAGAAGTATAACCTGATAGATAAAAGTAGAATGGGAAGAGCTAGAGATATTCTTTTAGCAGCAGCAACGACATATGTTGCAGCTTTACTAGCTTCTCTGCTTAATATTCTCTACTATGCATCACTAATTAGAAGAAGAGACTAATTAGTTTCTTTTACTAGGGAGTATCTATACAACTTTTTATTAAACTCTCCTTTGTACAATCCGATATTTAAAGTTTCTTCTAAATACTTTGGTGTAACATCAGAATCTACAAGGCTATCTACCCTACTAGGGGTTTTGTCTGTTCTAATCAGAAGCCACAGTTTGTCTGTAACTAATCCAGTCATAATTGCATTAGAGGAAAGTAAAGCTTTAATATCTTGAGCAGAGAAGAAGTTGTAATATATACTTCCATCTTCTCTAGTATGTTTAGGATGAGTATGAATATTAAAAAGATATTGTACTTCTAAGGTCTTAGGTACACTCTTGTGATATATATCTCTTCTTTTTAATAGTTTGCCATCTAAGTAAAGTTCTTTTCTTGCATACTCTTTCTTAGTTGGATGGTGTGAATATTTAACCTGTATACTACCTCCACTTTTGACCATCTTTTCAGTACCTGTATTTACTTCAGTTAATACTACTTCACCATCTGCCCAAAAAACAGAAAAAGCTCTCTCTAATCCATCTTTGTATGTCTTTTTGTATATATTTATTAAATCTTTCCAAAAATCTGGAGGAAACTGTACAGCCTGAGGAAGATTGTATGGATATGGATAGAGATTAGAAGCTCTAAGATTTACAATCTTTTTCCTTAATTCAAGAAAAGAGGTAGTACTAACCTTAGGACCAAAAAGAAAATCTAATATACCCATATATTAAGATATTACAATTTACCATCCTCCACCACCAGAGCCACCACCACCTCCTCCTGAACTACCACCACTAAACCCTCCACCTCCAGAACTCCATCCACCAGATCTATACCCTCCAGAGCTATCATAGGAAGAGGTAGTAGAACTCTTTGTAACTGAAGAGTTAAATGAAGACAAAGAGTTTGCTAAGTAGTAAGCATTAAAGGTAGTAAAGTCTCCTTCATACCAATCTGGGATCTCTGTATATATCTCTTTAAATTCATTAGCCCATTTCTTCTCTAGATTGAATATCATTGCGTAAGGTAGTAATTTCTCAAATATACCAACATACTTTTTAGGATCATTATGAAACTCTATCCTTTTCTTCTCTGCAGTATTAATATACATCTTTAGTCCTAAAAGATAGTGATATTTTTTGTTACCAGTTTCAGAGCGGGTATCAATTGTAAATGAAAATATGGCGAGCAAAATTGCAGAGATTACAATACCGAAAAGCCACCCAAGTGCAGCGTTAATAAAGAAGATCTCTCCTAAGAAGGTAGGAAGGATTGTAAAAATAGATGAAAGGATAATGAATGTCTGTTTTACATTTATCTTTTTTGTTGAAAGTAAACCTCTCTCTTTAAGAGAACTAAATCCTTCCAAATATACCTTGTTAGCAGTAGTAAAGAAGCTAGTTAATTTATTTAGTGGAACAACATCACCATGTGCAAAAATTGCATCATACAGAGATTTAAAATATGTAGGTAAATCATCACTATCCTTCTCTCTTTTAACTATCTCATATTTTTTCTTTTTATACTCTCTAATCTTCAGATATCCATTAACAGCTAACTCTATTAAAGTAGCTGTTATATATTTAGGATTGTATCTCTGTTTTAGTAAGATACCACTAACTAGTACATCCATATCTTTCTCTGGTTCATAGTAGGGTATAACTGTTAGTTTCTTGTTACTGTATCTTCTTCTTAAGAAAAAGAATAGGTATATACCTAGAGGAATAGGGAGAAGTATTCCAATATTAGAGAGTATTACCAATTTAAACTGTTCATTTAGAGTATTTTCAATACTACCCTTTGGAAGCTTAGTAGCAAATGTATAACCCTCAAAAGGCTCAAGACGCTTATCCAACCCTATACTAATACTACTCTCGCTATCTGTAGTTAATACACAACCCTCTTGTACAGTAGAACCATCTGGACCGATATAGCAGACAGTATCTAAGACTTTGCCAGGGAACTTAACAGTAGCAGATGGATTCTCTATAGGGATATTCCATCCTGGACCAATGACATTAAGATATATTTCATCATGTTCATCGAAATAGGAGATACCTGAATATTTCAATGTATATTTAATAGTGTATTGATGAGGTTCATTAATATATTTTTCAGCATCCCCTATCTTCAACATTAACCAACCATTCTCTACAGATCTAGAATATCTATTCAATATGACATCATCTGAATCAGAGAGAGGATGATACTCAACACTCTTAATATCTACCTTCGTTGGTCTTTTAAATCCCTTTACTAAATATTGAAATGGTATTTGCCACAGAAGCCCATGTCTTGTATCACTGATTCCTGGTTGATAAATGATGTTTTCTTCAATATCAATGGTAGCATCCTTGTTTACAACAATATCACTCTTAAACTCTAATATCTTTTCAGATTCATCTGCAAAGACAGAGTGAGAAGAACCTAAAACTAAAAAGAGTGTAAGCAGTAATACAAAAAGTTTAAATCTTCTCATTGAGATAGAGTTAAAACTTAATCTCTACATTCTTCTTCTCTTCCTCACTAGCTTCAAAAAATGCCAATTTCTTAAAACCTAAAATACCAGCAAGTAGGTTGTTAGGAAATACTGCAATCTTTGTATTAAACTCTTTAACTGTACCGTTGTAAAACCTTCTAGACTTCTGAATATTATCCTCTAACTCTTTTAGATTACCTTGTAGTTGTATAAAGTTCTCATTTGCTTTTAACTCTGGATATGCCTCTGCAATAGCGAAGATTTTTGCAATACCCTTAGTTAGCTCCCCTTCAAGAGCAATCTTTTCATCTAAACTATCAGCACTCATAGCCTTACTTCTTAACTGTGCAACATTCTCAAAAAGCTCCTTTTCGTGTTTAGCATAGCCTTTAACAATCTCAACAAGGTTAGGAATCATATCATATCTTTGCTTTAAGAAAGTCTCAATATCTGCTGAAGCCTCATCTACTGTTAGCTTTAGTTTAACTAAACCGTTGTAGAGAAATACTACAGCTATTATTAAAACTACTAAGACACCTAGAATAATACTCCAGAGCATATTTTTATATTCTCAATTTAATATATTTAAGTATATGAAATTGAGAATAAATTTTCAAATATATTTATAAATATCTGTATCTTATAAAGGGAAATCTTAATACAAAAAACAAAAGGAGTAGTTTTAATTATACCCCTCTGCTTGTTTTCTAAAATTATCTGCATATACCTTATTCATTTCCATTAATTCTTTATGAGATCCCTCTTCAATTATATCCCCCTCCTTTATTACTAATATTTTATCTGCATTTCTAACAGTAGAGAATCTATGAGAAATAATTATTACTGTCTTATTATCAAAGAAATTATATATCTTGTTAAATATCCTATACTCAGCATCTGCATCAATTGCACTAGTAGGCTCATCAAAGATAGCAAATGGTGCATCTCTATAAAAGAATCTAGCAATTGCAATCTTCTGTTTTTGTCCTTTACTTGGATTAATACCTCCCTCAAATCTTTCATTCATAATAGTTTGATATTTTTTGTCGTACTTCATAATAAAATCATGAGCATCTGCACTCTTAGCAGCTTCTATAACTCTTTCCCTATCTATCTCTTTAATAGATTTCCCTATATATATATTTTCTTCTACAGTTAGATTACCGTAAAAGTTAAAATCTTGAAAAAGAACTCCTACATTCTTGTACCAATCATTTAGACTTAACTCTTTTAGATTAATACCGTTAACTAAAATCTCTCCTTTTTGAGGATCATATATACGACAAAGGAGTTTAACCAATGTAGTTTTTCCAGCTCCATTCTCTCCTACGATAGCAATTTTCTCACCCCTAGATATCTTTAAAGAGAAATTCTTTAATATATTTCTTTTTGAATTAGGATAGTGAAAAGATACATTTTTAAATTCAACAGAAGGAGGTTTTAGTAACCTCTCCATTTTAATATTACCATCTGCTACAGCGGGTTTTAATTGAAAAAATTCATATACTTCTCTCTCTTTCATTAATAAATCCACAAATAATACTAATTCTGTAGAGAACCAACCTATACCACCATAAAAGTTATTAATTGCACTGATATAGAAGGATGTTTGACCAATAGTGATAACCTTCTGAAATGCCATAAGATATACATAAAGAGAACCGCCTAATACAATAAAAAGATTAAGTAAATCCAGTAAAAAATTAGTAAAAGTATCTGCTTTTAATATCCTCTTGTATCCCTCATTGTAATAGTTAAAAAATTCTCTAAATTTTCTATCTAAATATCCATATGCACCAACTAAAGTAATTTCATCTAAAGATTCTGCATCTGTAAGTCTAGAATGAACAAACCAAGCCTTTCTCCTTTCCTGTATATGTTTATCAGAAGTTTGCCAATCAAAATCCTTCCTAAAGTAAAATCTACCCCGTATGTAAGAAAGTAAAGCAACAAATACAACGGCAAGACCTATCCAAAAGGAAAAATTAAATATTATTAATCCTCCTACAACGCTTTGTATAAATGCTGCCACTATTCTAACAATATTCTGGTTCACATCTACAATGTTAAGTAACCAATCGTGTGTTATCTGCCTTTTGTTAGCTACATCAGGTAATTGATTGGTCTGGACCCCTAATTCTGCAATCTTTTCATATTCTGCTTGTGCAAGATGTGATTGAGAAAGTCTCCTTCTTAATCTGTTAACATAGCCTTCTACACTAGTAGATATTATAGAAATTAGCTGTATTAACCCTAAAAGAAAAACCAGTGGTAATACACCTTTAAAGTTGGCATTCTCGGTCCCTACTAACGCAATTAAAGAGTCAATTATTTTAGCTACAACATACATATTTATTAACCCAGAAAGATTCTTGTATATAGTTGTAAAAAACATCCCTATTGTAATGAACCGAGACATACTCCAGTTAAATTTTAAAGCCCATACAGAGATAGAGATATACTCTTTGAATGTTAAAGGCTTCTTTTTAGACATACCCCCATATTGCTAATTTAATAAGCATATTTTAGCAACCAAACATATTTTGAGTCAATATTGTATACACTCTTTTTTCTTAGTATAATATAAGCAGAAATTAAATATTTTCTCCTGTTTCTTTAAATATCTTCATATGTAATAATACAGGTAATATAAGCTTAAAGATACAGATATGAAATTAATATCTCAGTTTCATAATAAATATAACAATATTACATATAGAGAATATATCTCTGATAATGGTATTAAAATCTTACACTTAGATAACCCTGCTACAATAGATTTTGATTTCGCTATCATATTTAAAGCAGGTTGTAGTTTTGAAGATAGAGAGAGAGTACCTCACGGTACTGCACACTTTCTAGAACATATGTTACTTAATCCCAACTCCATATTTAAATCTAAAATACAAATTGATAGGTTTGAACAGGGAGATAAAAAGAGACCTTCAATATATACAAATGGATATACAACAAGAAAGAATATCTACTTTACATGTCATGCAAATGAGAAAGCAGATATGAGAATACTAGAGAGAATGAGCAGTATATTAACATTTTCTAAAAAGAAATTTGCTAATCAGATAGAGAAAGAGAGAGGCATTATTCTAGCAGAGAAGAGTAGAAAGCCAAAGAGAGAGAAAGATAATTACTTAATGAGTTTAGAGTTTCTCTTTAAGGGTATACAGGATGAATTTGCATATGATGTATTAGGAGAAGAAAAAGATATTAAAGAGATAGATATTGATCATTTAGAAAAATATTTTGTTTCTAGGTTTAATACAGGTAATTGTACAATTGCAATACAAAGTAGGGGAGTATTAAAAAAGAGAGTAGAGAGAGAGATTGAGCAGATGACTAAGCAGATACCTGAGGGAAAGACAGATATCCCAAGAGAAGTACTAATTAAGAATAGATGGAGAGTAGGTACTTTTAAGGAAGAGAAAGTAAGTGGTATTAATATTTCTTTCATATATTTTAATAAGTTAGATAAAAAGATAGATTACAGAAGATATGCAATAGAGTATATCTATTATCAATTACTTAGATGGCTTACTTTTGATATATTGAGAGAGAAGAGGAGTCTAATATATGATTTCTCTACATTTAGGAATGAAAATCTCTCATATGGATCTAGTATGGATGGTTTTAGATTCACTACAGAGGCTTCTAAGATATCGGAGATGCTTGAAGAGCTATATACACTCCTACATACTACTTCTTTCCTTTTTCTTAAGTCTAAGAGGGGTAGAGAGTGGTTTAATGATGTAATTAGTACATACATATTTCCAAGAAGTACGAAATTTAATGAAGAGTTAGCAGAGAATGCAGCTTCTTCTCTACTTGAAGATGCAGAGATATATAATGCTAATATTGCAGTAGAAGAGGGAAAGAAGATAAAGATAGCAGATATTGAACAGTATCTTACAAAAAGAATTAATACTCCACCTCATATATGGATAGAGGCAGATATGAAAAAGAAAGAGATGGAAGATATTATACAACAGAGTTCTTTTGCTAAGGAATTTAAAAAGTAAATTAGCTTTTACTACTTATACAAAGTAGGGTATAATGATATTAGATATTTTATGGTGGATGTAGCTCAACTGGTTAGAGCATCGGTTTGTGGAACCGAGGGTTGTGGGTTCAAGTCCCATCATCCACCCCACCAACCCATAGTAATCCCTTCTGGTTTTTGATTTTTAAAAAGAGTGGATAGCTTCTATGGTATTAATTATCTAATACCTTAAAAGCTATCCATTTTGGATTTGCTAAAAACAGAAAAACAGAAAAGGAGTTATTTATTATGGAAAAAGAAACAGAGAATTTATTAGGGTTAATTGTTTTCTCGATACTGCTGGTAATAAGTGCTGTTATTACCGGATTTGTTTTATCGGTATTATGGAGATGGTTTATAATACCGATATTCTCATTACCCCCACTAAGCATTCCCCAAGCAACCGGGATTGCAATTATAGTGGATTTCCTGACATATCAAAGACACGAAGAAAAGGATGATAATAAAAAATTAATAGAAAAATTTTTGGGATCTTTGGTTTATGTCATTTTTTATCCCCTAATCATCTTGGGGCTTGGGTGGGTAATTCAATTATTTCTTTAGAAGTGCAAGAAGGCCTGTTAGAATCTAGAGTAGGTAGATATATTCTACTTCTCATTTTTATTTTCTTTCAGGCTTTTTTGTTATATATCCATTAACCACCCATCCTATACTTCCATACCCCTCCTCATTTCCTAATCATAGAACTTTCATAAAACAAGGGTAAAAATATATAATCCCTTGCTTTAAGCTCCTCAATAACTGAAGGCAATGCAGATAGTGAAGCCTTACTAAAATCATGCATCAATATTACAATTATATTCTTATTTTTAGATCCATTAATTATATTATTATACGACTTTTCTTTTGAAGGACTCTTACCAGCATCACCAGATGATACATTCCAATCTACATATCCATAATTATGTGCCCTTAAACGTTCTATTATTTTAGCTCTAAAAGGAGGTATAGCTGAACTACTACCACCAGGAAATCTTAAAATATTTGTTTTAACTCCAAGCTTTTTATACAAAAATCTTTCTTGTTTTAGTACATCATTAACAAAAGAATCTACACTAGCATAGAGACCACCCCATATAGCGTGTGAATAGGTATGATTAGCTATAGTATGCCCACTATTATAAATCCTTTTATATACAGGATCGAATTCTTCTTTAGGTTTTCCAAGTAAAAAGAAAGTAGCTAATATATCATATTTATCAAGAACATCTAAAAAAGCAGGTGTATAGCTATACGGACCATCATCTATCGTTATATAAGCAATTTTCTTACTACCTTTACCTTGAGATACCATCTTTTCATACTCCTGTGCATTTTCAAAAAACTCTTTTCTAATATCTTCAAGAGAACTCTCTACATTCTTAATGGTATCTATATTCTCCAAAAGAAGTTTTCTCTCTCCTAACTTAGTAATATATTCTTTCTTTTGTTCAGATAATACATTTTTAGTAGTATATATTTCAGATTCTATCTGTTTCCTAGATTGATTTAATTTTATAATTATTACAAGATTAACTAATAGAAGGATTAGAAAAAAGAATGAGAGACCAAATATTATTACTTTATTAAATCTTTTAGTATTTGATTCTGTCTTACCCATTTTTTATACTGTTCAATTTGAATATTTTTTTCACTACTTATTGTTTCTTCTTCTAATTTTAATCTCGTTATTTCATCAGAAAGAATATTTAATCTATCAGAATTTTTATTTACTTCTTTTTGTAAAATAACAAGCCTATTATCTGCATCTGAATAGTGAGTATATTCAAAGAACAAAAGAACAAAACTTCCAATTAAACATATTAAAGAGATTATTAATATATATATACCAGTCTTTTTCATAAGCATAAATAGGTTACATATAAATTGTATCATAAAGATTGTATACAACAAATATCAGAGTCTAATAGAAAGAGTTAAGTTATCCTACCAAACCTATAGTCTTGTAATCCCTTTGTTAAATTGGTATAATTGTAGTGTATTACTGTTAAATTGCCCTTTAATAAACAAATAACTTCATAGATACAAGAAGTGATTAGAAGATGATTTTAATCGTCTTTTAACTCTTCTTGTTGTAATTAAAAAAAAGGAGCTAACATGGACCAAACTTTATATTTTTCTGCTCGCACTGCGGGCTTTTTTCTCCTACTGACAATGTTGCAAGCTTTTGCAACAGATTTCTCCATAGGGGGAAAGCAATTAATTGTTTTTTTTATAGGTCTTACCGTTTTGGTATTAGACCTGATTGTTCTTCTGAAAAAGAAGTGGAATAGCATGGGGTTGGTTATAGCCTCATTATGTTCAATTCCTTTCTTATTCGAAGGGGAACCAGTCATAGCTATAACTATGGCTATGATTATCACAATTTTTATTTCCCCTTTTGTATCGGGGTTACTTTTTACCATTGCAAAACAAGAAGAGAATAAAATTGCATAGAAATATGCAATATACACCTACAGTCTCTCTTATAATTGTATTCTATGATATTTGTTATTAAAAAATATTTTCTTTCCATTTTCTAACTTTATTATCCTATAGCATTCACTCTTTCTCCTAGCCTACAATTAATCCATATAATTGCAGGTGTAGATCCATACCCATATCGTCTATATGGATTTAAAGAGTAAATATTAGTTGAATAGTTTGCCTGAAGTAGGGATTATTGTGTAGTAATACTACCATCTATCTCATAAATCTTCAGGCTTTTTCTTTATAAATAATTGTTTTTTTTTGAAGAAACGAAAAGAAAAGGTAGGTATCTTCTTATTTAAAAATTAAGATACCTACCAATTAGGTCGAGTTTTATTCTCCAGAGAGATATAATAAATCATCTCGTTTTAGTAAGGAGAATACCTCATGTTTTACAACTAAACAAATATTATCTGTTTTTGGAGGAAGTCCCACAATTTTACTTCCTATGACATAAGCAATATGTCCAGATTGTGGAATTTCTATTTCCTCATAAACAGATGGACACCTTTTTCTTGATATTATGACATCATTTGGTGTTAAGTTTATATATATTAACCCAAATTCATCACCAATACCAAGGTATTGGTGTCCCACAATCCAAACAACAATTCTTTCCAATCTTTCCAAATTACCTCCTTTTAAAGATCTCAACCCATAGTATTATATCACCTTCTTCTACTAATATCCATTTAGTTCTGCTAATATGAAATATGGATGTAGATGTTGACTCTTTAACACAAACAGAAGAAAAACTTGATACTACAATATCATTGGTAACACCTGGCTCTGACTCTTTAGAAGTTGATCAATTTAACCAAATTATTTCAGAAAATCTCCCTCTACCCTTAGTTTTAGGAGCCCAAACATATCAAACAGAGAGTATAGATATTAATAGAATAGAGGGTATAGATAGTAATGAAGTTAGTAAAGCTCTCGTAAATACACACATATACAGATCTCGTGGTGTCACTATCGTTACAGAAGAGTACCTCAGATATACAAAAGGTGTTAAATTTGATGGAGATATGATATTTGTAAGAAAAAATGATCTATCATATGGAATACTTAAACCTGACCTTTCTCACATAAATAGTACTGAAGAGGAAGCTAGATACTTACAGTATGAGAAAGGACCAGATGCAAAAAGAAAAAAGATATATAGATATGCAGATGGTACCCCTATCTTACAAGAGAATGGATTTGAAATACCGATATATCGCTCTAAGAAGTTAGAATATGCTCTTAGACTATCCGAAGAGAGAGGAGAGATATCAAAGATGCAAAACTATTTCCAGAGATATTTAGATAATCCTGAGAGGATATCATATGATGGGCATTCTATTCAGAAGCACTCTTTTGATAGTATTTTGGCTTTAAAACTTCTCATTGAAGACAAATTTTCTACCTCCTCGTTTTATAAAATAGAGTTAGGTCAGAAAAAACACCAAGAGGGTATGAAATCATCGAAATATGATTTTGTTCTCTCTACTAACGAAGTTATCACTCTCCCTGGTCAATATGAGCCTGAGAAGCTAGTACATACAGAGATAGCTAGAGAGATGGCTAACGCTCTTAAAGAGAGAATGAATACACAAAGCACAAAGGAACAGAACAGAATAGGGAGAAATCTTAGAATATGGATTGGAGAGTTTGCTAAAGATGAACCGATATTAGGAATAGTTTTGTACAATGAGATAAAGTATCTCCTTAAGTATGACTACAATCTAGAGTATGAGGTTAAGAAGGAGTATACAGCTGAAGATATAGATAGGATTTTTCCAGAGGATGGTATAAAGGAGATTGTAGGAGAGAGAAATATCCATAACGATATTTCTAGAAAGATTAGTGATATATTCAAATATCCACAAGTAAGAAACGGTAGTAGTCTAGAAGAGGTATTTTCATTTGAGAGTAAGGTAGATAATGTATTGGAATATTTAAAAACAATAAATATTGACAGTAATACTTTAGACTATCTTAGACTCTCTGCAGGCTTTGATAGAACTGTTAAACCGAAAGTTGTATTAAGTGGTATAAGGACTAATGACGGTATATTACCTACTACCTCTATCACAACGTCATACTTAAAAGAATTTTTATCAAATACATTCATTGGTGATTTTGGTAAATATTCTGTTAGTAAATCTATGCAGGAAACTATTTTAAAATCTGCAAGAGAAGGTAGAGATATTCTAGATAACCTGTATATGAGTGTTGGAGAGAGTGTAAGTGAGATTAAGAACATTCATCTTTTAGAAGGTAGATGGGTTGACAGAATAGGGGAGCAACTTCCAAATTCATTGAATATGAATAGGGATATGATAGAGAGATTTGCTTTAGTAGCAAAGAGTTAAAAGTTTTCAAACAGTAGTTTTACATTATATGAATATCTGCTATTATTTTAAAACCCCTAATTTTATGTTCTAAATAATATGAACAATTTCTCTTTTAAAGATTTCTTTACAAAATATAAAAAAGTTATAATCATTATCTCAACAATATTAATCCTTACCATTGTACTCTTACTTACCTTTTTTTTAACTGATTCTTTTAAGGGTGTTATAAAAAACAGTGGTAGTAATCCAGAAAAAGAAAGTTCTGAGAATAGATACTACTCTGCTACTGTAGAAAATGATAATCCAAACTGTACATTAACAAAGATAGAGTATCCTGAGAGTGCATTTAGTATTGGAGTTCCAAATGGATGGTTGTATGAGGTTAATAACGGGACTGTTTCCATAATGGAAGATCAAACAAATACTACTGCAGTATTCTTGTATACTGCGAAATTAAAGAAAGATTTAACAAAGAAAGAATTTTTAACAGCATTTTCTACAATTTTTAAACGAACAATTGAAGCTTCAAATGGTACTTTTGATATACAAAATATACAAGAATCAGAGAATGAAGCAAATGCTGATATTGTATCTAAAATTGATGGATATGATATAAAAGGGAGAATGTCTGTATCTCAATCTGGAGAATTTGTTACATTTAAATCATATTGGGCACCAGTTAAAGTCTATGCAGAGAAAGAAGGTCTCTTAAAGGATATCTGTGGGTGCTTTGCAAGAACTAGGGTTCTTACCGATGACGTTTTACTTGCAGCAAAAAACAAAGATTCAAAGAGAGAACAAACGCCTGCAGGTTTTCAAACATACAAAGGAAAATATTTTAGGTTAGATAAGCCATCTAATTTCCAAGTTACAGGAGAGACAGATAGCGGTATTGATTTAACTAGAACTGATGGTAAAGCAGGTTTTAGCTATGCATATGCTACTGGATTTGAAGGTGCATATACTCCTAGATCTTGGGCACAGAAAGCACTTCCTGAGTTTGCAAAAATTCAAAATTTAAAATTAACAAATGGTGCTAAACTACCTTCTCAAATATCAGGGCATAGTGTACAAGAATTTAGCTTTACTGGAAATCTCTCTGGTATTTCCGTTGTAGGAAAAGTTACTGTAGGAGTGTATCAAGCTCCATACTTTGGATTTGGAACTAAGTATTCATCTGCTTTCTGGGCTATACAGATTTCAACGCCTGAAAATTGGACAAGTGTAAAAGCTACATTACAAAAGATGCAAGACAGTTTTACCATTACTGATATTGGTGCAACAAGAAAGAATACATTACTACCATCAAATCGACCTATGGAGAGTACAAGGTCTTCAGTTACATCTAAAGGTAGTACCTATTCATCTTCTATGAGTGATGAGTCTAGCGAGAACTGGGCAGAGGGTATGAGAGGGTATGAGACAGTAACTTCACCAAGTACAGGACAAACATATGATGTTCCACTTAACTCTTGGAGTTCATATGGACCAGAAGGACCAGGATACTACAGAGAATTACCAAACAATTCGTTAGAGAAGTTACAGTAATTATATGAATATGTTTAATAACCTTAAGATAGCAGGAGAATTTATTAGGCTTTACATGACTCAAATATCTGCTATCATTAATTAATGTCTTAATTTTATATCTTTAAACGATATGAATAATTTTTCTTTTAAAGATTTCTTTTCCAATCATAAGAAATCTATTATCCTCTCTTGCATAATTTTAGTACTCTTAATACTCCTAGTATTTCTTCTTAGAACAGAATCTGTTAAGGATTTTGTTAAAGATTTAGGAATAGGGAAGCCTAAAATAGAGAATTATGCTGAGACTGTAGAGAATGATAATCCAAACTGTACATTAACAAAGATAGAGTATCCTGAGAGTGCTTTTAGTATTGGAGTTCCAAATGGATGGTTCTATGCTCTTGATAATGGAACAGTCTCTATAATGGAGGACGGAACAAATACAACAGCAGTACTCATTTATACTGCTAAATTACAACAGGAATTAACTAAACAAGATATCTTAAATACATTTTCTACAATTTTACAACAAACAACTGAAGAGGGAGAAGGGACCTTTCAGATGCAGGATATTGTAGAGTTAGAAGAATCAGAGGACGAAGCTTATGCAGATGTTACAGCAACAATTAATGGATACAATATAAAAGGAAAGATGCTTGTTTCTAAATCAAAAGATTTTGTTACATTTAAAGTATATTGGGCACCAACGGAGGTCTTTGAAGAGAGAGAAAGTCTCTTAAAGGAAATTTCTGGATGTTTTGCAAGAACAAGAGTACTTACAGACGACATTTTACTAGCAGAGCAAACTCAAGAACCTGATGAGAAGCAAGTTCCTGAAGGTTTTAAGACACACAAGGGAAAGTACTTCCAGCTAGATAAACCTTCTGATTACGCTGTTGAAAACGAGCAAAAAGATTTCATTCAGATAATAAAATCTGATCAAAGAACAGTACTTAGCTATATGCACACTACAGAATTAAAAGGTGAATATACACCTAGAACTTGGGCAGAAGAGATGTTCTCACAGATTAAAGAAATAACAAATATTACATTAACAGACGGTCCTGTATTACCATCTCAGATATTAGGATATAGTGCACAGGAATTCGATCTTAGTGGTAAAATGCAAGGGATCCCTATCCTAGGTAAAGTAACTGTAGGAGTATATCAGCCTCCATACTCTGCTGGTGAGACTAAGTATGCATCAGCTTATGGGTTTGGGCAGATGACAATAGCTGAGAATTGGGAAAATGTAAAAGGTGATTTACAGAAGATACAAGATAGTTTTGACTTCGTTGATATGAATATGATGATGAGAAAGAATACATTACTTCCAATAATTAACCCTATTGAAAATACAAGAGCTACAATGACTGCTCAAAGTAGTACATATTCACAGTCTCTAGCAAATGCAGTTGGTGATAATTGGTTAGAGGGAATGAGAGGGTATCAGATGGTAACTTCACCAAGTACAGGACAAACATACAATGTTCCTGTTAACTCTTGGAGTGTATATGGACCAGAGGGATCAGGGTATTACAGAATATTGCCAGATAATACATTTGAGAAGTTACAATTACCTGAAGTTGTACAAGCAGAGTAGGATTAGTAAAAGAAAATTGACAGAGTGTCTTCTCTTAGTTTAGACACTCTGTCATAGAAAGGTATTAAAATACAATATGGGATATAAAATATCCGAAATGCAAATAGATGAGATTAATCTCGTTGTAAACTTCCATAATAAATATCTAGGTAAAAGACCCTTTATAAACAAAAAAGAGTTTACTAAAAGACTTAACTCTAATTCAGGTATCTTCTTAGTTGCAAAAGATACTAAAGACAATATCATAGGGATAAAGCTAGGATATATTGATAATGATATATGTATAGGGAGAGGAATCGCTGTAGATAAAGAATATCGAAGAAAAGGAGTAGGTAAGAGTCTAGTTAAAAAGTTTGAGAGAGAATTAACAGAATTTTCCAACATTAAAAAATATATCTTTGCATCCTCTACTTATGAAGGAGTTCCATTTCATATAAGCTTAGGATATAAACCAATTATACTATTACAATCTAATGATAAGAATTTACTTAAAAAAGTAAAATTAAAGAATTGTTCAATTATTAATAGCTCCTACAATGATATTTATGATGTTAATCAGGTATATCTAAAACCTAATAAAGATTTAGATTTTGATAATCTATCTAAATTAAAAATTAAGTATCCTAATATTGATATCAATATCTATTTGAGAAGACTATCTAATTATTATGAAGTACAAAACACACCCTGCATATCCCAATGAAGTAATTCTTTTTGAAACAGCAAATTGGTTTATTACTCTTTGGGAGAATCAATATTACTTAGGAAGAGCCACCATAGAGTATAAAGATGTATCAAAAAGACATCTTTCTGAACTATCACAGGAGCATATATTAGAACTATTTTCATTAATAAAAAGATATGAAATTGCTTTTAAAAAAGCATTTAATACTACAAACTTTAATTGGACATGTTTAATGAATAATTCTTACAAAGAGAAGAATAAAGATAATCCTGATCCACTACATATACATATATTACCTAGATATAGAGATGTTGTTGAATTTAATGGAGAGGTTTTCAAAGACGAGCTTTTTGCACATCACTATGATGATGACAGAGAGAAGATTGTTGATAAAGATTTTTTAATTGTACTTGCAGATAAGATACTATCTCATTGGGAATAGGGTAGTATATCAACCTAAAACATTTTCTATATTTGTTCGAAACTATTTAATTAGCTATATTAATAGGATCATTATCAATCACAGAGATAATACATTCAACCCATATTCTATAATCCTCTTCAAAAGATTCTTTCGTAAACCAAGCTATATGTGGAGTAATCATAACATTACATCCATAATCTTTTATCTCCACTTTATCTTCATCTAACCCTATACCACCAATAGATCCATCTTTTACTTTTTCTACTGCATAATTAAAATCCCAAACCTCATTACCAGTCGTATTTATGATATGTGAATTCTTTTTCATCATATCTATTCTTTCTTTATTCAAAAATTCTTTAGTCTCAGAACCATCTGCAATAGTTAAGAAGAGATAATCAGAGGTTTTAATCAATTCTTCTAACTCTAAATATGTATATTTTTCATCTCTTGTTTTTCTAGACCAATAGTACACATCCATACCCATATTCTTTCCTAATTCAGCAACCCTACTACCAATATCACCAAGACCTATGATTCCCATCTAGCAATATACAATAGATGTTCTCCATATCCTAGTTGGTCTTCTCTCTCTGCTGTTGTTCTTAAGTAATCTATCCATACTTCATACTGATCTTCTGGTAATTCATTTATTCGATCAATGAGAAGGCTACTAATACCATCTGTTGTTAGATGATGTACTTTAGATAGGTCATACTTCTTCATTAACTCTTCCATTTCACTTGGATACATGAATGTAAATATATTTTGACTATCTCTTAATCTATATCCTTCTAGTATCTCTTCTTTGTATTCTATGATGTAATTATCAAATTTCTTTATGCATTTTACGAATGTAAAGTTGTTAGATATATATGCAAAGTATATTAATCCTCCCTTTTTACATACCCTCTTAGCTTCTTGTATTACCTTATCCCTATCCTCTCCTTCTAGGTGATAGAGAGGTCCTAGGTTTAGTACCATATCAAAGGTATTATCTTCATATATTGATAGATCTCTTGCATCTCCTAGTACAGGATTAATATTCATATCCTCAGTTATCTTAGATTTAAGGATATCTAAATTCTCCTTTACATATTCCAATGCATCTACTTCATATCCTTTAGATGCATAAAGAAGAGAGTATGCTCCTGTACCTGCTCCTAGTTCTAATATCTTCATACCTTTTTTAAGATATTTGTCTATGTAGTCTGTAGTTAGTATGAATTCTGTTTTATGTTTTTGGTCTTTAAAGAGTCTATCGTCTTCTGTATATATATTGTTGTAGTAATTTTGTAAGGTAGACATACTTTTATATAGTTATATTATTCCTCTATTATACTATATTAGTTAATCTGAAATTCATTACATGATGAAGAAAAAAAGTAAGATTAAAACAACAATTCTTAAGAGAAATGATATAATTTCACCATGGGAAAAGCAGAGAACAAAGGAAACAATATTAGTAGAAATACCATATATTTCGATGAGAGTGGTGTTGCTTCCCTTAACGATCAAAGACCATTTTTTATTTTGACTGGTGTAATTGCAAAAAACATTGAGTTTCAAAATCTAGCAACATATTATTATCGATTAAAATTGAAACATTTTGGAAATGAAGAACCAATACATTCACAAGAACTATTTTGGAAACCTACTAAGAAAGAAATAGGATTTATACAAGAACTTACCCCCTATTTAGAAACTCTAGACTTTGGATATATTACTGTAATAGTAGATAAAGGAGCCCTCCTATCTTCAGTCCCTACTACTTCACCTAAAAACCCCTTCTATACTACATTCTCTGAAGCAAAAGCTATTTGGCAAAGAAGTGGACTTTCAATTGAAAATTTTAAAGAAAAAACAATCAATGAGGTTTTAGATGTAATAAAGAAGAGTAAGTTTCAAGATATTAACAAACAATATCCATTGGAAATAGCATATTATACAATTCTCAAGAAATATGTAACTGATTATGTTAAAAAGAAGAAAATGGATATTAAGGAATTTGAGATCTGTTTTGAAACATCACCTAATAGAGAAAGAATACTTAGATATACAGAACAGTTTTTCAATGAGAAAAAGAAGGGTGATAAAAGAACAAGAACTTCCTTTGCAGTGGCATTAAAAGATTCGATATACAGTATCTCTTTTCCAAACAAGAGAGCTAAGTATTTAGGGTTGGAATTAGCAGACATGATTTCATATGGGTATAATCTTTCGAAATATAAGAGGCTTAATAACAAAGAAGTAGAGTCATACAAAAATATATGGAGTGTTCTCTGTAAGAAAGGAAATGCCCTAAAGAGAGATTTTAAGATAGATTGTGTGTATACAATACCTTCTAAATAAAAGTGAAAGAGGGGCTGACCCTGTCAACCCCTGCATCTGGTAAGTATCATATACTAAACTCTACCCACTGTCAAATAGAACCTAATTAATTAATCTTCTATTCATTTTCACTATTTAAAATATGTATGGAGATATTTAGATATATCCATACATGAGTAATATAGATATTCTAATTAAGGTTAAAAGTGTTAAGAATACTTTTAGAAAAAGATTAACACCTGGTATTGGAAAGATAGATAAAAGACAAAGAGAACCAAGTAAACATGAGATGAGTATGGCAGAGGTAGTAATTAGAGAGTTTGGTGGGAAGATACAGTTCCTAGCTGGTAAAGGTGATCTTGGACTAAAAACCCCTGACGCCTTATGGTCTGGTATTAAATTAGAAATTAAATCAGCCAAAGGTAAATCCAGTATAGATAGTCAAACAAGGAAAGGACTACAACAGATACAAGGAGAAGGTGTAATATTTTTAGATATTAGTGGTAGTAAGAAAAGTATTAAGGAAATTAGACAAGAAACTATACATAGAACTAGGAGATATCTACTTAGTAATCAAAAGGGTAATGTAAATATTATTATTGTAAAAAATAAGAAGATTATTGATGTATTGGAGATAAAAAAGATGGAAGCTTAGACCTGACACAAAGGGGTCAGGTGGCTTCCACCTCTCTATATATATTATACAAAAATTAGGGATGTTTTTCAATTTTTTAACTTAAAATCAATCTCGTATCTGTAAAACTCAATATTATTTGTTACAGATAAGGCTCTTCTAAGTCTAATATCATCTTCTAATGTTATTATCACTCCTTTAACTGTTTGATCTTTCTCTGCTAATTCATCTTTAACATAACCCATGTATCTTTGTAATTGCCCAACAACTACATCACTAATTCTTCCTTTCTTTAGCTCTACAACAAGTAATACCTTCTTATCTTTACTAATAGCTAAAATATCAATAGGACCAGTATCTGTAGGAAATTGTTGTCCAACTAGCTCTCCTTCTTCCTCATAGATATTATAATTTTTGCCTAATGCTGTTTTATCCCAATTTTCTACTAAGAAATCTTCTAAATGCTTTTCTAAAACAAAACTAGAAGCATCTTCAACAGTTTCATCAAGTACTCTAACTACCCTTTGATTATTACCTTCTAGCAGATTATCGATTTCTTCAGAATATCCAGATATATTACATACAGTCCCTATTGATCCAGTTGAATTCTGCAAACTTTCACTCATTTCTTTCCTTTGGATTTTCTTTTCATACCATTTTACCTTTCTTCTATGTGGTAATACAGTATCTTTATGATATTCATAATCTCCTTCTACTTCGCCAATATAATATGCTCCTTCACCATCTGGACTTAGAACAATATCCCCTATCTGTAATCCTTTAGATACAGTCCAAATAGAACCACAGGCTAATCCTGCTGCTACCCTTGATTTTTCAGGGAATTTTTCTAGATAAATGGGTATGAATTCTTTATTAAAATCTCTCCAATTCTCATGTAGCCTACCTTTTAAATCTATTGCAGGGAGGAAACTAACACCTACATATCCCTCATCGTACATTTGTTCAGCATAAATATTTCCAGATCCAAGTATTATTCTGTAATAGTTTCTCATATATTTATGGTTTTAAGTTATTAGTATTATTATAGCACTTACTATTCTACAGCTAATTTCATACTGCTTAGTTAAACACCCCACCCGAAATATCAAAAAATCTATCAAAAAACTCTTTTAACTTCTTCAAAACATTCTCCTTAATCTTACTTCTCTGTGAGTCTCTATCGAATTTTCTTGTCGGAGGCAATACTGTAGTAATAGCTGTACCAGTTACTGGAACACTACCATCACGGAAAGCATTTTTAACAAATTTATATGCTTCTTCTCTATTAAGATTCTCTTCTTCAATAATCCTATCCAACTCTTCTATCCTTTTCTTTTCAACAAACTTAGTCCAATCCTCATCAACCGATGAAGATATATCAAGAGAAGAAATAAACTGGTTAATTAATTCCTTCTTGTTCCTTAACTTCATACTTGCATCAATCGCCTTGTTAATATCAACCAAAATCTCCTTGTTTTTAATATGATCTTCATGATATTTCTTAATTAATGCAAGAATATAATCAATATCTATATCAACCTGCTTAATAAGCTCCATCTCAAATACAACATCATCATTAATATTTTCCTTCTCAGAATCTTCTGCCTTCTTAAACTCATTGTACAAATCAATATACATACTATGGTAATCTTGAACATCTCTATCTGTTAATATCTCATTCCCCTCAAACTCATCAAATGTTGTTAAAATATTTCTCACTCTTAATATTGCACCATACAGTTTGATAAAATCTTTCTGATTTTGCTCGCCAACAATGATGTCTCCAACAGGGAATTTCTCTAAAAGCTCTTTTACTAAACTCTCATAGCCCCTAACCTCCTTATCACCATCTTGGTATCCGTGATAGTAATCTTCGTAAGATTTTAGTAATACAATACCACTAGCTTCTTTGTCACCAAATAGAGCAATAGATTCATTAGTAGCTTGTTCTAAATTCCTAAAACATACAATATTTCCAAATGTCTTGACTGTATTTAATATACGATTTGTCCTTGAGTATGCTTGAAGAAGACCATGTAACCTTAAATTTTTATCAACCCAAAGAGTATTAAGAGTTGTAGCATCAAATCCTGTTAAGAACATACTAACAACAAGTAGAATGTCTACCTCTCGATCTTTCACTCTTCGACTAACATCTTTGTAATAGTTTTGAAACTTATACGATGATGTATCAAATGATGTCCCAAACATTTTATTGTAATCCTCAATTGCTCTGTCTAAGAAATCTCTAGAATTACTATCTAACATATCTGTATTCTCTGGATCTTCATCTAACATTCCATCCACATCTTCATCATTAACACCAAAGCTATATATCATTGCTACCTTCAACCTTTTGTCACTTGGTAAGTTAGCCAATTGCCTTTGAAACTCTGCATAGTACTTCATAGCTACATCGATTGAAGATACTGCAAAGATTGAATTAAAACCTGCTAATCTTCTATCTTTAAGTTTGTAAAAACTATTTCTTTTTGTTTTTTGATCAAAATGTTCAATGATATATCTAACAATGTTTTCTAATCTCTCTGGTGCAGCTAAAACAGCTTCCCTATCAATATCACTTATCTGTTTGTCCTCAATATTCTCTGCCTCTTTAACAGTAGAG
The DNA here is from genome assembly GCA_050950165.1 of Candidatus Dojkabacteria bacterium. GTDB lineage: Bacteria > Patescibacteriota > Dojkabacteria > SC72 > SC72 > UBA5209. The sequence goes on along the minus strand of JBMNHC010000001.1, from coordinate 656,792 downwards.
ACATAGTCAACTTTAAAAGGTAATACATTTTTATCTGAAATAGCATCGACAATTGTATATGTATGTAGCTTCTCTCCAAACACTTGCTCTGTTGTTTTCATATCTGGTCGTCCACTAGAAGAAGCATTAGCAGCAAAGATAGGTGTTCCTGTAAAACCAAATAGATGATATCTCTTGAATGCTTTAACTATTGCTGCATGCATATCACCAAATTGTGATCTATGACATTCATCAAAGATAATAACAATATGACTGTTGAAGACAGGATGACCTGTATTTCTTCTAACAAAGTTGTCTAACTTCTGAATGGTTGTAATAATTATTCTCGCATCAGGATCTTCTAGTTGTTGTTTAAGAATCTTTGTACTTGTATTACTGTTTGCAGCTCCTTCCTTAAACTTGTCATATTCTCTCATTGTTTGATAGTCTAAGTCTTTACGATCAACAACAAAAAGAACTTTCTCAATGTATGGTAGTTGAGTTGCTAGTTGTGCAGCCTTAAAACTTGTTAGAGTCTTACCTGAACCTGTTGTATGCCAGATATATCCTCCGGCTTCAATTGTTCCTAGTTTTTTGTAGTTTGTACTAATTTCAATCTTGTTCAATATCCTCTCTGTAGCCACTATCTGATACGGTCTCATCACAAGTAACATCTTCTCTGTTGTAAAGATACAATACTTGGTAAGAATGTTTAGGATTGTATGTTTAGCAAAGAAGGTTTTAGCAAAATCCATTAGTTCTGGTATTGGTTTGTTTGTTGCATCTGCCCACCAACTTGTAAATTCAAATGAGTTACTTGTTTTTCTTCTTTTTGACAAAGACCCCTCACCCATCTCTTTGATATGTTGGAATCTAGTTGTATTACTGTAATATTTTGTATGTGTACCATTAGATATTACAAAGAGTTGTACATATTCAAATAGTCCAGAGTCTGACCAAAAACTTTCTCTCTGATATCTGTTTATCTGATTGAATGCTTCTTGTAGTGCTATGCCTCTTCTTTTTAATTCAATATGTACTAGAGGAAGGCCATTTACAAGGATAGTTACATCGTATCTGTTATCTCTCTGTCCTCCTGTTGTTATATATTGATTAATTACTTGTAGGCTGTTGTAATGTATGTTGTCTTTTCTAATTAGGTATATGTTTTTTTCTGTTCCATCATCTCTTTTTAATATTTTGATGTAGTCTTCTTGTATTGTCTCTGTTTTTTCTTCTATACCTTGGTTTTTATTAGCTATTTCACTATTAAAGAATCTTTCCCATTCTTCATTAGAGAATGTAATTTCATTTAATTTTTCTAATTGTTTTCTTAGATTAATTATTAGGTCTTCTTCATTGTTTATTAGAAGGTATTCATATCCTTGTTGTTGTAATTGTTTTATGAATTCTTTTTCTAATTGTGCTTCACTTTGATATGATTTGTCTCTTAGTTTACTAGGTGTGTATTGTCCTACTACTGTACTTTGAGGGTTTTCAACAACGAGGTTATATTTATGATTACTTTCCATATTCTTTGAATGTTAATAGTTTATTACGATAGTATTCGTATTGTTTTCTTCTTGCATTTAGTTCTGCTGGTAATCCTATGGACATATCATTTACTAAGGAGTCGAATTTGTCTAGTATGGATACAATTCTTTTTTGTTCGGAGAGAGGGGGGATGGGGATTTTGTATTTATCAGTATCTGGAATTGAAAGTTGTGGCATTTTTGACATTCTCTGACCAATCCTTTGAAAGTATGGTTCTTTACTCCTTAAATAATAATATACATATTTAACAGAGACATTAGGATTATTACTATGATATGACCAAAACTCATTCTTATGACTAAAAGGCTTATCAATATATTCAAAGCCAATAATACCGCGAGACTTCACAACAATTGATTCTTCCGTAAGAACATCTTTATTAGGGATATCTCCATAGTCTACATAAGCCACAGTTTTACCTCCTGCAAAAATTTTAATAGGAGCACCATCCTTATTAAGCTCACTCATTCTCTTCGCTGTAATAGCTGTTCCTTTCGTTCTTTCTAACAATTTTCCTAGTTCTTTATATTCTCCATCTTCATTAAATGATAACAGCTCATTACTATAATACTCATACTGTTTCTTTCTACACTCCAACTCTGCCTCCAACTCTGCCTCCAACTCTGTAAACTCGTTAAGAATTTTAGTTATCTCCTTTTGTATGTCAAGAGGAGGCAGGGGGATTTTAAATTCGTTTATAATCCTTGAACTTAGATTGTTTATTGTTGTACTTGACAATGTTCTTCGCAGATAATCATTAAAAGTCTTACCAACTAGTAAATGAAAAAGAAATCTGCTATCCAATCTTTCATTAGATCTCAATACTGCCATAAATCCACCATAATAATAATCCATATCATTAAAGACATATGCTACTTTTCCTACATGTTCTTTACTACCACTTGCAGTACTAATTAGAATATCATTAGCTTTTATCTTCTGATTACCACGCACTTTAACTGACGAAGATATTTTTTTCACATCTTCTAAATTTAACCTATTTGTTGATAAGTCAATATTATTTGCCCTTAAAATCTTCAACCCTTCTTCAGAATCAGTTTCATCACTCTTGTTATAAGTTACTCCTCTACAATATTGAGCAACCTCTCCTAACTTTACATATTCGACCCCATCTGGACATAGATTTCGTACCAGTTTCTCTAATTTATTTGGTAAAACACTTAGATTCTTATTCATTTTTACTTTTTACCTCCTCTCGTATTTTATATAAAAAATCTTCTATATGATTTAGACTTTCAATAAATGCATCTAAGAAACAATTATCTACCTCAAAATATTTACCTTGTGAATCTCTCCTACGATGCAGAATTTGCTTCTCTTCTTGATTTGTAATTGGATATGAATGTACAAAATCTGAACGATTTGCATTTGCTTTCTCAAATAATTCAGCTACTTCATCCATCAATCCATGAGCAGAAGAAAAAAGACTTTTCTTTTTAACATTCCTTATTATTTCAAAAAATCTCTGTAAGATTTTACCTGATTCTAAATCAAGTAACTCTGTTTGTTTTTGATTACTATCTATACAACAAATTGTTTCCACCAAGGAACTATTCACTGAATTAAAAGCATACAAAGCAACTCCTAACCTAAATAAATAGGCATTATCTGATGGCAAAGCTACTCTAGTTTGTTTTCTAATTTCATCTAGATCTGTTGTTTGACTCATTCCCCTTCTATCTCCCTAACAATATTATCTATACTATCTCTTAATACATTCTGTCTCTTTACTATCTCCTCTATCTCTTTATTAAGTTCTTTAATATCTATAACCTCTCTAGTATCCTTCTGTTCTACATAAGAAGATACAGATATATTGTAATCATTCTCTCCAATATCTTGGTTATCTACTACCTTAGCAAAATGTTGTATATCTTTCCTTTGCTTAAATGTATCTAATATCTTCTTCCTGTTCTCCTCACTAAGTTTGTTCTTGTTACCCTCTCTTACAAACTCCTCTGATGCATCTATGAAAAGAATACTATTTTCTTTCTTACTCTTCTTTAGAACAATAATACAAGTTGCAATACTTGTACCAAAGAACAAATCAGGAGGAAGCTGTATTACAGTATCAATATAGTTATTATCTACCAAATACTTCCTAATCTTCTGCTCTGCACCACCTCTGTAAAGCACACCAGGGAATTCAACAATACCAGCAGTACCACTAGTAGAAAGCCAAGAAAGTATGTGCATTGTAAAAGCTAAGTCTGCTTTACTCTTAGGTGCTAGAACACCAGCAGGTGAGAAACGAGGATCATTTATAAGGAGAGGATTACTATCTCCCTCCCACTTAATTGAGTATGGAGGATTAGATACTATTGCATCAAAAGGCTCATCATCCCAATGCTTAGGGTCTGTTAATGTATCACCTAAAGCTATATCAAAATTATTGTAGTTAATATCATGAAGAAACATATTTATACGACAAAGGTTGTATGTTGTAAGATTAATCTCCTGTCCAAAGAAACCCTGTCTTACATTCTCCTTTCCTAAAACCTTTGAAAACTTCAAAAGTAATGAACCTGAACCACAAGCTGGATCATACACCTTGTTTACTTCTGTTTTGCCTACCGTAGTTATCTCTGCAAGTAATTCACTAACCTCTTGAGGAGTATAGAATTCACCTCCTGACTTACCTGCATTAGAAGCATACATGGTCATAAGGAATTCATAGGCATCTCCAAAAGCATCAATTGTATTATCTGAATACTCTCCTAGATTTAAATCTCCAATTGCATTTAACAACTTAACAAGCTTTTCATTCCTTTGTTCTACAGTATTTCCTAATTTCTTAGAGTTCACATCTAAGTCATCAAACAGACCTTTTAGATCATCTTCACTTTCAAACCCTCTTGCAGAGTTCTCAATATTATCAAACACCTTAGCTAAAGTTTCATTAAGATTCGGGTCATTCTTTGCATTCTTTCTTACATTCTCAAAAAGTTCACTAGGAAGAATGTAGAAACCTTTTTCTTCAACAGTATCCTTTCTACCATTCTCAGCTTTTTTATCTGAAATATCTGCATAGTTAAAGTCCTTGTCTCCTGCTCTTCTCTCTCCTGCATTAAGATAACTAGTGAGATTTTCACTAATGAAACGATAAAACAACATACCAAGTACATACTGTTTAAAATCCCAACCATCTACACTACCTCTTAAATCATTTGCTATTCGCCATATTGTTTTATGTAATTCTGCTCTCTCATGTTCCTTAGTATTATTGCTATTTAACATTATGTAGGATATACCAATTTATCCTTTATATATTAACAAAAAGATACTACTTTCTCAAACAACATATCACCATTCATACCCCATATTTACACCCCTTCCCCCATATGATATCTTTAAATAATATATGTGTGATACACTATGGAAAAAACAAAACCAATACTCCATATTCCTTAAAAACAGTGACAGAGCCGTTAACGAACCCAACCTAACTATCTTCTACCCTGCAGGACCCTCAAGAAACCAAGTAGAATGTACATACATATCCATACCAGACCCTAAAGAACACTATGCTGTACTCCTAGTAAAACCATCATGGATATGGGGAGCAGAAATGGGAATAAATGAATATGGAGTAAGTATAGGGAATGAAGCAGTATTTACAAAATCTAAAACTAAAAAAACACCAACCCTAATAGGGATGGACTTCTTAAGACTTGCACTTGAAAGAAGTAAAACAGCTAAACAAGCAACAGAGGAAATAATAGGGCTACTACAACAATATGGACAAGGAGGAAACTGTGGCTTTGACAATACAATCTACTATGATAATTCATACCTAATCACAGACAGAAATGAAGCATACATACTAGAAACAGCAGGAAAAGAATATTCCCTAAACCAAGTAAAAGACTGTGCTAACATATCTAACAGACTCTCTGATAAAAACTTTGCTAAAAAGCATACAGAACCAATATTCACATACTTTTCTGGATCAAAAAGTAGAATGGAACTAGGTAGCCAACACCTCAAAAATATTAAACAGTACGACCTAGAACAATATTTCAATACCCTAAGACTACACACAACAACCCAAGAAAAAATAATTAAAAAAGGATCTGCAAGAAGCGTATGTATGCACGCAGGAATACTAGGAGAACATACAACTGGCAGTATGATAACTGTTGTTGATGATGATATAACGATATGGATAACAGGATCCTCTACACCCTGTATATCCATCTTTAAACCTCTCTACTTCCATCCGTCTAAAGAGTTTGTAGTACCACCATGTTTCAAAAATGAAAAAGATAGTCTTCAATACTGGCTAAAAAGAGAAAAACTAAATAGACTAATATATTCCAACATCATTAACCTAAACGAATGGAAAGAGAAAGCAAGAAAATTAGAGAAAGAATTCATAGAGAAAGACAATCAATTAAAAGAAGAAAACGCTACTCACTCTAAATTAGTACAATTCTCTTTAGAGTGTAGTAAAAAAGAAGAAGAGCTTGTAAACCAATATAAAGAGTTAATTGATACCTTTGAGAGTAGTAAACTTACTAGATACTGGTCTAAAAAATCTAAACAGTTAGGTAAAAATGTATTTGAAAGACAACTATGCAGAAGGATAAAACGAAAATAGTGGTAGCACCAGACTCCTTCAAAGGAACAATGTCCTCCCTTACAGCAGGCACCATTATCCAAGAAGAAATCTTAAGGAAAATACCAAATGCAGAAGTCATTAGACTCTCAGTAGCAGATGGAGGAGAGAATACCATAGATGTCTTCTTTGAAAATTTCTCAGGTGAGTATGTAACAGATCTTTTTACCTCCCCCAACTTTACTAAAAGAAATTTTAAGTATGTTAAATATGACAAGAGTGTAGTAATAGAGGCAGGACAATGTGCAGGACTTACATTTGCTAACCCTAAAAACCCCATGTTTACAACTAGTTTAGGAATGGGAGAACAGATCCTGCACGCCATATCTAAAGGTACAAAAAACATTATTCTTGCTCTAGGTGGTAGTGCTACAAACGATGCAGGTACAGGTCTACTCTCTGCATTAGGAGTTAAATTCTTAGATAAAGATGGAAACTCTTTTGTACCAGTAGGCTCTACCCTAAACAAAATCATTAGTATCGATGACTCAGGTTTAAAAAATAACATTAAAGATCTTAAATTTACACTCATGGTAGATATTTCTAATCCTCTCTACGGTAAAAATGGAGCAGCGTATATATATGCTAAGCAGAAAGGAGCAAGTAAAGAAGAAATCATTTTATTAGACAACGGTTTAAGACATTACTCAAATATTCTTAAAAAACAATTTAAGGTAGATATCTCAAGTATAGTAGGGGGTGGTGCAGCTGGAGGAATAGCTGCATCATGCTCATTCTTTCTTAATGCAGATATTGTTAATGGAATAGATTTAATACTAGAGATGTGTAATTTTGATAAAATCTTACATAACACAAACCTCGTTATCACAGGAGAAGGAAAGTTTGATAGTCAATCCTTAGAAGGTAAAACAATAAGTGGTATTGCTAAGTTTACTACCAAAAGAGAAATCCCTCTCGTTATCTTTACAGGAAGAAACGAAATCAATGATGTAAATCTAAAAAGGAAGTATTTAATAGAGAGCATATATGAGATAGCTTCTCCTACACATACATTTGATGAGATACAAAAAACCTGTAAAGAAGACTTAAGAAAAGCAGTAAGTAAGTGGATAGATAAAGAGGTAGGTTAAAGACCCTTTACAATTGGTTCTACTTCATCTCTGTAAGCGATAACTACTGTTCTCTTCCAATCTGCACCTGGTGGATAACATGTCATAAGTGTAAGAGTATCTTTCTCAGAGTAATTTTTAAGATATTTTGTATCTTCAGGAGATACTGTTTTAAGTTCATCTACAACATACTTGTAGATTACACCTTTGTAACTTAGAAATATCTCATCACCTTTAGATAGCTCTCTTAGAAGATAGAAATAGACTAGACGATCATGTCTTTCATAAAAATTTGCTGCAGAGTGACCAAAGAGAAATACATTACCACTTTTGTTAGGAACAGATGTTCCTTTAGCATGAGCTATCTTACTTCTTAATGCTGATGTATACCTATCTTTATCAAAGGGGTCTACATTTTCTGCAATGGAGCAATTTGTTTTAAGTTTAGGAATATACAATCCAAATTCAGGATCTACGAATACCTTCTCTGTTTGACTATCTACCTCTTTAGTAATCTCCGAACTGTTTTTTGCAATTTCAACTACACTTGTTGATGGAGTAGGAGAGAGCACGTGAGAAATATATACAGAGATTACAGACCAGAAGGTCAAAAGGAGGGCAGTTAGACCTAGCAGGAGTAAGACTACTCCTGCAATGATCTTCCAATTAGTAACTCTTTTTCTCTCTTCTGACATAAAGATAGACTAATCCTACAGATACAATTAATACTGGAACCCAGATATACCAATAACTAAGGAATGATTTCTTTTCATCTGAATCAGAATCATTAGTTTCATTACTCTCTTTACCCTCGTCTGCTTTTTGAGTTGTACTATCATCTGTTTCTCCCTTTACTTCCTTAGATGCACTATCTTTATCTTCATCTGTTGCTCCTTCTACTTCACTTGTTTCTGTTTTAGCTACATTAGTAGTTGTAGTAGTAGCTGGTTCTTTTACAACAATCACTACATTGTCTGAAACAAGTGTTGAGACATTACCATATGCATCTACAGCTCTTAATGCATAGTAATATGTGTTTCCTGCTACTGCTGTTCCATCTGTATATGTATATGTTGTATTAGGTGATACATTCATTGTATCAAGACGGGTTGATGCATTTGCTGTAAATGATGACTTGTCTGATCTAAATATCTCAACCTTAGATGTTCTACCATCATTTGCAGTTGTAAATGTTAATACATTACCACTCTTGCTGTATCCCGTAACAGGAGATGGTGAAGTTAAATCTACTACGACTGTTACTGTTTCAGATTGTTCTGTTTGACCTCCTGCAGTTGCAACTACATAGAATGAGTATGTACCTGACTCTGTTACTGTTACTGGACATGCTCCAGAGTTAGCAGTAAAGGATGCAAATTTAACTGCATCTTTGTAACAATCCACTTCTGGTGTCTCTCCAGATGTACTCTGTGCTGTGAAATCAATATTAAATGACTTTTTAGCAGTAGGAGTTACTGGTTTTTCGATTTTAACATCTAAGTAAGGCTCAGCTAACACCTCTGTTGCTAAAGCAACTGAGAGTATTGAAAAAGCCATTACTGTTGTAAGTAAAGCATACTTTAATTTCTTAAATGGTCTAGAGAGTAGGGCAAACAAGCCTAGTAACACCATAGCTAATGCTCCTAATGTTAGATATGTATCTGCACCTGTTTTTGGTAGATATGATATAGCTCCTAATACCTCTCCATCTTCTGTTTCAATTGGCTCTATTACTTTAACTTCTGTTCCTACAAATGGAGTAGAAGCATCTGTAGATACATTACCCAAAACAGGAAGATTACTTATAGAGGCACCTTTTACCCATGCGATATCTGGATATACTCCTGGATCTGTAAGAAGAGAGATCTTAGTTTTGTATGTTAATACTACTTCATCTCCTTCTTTCATATCTCCAATTATCCACTGTGCTGCATTTTCTCCATCATATGTAGGTTCAGGAACTATGATATCAACACCATTCTTCTGTGCTGTCCATGTATCAGAGATATATTCAAATCCTGCTGGAGCAATGTCAGAAATAACTACATTATTTAGAACATATGTTCCATCTAGTTCATCGCTAGGTGCTGTTACTTTAATTGTGTATGTAACTTCATCTCCTGCATATTGATCTATACCTTCTTTATCATTACTCTTTTCAATCTCAAGAAGAGGATCAATTACTCTGTTTGTACATACAACTTCTACAGTCTCATTACTTCCAAGAGTACCCTCAGAGTTTGTACATCCTTCAAAGATATATCCATCCTTTTCAGTTTCTGTTAATGTGTACTCTCCTGGTTGTAATCCTTCAAATGTAGCAAGTACCTTACCATTTGCTGTGTCTGCAATCTGTTTAGTTTCTTCACCAAGTACAACATCAAACTGATCATCTGAGAATACATCCTCATCAACCCCATCACTATTTACTACATTCTTTGTAACTATTACTGTTGCTGGTAGTTGTGCATTCTTACATACTACATTGTATATTTTACCACTCTCTACTGCATAGTCAGTAAATGCAACATCTCCTAAGAAGCATCCTAGATATGTGTAGTCCACCACATCAAACTCTGATACTGTATATGTACCAGGCTGTTCAATTGTATATGTAGCTGTTGTTGTCTCAGATATTAATTTTTCATTTCCACCATTAAGTTGTGCAGTAAATGTTCTGTCGTCTTCAACATCAGTTACTCCATCTATACCAACAACATCTTTAGTTACATTGATTGTTACATGTTTGAAGTTACCAAAGTTTATATCCTTAACATCATCTCCTGCAACAATTGTAATTGCTGATGGGTTAGTGGATGTTTGAGTCCAACCATCTTTTTGAGTTTCAGTAATTGTATATGTATTACCTACTGGTAAGCTAGTAAACTCGTAGTATCCACTAGCATTTGTTGTTGTACTATCACCAAGTCCATTGTTGATAGTCCAACCATCTAATGCAGGCTCTTCTGCATCCCATATACCATTTCCATTCTTATCCTCGTACTTGTAACCTGAGATCTTTCCTAATTTCTCATTAGTAAATGTACATGTTACTGTTTCATTATCTCCAACCTTAATTCTTGCTGTATATCCACTTGCACTACTATCTGTATCATCACATACTAGAGATTTCAGATTCCATCCTGTTAAAGATGTTTCTGCTACAGAGTACTCTCCTGGAACTACTATCTTTTCAATAGTTCCATTATGACCAATTGTTCCAGCTACATCACCTGTAAATGTAAATTCTGTAGAATCTGTATCAGGTTCAACTAGTTTCTTAATAACTATCTTACCGTGTGTACTTCTATTTGTAATAGTACAGGTCTTATCATCACCAGGATTTAATGTAACTTTACCTTGAACATCACAATCACCAGTTATTGTAGCCTCATATCCATCAATGTTATCTTCACTTACTGTATACTCTCCTGCATCTAAGTTATTAACATCTCCACTGGTTACCTTATTTCCTGATACATAGAGTGTGAAATCAGAAACCTCCTTGTTACCATATGTTTCATTATCAACAACTTTAACTACAGTAAGCTTTGGTTGGATATCATTGTTAACAATTGTACAAGTTACATCTTGTCCTTCTGGAAGAGTAAAGACTCCATCAGAACCGAGAGAACATTCTAAACTATCCATTGTATATCCTGTATTTGCAACTGTTTCAGATAGTGTGTATTCCTTATTTACATCTCCAAATACTGAAGCTGTGTAAGTTGTTGTATCACCATCTTTTACACCTGCATCAAACGTTAATGTGGAGTCTGTTAAGGTAATATTAAAATCATTAGCTGTTGCTGTACCACCATTATCATTAACTACTTTCTTAATAACGGTAATCTTAGACTGAGAATCACTATTTGTAATAGTACAGGTCTTGTTCTCACCTGGAAGTAATGTAATCTTTCCATCTGCACTACAATCTCCACTCCAATCAGATGCTGTATATCCATCTAATTGATCTTCTCTTACTGTATATTGTGTATTTGCATTTACACCTGTAGCAACACCACTTGTTACTTTGGTATCTCCTATGTAGAGATTAAAGTCTGATACTTCTTTATTACCACCATACTTATTTACAACAGTCTTAACTAAAGTCAATGTTGGCTGAATATCACTATTAGTAATGGTACATACTGTAGACTCACCAACTCCTAAAGTAATTCCATTGTTTGCATCAACTGTAATACCATTGGTACAACTCCAACTACTTGCATCATATCCTGTTACATCTCCACTCTCACTTAATGTATATGTACCTGCCTTAAAGGTATCTCCACTTGTAACACCACCATTTCCTGTGATTGTTGTAGGACCAGTTGCTGTTAGTGCCCAATCAGTAATTTTTGCATTACCACCAAAGTTATTATTAACAACTTTAACTAATTGTAATGAAGGTGCAATATCATCATTTACTATTGTACATACAGTAGATTGACCTATTCCAATGGTTATTCCATTGTTATCATCAACTACAACACCATTTGTACAACTCCAATCACTTGCATTATACCCAGCTACATCTCCACTCTCACTTAATATATATGTACCTGCTTGGAAATCATCACCACTTGTTGCACCACCATCTCCACTGATTGGAGTAGGTCCATCTGCTTTCAAGTTCCAATCGGTTTTAACTGCTGTACCACCGTTATCATTCTTAACTTCCTTAACAAGAGTTAGTGAAGGCTTACTATCATTATTCGTAATCTTACATACAACTTCACCATCATGAGGAACTACAATATCTTCACAATTTCTGTATGTAGTTGTATATCCATCCTGATTTGCTTCAGGTTCTGTAATAGTGTAGGAGAGACCTGCATATCTTACATACTCATTTCTTCCTAGTAATTCATTCTCTCCATTCTTAGTGAATTGAATTGCATCTTCACTATCTATCTGGAATGAGAAATCTGTAGCCTTCTTACTACCACCATTATCATTAATAACTTCCTTCTCAATTATTAACTTTCCTAAGTTTCTTGCATTTGTATATGTACAGACTACATCTTCACCAGATCTTAAATCTATTGTAGCAGTATCATCTGTGATAGTGATTCTTTCATCTGCTGCACCTGTACAACTTAATGAAACAAAGTGGAAGTTATCTAAGCCACCTGTCTCTTTAATTGTATATGAACCTGGTTCCAAATCAGATTTAGTTGTACCTGTTGCACCCGCATTTGCTCCGTTAAGTGTCCAAGACCACTCTGTTGAACCCTCCTGATCTACATCTCCATCTCCATCTGTATCAACATTCTTTAGAACTTTAATACTACCTAACTTAACATTTACAAAATTCACATTCTCTTCATTCTCACCTGCATCTAATGTTACATTCTTGCTATCACCAACTAAAACTATCCAACCAACTTCAAGACCTTCTGTTACTATGTAATCTGCAGGAAGTAATCCTGTAAATTCATAATATCCATTTACATTAGTTGTTGTTCTAGCTATTTCAGTCCCATTCTTATCTTTTAGAATTATTGTCCATCCAGAAACTGGAGTTCTATCTGTAGTAGTAGAATCATCGTTGTCAGCATCTTGTAATTTGTATCCTGAGATAGATCCATATTTTGTATTTGTAAATGTACAAGTTACTGATTCACCTGCACCCAATGCAATATTATCTATACTACCTTTTGTACAAGAGTGTGTTGTTTTCCAATCTGCACTATAGTCATCTTCTGCAACTGCATATGTACCTGTTGTTAAACTAAATGTTTTACTTGCATCTTCTGTTTCAGAGTTATCTACTAAATTAAACTGTTCACTAACTCCATTACCTGAAAGTTTAAATCCAAATGAAGTATTACCATATGGTAGAGCTCTTTTAACAATAGTTAATGAACCATGTTGTGTATTAGTAATAGTACACTCCTTAGTCTCATTATTTGTAATTTCAATATTTGAACATGTATTACTTACTAAACTCCAACCTGCTGGTACTGTTTCTGCAATATTATATGTACCAGGCATTACATTGTATGTATGAGACTGATTCCTACTAATACTTCCAATATTGCTATTACTGTAATACAAGAAAGTAGGGGAACCCTCTATTGCAGGAGTACCACTACCAACTATTTCAAATGCTTGATTACTAGTAGAAGCTGGACTTAAAACTTTCTTTACAATTATTTTACCTTGTGGAATTACACAGTTATTGTTATACACTGCTTGTCCATACTCACTCCAGTTAAGACCAGGGAAGTAAACTCCATCATATGATGTAAATGAAGGAATGATATCTCCCCAATCTACTGTTATACCTGGGAACCAAATAGGACCAGTATGTCCTGCATGCCCATTCAAATCTCCAGATGCACTTGGATTATTTACAATATATGGGTTTGTATGTGAACCAGATGCATGACAAATTCTAATTGTAGGAATAATACCTTTATAGTTTGCAGGATCACTTGCTGATAAATCATGAGATGATGTAACTGTACCAATATTAGTATAGTCACCTGCAATAGCTGTAGCACTTCCTGTACAAGTCATATTTGTACCTGGTTCTAATTCTGTTCCTGGACATGTTACTTGTACTCCTTTGTCATCTGTTACTGCAATGTTTGTTAACTTTACATTACCTGTATTCTGTACAATATATTCAAAATTTACAGTTTCTCCTGCTGTTACCTCTACTGCTTCTGCAGGAGTATTAGCATCCTGTCCATTTACTTTCTTAACAATGGAGATAGCTGGTTTTTCAACTAAAATAGAACTTAGATGACCAACCAAATATGCTACATTATCTTTCTTTTCTTCTGTTATGAATTTAGATACAGGATCTCCTGTTGGATATTGACTTTGGAATCCATCAATCTTTAATGTATATTTCATATCCCCAATTGTAAAAACTTCCTGTCCATATGCACTTGGGAACGTAATCACATCATCACATGGGGTTGTGCTTAACTGTTCATCAGGATATCCTGGACAATTTTTATACCAAGAATATCCATTACTCGTTTCATTTATATTAAACTTGTATGAAAATGTTGGATTTGGAGAAAGAGGAGGTTGAGAAAAATTCAAAGTAACTTTTAGAGTTGCAGAATCTGCAGTACCACCAGAAACTGGCCAGTTCATATGTGTTAAATCTCCTATGAGAAATTTCTGATTTGCATCAAAAGTTTGAGCACCAGCAGAAGTGAATTTTAGTCCACTTCTTGGATTTCCAGTTCCCCATCTTATCTCACTGGTATTCACACCAGAATAGTTAGTTGTTCCTTCAACCTTAGTCCAAATACCACTAGTAGAAGAAATAGTATACGGCCCATCAGCAGCAGCTACAGGAGTAATCTCTCCTCCTATATCTCTTAATTGATCAAATGCCAAAAATGGTGGGGTAAAAGTATATCCTATTAAAAATAGGACTGTAGAAATCTTATACAAAGACTTCTTTAGGAGCTTTTTGTTTAGCTTCATTATTTGTAAATAATAATTTTAATAAAAATATAAATTACAAAACATGTAGAGAGACTCTGATAGCACTCTATCTACAACTGTCGGATTATACAACTAATCCCATAACATTTCAATACTCTGTACAAATCACATACGGATAACTAAATAAAAGCTATAACCATACTCCTTTCTGTCTATTATGTATTTATATAAAAGATTGAGTAGGGATACCAGCCGTTTGTTCTACTAGACAACTTTCTTACTTTATATAGAAGGAACAGGAGGGAGATGGGGAGAATGAGTTAATACATTTTAGATTACTCCTGTTTTGTTTACTATCCTTAATATATTTAGATATATCATCCATTATTGAAGAGATAAACTCTCTTACCTCTTCATATTT
This sequence comes from Candidatus Dojkabacteria bacterium, assembly GCA_050950165.1. Lineage (GTDB taxonomy): Bacteria > Patescibacteriota > Dojkabacteria > SC72 > SC72 > UBA5209. The sequence continues at coordinate 641,710 of JBMNHC010000001.1, read as the reverse complement.
AATAGGTCTGTTATTATTCCCTGAGCCTGCAATACCTATGTACAGATATCTATTACCATCTGCTGTAGGGATTAAAGTAATACCGCTATCCTGCACTGTGAGAATATCATCTGCAATTATTCCTCTCTTATTCCACTGCTTAGCATTAGGAAACTGCTTTTTAAGCTCACCAATCATCATGTCATCATTTTCTGTATACTCTGCCATCTTCTTAAGAAGGTAAGACGTATTTTCTTTATCCAAATACTTACCAGTAAAGAGAGATTTCCAACATCTAAAAAGATCTCTCTGTGTAGTTCTTCTAGGCTTGTATGAAGTATTATCCATTCCTAAACCTTTAATACCATCTTCTAGGGCTACAAATCTTCTTATGAATTTTACAATATTATCAGTAGCAACCTCCTCTGAATTAACTAACATCGCAGAAAGGAGTTGATTAAAAGTTCTACCTTCAAAACCTCTCTTTTTAAGTGTAGCCTCTAACCCATCTTTAGCAATCTCATCTTTATACCCAACATTTATTATCCTAAGAGCTAACACTGCTAGTGGAACCTTAATTGTTGAAGCACTATGATAAGGTATTCCATCTCTCCACTCAAAAATCTCTCCCTTTCCTATCTCATTGATATATATGTTCCAATCTCCTTGTTTCTGGTTGCGCATTTTGTTAATGAGAGTATCTCGCAACTCCTTTGCTGCTTTATCTTCAACGAGAGGTTCTGCATCTTCTTTTCTTCTCCATAGGTAGAAACCTTTCAGTCCCGTTCTTGCTCTCTGTGGGCCTACACCTTTTGCCCATTCCCTCAAGAATCCATCTTTAATATTAGGATCCCAAACCATTAACTCTTGAATTTTAAATTCATCAATCTTCTCTCCATGTACATTTGATACAGAGTACAACCTTCCACTGCTATCTCGTCTGGATATAGCAATGTAGTGAGTAAAAGAACCTCCGTCTAAGTAAAGAAAATCTCCCGGTTTAAGTGTATTAGCACCAGGAATATTGTTAAAATCAGCAAAATATATATTCTCTTTAATACGATAGCTTTCGTATGCGCTCTCTGGAAACGCTAGTTTAAATCTATTTAAATCATTAGAAGGAGAACCTAACCACATCTCTCTTGGTACTACTCCTTCCATTCTACTTTTACTGCTTTCCTCTCCCAAAGCACTACTAATTGTACCATCTCCTTTCAATTTCCAACCAAGAAGTATAGAGGTAGCAAGAGGACCACATATATTTGAAGGAGAGGATCCTTTCTCCATTCTAATGTATTCAGATATGAGGGTAGCATCCTTATGTGTATCTGCAATATATGATTGAGCAACTTCTGCAAAAGTATTATCTTCAACACCTGATTTCTCTATATCAGGGGAGAGAAAAAGAACGCCCATTGCTACTGTGCTACATCTTAAAAACTCTCTTCTAGAGAGAAGATGTTCTTTGCCATTTTTAAAATAGTTCAACTCATTTTCCATATCTTAAATTATACCACTTACAGCCCATAGTATCTAGTTGCTCCTTTTAACTCTTAAAGTATAGTAGTATATTTTAATATGTTTCTTTCAAACAAAACTATTAGAGAATATATAGAAGCTGGTAAAATCACTGTAATAGGTGATATTGATATAGAAAGTAACGGACTAGTCCTACATCTAGGACCTAAACTTCTACTTCCAATACCTACAGAACCTATTGATAGTAAAAATATACCTGAATTAAAATACGAAACCTTTGATCTCTCACAATCATCATATATTCTTAAACCTAACTCTTTTGTACTAGGTAGTACAAAACAAAGTATTCAAACAGAGAGGGATATAATGACGATATTGGATGGAAGAAGTACATATGCAAGAGTAGGACTTGCTATTCACATTACTGCTATGGTTTTAGACGGATTACCTTTTAGTAGAGAAAATTCTGTATTAGAGATTAAAAACTTAGGACCATATGATATTGTTTTGCATGAAGGAGAAAAGATTGGTACATATCTTTTTGCCCAACTATCTACTCCGATAGAGGGAGAAAAAGAGAGCAAATACAAAGATCAGGACAGTACAACTCCTCCTAAGTTCTAAAAGAAAAAGACCCCATACGAGGTCTTTAACTTTCACTATCTTACTTACAACTAATGATGCTCTTCTGCTTCCATAGCTTCCTCTTTTGTCACATGCTCTGTATTTGCTGGATGATTAGCTGGAGCATATATTGTATAAAGCTTAAGATCTTCTGTATCAGATGTATTTATTACATTATGATCAGCACCTGCAGGAACAATAAAGACCATATCCTCACCTGCTGTATGCTCAACTCCATCAACTATTACCTTAGCCTCACCCTCTTCAATTCTGAAGAACTGATCTACTGTATCATGAACCTCTTGCCCAATCTCTTCTCTTGGCTTAAGAGACATTACCACTAATTGCATATGAGAACCAGTAAAAAGAACCTTTCTAAAACTAGTATTGTTCTTTGTTTGCTCCTCGATATTATCTATATAAAATGACATATATTTTTGGAATAAAAATTTAAATATACTAAAGAGAATTCTTTACAGTAAGTATTCTTAATACTTTACTATCTAAATCTTTTTCAGATATTACTCCATCATTTACTGCCTTTACTACTGCATTGTATGCATCTGCTTGCTCTTGAGGACTACCTGAATATATTAGTATATCATTTCCTGCAAGAATTGCTTGAACAGCAGCTTGAGCAATACTATACCTATCATACACTGATTTCATCTGCATATCATCTGTAATTACTAAACCATTAAACCCTAACTTTTTTCTAAGTAAGTCATTTATAAAGTATGGAGATAGAGAAGCAGGATACTGTGCATCTATCTGTGGGAAAAGAATATGACCAACTATCACTGCATCTGATACACCTAGTGCTTCTTTAAATGGATATATATACAGATCTAACTCCTCTCCAGGTATATCTACACTATCCAATGCACTATGAAAATCTACACTTGCATTACTATGCCCTGGAAAATGTTTAATCGTGGAGAGTACTCCTCCCTCTTTGTAACCTTTAATCATCCCTTTAGAAAGAGATACAATTTCATCTCTTTCACCTCTAAATGCCCTATTAAAAAGATATGCATTTTCATCAGATATACTATCTACCACAGGAGAGAGATTCATATTAATACCTAATTCTTTTAACTCTTCTGCTCTTCGTTTTGCAACAGTAAATGCTTCTGTTTCATCTTTAATATCTGCCTGTGAAATACTACTAGTTCCTTCAAACTCAACTCTTGATACTACACCTCCCTCCTGATCAACAGAGATAAAGAGAGGGACTGCAGACATTTTCTGTAACTTTGTTGTTAGTTTAATTACCTGATCCTTGTTATCAATATTGTATTTAAAAAGAATAACACCACCTATTTCTCTTTCAGATATCATTTTCGTAATGTAGTAGTCTGGTTCTTGTCCCCAGAATCCAAGCATAAAAAGCTGACCTACTTTCTGTTCTACAGTCATTTCATTAAGTATAGATCTGGGAGTAATACTTTTTGAGTTGATATATTTAATGACACCGTTAGTAACTACTGTAAGAACGATAAAGAAAGCTACTAATATTAGTGCTTTATTCATATACCTTTTCTGTCTATTCATAGATGATAAAAATAATTTATATATCCCATTATACCCATCCCGCTAACTTATAGTCCATAATTTCATTAAAGTGTTGACATCTTCCCTAAAATTCTATAAATTTATCCTACTAGGAGGTTCGAGTCCTCATGGTTGGTCTTCGAGACAACTGTGTTGATATTGGTCCAATCGCCTTTATCTTCACTACCATGGACGAGAATTGTACTGTATTGTGGCTTCGGCTACTTACGCTTAAATAGTTGATTAGTATAAAACTGATCTCTTATCTGTTTAAGTCAATTCCTGTATTGAGATGTACAGGTTCCTGGTTTGAGCAGTGCAGTTTGGTGTACTGTTCTTTTTTTTTACAATCCTCCCAACTTAAATATGTGGATAATTGATATCTTGACATGATAGAATTCTGAATATGAAACAGAATATTTATTTAGACAATGCTGCAACTACAAGACTAAATCCCTTAGTCCTAGACGAGATGATTCCATACCTTAAAGATATGTATGGAAACGCATCCAGTATATACAGCATAGGTAAACAGAGTAGAGCTGCCATAGAGAAAGCCAGAGAGAGAGTAGCTAAAGCAATAGGGGTACAACCTTCGGAGATATTTTTTACATCAGGAGGAACAGAATCAGATAACTGGGCTATAAAAGGAACTGCTTTTGCAAACAGAAGTAGAGGAAATCATATAATTACAACAAGTATAGAACATCATGCACTACTTCACACATGCAAATATCTAGAGAAAGAAGGTTTTGAAATCACATATCTGCCTGTAAATAGAAATGGAATTATAAATATTAAAGATTTAAAGAAGGCTATAAAAAGTACAACCATATTAATATCCATTATGTTTGCTAATAATGAGATAGGAACCATTCAACCAATTGAGGAGATTGGAAAGATTGCAAAAGAGAAAAATATATACTTTCATACAGATGCAGTACAAGCAATTGGACAGATACCGATAGATGTAAAAAGATTAAATATAGATATGCTTTCACTCTCTGCACATAAATTCGGTGGACCTAAAGGAGTAGGAGCTCTTTTCATTAATAATGGAGTTAATATATCTTCACTTCTACATGGAGGAGCACAAGAGAGAAACAGAAGAGCTGGGACTGAAAATGTTGCAGGTATTGTAGGATTAGGCAAAGCTATCGAGATCGCTACAAAGGATATTTCTAAAAGAAACAAAAAGCTGATTAAACTAAGAGATATGACAATAGATGGACTACTTAAAAGAATACCAGATATGCAAGTAAATGGGGATTTAGAGAAAAGACTTCCTAACAATGTTAATGTTTGTTTTAAATATATCGAAGGAGAATCTATCCTCCTTATGCTAGATATGAAAGGAATATCCGCTTCAAGTGGATCAGCATGTACTTCAGGCTCTCTAGAACCTTCTCATGTACTTTTAGCAATAGGTATACCTCACGAGATTGCACACGGCTCATTAAGACTAACTTTCTCAGAAGAGAATACTAAGCAGGATGTAGAGTATCTTTTAGAAGTTCTACCTCCAATTGTACAAAAGCTAAGAGATATGTCACCATTAATATCTAAAGATTAAATGTATGGAAGATTACAGTAAAAAAGTTATGGATCACTTCTTTAATCCTAGAAATGTAGGAGTTATTAAAGATGCAGATGCAGTAGGTGAAGTAGGAAATCCTAAATGTGGAGATATTATGAAAATGTATTTAAAGATTAAAGATGATGTAATCGTAGATGTAAAATTCCAAACATTTGGATGTGGAGCAGCTATTGCTACAAGTAGTATGGTTACAGAGTTAATAAAAGGTAAAACCATTAAAGAAGCAAAAGAGATCACAAACAAGGAAGTAGCAAAAGCTCTAGATGGACTACCCCCTATAAAGATGCACTGCTCAAACCTAGCTGAAGAAGCTGTTAAGAGTGCACTAGAGAATTATGAAAAGAGAAAAGATGGAAAAAAGAAGTAAGAAAAAAGTAATATTAGGAATGAGTGGAGGTGTAGATAGCTGTACTGCATCATACCTTCTTAAAGAACAAGGATATGACGTTATCGGTGTACATATTCAGGTATGGAAAAACAACCCTCATACAAGAAAAGATTTTTCACAAGCGATAAAAGATGCTCAAGCTACAGCAGACATATTAAATATCCCTCTCATTGTCTTTAATATGGAGAGAGATTTCCAAAAGTATGTTATAGAGTACTTTGTAAAAGAGTATGAGTCTGGAAGAACACCTAATCCATGTGTAGCATGTAACAGGTATGTTAAATTTGCATCTCTTCTTAAAAAAGCTAAAGAGATGGGTATTGAATATATTGCTACTGGACATTATGCAAGAGTAGAGCAAAAAGATGGAAGATATCTTCTTAGAAAGGCAAAAGATGAGAGTAAAGACCAAAGCTATGTACTTTACAATTTAACACAAGAACAACTCTCTAAGACTCTTTTTCCACTAGGAATGTGTCGTAAGGAAGAGGTAAGAGAGATTGCAAAAAAGGTAGAACTAGATATTGCCTCTAAGCCAGATAGCCAAGAGATATGCTTTATAGATGACAATGACCACTACAGATTTATCAGAGATTATACTAACAGAGAGCCAAGTAGAGGAGAATTTGTAGATACTCAGGGTAATGTCTTAGGGTATCACGAAGGTATTACAAAATATACGATAGGGCAAAGAAGAGGTTTAGGCATATCTACAGGTAAGCCTCTTTTTGTTTTGGATATAGATATAGAGAACAATAGAGTAATACTAGGAGATAATGATAATCTTTTTACAAAAGAGATATATGCTGAAAAGTTAAACTGGATCAGTATTAAAGAATTAACAACCCCTCTTAAAGTTAAAGCAAAGATTAGGTATAAGGCAAAAGAAGCAAGTGCAACAGTAGAAAATATAGGTAACGGTAAGGTAAAAGTAGTATTTAATAAAAAACAGAGAGCTGCAACTTCTGGACAATCTGTTGTCTTTTACAACAGAGATTATGTTGTTGGAGGGGGAATAATAACGACCATTTGACATCTCATATTGTTTACATATATAAAAGTACTACAAGTCTTGATTAAATTTTTATACTTTAAACTTAGAATGAAGCAAGAGAACCTCTTAAATGACTCAAACCTAAATCCTACAGAAGAAATGATTTCCTCAGAAGCATATATTGATGTTATAAGAGAGGAACTATCTGCTGATCATTTAGAAAATACCCGCTTTATAGGAGGCAACTCTTTACTACCAAAAGAATTTCCTCAGGGTCTGCCTATCAAAAGCTTAGGTGAAGTAACTGGTATTAAATTAAGACCTGAAGAATTTGAATTCGAAGTTATCTTTGAAGGAGGAACAGTTTTGTATAACAGAGATGAGAAGATATCAAATAGCTATCTACCAAGTATGATCATTCTTTTTGCTGCTACTGTAGAGCCTGGAGTAAGATCTATGGGAACATCAGGATTAGATACTCATATACTCTTTGACTATTTTACGAAAGAAGAAGCAGAAAACGGCATACCTAGAAGTAGAGATGAGATTGACACTGAGTTGTACTCAATGGTTACAGAAGAACTTACAAATATGGACGGTCTAGTTATGAGAACTACAGTCTTACAACCAGAAGCAGATATTAAAGAGTGGTGGAATAGATAGTTCTCATTTACACCAAGAAAGAAAGAAGATAGACTAGAGAAGTAATGAAACTGCCAAAGATTAACAAAGTGGTAATATGCCTAAGCCTCTCCGATGTGTTTACTTGGGGACCCCATATGATAATTTCTATGCTTACTGGTCTCTATTTAGCAACTAAGTTTGGAGAAGATGTTGTTAGATTTGTAGGTATAGGGACTTTCATATATCTTTTTACTAGAGCCTCACTACAGATACCGATAGGGATATTAACAGATAAGTATAAGCATGATAAAGATGAAATACTTATTCTTTTTGTAGGAGTACTTCTAATGGGAGTACCTTTTCTTCTTTATCCCTCAATTACAAACCAATATCAATACTACTTTCTCCAATTTATTTTCGGCCTAGGAGCATCTATGAATGTAGTAAATTGGAGAAAACTCTTTGCACTTAATATCGATGAAGGTAGAGAAGGTAAACAGTATGCAATATATGAGACTATCATGAGTATGTCTGCTTCCTTTATTGCACTGTTAGGAGGATATATTGCTAATTTAGGAGAGATCTATTTCGATACAGTTATGTCTGTTGCTGGAGTAATCATTATGCTAGGTAGCATCTGGTCCATATTTATATATAGATATGAAGGAAGAAAGAGTCGTAAGAAAAGGTAATCGTTGACTACCTAATCTACTTCTTCACAGACTTAACAATATCTCCTAACTCAAAAAAATCATTAGGTATGGTAATTACAATCTTTTGTGCAGGATCTGCAGATATCTCTTTAAGAGTCTGAAGTGTTCTCAAAGAGAGAGCCCCTTTGTTTTTAGATAGTATAGCTGCAGCCTCAGATAGCTTTGCTGATGCCTCTTTCTCTCCCTCAGCTTTAATAATACGAGCCTTCCTGTCTCTCTCTGCCTCTGCCTGTTGTGCCATAGCTCTCTTCATATCTGAAGGAATTTCAATATTTTGTATCTCTACAGACAATATATCTACTCCCCAGTTCTCAGCAGAAAGATCTACAATACCTTTAATCTGTTCAGCAATACGAACCCTCTGAGATAACAATTCATCTAGTGATACACTACCAATAATATCTCTTAAAGCTGTTTGAGATTTAGCAGATATCTGATTTAAATAATTCTGAACCTTGTATATAGCTATCATAGAATCAACAACCTTAAATCTAACAACACCATCTATCATGCACGACACATTATCCAATGTAATTGTCTCCTGTTTAGGGATATCCATAACTTGCTCCCTAATATCAATCTTTTGTACAGACTCAAAGTAGGGTATTACAAAGTTAAGACCAGGATTAAGTGTTCTAGAATATTTTCCAAGAGTTAGTACCAAACCATTATGTCCTTCAGGAATAATTCTAATACTAAAAAGAAATGTAAGTAAAAGTAAAGAACCTAATATCTCTAATATCATATGTTTTTCCTAACAAGTTATACTAAATATTAACATAACAAGTGACTCTTTGCACTTAAAAAGATATTTAGGATAGAATATATCCATGCAAATTAATAGAGATAATATTAAAGCCGTAATATTTGATTTAGATGATACTCTCTTTCAAACATCTCTCTACTACAAAGAGAACATGATTGAAATGGCAGAGTATGCTATTAAAAAATTTGAAGGAGAGAGTAATAGCAAAAAAGTAGAAGAGATATACCTAGAAGCTGTACAGATATATAAAAGAGAGAAAAAGCCCCTATTAATAGACGATCTGATAATAGCAGCTATTAAAAATATATATAGCAATAATTTAGATTCAGATATAAAGAAATTCATAGAAGAAAAGAGTAAGAAGTTCTATAACCAATCTCCAAAGCTACATCCAGACTCTATTGATGTAATAAAAAGATTCATTGATAGGGGAATCTCTATCGCTATCCACTCTCATGCTCAACCTGAATGGACAGATATAAAGGTTAAATATATTGAGAAAGAGCTTCTTAACAAGTATGGAATAAAGATAAAGATACCTAAATATTCTTCTCTAATTAACGAAAAGAAGAGTAGTGATAACTGGAGTAAAGCTATAAAAAAGTTTAACTTTGATCTAACAAAAACTCTTGTAATAGGAGATAACTACGAAGATGATATCCTCTCTGCTAAAAAAGCTGGTATTAAACACCTCATATTTATTAACAAAGCATCCCTAGATATTAAAGATAAGGGTATTAAGCAGATTAAGAGTATAGAAGAGCTCTCTACTTTCTGAAAAAAGCCTCTACTGTGATATAATTGCAAGATGGCAAAAATGTTAAAGATATTACAAGTAGATAATAAGCAGGACCTTAAGATATTAAGAAAGGTCTCAAAAGAAGTCTCCAAAGAGGAGATTGAATCTAGTACTTTCCAATCCTTTCTGGATGATTTAATACATACTGCTAAAAATACAGAAACAGAAGAAGGGTATAGAGTAGCAGGACTAGCTGCTATACAAGCAGGAAAAGATATTAGAGCTTTCTGTATATTAAATGAAGATGGAGGGTTTAAAGTAATGATTAACCCTAAGATAAAGGTAATTAAAGACGAACTAATTATAGACAAAGAAGCATGTCTAAGTATTCCAAATAGAGTAGGTAATGTTGCAAGGGTAAAAAAGATTAAGGTTCAGTATTTAAACAGAGATGGTAAAAAAGAGAAGGGTATATTTTCAAACTGGGAAGCTAGAGAGATATTGCATGAGTATGACCATTTAGAGGGTATTCTTTTTACAGACAAATTGATTGACTAGAAACTTTTTCTATTTCCGTATAAAATAAATAGAATGTTTAAACTAATACTGCTTTAATAATGAAAAAGATATTACTATCAATCTTAATACTCTCTCTCTTTCCAATAGTTAGTTATGCACAACAGAAAGATATTACTCTCTCAGAACTCTTTGCTCCTTCTCAAGTTAAAGCAGAAGAGATAAATCAATTAGATCAGATAGAGAAAAATAGAAAAGAGCAGATCGAAAATCAATTGGGCTTTACTATCCCTTTCTATACTGATAATCCTAGCTATACAATAACATTTACAGATCCTTCTCCTAGTAAGAAGGGAGTAGAGATAGAGATAGATGGTAAAGCTTTTGAAGTAATAACAAGTCCTTACTCTTTACCTTCCTTAGGTATTGGTGAACATAAACTAAGATTTAGATTTAATGATAAGGATGATAATGTTCAGACACTAGAATATACAATTATTGTTCTTCCTAGATCTCCAATTTTTAAAACTCCTGTTGTAAAAGATGGCGTTATTTCCCTCTCTGGAAATGGTCTTGCTAACTCCGAAGTTATTCTTTTTCTAACCTCTAACACTTTTAATCACACAGAGATTGTAGATATAGATTCTACTGGCTCATGGAGTACAGAGATTACTCCACAGGATTCTCTTGCAGAGGGAATATATACGTTAATAGGTTTAACTAGAAAGAATGGTTTTACTAGTGAGATATCTGAACCTACAATATTTGAGGTAGGAGAGAACTCTTCACTGACAAGTGATACATCCAATCAAAAGATATATTTCTCTCTGGATACTCTCATAAAAAGTGATATTCAGGATACCATATTAAACAATATTGACTTACTCTATCTTTTAGCTATTCCTTTTGTTTTAGGAATCTTACTAACTCTTCTGTTTAGATCAGTTTTTGGAACGAAAAAAGGAAGTGATCCAACTACAAAGAAGATAGAAGAGAAGATTAGAGAGAATAAAAATCCTAACAAAGAGAAAACCTTAAGAGAACTCTTTGAGCAGAAAGGAGAGAGTAAAAAGGAAGAAAAGAAAGAGAGTAAAGATAGGGTTGTATCAAAGGAAGAGTTTTTAAAAGAGTATAAAGAGATAGATCCTGATGACAAGAAAGGAAAAGAGAAGCCATCTCCTCAGATTAACAAGTCTATTAAAATATCCCTGACAAGTAAGAAGGATTAATATTGGCCAGAATGGTGGAATGGCAGACACGCTACGTTCAGAACGTAGTCCAAGCAGTTGGGTGGGGGTTCAACTCCCCCTTCTGGCAAGTCTATTTATCCCAATATGCTACATCCTCAAATCTCTGATATGGATAGAGTATATCGCTAATATCCCCAATATCTATACCCTCTCTTACAACATATCTGTAATTAGGATGATAGAGAAAGAGAGCAGGGACATCTTGTGTTAAGTATTTTTGGAAGAGTATATATTTCTCTTTTCTAGATTTTTGATCAATACTTCTTCTTGCTTCTTCCAGTAAAATATCAACCCTCTCATATCCATACCCAGAGAGGTTAAGATCTGGATAGTTACTCTTTAGAGAGTGCCACATATTGTACTGATCTGGATCTATGGTTGTTGCAAATTCATACATTAATAGTTCAAAGTCTCTAGTAGCTACAATCTCTTGAGTTAACTGTGTATATGTTAAAGGCTCTAAATTGATAACAACCCCTTGCTCTCTAAGTAACTCCTTAAACTCCTCTGCTAATTTGGAGTTAAAATCATTATTAAAATAACTAAGAGTAAAACTCAATATCTTCCTATCCTCACTCTCAAAGTACCCACTGTTTTCATTCTTTACAAACCCAATCTTTTTAAAATGCTCACTAGCTTTTGCTACATCATATTCATACTTAACTACATCACTATTGTATGCCCAAGAGGTAGGAGAAACAGGACTATATGCAACTAATCCGGATATTTTTGCTCTTCTAAGAAGCTCTTCCTTATCCACCAAATGACTAAGTCCAATTCTAATATCCTTGTTTTCTAACTTCTCCTTCCTAGTATTAAAAAATATCATTCTAATTCTAGGATAGAGAGTAACCTCGTGCTCTACATAGTTGGGATACTCTGAAACAAAAGACATAGCATCAATATTTACTCCCCCAATACCATCTAAAACTCCATTTCTGAATGCAGCTTCTAAACCACTATCATCAGAATACAACCTATATATTATCGTATCTATCTTAGGTTTAACTGTATAGTAATCAGAAGCCTTAAGATACACAACATTAGGCTCTGATCGCGTCACCATATATGGACCAGAACCGATAGGATATCTTGCAAAAGAGTTAAAAGGTATATCATTGATAGGCACCTCTCCTAATATATGCTTAGGAACAATATATGTAGATACAACCTCAAAGAAAGTTCCATTACTTTCTGGTAGTACAAATCTAATTTTTTCCTTTGATAACTTCTCTATCTCTACATCTAAAAGAGCCGATCCTACTGTATCATATCCATGACTCTTAGATAGTGTCTTAGCTGTTTCAAAAGTAAATATTACATCATCTAAAGTTAAATCTTCACCATCCTGCCATTTATGCTTTAGAGATATTGTAAACTCATATATCTTTCCATTACTTGATACATTCCAACTCTCCGCTATATTCCCAACAGGTAAACCTTCTTTAGAAATATCTATAAACTTCTCAAAAACAAGAGCATGTATATCACTATCCACCGTACTCTGTGAGATAAAGAGAGGATTAAAAGAAGATACAGCACCTACACTACCCTCTACAAATACAGAAGTTTTTTTAGTATTAAATACATCTGCAAAAGCATCACTTCTTAGAATAGAGAACATAGCAACACCAAAAAGAATGAACAGTAGAATAAAGCTTAGTGGAGCAGTCTTAGAAAAGAAAGTTAAAATGTTTTTAGGATAGTTCCAAACCCAATCTCTAAAGGTAATAGGCTCTTTCTTTTCTACACCTGTTTTAATAACAGAAGCAGGCTTAAGAAGTTCAAAAGCTTCTTTCATAGAAAGTTTCTGCCCCTTAGCTTTACTAGAGTCCTGTTCTTTCTTAACCATCTATTAAGAATATTTAACTAATACCAAAGAGATAGCAACAAGAACTAAGGTTAGAAATATAGTGAAGTAGTACAGGAATTTTTCAAAACCCCTCTTAGTTCTAAATACTTCTCCTCCTCCCCCAAACATCTTTCCTAAACCTTCCGCCCTATTCTGAAGTAGTACAGAAACTACTATAAGGACACATACTACAATTTGAGTATAAAAGAGAATATTTTGTAATATAGGATTCATGAGTAGAATTATACAATATTAAGCACTTTTCTCAAGAGTACGCAATATAGAAGCAATGAAAGAACTTGAGATAGCACAGAAAACAATAGTTAATATGGGGGATACTTCAAAGCTATTAACAATCAATGACCCCATTTCTAAACCTTCAAAAGTATATTCATTAATATAAAAATCTGTCATAAAGGTATTTAAAAGAAACAGTATCCCTGCAGAAAGTAAAGAGGACATAAGAAAGAATGTAATGAAATTCTCTTTAATAGTAAGGAATTTAATAATAGAAGATGCAACAATAGTACCTAGTGACAAAGATATGAGTGAGACTGCTGTATGGATAATACTACTAGGAAGTTCTACACCCCTAAATATAGTTAATACAAAGTATGAAACAAGAAAGAATTGAATAAGGTTTTTAATAAACTTTACCATTACTACATATCTAAATATTATTAACTACCATTCTACATATATTAAAGTAATATTTGCAATCTAGAAGTAGAAATATTTAATATAGGATAGTAAATTACTTGTTCTAAAGAGTCTAATTCGTGTATATTTAACTATAACTGCTCATATGAAAGAATTTACCAAGACAAAAATAGTTGCCACAATAGGGCCATCTTCATGGGATAGTACAATCCTAAAAGAGATGATTATAGAAGGCATGGATATTGCTAGAATAAATGCCTCCTTTGCAGATTTCGAAGAGTTGGAAAGAGTCTCTAAGCAGATAAGAGAGCTCTCCCCTAGAGTAGGAATTATGCTTGATACAAAGGGTCACAAAATTAGAGTGACAGGTTTTTCCAAAGAGAGAGAACTAAAAGAGAAAGAAAGAGTTGTAGTTGTTCCAGAAGTATTAGGGAAAAAAGCTTCTCTTTCAGAGGGTCAGATATCAATAACGTATCCTAATTTACATGAGGATATATCTAGAAATTCTAGAATATTACTAGATGATGGTAATTTAGAGTTAAGAGTCGAAGATATTAGGAATAAGGAGGTACATTGTATAGTAGAGAGAGGTGGAATATTAAAACCTAAGAAAACTGTAAATATTCCAGATACAATACTTTCGTTTCCTGCATTAAGTGAAAAAGATAAAGGAGATATTAAGTTTGCAGTAGAGAATAATTTTGACTATATCTCTGCTTCTTTCATTAGAAATATTCATGATGTAGTGTTAATTAGAAACACAATGGGTAAAACAGACTGTAAGTTGATTGCTAAGATTGAGAATAGGGAGGGGTTAGAGAATATTGATGAGATTATTAACTATGTAGATGGAGTAATGATAGCAAGAGGAGATATGGGAGTAGAAATACCATTAGAAGAGGTTCCTATCTTTCAGAAACAGATCGTATTTAAATGTAGGAGTGTTGGTAAACCAGTAATTGTTGCTACACAGATGTTAGAGAGTATGAGAGAGAGTCAAAGACCAACAAGGGCAGAGGTAAGTGATGTAGCTAATGCCATCATGGATGGAACAGATGCTGTAATGCTTTCGGCAGAGACTTCTACTGGTAAATATCCAGTGGAGGCTATTAAAGTTATGAATAGGATAGCTCAAAGGGTAGAGAATGTTCTAAGACCACAAAAGATATTAGGAGACACAAACGCTAGTATAGAGACTGATGAACTTTGTCGATCTTTATTCGATATAAGTGAGAAGATTAATCTAAAGGGTATAATTGTTATCTCTAATACTGGGAAAACTGTTAGAAGTCTCTCACGACATAGACTAAATATCCCTATTTGGGAAATAACAGACAGTATTAAACAGATAAGACAGAGTTCTTTACTTAGAGGAGTAAAAAGTTACTACCTAGAAAAATTTCCTACAGATAGAGATAAGGTCGTATCTCGCTGTACAGAAACTGTTTATTCATACGGGGAATTGGATTTAGAAGATAAAATTGCTATTATTAGTGGCAGTTCTATCAAAAATAAATCTCAAAATACCATCTTGGAGATATCAAAAGTAAAGGATATAATTGCATAGTAAGGTGACGTAGCCAAGTTGGTTAAGGCCGCGGTCTGCAAAACCGCTATCACGGGTTCGACTCCCGTCGTCACCTCACCCCGCTAACTTATAGTGTAGTGGGGCAAAATAGGATATAATTAGTTCTTAGGCCGAGATGGCGGAATAGGCAGACGCGCGGGACTTAAAATCCCGTTCTAGCAATAGAGTGGGGGTTCGATTCCCCCTCTCGGCACTCTATCATTTCCACTTGAATATTATAGGTTAGCTGGGCTAGGCGGCATCTTCAAATAGATCAGGGTTTTCATTACCACATCTAGGACACTTCTTAAGTTCCTTTACACCCTCATATAGATAACCACAGCTAAGACATTTCCATCTTAACCAACGATCATCTAAATCTTCAGGATTATACTCATCATCCATAACTACAGTATCTGTAGGATTAGGATCTACATGTTCTGTAGGATCACCAGTACCACTTTGTACCCCACTACTGTTTTGTAATATATCGTCCATTCTCTAATTCCCTCAAAATTAAATTAAATGTCTCCTCTTCATTTAACTTAGAGGTATCTAGTACAATATCATAGTAAAGATAGGGAGCGTCATATCTAATATTATACAATCTAGTATACTTCTCCTTATCTATCACATATCTCTTCTTTAAATCTCTTCTAATTCTAGATTTTTTAAAGAAAGCCCTAATACCCTTTATCCCCTCTTTCTGTAATCTCCTTTTAACTCTAGTATCTAAATCACTATCAAGCCATATGGTTGCAGTACAATCTATTACCTCTCGCTTTGCTAATGCTCCAAATATCTTACTCTCTATTAACACATTACCCTCCTTAGCATACTCAAAAAGCAACTTATCTATCTCTAAATCCAAGCTATTTCCACCATGAGAGATCTCCTGTAAAAACTCTTCAAATGAATCAATATCTTGTTGCCTAGCTCTCTTTCTAAAAAGATCACCTGCATATATTCGAGGTAATCCAAAATGCTTAGCTAACATCTTAGATATTGTAGAACTACCAGAACTACCTGGTCCACCAACTACAAGAAGAAGTTTTTCTTTCTTTTGTTTCATACTACAATATATAGTATATTAGTACACGTACAATGTCGAGGAAAACAGTAAAAAAAAGATCAACAAAAAACTCATTACGAAAACCAGACAGATCCATTCTGATTTTCCTTTTCATAATGGCTATCTTTGGAGCCATCATGATATATGACGCTAGTGTATATCAAGCTAATCAAGCATTTAATGATCAATTTCATTTTCTTAAATTACAACTACTATGGATACTTCTTGGAACTATCCCCGCCTTTATACTTTACTGGATTGATTACAGAAAACTATTAAAACTATCTCTACCTGCGTTAATAGGAATCATTGTACTATTAATTCTGGTATTAGCATTTGGAGAAGATATTAATGGATCAAAAAGATGGTTTCAGATAGGGGAGCTTCCACAAATACAACCAGCAGAATTTGCAAAGATAGTAATTATTCTTTACCTTTCCAGTTGGTTAGCAAAACAGAAGCATCAATATTCTAAATTTGAAGATTCTCTAAAAAAAGGCTTTGCTAAAAATCTACTAGGGTTTCTTGCAATATTAGGTAGTGTTGCATTTCTCATCCTTCTAGAGCCTGATTTAGGAACTACCATGATTATCTTTGTTACTGCATTTGGAATGTTCTTTGTATCAGGACAAGACAGAGCACATACTGTAGGCTCAATTGGTATTCTTTTCTTACTACTACCCCTTGGTATACTAGCTGCAATATTAGAGCCGTACAGACTAAGTAGAATACAAACATTTCTTAATTTGATGTTAACAGGAGAGGTAACTGACATTAAAGCTAGTGGATATCAGATGCAACAGATATTGATAGGGATAGGATCGGGAGGTTTGTGGGGTAAAGGTTTTGGTCAATCTAGGCAACGATTTGGATATCTAGTAGAAAATACAGCATTTACAGATTCCATCTTCGCTGTAATTCTAGAAGAGTTAGGACTTTGGGGAGGAGCAATATTAATATTCTCTTGGATCTTTTTTCTCTGGAGAGGATTTAGGATTGCAAAGAATGCAATAGATAGGGAAGGGCAACTACTTGCAACAGGAATAACCATATGGTTAACATGCCAAGCTTTTTTTAATATGGCAGGCAATGTAGGATTACTCCCTCTTTCAGGAATTCCACTACCATTCCTAACATACGGCGGTTCTAGTACAATAGTGGTAATGATGGCATTCGGATTACTTCTAAATGTTAGTAGATTTAGAAAGAATGAACAGTAAAAAAATATTAATTACAGGTGGAGGAAGTGGTGGGCATCTCTTTAGTGCTAATACTCTAATAGAGTGTTTAATTCACGAGTACAGATTTCCAAAAGAGAATATTACATATGTTGGAGGAGATTTAGGGATGGAGGGAGATGCATACGGTAACTCCATTGAGCAACGAGAGATGGTTGGAAAGGATTTTAAAGTCCTCTTCATTAGAGCAGGTAAATTACAAAGGAGATTCTCTCTTAGATCAGTTAAACCTCTTCTTAGAGTTGTACTTGGATTTCTAGATGCAAACAGGATACTTAGAAAAGAGAAACCTTCGATAGTTATCTCTACAGGAGGTTTTGTATCAGTACCAATCTGTATAGTAGCATGGCTTAGAAATATTCCAATCTTTCTTCATGAACAAACAACTGCAGTTGGTCTTTCGAATAAAATAGTGAGTAAAGTAGCTAAAAAGATATACATCGCTTTTAAAGATTCAGAGAGATATTTTAATAAGAGAAAGACTGTACATGTAGGGAATATAATAAGGAGAGAGATTCTAAGAAAGGAACCTACCCCTAATACAAACAGAGAGGTTCTCTCTCTTGTAGAGAATAGGAAGAAGCCTCTACTTTACATCTCTGGAGGTAGTTTAGGCTCACATAAGATTAATAAAAAGGTACTCTCTGATCTAGACTCTCTGTTAGAAAGATATACTGTTTTACTTCAAACAGGAAAACAGAAACAATCAGAGGATTACAATTTAGCAAAAGAGATACACAAGAATTTAGAAGAAAACAAAAGAAATAGCTTCCTTCCCATTGAATATATTGATAGAGATACCATAGGGTATGTATTGAATAATATGGATATGTTTTTGGGAAGATCTGGAGCAAATACTGTGTATGAAATAGGGGTACTAAAAAAGAATGCTCTCTTTATCCCAATACCTTGGGTTACACACAATGAGCAGTATTTAAATGCAAAAGTATTAGAAAATATAGGTACTGCCAAGATACTAGAGGAGAAATATCTAGATGAGGTTAACCTCTCATATGAGTTAGAAAGGTTTGAAGAACAACTTGCACTAAGAGAGATATCATATAAGAAACTAGAAGAACTCTTTCCTACTAATGCTAGCTCTACAATAGTTCAAGATATATTGAATAGTTTTTAAATAAATATGTATGAAAATACAGAAGGGAGTTTCTCTTAAAAAATATAACACTTTTCATGTTGATGTGATAGCTAACAGACTCATTACGATAGAGGATAGTAGAGATCTTCTCTCCTCAGATATTACTCCATACCTTAAAGATACTAATATTCTCTTTTTAGGAAGAGGCTCAAATACTCTCTTTACTAAAGACTTCGAAGGTACAATCTTTCTTTTGAGAAATACTGGTATTGAAATAGAGCAAGAGGATAGTGAAGAGACTGTAGTTAAGGTTAATGCAGGAGTAGATTGGAATGACTTAGTATTGTGGAGTACAAAAGCAAATCTTTTAGGTTTGCAAAATCTAATAGATATTCCTGGTAATGTAGGTAGTTCTCCAATACAAAATATAGGGGCATATGGAGTAGAGATTAAAGAATATATAGAGGGAGTAAAGATATATAACTTAGAAGATGGTAAAGAGCAGATTCTAACAAATGAGGAATGTCATTTTGGATATAGGGATAGTGTTTTTAAAAACGAACTTAAAGATAAAGTAGTCATTACCCAAGTAATACTTAAACTAAAAAAGTACAAAGGTATATTGGATGACAGATATATAGAGTATGCAGGGATAAAAGAAAAGATAGGTGATAGAGAAGTAGATCTTAATTCTCTCTTGCAGATTGTTAGAGATATTAGAAAAGAGAAATTGCCTCCAATAGAAGAGTATGGATCTTGTGGTAGTACATTTAAGAATCTGTTAGTAGATATCAATAAGTACAAAGAGTTAGAGCAGAAGTTTGTTGGATTACCATCATTTGAAACTGAACAGAAAGATATTGTTAAGATACCTACTGCATATATCTTAGATAAATTGGGGTGGAAAAACAGAAGAGAAAGAAATGTTGGTACATGGATATATCATCCCTTAATCGTTACAAACTATGGAGGAGCTAGTGGCAAAGAGATTCTTGCTTTTATACTTAAAATGCAAGACAATTTCAAAGAGCATACAGGTCTCTACTTAGAGCCTGAAATTAATATTTTTTAAAATTAATATGGCAGATTTAATAGTAAAAGGTGGTAAGAAATTAAATGGAGAGATTACTCCTGCAGGAAATAAAAACTCTGCACTACCAATACTTTGTGCAACACTTTTAACTAATGAACCAATAGTTATACATAATTTTCCTGAATTAACAGATATTGAAAAGTTAGTCACTTTAATGATGGAACTTGGCTCTAAAATAGAGTGGGATAAAGAGAAGCAGACAGTGCGTATAGATAACTCTAATTTCTGTGATACTTTTGGAGATGAAGGTTTCCCTCTAGGTATGAGAGGTGCACTTTTAATACTTGCTCCACTACTTCACAGACACAAAGTCTTAGAAATAAATGAAGAGATTGGTGGATGTGCTTTAGGTATTAGAGAGATTGACCCACATCTTGAGGTATTAAAAGAGTTAGGTGCAAAAGTAACTACTAATAGTGGAATAAAGATAGATGCAACTGATGGATTAAGAGGAGGTTCTCTCTGGCAAGATTACATGTCTGTAACAACAACAGAAAACTTTTTAATGGCTGCAGTACTGGCAGAGGGGAAATCTAAGATGGTAAATAGTGCATCTGAGCCTCATGTTCAAGATCTCTGTAATTTCCTTATTAGTATGGGAGCAAAGATAGAGGGTATAGGGTCTTCTACTTTAATAGTAGAGGGTGTAGAGAGGCTACACGGTACTGAGTTTACTGTCTCGTCTGATCATCATGAGATAACTACCTTACTTGCACTAGGTGCAATGACTGGAGGAGATGTAAGGGTTAATAATGCAATTCCAAATCATTTTCCATTAATAAATAAAACTTTTGCAAAGTTTGGAGTCTTAGTTAAATATGACAATGATACTGCATATATAGAGAGTAATAATCCTCTTAAAATAGTTAATCCATACACATCAAATCTCCTTCAAAAAGTAGAGGCTGCTCCTTGGCCATACTTTCCTGCAGACCTTCTTCCTCTCATGCTAGCACTTGCTGTCAAATCTGAGGGTAATATTATGTTCTGGAACAAAATATATGAAGGAGGACTCTTCTGGATTCCTGAGATGATAAAGTTTGGAGCACATATTGTAATGTGTGATCCTCACAGAGTAATAGTGTTTGGTAATAAAAAGCTAACTCCTGCAACTGTAGATGCTCCTAATATAATAAGGGCAACAGTTGCACTTCTAATGGTAGCATTAACCATTGAAGGAGAGAGTGTGATAAGAGATGCTGATAGTATTAAAAGAGCTCATCCCCATTTTGTTGAAAATCTTCAGAGATTAGGAGCAGATATTAAATGGTCTGAATAACAGATATAGTATTGCAATATTAAAGTTTTCCCCTATTAACACTCCTTTTGTGCATCCTCTCCGTCTCTTCTATCAGGTATCTTACTAAATCTTCCAAATTTAAGTTATCCCTCTTAAGAGGGATTTTTCTAATAAAGAGTAGCTTGTAGTATTTCTCTCTTGACCCTTTACATTAAACAGTGATACATTAGTGGCAAGAGGTGGTAAAAGGTGGAAAGTTATGATATATAGATACTATGATAATTGGAGAATACAGAAGTAAAGTAGGTGAGAAGAAAAGAGTATCACTTCCTAAAAAATTTAGAGATCAATTAGGTACGGAAATTATACTAACAAGAGGATATGAAGACTCATTGATACTTGTTAACAAGAAGATGTGGAGTAGGGTTGCAAAGGAAGTAATGGATGGCTCTTTTATAAATAAAAATATTCGTGATACAAGCAGATTCTTAGTAGGAGGAGCTGTAGAAATTACCATTGACAAATTAGGCAGATTCTTAATACCAGAAGCTCTCTTTGAACACGCTCAACTTAGTAAAGACGTTGTCTTTATCGGACTGGTTAACTGGATAGAGATATGGGATAGAGAGAAATGGGAAGAGAGACTTACATACCTTAAAAAGCACGGAGAGGAGATAGCAGATGAGATTAGTAAAATGAGCTCTGAAAAGTAATGGAAAAGATCCATATTCCTGTTCTACTTAAAGAAACAATTAAATCTCTAGATATCAAACCAGATGGTTTCTACATAGATTGTACTTTGGGAGATGGAGGACACAGTTTTGAGATTTTTAAAAAACTCTCTCCTAAAGGATTACTTTTAAGTATAGATCAAGATATACATGCGATAGAGTTTGTTTCTAAGTTCTACAAGAACGAACTTAAAGAGAACTGGGTAATTAAACAGGGTAATTTCTCTAATATAAAAGAGATATCCTCTGAGTTTAATAGAACAGTTGATGGCATACTAATGGATCTGGGCATATCTTCAAGACAACTAGAGCACTCTTTTAATAGAGGATTTAGTTACTTAAAAGAGAATGAGCCACTAGATATGAGGATGGATGAGAGCTTAGCAGTAAGTGCAAAAGACTTACTAGTTGCTCTACCAGAGAAAGAATTAGCTAGACTCTTTTTCTCATATGGAGAAGAGAGATATTCCAAAAGAATAGCATCAGAGATTAAGAAAAATATCACAAATATTAATACTGTTGGAGATCTAACAAGACTTGTCTATAGAGTTGTGCCGGCAGCTCATCAAAGTTCTAAGAACCCTTCACGCAGGGTCTTTCAGGCCCTGCGGATAGTGGTAAATGATGAACTTAATAGTCTTAAGAGAGGTTTAGACAATTCTTTTGAGATCTTGAACAAGAATGGAAGGCTATCTGTAATAACTTTCCACTCTCTTGAAGATCGTATTGTGAAGAATTTCTTTCACAATATTGTAGATAGCGGAAAAGGGGTTCTTCTTTATAAAAATGTTTTTGCCCCAACCAACAAAGAAATAATGGAGAACCCTAGATCCGCATCTGCAAAGTTAAGGACATTAATAAAAAGCTAATAACATAATGAATAACCAGAAGAATAGAAAATCAAATATCATTTTCAAAGTATTTTTACTAACCCTCATTGTTTTCGGTAGCTCTCAGCTAGTAGTAAACTCAATACTTACTCCATTAGGTGTAAAACTTCAAACACTAAACAGTGAAAAAGAATATCTCTTAGAAGAAAACAGGAAGATATCTGAAGATATTGCTAAGAACAACTCGATCAAAGTCATTGAGAATCTCTCTGAGAAAAAATTAAACCTTACTCCAGATAAAAAGCAAACAGTACTGTACATAACAGATAAGACATTAGTTGCTAATAGATCTAATGAGTAAGCTATCTACTCTTCACTCTGTTTCTAAGAAGGAGAAAAAAACTCTCTTTTCTAAAATTCAAAAGAACAACTATAACCTAGTGATAGTTCTAATTACTCTTTTTGGATTCATAATACTGTTTCAAATATTTAGATGGCAGGTATTACAATCAGAGAAATTCCAACTAATGGCTAAACAACAATATCAAGAGAGTAATATTAACTCTGCTCAAAGGGGTATTATTAAAGCAAGTGACGGCACAGTATTGGCAGTAGATCAACCTGTATGGAATATATATGCAACTCTTAGTCAGGATCCTGATGAAAGAAAGTTATTTTTTAGCAAAAAAGACCAGTTTATAGCAACAGTATCCTCTATACTTTCAGTCGAAAATGCAGAGATAGCAAGTAAGATAACAGATGATTTTGTATATGCTGTATTAGCAAAGGGAGTAGATAATGAAAAAAAGAATGCACTACAATCTGAAAATATCTTTGGTACAGAGAAAATAAACAGAAGAGGTTTCGGTCTTCATTTTGAGAAGGGAGTAAAAAGAATATATCCAAATGCTGAATTAGCTTCACATGTTCTAGGCTTTATCGGTAAAGATTCAAAAGGTAATGACTTAGGACAGTACGGAATAGAAGGTTTCTACTTTGGAGATATTACAGGTAAAGAAGGGTATACATACGAAGAGAAAGACTCTAGAGGAAACACCATTCTAACTGCCGAGTATGAGCCTGTACTTCCTAGATCTGGTAAAGATTTTAAACTTACGATTCGACCATCTGCACAGAATAAAGTAGAGAGGTATCTAAAAACAGGAGTTGAAAGAACTGGTGCTAAGAGTGGTACTGTAATAGTGATGAATCCAAAGACAGGAGAAATCATTGTAATGGCAAACTATCCAACATTTAATCCTAATGAATATTGGAGAGTATCAGACCCGTGGGTTTTTAAAAATCTAGCAGTAGCAGATGTATATGAATATGGTTCTGTTCACAAACCCATTACAGTAGCTCTTGCTCTAGAGTCTGAAGCTGTAGATGAAAATTATACCTGTGAGGATAAGACTGGATATTTAGACCTCTTTACCGCTACTGGGTATGCCGATTTAAAAGGAAGAAGAATCAGTACATGGGATAGGAGACCAGATGGATTACAGAATTTAGCAGATATGCTTAAAAACTCGAATAACCCATGTATAGCAAAAACCGCTCTTAAAATAGATTATGCTTACTACTACTCAAAACTAAAAGAGTTTGGAATAGGGGAGTTTATTGGCATAGGACTACAAGAAGAGTCTAGTAGCTATTTAAAACCTTTCTCTCTTTGGACTAGATTAGATATCATTACAGCCTCTTACGGTCAAGGTATCTCTGCCACACCACTGCAAATAACATCTGCTCTCTCTGCCATAGCTAATCATGGAACTAGAATGAGACCTTACATTATCTCAGAAATTTCAGATGAGAAAGAGACTATTAAATTTACACCTCAGACTCTCTCAAAACCGATATCTAAAGAAGTTGCAGACAAGGTTGCAACTATGATGTCCCATGTTATAGAAGATGGTGGAATTAACAAGAAAGAGATAGATCTTCTTTCGGACTACTACATTGCAGGTAAGACAGGAACAGCTCAAATTGCAAAGAAAGATGGTCCAGGATATGAAGAGAAAAAGACAATTACTACCTTCGTAGGATTTGCTCCTGCAGACGATGCTAAGATGATTATGCTTGTTAGATTAGAAGAACCTAAGAATAATCCATATGCATCCTCTACTGTTGTTCCTCTTTGGACAGAGATTTTCTTAGGTATTGTTAATGACCTGGAAATTCCTAAAAAGAATTGAGATAATTAGAAATAAATTAAGAATTACATCTAATGGTTTCCATACTAAAAGAGAGTCTTAACTATTTACTAATCTCCACTGTTGTATCTATCTTCCTTGCACCGATAATAATTGGAATGCTCTATAAATTTAATCAAGTTAGTGGATTAAAGAAGACTAAACTAGGATCTAGAAGAGGAACAAACTCCATGTTTATGCGAATTATGAATGCAACTAAAACAAACGGTACTCCTAATATGGGAGGTATTTTAATATGGATAGTTGTACCACTAATCACTTTAATATCTGTACCCCTTACTCCATTACTTAAGGTATTACTAGTAGGTTTTTTAATTTTTGGCTTCTGGGGCTTTATCGATGTAGCAATCTTTACAAATGGATTTAAAAATAATCCAAAGATGAAAGCATTACAAGAAACTTTCGAGTGGAGATTAGGTAAGCTTTTTATCGCAATCTTACTTAATATCTTCGTTATGTATCTACTTTACAAAACTGGTGAGTTTGAAAGCTTTACACTTTTTAACAACATTGTATTTTCATTTACACCTCTGGTATTGGTAATATCTGCCATTGTAGGTCAATTTGCAATATATGCTGGAGAGCTTACAGATGGATTAGATGGACTAATGATGGGAATATTTATAATAATTACATCTGTATTCATAGTATTACTTCTTGTACAAGGACAGTATGAATTCTTACCATTCTTAGCAATTCTTCTTGGAGTAGAAATTGTCGACCTTTACTTCAATATTCCTCCTGCAAGATTCTGGAATGGAGGGCCTGGAGCTATGCCGATAGCGTTTGCACTCTTTTTCATCGGCTTAGTTAGTAGTAATCTACCTGCATATTTCCTAATGACATCAATTACTTGGGTCATCATGGCATCTACTGCTATACAGATGCTAAGTATGAAGTTTTTCAAAAAGAGAGTATTTAAGATTGCACCTTTGCACCATCACTTTCAAGCTATTGGATGGTCACAGTATAAAGTGACAATGAGATTCTGGCTATTCACATTCTTTCTCTCAATACTAGGTCTTTATGTAGGATTACTTTAAACATCTTTTCTCTTTCTCACAGCTGTTTTGACCTAACTTACAGGTACAGATAAAACAACCATCAGAGGAGTTATACACATCTCCTTCATTTTTAAGAAATCCTTCATATGAACAGTTTCTAGCAGGTGTAAGAGTTCCCAATTGATCTTGGAAATATATCTTAAAGTCATCACTAAACTTTACAGACATATCTCTAATTTCAAACAGAGATTCACTCATACAAGGTATATTAAAAGAAGTATCTACAAAGTTCTCTCCAATTGTAAATGTAATCTTATCTTTCTCATACTTGTAAAAACCGACATGAGGAGCAACTAAGTTATCCTCATTACACAAAGTACTCTTCTCAACTACAACCCTTAATATATTTCCAACCTGAGAGATATTAACAAACCTAACAGTCTGAGAAGGAGACTCTTGATTAGTAATTAAATTTTGAAACCCATATGTAAAACCTAAATTCTCTGTTGTAAAGTCAGCAGACTCAACCATAAAATCAACATCCTCATCACATATGAGCTTGCCCTTACTATCACACATACAACTTTTATCTCCGTTGTAAACAATATCTCCATATGCACACTTAGTAAAACCTAAACTGTTTTCAAAAGATGCATAGAAAAGACTCAATGCAGAAAGGAGCAAACATACTGTAATTATCACCAACCAATTAACATTCCATCTTTTTTTCATAACAAGCTATATTGTATCACATTACTTCAACCTACATTATACTACACCATCTATGCTAGAATACAGTTATGCACGATTCACATATACATATGGCATTAAGCCCTCTTAAAGAAAACTACCTTAGTGATATAGATGAGTTTATAAAAAAGGGAGGTAAAAAGATACTTGTACAAAGTACCGAGAGTAGCGATTTAGTAGAGACCTTAGAGATTGTAGAAAAAATTAACAACTCCTTTGGAGATATTGCAGATCTAGCACTAGGCCTACACCCAACAATATTTGCAGAAGCTCATCAGAGAGATAGCAGTGTAGATCTGTATAGATACTCTAAAAAACAACTAGAACTTTTAGAAGAACTCTTTAAGAAAAACAGTGAGAAGGTAAAAGCAGTAGGAGAGTGTGGATTAGACTACTTTGAAATATATACATATCTAAATACAACGAAAGAGAGAGAAGAAGAGATTAAAGAAGTACAGAAGATAGCATTTAGAGCTCAGTGTAAAATAGCAAAGGAGAATGACTTACCACTTAGTATACACTCAAGAGATATTGAAGAAAGTATACAGTGCACCAAAGATGTACTAGAGATACTTGCAGAGGTAGGAAAAGGTACTCTCAGAGGTTGTTTTCATAGCTATACCGGCTCTATAGAGATGTTAGAAGATATTCTTAATATGGGATTTTATATAGGATTTAATGCAATAATTACATACCCTAGTGGAGATAATGTAAGAGAGATATTAAAAAAGACTCCCGTTGAAAGAATACTTTTTGAAACAGATGGACCATTCTTACCAACACAAAGTATCAGAAAGAATAAAAAGGAAAACAAAAAATATGGTAGACCAGTTTTAATAAAAGAGATTATTGAAATAGCAGCAGCTATAAAAGGTATCTCTGCACAAAAGTTAGAAGAAGAAACAGACACCAACTATACTAACCTTTTTGGCAAGAGATAATTACAACAAACTCACCATAGGCTTTCTTGTCATAACCTCTCTTTCGAAGTACTGATAAAAGAGAGTTAGGAGTACCTTGTAATAGCTCCTCTCTTTTCTTAGTTAGATCTTTTGCTAAAACAACTTTACAATCTTTACTAATTACATTTAATAGCTCCAATAAAGCAAGGATACGACTAGGTGATTCATATAATACAACGGTAGATTCTAACTCTAGATACTTTCGCAATATATCTTCTCTCCGTTTATTAGATTTAGGAAGAAAACCTAAAAAAGAGAACTTATCTGTAGGCAATCCAGATATTGAAAGAGCAGAAACTAGTGCACTAGGACCAGGTATAGCTTCAACAATATATCCCTTCTCTCTCAACTCCCTTACTAACTTAAATCCAGGATCACTAATTAATGGTGTTCCACTATCAGATACCAAAGCGAGATTAAGTCCTAACTCTAATTTCTCCAATATCTTACCTATCATCTTAAAATGATTCTGATCCCTGTACGATACAAGTGGAGTAGAGATATTGTATCTTCGTAACAACTTTGCACTCTCTCTAGTATCTTCTGCAAGAATAAAAGAAACAGAGTTTAAAATATCTACAGCCCTGTATGTAATATCTTTTAAATTACCAATAGGGGTAGCAACTACATATAACTTACCTTTACTCTCCATTTAACATACAACTAACTTTAGATACATCTATAACCCTCTCATATACTCCCTCATCTATCAACTTAGAAGAGAGTGCATCCTCTACACTAAAATTTCCAATACTTGTTCTTCTTAACTCTACTGCTGTTGCATATGCTCCCAATTCTCTACCTAAGTCACTAATTAAAGTCCTAATATATGTACCACTACTACACAATATTTTACACTCAATATATGGATACTCATACTTCAATATCTCAAACTTCTCTACATGAACCCTCTTAGGCTCTATTTCAGGCTTCACTCCTTCTCTTGCTAAATCATATGCTCTTTTACCACCAATCCTTTTTGCAGAATATATTGGTGGTGTTTGTAAAATATCTCCTACAAAATTCCTCTGTATAGCATCCTTAATATCCTCATACTTTGGAATTAGAGAACATCTTTGTAAAACCTCTCCCTCAATATCCTGAGTATCTGTAATATATCCAAATTCTGCTTTAACAATATATTCCTTTTCTAACAAAAGAACCCTCTCCATTAACTTCGTAGCTTTTCCTAAAAGAACAAGAAGTACTCCAGAAGCAAAAGGATCTAGTGTACCACCATGACCAATCTTCTGACCTTTTTTTGATACTCTCTTTAATTTTCTAATAACATCGTAAGAGGTAATTCCTACCTCCTTGTCTATTATCAAAATTCCATCTATCATATATTTAATATATTACTTTTAATCCACATATTATCTCATATGCCAAATGGATTAGCACTTGCAATATTACTTTTAGTAGCTCTACTCTTCTTTGCATATACGGTATCTCTTTTACTAAACTTCTTTACTCCCTTCTTTACTACACCTAAAAAGATACTAAAAGATATACTTCCTCTTTTTAAATTAAAGAAGGATGAGAAATTCACAGACTTAGGAAGTGGAGACGGAAGAGTTGTTTTTGCTGTATACAGAAAGTACAAAAGCTTTAGTACTGGGTATGAGATTAGCCCTATGCTTTTAATATATTTCAAACTTAAGAAACTTTTACTCTTTCCATTTAACAGAAAGATAGAGATTAAAGAAGAGAATTTTCTTAAAACAGACCTCTCTAAATATGACGTCATATATTGTTGTCTACCTATGGATCTTTTAGAAATATTAGAGAAAAAGTTTGAAAAAGAACTAAAAGCAGGAAGCAGAGTATTTACATATGGATACCCTCTAGCTAAAAAGAAAGGTAAGAAAATTTCTACTTCTCAAAAGGATATATATCAATATACGTATTAATTTCTTAAAAAGTGTACAATACAGTATACATGTCAGTATACGAACCCTTAGCATCAAAGTATAGGCCATCTACTCTAGACCAATTTGTTGGTCAACAACACCTTGTTGGTAAGAATGCACCAATTAGAAAGTTTTTAGAAGTAGGCAATATCCCTTCCATGATTTTCTGGGGACCTCCCGGCAGTGGTAAGACTACACTTGCATATATAATATCTCAGAATCTCTTCTTCGATTTTCATAAAATGCAAGCAGTAAACAGTGGAAAAGAAGCATTGAGAAAAATACTTAAAGTAGCGATAGCTAACCAACAGTACAATAGAAAAACTCTTCTCTTTTTAGACGAAATTCACAGATGGAACAAAGCTCAACAAGATACTCTACTACCATATGTAGAGAAAGGAGTAATAATATTGATAGGAGCAACAACAGAAAATCCTTCTTTTACTATCAATAGTGCACTACTTTCTAGAACAAAGGTCTTCATCTTTAAACAACATACACAAGAAGATATTGAAAAGTTAGTCTCAGATATATCTAAAAAGGAATATCCTAATATCTTAATACCTAAAAAAAGTATAAAAGTAATATCTGAACTTTCAAATGGAGATATACGGAGTGCACTAAATATCTTAGAGATGTCTACAACACTCTTACAAAATGAAAATGATGGAAAAAAGAAACCAACTCTTACAGCAGAAACTCTCTACGATGTTGTACAGAAACCTCTTTACTACGACAAGAATGGAGAAGAGCATTACAATATAATATCTGCAATACACAAATCTATGAGATCTAGCAATCCAGATGCTGCTGCATATTGGGTTGTAAGGATGCTTGAAGCTGGAGAAGACCCCCTGTATATCGCAAGAAGACTACTTAGATTTGCTAGTGAGGATATAGGGAATGCAGATCCACACGCTGTAGTTTTGGCTAATGCAACATATGAGTCATGCCAAAAAATCGGTATGCCAGAGTGTGGAGTATTCTTAGTTCAACTAGCAATCTACCTCTCCAACGCCCCTAAAGACAACACTGCATACAGGATAGAGGGAGAGATAAAGGAGGATATCGAAAAATATGGTAATCTTCCAGTACCCCTACATATTAGAAACGCTCCTACAAAACTACTAAAAGATTTAGGATATGCCAAAGGATATGAATATGACCATGATTTAGAAAGTAAGAAATCTAACCAACAGTGTATGCCTGATAAACTGAAAAATAAAAAATATATTAAATAATTACCTTACCTTTGTAATATTCTTACTAAAAATATATAATACCAAAGTATGAATATATCAAAAGATGAGAAAATAATTGAGAGGATACTAAACAAAGGAGTAGAGCAGATACTACCTTCGAAGCAGATGCTTAGCGAACTGCTACTCTCTGGTAAAAGACTAAACATATACCAAGGATTTGATCCTACTGCACCTAGTTTGCATATAGGGCATACAGTTGGGATGAGAAAGTTGGAAGATTTTAGGAAGCTAGGTCATCAGATATTCTTTGTAATTGGAGATTTTACAGCTAGAGTAGGAGACCCTTCAGACAAAGGAGAAGCTAGAGACTCTGCAAGAAAAGTACTTTCTAAAAAAGAAGTAGAAGGTAATATGAAGAAATATGTAGAACAAGCATCTAGTATAATTGATATCTTTAACAGAGAAAATCCTGTAAAAGTTGTATATAATAGCCAGTGGCTAGAACCTCTTACATTTGAAAAGATAATAGATTTAGCATCAGAGTTTACAGTACAGCAACTTCTTAAAAGACATATGTTTCAAGAAAGGATTAAAGAAGATAAGCCAATTTACCTAAACGAATTTCTCTACCCCCTAATGCAAGGATACGATAGTGTAATGATGGATATAGATATCGAGATAGGTGGAAATGACCAACTCTTCAATATGCTAGCAGGTAGAGATTTAATAAAGAGCAGACTAAACAAAGAGAAAGTAGTAATTACAAACAAACTACTCTCTGCTATTGACGGAACTAAAATGGGTAAATCAGAAGACAATATGATCTCTTTAGATGACAGTAGTAACGATATATACGGTAAAGTTATGGCTTTCACTGATGAGCAGATCTTAATTGGATTTGAAATTCTTACTAACTTTGACTTAGAGGAGATAGCACAGATAGAGAGTAGATTAAACTCTAATGAGAATCCAATAAATATTAAGAAGGAACTTGCATATGAGATTACTAAGGATATAAAGGGGGAAGAAGAAGCTAAGAAAGCACAAACATACTTTGAAAATATATTTCAGAGATTAGATACTGAGGTAGAGATACCAACTAGAGAGATAGGGAAAGATAGAATCAATATCATAGACCTTCTTCTCTTCTTAGATATTGCTAAAAGTAAATCAGAAGCTAGAAGATTAGTAGAGCAGGAAGCTGTAAAAATTAATGATAGGAAAATATTAGATTGGAAAGAAGAGATAGATATATCCTCTACAGAAGAATATATCCTTAAGTGTGGTAAACATATATATCAAATTAAGTAGTTAAGATTAAAATTCGACCTCTTCCTTAGGATAAAGGGTCTTTTTAGTATGGACAAAACAGAACAACTAGAAAAAGAATTAATAGAGTTAAGCCCAAAGAACTTTGTTGAAAAGATAGAAGAAGCAATCGCTTTTGCTAAAGAATATCACAAAGGACAGGTAAGAAACTCTGAAGAGCCATTTGTTAATCACCCAATTAGGTGTGCAATAACGCTTGCTAAAATGGGATTAGAAACAAATACAATAGTGGGAGGACTTTTCCACAATATCCTCTCTAACAATCAAGAAAAAAAAGAGAGTATATCCAAAGAGATAGAGAATAAATTTGGAGAAGATGTACTAAAGATTGTAGATAGATCAGATAAAATAAGTAAGGCAACAGCTAGTACAGACACAGAGTATGAAATTATCAACAAATATATACTTAATAGCTCAAAGGATTTAAGACCTTTACTCATAAAATTGGCAGATGCACTAGACAATATCAGAACAGTAGAATATATGCCTAAAGAAAAAATGGGAAGTAAGATACAGAAGGTATTTAAAATATATGGACCTTTGGCAGAGTATCTTAACTTTGACATTATGAAAAAAGAACTAGAAGAGAATGCTTTAAAGATATATAGACCAGAAGAGTATGAAGATATTAAAAAAATAATGGAGAGTAAAGGATTTACTTCACAGATGAGAGATAGATATATTGCATATTTAGAAAAACTTTTAGAAGAAATCCCTGCTGAGCAATCAGTACACGGTAGAGTCAAAAGTATATACAGTATATACAACAAATTAAAAAAAATTCTAAAAGAGGGAGCGAAAATAAACATTTCTAATATATCAGACCTTTTAGCATTTAGAGTAATTACTGAAACAGAAGATGAATGTTTTAAAGTACTAGAGTTAGTAATGGATAATGGGCAAATAATAACAGAAGATTTTGATGATTACATTTCACATCCCAAACCCAATGGATATATGGCACTACAAGGTCCCATCATCCTTCCAGAAGTATCTAACAAAATAGTAGAACTTCAGATAATGACACAAGAGATGTACTATACAAATACATACGGACAAGCATCACATATCGCATATAAAGAGAGCAAGAGTAGATACGCAAAACCTACAGATAAATATAACTGGATAGAACAGATACACAAAGAGATTGATAAAAATATCTCTGAGAGAGAAAGCAAAGAATCAAATTCAATAAATGTAGATATATTTCCTAACAATGTATTTGTATTTACTCCAAAAGGAAAAATCGTCCAACTAGATAAAGGAGATACCGTTGTAGATTTTGCATATCTAGTACACACAGATATTGGGAATAGTATGGTATCTGCAAAAGTAAATGGAGCTGCAGTTAAACACAACTACATACTAGAAACAGGAGATACTGTAGAGATAAAAACACAACCTGGTAAAAAATCAGTAAACCCTGACTGGATAATGTATGCTAACTCTCCAAGTACACAAACAAAAATACAAAAGTCTTGGAAAAAATATTAGATATTAGTAAAATCAAATATATGAAGAAAAGCACTACTCAAAAACTAGCAAAAATATTTAGTGTCTTTATCGCTGTAATCATGATAGCTAGCTTACTACTACCAATACTCCTAGCAATCTTCTAGCTATGGATAATTTAACAGCTAACTCACCAGTAGGAATCCTTAAAGGAGTAGGACATACTCAGGCAGAGAAACTTTCTAAGTTAGGTATAGAAACAGTAAAGGACTTACTCTTCCATATACCTTTCAGATACAGAGACACTTCAGATATATTAACAATAGAAGAGTTTAAAGAGAGCAGTGAAGGGGTATTTCTTGCACAGGTAGTCGAAACAAAAAATATATATACTAGAACTAGAAAAGTTCTAGGTAAAGTCAGAGTCAGAGATGAAAACAGTACACTTGATCTATCTTTTTTTAATCAACCATACATTACTAAAACTCTTAAAAAAGACCAATGGTATATATTTGATGCTAAGATTTCTCAAAAAGGTAAAACTAAGAATATATACAATCCTAAGTATGAAAAATATGATGGAGATATATCTAAACAGAAGCATCTTGGAAAGATAATAGGGATATATCCTGAAACTGAAGGATTAACCTCTAGAAATATTAGAAATATACTTAGTACAATAAAAGGAGATATTAAAAATTTAATAGAAGAACCACTACCTAAAGACATTGTAAAAGAAACAATATCTCTAGCTCAAAGTATTAAAGCTATACATTTCCCAAAAAGTAGAAAAGATATTATAGATGCTACCAATAGATTAGCACTAGATGAAATGCTTAGAGTTGCACTAAAGCTTGAACAAGAGAAACTTGAGAGAAAAAAACTTACTGCATTTCCAATAATAGAAGATAAGTTACTAAGTAAGGACTTTTTTAGTTCACTACCTTTTAAGCTAACAAAAGATCAAATAAAAAGCATAGGAGAGATTCTCTCTGATATATCTAAAAAAACTCCAATGAACAGACTTCTTAATGGAGATGTAGGAAGTGGTAAAACAGTAGTAGCTGCTCTAGCAATATTACAGTGTATTAGAAATGGATACAGTGCTGTTGTACTAGCTCCTACTACTGTTCTTGCACAACAACATTTCGATACCTTTAAAAAACTTCTTAAACCTTTCAATATAGATATTCAACTCTGGATATCATCTAAAAAAACTAAAGATATCTCTACTAAAAGAGTAATAATAGGGACACATGCAGTACTTTTTAAAGAAAATATCCCTGATAATCTAAACCTCGTTGTTGTTGATGAACAACACAGATTCGGTGTTAAACAGAGAGAACAACTTCTTAAAGTAAACAAACAGACTCCTCACTACCTAACAATGAGTGCAACACCCATTCCCAGAAGTCTTACTGAAATTGTCTTTGGTAGTACTAAAGTAAGTACCATTAAAGAGAAACCAAAAGGTAGAAAAGAGATAGATACAAAGTATGTACCGTATAACAAAAGAGATGATTGTTTTAATTGGATATCTAAAAAGATTAAAGATTCTAATTTTAAACAACAAGCTTTCATTGTATACCCCTTGATAGAAGAGTCTTACTCAATAGATGCTAAAGCTGTATTAACAGAGTTTGAAAATCTTAAAAACAACAACTTTAAAGATATTAATATTGAACTTCTACACGGAAGAATAGCAGCTAGTAAAAAAGATGAAATACTAGAGAGATTTAGAAAAAAAGAATTTAATATTTTAGTAACTACATCTGTAATAGAGGTAGGAATAGATATACCAGATGCTACAGTAATGGTAATAGAGGATGCACATAGATTTGGTCTTGCACAACTTCATCAACTAAGAGGTAGGGTAGGTAGATCAGATATCTCTTCTTACTGTTTTGTAATAGCTAGTAAAGATCAAGAGGTTTCTTCTGTAGATAGGTTAAAATATTTTGCATCACACTCATCAGGTTTTGATGTTGCAGAATATGATCTTAAAACAAGAGGTCCTGGAGAGGTATACGGTATTAAACAATCAGGTATACCTCAATTTAAGGTTGCTTCTCTTACAGATATTAAGCTTTTTAAAGAGGCAAAACATATTGCAAAAGAGATATTAAGAAGAGATAATTTAGACCTTGGATATATAGATAAGAATCTTTTTAAATAATGGAGATACATATAATACTAGACAATATTAGATCTGCTTTTAATGTAGGTAGTATATTTAGATCTGCAGATGGAGCAGGTAGTGTTAGAAAGATATACCTTTGTGGTATTACTACACAGATAGATAATCCTAAATTAGATAAAACTGCATTAGGTGCAACAGAGATGGTACCTTCAGAGTACTACGATAGTACAGATGAAGCGATAGATGAGATAAAAGAGTTAGGTATTCCAATATATGCAGTAGAGCTAACTAAAGATGCTAAACATTTTCAAAAGATAAAATACCCATCTAAGATAGCACTTCTTTTTGGTCATGAAAAAAGAGGTGTAGAAACAGATATATTAAAAAGAGTAGATGAGAAAGTATATATTCCTATGAGAGGTTTAAAAGAGTCTCTTAATGTTGCAAATTGTGCATCCATACTTCTGTATGAAATAACAAGAGAGTCTAATGATTAACAGTTTATCTAACAACAGATAGTATCTCATCATTATCAAACAAAACCGTTCTATCTGTTGTATATATAAGCCCTCTATTAGGCTCCATACTAAATCCTAAATATACAACTCTAACATCTCGAGACTTGGCTTCGGTAACTGCAGGTTGAAGATCAGAATCTGAAGAGCACAATACAATTGTTTCGTATCTCTTGTCACAAGCCATACTTACCATATCAACAGCTATTTTCACATCAACACCTTTCTCTTTGAATACAGTTCTACCTCTCTCTCTTCTTGCTCTTACATATCCTGAATAGATAAAATTTATTTCCTGTTTTTTAAGAGTGTTTCTCAGACGTCTTTGAGTATCTATCAATTGTTTAGATTTTCTGGGTGTACTTGAATAAAATCTTAACCTTGCTGCGTAGAAATTAATATCAACATTCGATTTAATAGCTCTTGATATTAAATCTCGCAATTTAATGTCTTGGATATTAATTTTGATATTCTCTGTTCTAAGAACTTTTTCCATTTTGTATATGAAATTTTCATCGTCAATTAAAACGATTGTATTATTCATAACTTTTAGGGATAGAAAATTTTACCTCAGCGGGCCCTTACGAGCCAGGCTGAGGCGACTATGTGTTAAGTATAACAGATAAGAGTATTTAGTCAACATTTTTACTAATTTAAATATTAAAAATATAGTATTAGAAAAAAGAGATAGACTAACTGTTCTTTTTTGATATCATATTTAATAGATGGAAAACCCTTTTAAAAAGATATCTAAAAGAACAATTCTCATAGCATCAACATTAGTAATACTCTTAGGTACACCTCTTTTGGTATATCTTTCTAATAGAGAGAAAACAGAAGATAGTTCTGCTTGGTATGATAATAACTGGTTGTATAGAAGAGCGATTACTGTTAGTAATTCTGGTTCTACACTAACTAATGAAGATGTATTAATTACATTAGATACACAATCTCTAATTACAGCAGGTAAACTACAATCTAACTGTAATGATTTAAGGTTTGTGGATAGTAACGATACCACACTACTTTCATACTGGATAGAGGGAGGATGTAATACTACTAGTACAAAAATATGGGTAAGAATTCCATCACTACCATCAGGAGGAAAAACAATATATGCATACTACGGTAATACATCTGCAGGGAGTGGACAGAGTGGATGGTCAGGAGTTTTCTATGCCCTCTCTGATACAGCATGTGCTAATGGTTGGACCAGAAGTTCATCCTTTGATGGGAAATTTATCTACGGTTCTACAACTGCAGGATCTACTGGAGGAGTAGCAAGTAATCACAACCATGGGGGCTCATTTACTGTAGCTTCATCTGGCGGATCTGCTGGTAGTGGAGTTGGTGGAAGTGACGAAGTTGTTTGTGCACCTACCCAAGGACATACCCATAATGTATCAGGAACCGTAGGCTCTGCTAGTTCAACTCCACCATATATCTATTCAATCGTATGTCAAAAAAGTGATCTATCAAATTTAGCTAATATTATAATGTTTTCTACCACAACACCATCTGGGTGGACAAGAATGTCTGCATTTGACGGAAGACTTCCTGCTGGAAATGCTACATATGGTGGTACAGGTGGTGCAGCTACACACTCACATACAATTACAGACTTGTCTATGGCAGCAACTACAAATACACAATGTTACGGTCTAACTGTTCCTTCTCCAAATCAGAGAGGTATAGCTATTACTAGTCACACACATCCTGTTTCTCTAACATCTAATCCTGCTGCATCAAACTATCCACCATACAAAAGTCTACTTTTTGTAAAAAGTCCAGCAACAACAACTTTAGGAACAAATGTAATTGCAATGGCTAGTGCTGTTCCACCACTAGGTTGGACCCAATATACTACAATGAATAACAATTTCTTAATGGGTGCTGCTACTGCTAATCTAACTGCTCAAGGGTCATCAACTCATACACATAATGTGAGTATAAGTCTTGCTGATACCACTTCTCGGCAAGAGTGGAATCCTTCTAGTATAGTATATGCTAATGCTGACCATACACATACTACAACAGTATCTTTAACTAACTCTAATATTCCCTCTTACTACTCAGTAATATATATAGAGAGAAAAACTTCTCAAGCTACTTCTGTCGGGGGAGAAGAGATATTGAACAGACAACCCAATCCACCTTCTTCATTACTAACAAACGGAGCTACTAATCCATCAGGAGTTATCTCTTCTTCTGCATATTTTAGTGCTGTATTTAGTGATCCTGATACCTCTGATACAGGAATCTACTATCAAATACAAGTAAATACTAACTCCTCATTTACAGGTACTAGTATGTGGGACAGTGGAAAAACTGCAATTACCCCTATCAACAATGGAGCAAGATCATCAAATATTTCATATGGTGGATCTACATTTACTCCAGGTACTACATATTACTGGAGAATTAAATTCTGGGATAACGGAGTCATATATTCCGAAAGTAACTGGTCTTCTGTTGCTCAATTTACTGCAAATGAATCACCTACAGCACCAACCTCTCTACTTACAGAAGGAGAAAGTAATCCTAACAAGGTGTATGACACTACACCAGAGTTTAGTGCAATATTCCAAGACAGTGATAGTGGGAATACTGGTATATACTATCAAATACATGTAAATACTAACTCTTCATTTACTGGTACTAGTATGTGGGATAGTGGAAAAACAAGTATGAGCTCTACAGCCATAGGAGCGAGGTCTCCAGACATATCATATGCTGGTACTACCCTTACACAAAGTGGAGATATATATTACTGGAGAATTAAATTCTGGGATAATTTAAATGTAGAAGGAGAATGGTCTACTACTGCCTCATTTAGAATGGCTGGTGTACCTACAGCTCCCTCAGGACCCCTAGTAGATGGAAAAACAAATCCAGCTTGGCTTACAGTAGTAAGACCAAAATTCTCTGCGATACATAGTGACCCCAATGGAGACAGTGCAACATATTATCAAATAGAGATAAATTCAAATAGCAATTTTACTGGCTCAACACTCTGGGATTCAGGTAAACAACCCATGACATCAACAGCAAGTGGGACTAGATCCCCAGATATTACATATGCAGGACCACAACTTGCTAACACAGGAGCCATATATTACTGGAGAATTAGATTCTGGGACACAGACGATACTGTTAGTAGCTGGTCTACAACCTCTTCATTTGTAGATCTACTTAACTTTACACAGATGGATGGAGTAGGACTAGATGGATTAAAGATATTCTAGTAAAATACGCACTAATATGAGCTTAAAATTCGATTCACCTAAAAAATTAAGAAAAGAAAAAAGTAAACACAAAGTTGAAACATGGCAAGAATATGAAGAAAGAGAAAATCTTTTTCTTAGAGAAAGGTTACAAAGTAAAGAACCCACTATAGATGCAAAGGTAAGAATAACTGGAGGAAAAGCCAAAAACTTCCATATAGATATACCTAGAGCTACTAGACCATTAACAGACAGAATGAAGGTTAGAATATTTGATCTTTTAAGAGAAGATATTAGTAAGAAAAAAGTACTAGATCTCTATGCTGGAGCAGGATCTTTTGGACTAGAAGCACTCTCCAGAGGAGCAAGCGAAGTTACCTTTGTAGATGCATCTAAACAAGCCTTTCAGGTAATTAGTAAGAATGTTGCACATACAGGTTTCCTACCTGAATCAACAGTCATTAAATCTAAGGTAGAGGAATATCTAAATAAAAAGATAAAAGAGGATGAAACCTTCGATGTCATATTCATGGATCCACCATACAAACTTTACAATACAAAAAGAGTTTTTAAGATGGAAAAAGTAATTAATGAAGCATCATATTTACTACCAGGTGTAAAAGATCCTAAAACAAAAAAGTTTAAAGGTGTATTAATAGTAAAACATCCAAGAAGATACCCCATTGATACACTAGCCTTAGAACATATTAAAAGAGTAGAAACATATGAGTTTGGTCTTAACTCAATATCTTTTTTCATTGTAGTTAAGTAAAGATTGCATAATTAGATGAAAAAGAATAAAATACTACAGATGTATACAAAATTCATTACTAACAGAAGAGATTTAAGTAAGATTGTTTTTACAGTATTTTTTTAATGATACTTCTCTTTTGTACAAAACTTTTTCACACACCATTTATTTCAATAACCTAAATATATGCAAGAAGATACTAATAAATTAGAAAAAATGAGACACTCTGCAGCACATGTGTTGGCAGAAGCAGTACTTAAGCTTTACCCTGATGCTAAGTTGGGAATAGGGCCAGCTATAGAAAACGGTTTCTACTACGATTTTGAGTTTGTAGAACCACTTGAAGAGGAAGATTTAAAACCGATAGAGGAAGAGATGAAGAAAATCATTAAGAGGAAGCTTCAAATTACTCAAACCTTTATGAAACGAAAAGAGGCAATTAAATATTTAAAAAATATCGGTCAAGAGTACAAATTAGAACTTCTAGAAGAGATACCTGATGAACAGGTTAGTTTCTTCATTACAGGAGATAATGAGTTTGTAGATATGTGTAGAGGTCCTCATGTAGAAAATACTGGTGAGATAGGGCCAATAAAGCTTCTTAAGACAGCAGGTGCTTACTGGAGAGGCGATGAAACAAAGAAGATGTTAACTAGAATATATGGTACTACATTTGAAACAAAAGAAGAACTTAAGGAATACCTATCTCAATTAGAAGAAGCAGAGAGAAGAAATCACAGAAGATTAGGTAAACAGTTAAAATTGTTTGCCATAATACCTGAGGTTGGACAAGGTCTACCCATCTGGCTACCAAGAGGATATATGATTAGAAGAATATTAGAAGAATATATGCTTGATTTAGAAAGAAAGCATGGATATGAGCATATATTAACACCACATATAAATAAGGGAGAGCTTTTTCAAACTTCAGGACACTTAGACTTTTACAAAGAATCTATGTATTCACCCATTAAAGTTGAAGAAGAAGAGTACTACCTTAAACCTATGAACTGTCCTGCAGCATTTATGGTCTACAAACTAGAACCTAAAAGCTATAGAGACCTACCATACAAGCTTGGAGAGTTTGGTACTGTATACAGGTTTGAAAAATCTGGAGAACTACACGGCTTACAAAGAGTAAGAGGATTTACACAAAATGATGCTCACCTTTTCTGTACACCAGAACAACTAGATTCGGTATTAAATGAAACATTAGATATGTTAGAGACATTCTACAAAGATGTGGGATTTGATAAATACAAGTTTAGACTCTCTCTCTCCAGTAAGGATGAGAATCGAGAGAAATATGCAGGTAGTATTGAGAAGTGGGAGATTACTGAAGAGGCACTCAGAAGAGTACTACAAGAACGAGAGGTGGAATTTGAAGAGATGCCAGGAGATGCTGCATTCTACGGCCCTAAGATAGATATACAAGCCGTTAATGTATTCGGTAAGGAAGATTCTGTATCTACACTCCAACTAGATTTTAATATGCCAGAGAAATTCAATATTACATATGTAGATTCAGATGGAGTAGAGAAAGAACCATTTGTAATACATAGAGCATTGATAGGATCTTTTGAAAGATTTTTTGCATTTTTAATTGAACATCACGGAGGAGATTTCCCTCTCTGGTTATCACCTGATCAAGTAGTAGTAATTCCAATCTCTGAAAAACACCTAGACTATGCAAGAGAGATATTACAATCTCTAAAAAACTCCAACATTAGAGCTGAGATAGATGATAGAGCTAAAAGTATGCAATCCAAGATTAGAGATGCAGAAAAACTAAAGATCCCATATCTTGCAATAGTGGGAGAGAAGGAGATAGAGACAGAGACTGTATCAGTTAGGTCTAGAATGAATAAAGAGATTGGGTTGATGAAAAAACAAGAGTTTATAGACTACCTTGAAGAAGAGATAAGAGAGAAAGGTCATATTTAAATTAATTAAATTAAAAATTTTTAAATGGATTTTAAAAAATCTAACAGAGATAATACTCGTATAAACGAGTGGATAAGAGCAGAGAAGGTATTAGTTATAGATCAGGAAGGAAAAAATTTAGGAGAGTTAAGCAGACAGGAAGCAATTAGATTAGCACAAGATGCTGAACTAGATTTAGTAGAAGTAGGTCCAACATCACAACCTCCAGTTTGTAGAATAATGAATTACTCTAGATACATCTACGAACAGAATAAGAAGATGAAAAAGAATAAAGCAACGAAGGCAAAAGATCAGAAAGAATTTAGATTTAGTACAGTCATAGATCAAGGAGATAAAAATACTAAGATAAGAAGAGCTCATGAATTCTTAGAAAAAAACTACCCTGTTAGAATTACTGTACAGAGAAAAGGTCGTCAAACATATGAACAAGCACTATCTGTTTTTAATGATATATTGACGAATTTCACTGAATATAGTACTATAGAGCCCGAATTAAAGAGTGAAGGTAATAGAATTTCAATAACATTTAAGAAAAATGGCACGTCAAAGAACAAACAAAACAGCAATAAAGAGAATAAGGCTATCCAATCCAAAGGGCAACAGGAAGGCCAAAATGATGTATAACCAAAGTCATCAAGGCCACTTAAGAACAAAAAGGTCTTCTAAATCCAAACGTAGACAAGATTCTAAGGGATTGGTACATAGTTCTGTAGAGAAGAATTTAAGGAAAATCATCGTTAACTTAAACTAGTAAAGATATGAGAGTAAGAGGTGGAATTGTAAGAAAAAGAAGACATAAGAAAATCCTTTCTAAGACAAAAGGATACAGAATGACTAAAAGCAAGCTATACAAGGTAGCACATGAGGCATATATGCATGCTGGTCAATACTCATACAATGATAGGAGAAAGAGAGCAGGAGAGATGAGAAAGCTATGGATTCAAAAGATTAATGCAGCATGTAAAAATAATAATATACAATATAAAGATTTCATAAACAGATTAAATAAGAAAGGTTCTCAACTAAATAGAAAGGTTTTAGCAGATATCGCTGTAAACAATCCAGAGGTATTTAGTACCATTGTAAAATCTCTCTAAAACCTCCCTTACTCAAAATAACTAAATGTTGTATACTTCTACCATAAAGTCATATCCTTTATATATGTCCAAAGATATTGAAAAGATACAAAAAAGTATAGATCAAGATATCAATAAATTAACAGTAGAAGAGCTTAAACATAAATATCTTTCTAAAAAAGGTATCCTTAAAGAACTCTTCAATGAGATCAAGAATATAGATCCTAGTAAGAGAAAAGAGTATGGACAGAAAATCAACGCTATTAAAAAATTAATAGAAGAAAATATCAATCTTAAAAACAATGACGATGATATTCAAGATTTAGATAAACAGAATATAGACCCTAGTGCTTCGTTTGATATAAATACAGATAAGAATAAAAGACCAAGAATATTAGACCTACATGGATCAAAGCATCCTCTAATGCAAGAGTTAGAAATCATCTTAGATATATTCTCTAGAATGGGTTTTGACATAATGGAGAGTAAACAATTAGATGATGACTTTCATATGTTTGAAAGTCTTAACTTTCCTAAAGGTCATCCTGCCAGAGATATGTATGATACCTTCTGGACAGAAGACGGATTTGTA
Organism: Candidatus Dojkabacteria bacterium; assembly: GCA_050950165.1. Lineage (GTDB taxonomy): Bacteria > Patescibacteriota > Dojkabacteria > SC72 > SC72 > UBA5209. The sequence goes on along the minus strand of JBMNHC010000001.1, from coordinate 598,044 downwards.
CTACCTGCCCATACATCTACAATGCAAAATAGGGCATTAAGAAGATACGGACCTCCACCCATAAGGGTTGTGTTACCTGGAAGATGTTTTAGAAATGAAGCTACTGATGCAAACCATGAACATACCTTCTATCAGATAGAGGGAATATATGTAGATAAAGGTATCTCCTTTGCACATATGCAGGGAGTTATTAAAGAGTACTTAGAAAAATATTTAGAAACAGAGCTAGATATAAAGATACAACCCTCATACTTTCCATTTACAGAACCTGATGCTGAATTTGTAATTAGTTGTCCATTCTGTAAGAAAAAAGGATGTAGTACATGTGGTCATAGTGGATGGATAGAATTAATGGGATGTGGAATGATTCATCCTAATGTTTTAGCAGCAGGTGGAATAGATTCTAAAGAATATTCTGGTTTTGCATGGGGAGTAGGATTAGATAGATTAACATTGATAAAAAAGAATATCTCAGATATTCGTAAGCTCCGAGATGGAGACCTTAACTTCTTGAAACAGTTCTAATATGAAATTACCTGTTAGTAGTATAAAAGAGTTTACAGATTTAGATATTACCCTAGAAGAACTTCTAGAGATTCTCTCTACAAAGATAGGGGAAGTAGAGGGATACAAGAGATACAATGAGATGTATGAGGGTATATACATTGCTGAAATACTTTCTAAAAAGGACCATCCAGAAGCACAGAAACTTGCAATATATCAGATAACAATAGGGCAAGATTATAAGATTCAGGTAGTAGCAGGAGATAAGGCTTTAGAGGTTGGAGATAAGGTTGCATATATTAAACCTGGCAATATCGTTCCTTCTACATATGCAACATCACAACCATTTGAGATTAAAGAGATAAAGATGAGAGGTGTACGCTCTAGTGGAATGCTCTGTTCTGAAAAAGAATTAGATATTGGGCAAGATAATAGTAGAGTATTAAAATTAGATAAAGAGTTAGAGGTAGGTAAGACTTTTGCAGAAGTGTACAACTTTAATGACACTGTTGTTGAGATAGAAAACAAAGCTCTTACTAACAGAGCAGACCTTTTCGGTATACTAGGACTAGCAAGAGAGATATCTGCAGCTAAATCTAAACCCTTTTTAAGTCCACAGTGGTACTTAGATGAAGAACCTACACTAGTTAAACCTGTTTCTAAGCTACCTTTTAAAATAACAAATAGTGCTCAAGCTCTATGTCCTAGATATGTAGGTTTAGTAATAGATGATGTAGAAATAGCTGATTCTCCAATATGGCTAAAATCCATACTTCTTAAATGTGGTATTAAACCTATCAATAATGTTGTAGATATTACTAACTACATTGCAATACTAACAGGACAACCTATGCATGCATTTGACTATGACAAAGTTAAAGATGGAGATATTAGAAGAGAGAAAGAGGTAGAGATTAATATTAGAATGGCAAGAGAAGGAGAGAGCATTACTACATTGGAAAATACTTTAGTACAACTAGACACAAACACCCTCGTTATTGCAGATAGCTCTCACCCAATTGCAATAGCTGGGATAATAGGGGGGAAAGATACAGAAATAGATAGAGATACAAAGAGAGTCATACTTGAGTGTGCAAATTTTGATAGATTCAATATCAGAAAAAGCTCTATGTCTTTAGGTATAAATACAGAGGCTTCTACTAGATTTACAAAAGCACTAGATCCTAATCACTGTTTAGCCATAATTACATATACTGCACAATTAATAAATGAATTGGCTCAAGGTAATATCGCTAGCGATACTATAGATATATATCCAGAACCTCTTCTACCTAAAAAGATTTCACTTTCTATCTCTACTTTAAATAATCATTTAGGTAGTAATCTATCTAAAGAAGAGATACTGACAATACTTACCAATATTGAGTATAAAGAGATTACATCAGACAGTAGTGATGAATATATAAGTCTCATGATTCCTTCATTTAGAATGGACATCTCTATACCTGAAGATATACACGAAGATGTTGGAAGAATATATGGGTACAACAATATTAAACCTCTACTTCCTAAACGAGAGCTTTCTGCAACTAAGAGAAATAAACTAGTAGATTTGAAATCTCAGATAAGAGATATATTAAGTAATAGTGGAGCAAATGAGATAGATACATATAGCTTTGTTGGTGTAGAGTTAGTTAAGAAGAGTAATCAAGATCCTAATCTTTCTTTTGTAATTAAGAATGCTCTCTCACCAGAACTTTCTTTAATGAGAACATCTTTACTAACCTCTATGCTATCAAAAGCACAAGAAAATATTGAAAGGAATATTCCCACTTTTGCTCTCTATGAATTTAATATTGCTCATCAGAAGGGTAATATGGATAATTTCCAACTACCTAAAGAGCAGTGGAATCTTGCACTTCTTTTTACATCAAAAGAGAGTAAGATAGATGGTAACCCTTACTATCAAGTAAAGAGATATTTAGAAAAGATATTTACTACATTAAAAATTAACCATATTGAATATCTACTTCTTAATACCACTTCGCAGGAAGATTTACCTTCTTGGATAAAGAATTTAATACCTACTTTTAATCCAAAGTCTAGTGCATATATTACACATAAGGGAAAGATATTAGGAGTAGTAGGGGAACTTGCAGATGAGGTAAAGAGGAATTTCAAACTTCCAACATTTACAGCAGGTTTAGAGATAGATTTAGAGTCATTAGTAAAGATAGAGAGAGATAACAAGGTAAGATATCAGAGTTCTAAGTATCCAGCAATAGTACAAGATATTACATTAAGTGTAGATCGAAAGATAGAGTACAAAGAGATAGAGAAGATTGTTTCTAGTAGTATAGATACTAGGAATAGGTTTGTTAGAATAGAGTGCTTAGATATCTATAGCAAGGATGATGAGAATAAAAATATAACTATTAGAATATCTGTAGAACACCAAGAGAAGACATTGAGTACAAAAGAGCTAAACAAGATTGTAGAAAAGATAATTCTAAAAGTTGGTAAGTTAGGGTAGAGGTTCAATAGAATGTATTACAGAGAAAGGTACGCTCTTGCTACCTACCTTGTTGTGCTTATCCTTTGCAGATATAACTAGGGTATGGTTTCCAATAGATAATGTAGTAACAGGATATGTTAATGAATACTCTCCATTTACCAAAGTTGCCCCCTCTATAGCAGTACCATCTATGGATATTGTAAACTCTTTAATTTCATCTAGATATCTAACAGTACCCTTAATCTCCATAGTTTCATTCTTTTTAAACTGTGCACTTACAACAGGTTTCTCTACCTCTACCACAGGTGCATTATCTGGACCTAAAGGAAGAGGACATATACCACTTGCAGGCTTTTCGAATATATACACACTACCCTCTTCGGACATCAAATAGGTTTGATATGCTTCTCTTTGCATAGGGTTTTCTAACTTGAATGTCATATATATCTTGTCTGTGACTAATCCATACTGCCTCGCTGCTGCTAAATTGGTAGGTATTAAACCATTAGCTGTACATATTGGTACAACCTCTCTAGTATCCATCTGAGGAGGTCTACCTGCAATATATACTGTTGGCTCTTTCTCACATTCTACTCCCTCTGCAGGTACTGCTCCTGTATCTTTACATACCGCAGTAGAAAGTATCCCAGAAGGACGTGTAAAGCTTTCTACTGGATATCTATCTGCCAATCTATTAACTATACTGTACGCCATTGGAAGAGGAAGTGATACTCCCCAAGCTCCAGGAGTTACAGTATTATCATTATTTCCCGCCCATACACCAACAACAAGATTTTTGTGATACATAACTGTTGTTAAATCTTTAGGTCCATCAGTTGTACCCGTTTTAAAACATAGATTTACACCCTTAATCCTAGAGTATGACCCTCCTATCCTATCCCCAATTCCACTTAAATTACAGATAATATAGTTAAGCAAATATATCTCTTTCTCATCTATTACCTGCTTACCATTAAACTCCTCTATCTCTTTTAGAACATTACCTTTAGAATCCTCAACCTTTAGTATCGATACAGTTTCGTTTCTTACTCCCTCATTAGCAAACACTCCAAAAGCAGCTGTATGCTCAATTAATTTCATCTCACCTGCTCCTAATGCCAAAGCTAAACCGTAATCTCCCTTATTCCTTAATGTGGTAATACCCAATTTTTCTGTAACCTGAAGGAAACTATCTATACCTACAAGCTGTAGAGTATATGCAGAGGGCAAGTTTCTAGACCTTCCTAAGTTCCTTCTTGCTGTCCCTATCCCCTCAAATGTTTTATCCCAGTTATCTGGTCTATAATTACCAAAAGACATTTTAATATCAGGAGCTAAAGTCCATGGACCGTATCTCTTAGAGAAAGCTGCTAGGTATACATAAGGCTTCGCAGAAGAACCAACCTGCCTATTACTAGTTGTTACATTAACATTACCATCTACTTTTGGATTATCTACATTCCAGTAATCTACAGACCCAACCATAGCCAATACCTCACCAGTATTTGGATTCATAACTACAGCAGCTCCGTTATTTACCTTAAATGGTAAACCTTTCTTTGCAATAGCATTTCTAACTTCCTCTTCTGCAATCTCTTGTACAGAGTAATCAAGCGTAGTCTTTACCTTTAATCCACCTCTCTCTACACGATCTACACCAAATTCATTCTCTAACTGTTGTTTAACATAGAATACAAAGTGAGGAGCCTTAATATCTATCCTCCTAGTTCTGTATACTAACTCTTCATTCTTTGCCTGCTCTATCTGCTCCTCAGTTACACCTGTTAAATTTTTGTGCTTTAACATCTGATTAAGAACATATGTTTGTCTAGATTTTGCCATATCTGGATTAGTACCAAAAAGAGGAGAGTAGGTACCAGGACTCTGAATCAAGCCAGCTATTAAAGCACTCTCTGCTAAAGTTAATTCACTAACATCTTTACCAAAGTAAGCATTAGCAGCAGCTTGAAAACCGTAGTTTACACCACCCAAAGGAATCTCATTCATATACATCTGTAAAATCTCATCCTTAGTAAAACTCTGCTCCACCTGCATCGTGATAAGGATCTCCTTTATCTTTCTAGAATATTTCTGTTCATATGCTTTATCACCTAAGACATCATAAAGAATAGTTGTTTTTACTAACTGTTGAGTAACTGTACTAGCACCCCTAACAATCTTTCCAGACTTTAGATTTTGTACTGCAGACATAACTATACCTAAATAGTCTAACCCCTTATGTTGATAAAACTCTATATCCTCAGCAGCAAGAAGAGCCCATTTTGTATGCTCCGGTATCTTATCAAGAGAAACAAACTCTCTATTCTGATCACCATAAACTGTATAAAGCAGAAGACCATTCCTATCGAAAATCTGAGTACTCTGATCAGATGTCCTCTCTACTAATTTGTCAGGTGCAGGCAAAGAATTCTGTAAACTCTTAAGATATATACCTGCCCCTATCAAACCAATACACCCAATGAAAAAGAGAATACCTACTGCAATATATGCAATCTTTTTCATCTTTGCTTTATCAAACTTACCACTTAAAAAACTCCCACCAACACTCTTTGGTCTTCTTCTTCTAATATTCCTACTGTTATACTTCTTAATCCTGTTAAGATTATTCAAACTTCTTCGCCTAGGAGTCCTTCTTTTAGACATAGACATTGTATATTTCACTAAGAGTATTTAGAGTAATATTACTATCTAAATATATTATATATACAAACAATATTCAACCACTTTTTAAAAACTTAAATATTTACCACAACAGTGAGAATGATATATAATGGGAGAGTATGAATAATCAAAAGATATCAACACAACCTTACAAAGGAACAATAGATATGTATCCTCAGGATATACAAGAGAGAAACTATCTCTTTAATATCTGGACTAAGGTTGCAAAAAAATTTGGATACGAAGAATACGATACTCCAACAATAGAGGATGTAGAAATTTACAAGGCTAAATCTGGAGAAGATATTGCTAATAAACAGCTCTTTAATTTTACAGATAAGGCAGGAAGAGAAGTAGCTCTTAGACCAGAGATGACTCCATCTTTAGCTAGAATGGTTACTGCTAAGAGAAATGAATTAATATTTCCACTAAGATGGTTTAATATTGGAAAGTTTTTTAGATACGAGAAACCCCAAAAAGGTAGAACTAGAGAATTCTTTCAACTTAATATTGATCTCTTAGGATTACCTCCAATAGAGCCAGAGATTGAGATAATTACCTTTGTTCTTGAAGTTATGAAAGAGCTTAGAGCTTCCGAAAACACATATGAACTAAGAATAAACAGTAGAGAGCTATTTAACTACTTTACAGATGAAATTCTCTTACTTACTGAAGATAAGAAGAGTACTCTTGCTAAAGCAATAGATAACTATCTTAAGATGTCAAAAAAAGACTTTATAGAATATCTTGCAGAGATAGGGTTAGATAACCAAGAACAAGAAAAAGTACTACAGTATATTAACTGGAGTATAACTGATTTAGAAAAAATTGAATCTAAGTGTAGTGGAGCTAAACAGATATTAGAGATATTAAAAGAGTTTGAAGATAGGAAAGAAGTAAAATTTGCACCGTATGTAATGAGAGGATTAGATTACTACACTGGTATAGTTATAGAGATGTACGATATAGGAAGTAAAGAAAACCCTAGAGCACTATTTGGTGGAGGAAGATATGATTCTCTTCTTGAGATTTTTGGCAAAGAAAAGATAGAAGCATTTGGTCTAGGATGGGGAGATAAAACAACTATGGAGTATTTAAGAGCAAACAATCTTTTACCAAAGTATAGTAGTGAGATAGATGTATATATAACCTTAATGAGTAAAGATTTACTTAAGGAGAGTAAAGAGATAGCAACATATCTAAGAGAGAACAATATTAATACATTAGTTCAAACAATACCTAATAAACTTGGCAAACAGCTTAAATATGCAGACAGAAAGAGTATACCTTGGGTAATAGTTATTGGAGAAGAAGAAGTTAAAAAAGGTATTGTACAATTAAAAGATATGAAGAATAAAGAGTCTTTTGAAATTAAGAAAGAAGATATCATAGACAGAATTAAAAGGCTTTAATACACTTCCTACTGTTTACTTTATTAAGATACCCTTATTCGGCAATTCCTTCTATTAGCAGAAAATATCTCTGGGAGAAGAAGAATAGCAGAACGATTACCAACTGATATTAAATTCCTACATACCAATTCCATTGCACAAACACTAGCTCTACTCAGAACAAAAAGAATAGACATTTTACTACTTCATATAGAGGGAAGTAGTACAAGATTTCTGAAATTTCTAAGATGTATAAAGAAACATTTCTCTGATATACAAACTCTCGGGATATTTGATACTCGAAGTACTTTAATTGATAGATATTTAAAGATAGGGTTAGATGACTACATTATGGAAGCGGATATAGTGACTCTATGTTTAAAGTGTAAGATAAAGAAGCTTTTAAATAGAGAGAAGAAAGAAACAGTAGAAATTCTTTCTAAAAGGGGGATATATCTAAACACAAACTTACACGAACTATACATAGAGGGAAAGAGAGTTCCCCTTACACATCTAGAATCGAAATTAATGAGATACTTAATAGGTTGTGGTGACTACTGCTGTCATGAGAAATTCAATTACCATTTCTCCCTTACCGTTACAAAAGATGCTCTTAGAATGCTAGTATCTAGACTTAAAAGAAAGATTAAATATATAACTGGGCATACCGTTATAAGGAGTAAATATAGAAGTGGATACTACATTGATTAAACTTTTTTCTTCCACTGGGATATCTTGTTTAGAGCCTCCAGTGGTGTTAAATTATCTAAATCTATATCCTGTATCTCCTTCTCTATCTCTGAATCTTTAGCTAAGAAGAGAGGATATTGGTATGTACTATCATTTCTATTCTCTACTTGTTTACTCTCCAATATCTGACTATCTCTAAGGTTACTCTTCTGACTAAACATCTTCTCCTGTTCAAACCCCTCTAAAATCTCATTGGCTCTCTTAATGAGCTTCTCTGGTAATCCAGCCATCTTAGCAACATATATTCCATAGCTTCTGTCTGTTCCTCCTTCTACTATCTTTCTTAGAAATATGACTGTTCCTTCATCAATGTCTTCTTCTACCAAAACATTGTAGTTCTTTACCTTACTAGATACTCTTTCTGAAAGACGAAGTAGTTCGTGATAGTGGGTAGCAAATAGTGTTCTTGCCTTAACATCATTTAACAGATACTCTGCCAATGCCCATGCAATACTTACACCATCATATGTACTAGTTCCTCTTCCAACTTCATCGAGAACAACTAGACTGTACTTAGTAGCATTATTAACAATATTTGCAGCTTCATCCATCTCTACCATAAATGTACTTCTTCCACGAGCAAGATCATCTGATGCTCCAACTCTAGTAAATATCCTATCTACCAAAGAAAGCTCCATACTCTTAGCAGGCACAAAACACCCTATCTGAGCAAGTAGTACAATACTAGCTACCTGTCGTATATATGTAGATTTCCCAGACATATTAGGTCCAGTAAGAATAGCCATAGAGCAGTTATCAAAGTCTAAGAGTGTATCATTGGAGATAAACTCCTGTTCTACTAAACTCTCTACAATAGGATGTCTTCCTTTCTCAATCTTTATAATACCTTTCTTCTCTCCAATATCATGTATTACAGGTTTAGAATATTCCTTTGTATATGCAAGATATGCAAACCCAACTAATACATCCAAAGAAGCTATCTCTTTTGCAAGAGATTGCAACAAGCCAAGATACTCTATTAATGATTCTCTAAACTCACAAAACAGCCTATACTCTAATTCGGATAATCTCTCTTGAGCAGTTAAGATAATATTCTCTTTCTCTTTTAACTCCTCTGTAATATATCTTTCTGAATTTACCAATGTCTGTTTTCGTATATATCTACTAGGTACCTTCTCTTGGTGAACTCTTGTTATCTCTATGTAATATCCAAATACTTTGTTAAACCCTATCTTCAAAGAAGGTATTCCTGTTTTACTCTTCTCACTCTCTTCAAACTCCTTTATCCATCCCTTACTATCTCCTGTTAACTGCCTTAGTTCTTTAACTTCGCTATTGTATGAACTTTTAATAACTCCACCTTCAGTAATAGAAGTAGGAGGCATCTCTACAACACACTCATCTATTCGCTTAACTAACTTCTCTAAGAGGGTATTAAATGGTTCTAATCTATTAAATACTACTTCAATATCTTTAATATTTTCCTTTAGCTTAGAGATATGCTCTAGAGATACCTGCAAGGCTTTAAGGTCTCTACCGTTTACCCTATTTAAACCTATCTTACCAACAATCCTTTCTATATCATTAATATTAGAAAGATTCTCTCTTAATGAATCTAATATATCTGCTTTAGAAAACAACAACTCTACAATATTACTTCTCTCCTCTATCTCCTTTTTGCTAATTAAAGGATTAAGTATCCAAGAGTAAAGAAGTCTTCTTCCCATCAGAGTAGAGGTATAATCTATTACTGAAAAAAGTGAACCCTCAATATTACTATGGTATGCACTACTAACTAACTCCAAGTTCCTTATCGTAGCACTATCCAATATCATCTTACCTGAAAGAGATTCTCTTTTAGGCTTAACTATATGCTTAGGATTCATTAATTGAGTATCTTCAATATATTCTAGAATCATAGCTATACAGCTTGTAGCAACATTTTCATCTTTAAGCCCTAGTGAATCTAAATTCTTTATCTCAAAAAATTCCTTTATTTTCTCAGCACTATATCTCTTGTTCTGTAATGACTTAGGTAAAAACTGTACTGGTAGAGTAGGGAAAATGAGCTCTTTCTCATTCTCTAGTAGTAATATCTCTACTGGTTCATATGAAGAGAGGACAGAATCTATATTTTTCTTTGTATATATCTCTTCCATCCAAATAAACTCTCCTGTAGATATATCACAGAGAGCAATACCTAGTTGTTTTTTCTCTACCACAAAAGAGAGTAGGTAGTTATTCTTTACAGAAGAAGCACTCTCTCCATCTAGTGTTCCTGGTGTAACAATTCGTGTCACTCCTCTCTTTACAATACCTTTTGCTAACTTAGGGTCTTCTAACTGATCTACAATTACTACACAGTATCCTGCAGATATTAGTTTAGGAAGATACTGATCTATCGCTTTGTGAGGGAAACCAGCAAGTGCTACAGCATTAGTACTCTTATCTCTAGCAGTAAGTGTAATATTTAATACCTTAGACGCTATCTTTGCATCTTCTCCAAAAGTTTCAAAAAAATCTCCCATCCTAAAAAGAACAATCTTATCTGGATATTGCTTCTTGAATTTCATATATTGACTCATCATTGGAGTCAGCTCTGCTGTATTCATACTAGCTATTATACAGGAGATTCTATAGTGAAAACTATATGTTATCTCTTACTAAGAATTAACCTAGCCTCTTCATCAGCCACTACCTTTCTACTCTCTTTAATATTTTGGTAATTAACTGACACACCGTATACACCCATTGAAACAGAATATTTAATCAAATCCTTATTATCCTCTGCCATTATAATCACATGTTTACTACTACCCCTTGTTCTGTCTACTACAGCATCTACTATCTTAAACACACTATTTACTCCTAAATTGTATCTAGCTTTTAGATCATCTACGCTAAATCCTTGCATTACTCTAGCTATCCTTGGCATATTCAAAATTACACCATCTATTTTAGAATCGAATATCTCATCTACTAAGATTACCTCTGTAGGAGTATCTATTACCGCATATATTCTAAATGTAGATGTTCTTCGCAAACCTGCTGCAGAAAGACTCTTTTTAAATTCATTCATCATTGAACCGTTCATAGGTGAGTTAATGGCGATATCTACATTCCTTTTTTTGTAAACATTTCTCAATCTACGCAATATCATAAGGGATCTTTTTAGAAGCTCTCTGTTGCCTAAGTAGTGAGCTAAGCCATATGTAGAATCCTCTATCTCTTTATTCTCAAACTCTTTACCTTTGGTAAGAGACTTAAACTCTCCTGCACTTCTTGCACCTAGTGAGAGTATTACCTGATTACCTTCTACTAAATCAATATATTCGCATAACTTAGATACAATATCTGCAGAATATTCAACAAACTTTTTCTCTTCAACAAACGCTAGCATATGCCTACCGTAGTCAATGAGAATTTGATCAAAATCTAAATATACAATACCGTGAGAACTACCTACGAAATCTATCAACTCCTTACTCTTGACTGTAGGATGAATAAAGACTTTAGTTGCTGAAGGAGGAAGGGTTAGATCTTTAGGAACCTTAGTTGCATATTCAGAACTACTTTCACTTTCTGTCTTTTTCTCTGTACTCTTTAGTAAATCTATACCAGTTATACTCTCTTCATTATATGCCTGTACAACAGGATGAACATTCTTATCACTACCACTCTCTACAACCTCTTTTACCTCCTTACTCTCCTCTTTGTATACAGACCCACTATTACCATCCAATCTAACAATATCTCCATTCTTAAGTGTAGTAGAAGCTCCTTGTGCACCTACAATTGCTGGAATATCAAACTCTCTGCATAAAATGGCGATATCACTAGTTACACCCCCATGCTCAAGAATTACACCACCACTTTGTACAACCAAAGACTCCATCTCTGATGCAAACTCCTTGATAACAAGAATATCTGTCTTATTAATACCAATATCTTTATCCTTACCTACCACTACAACACTTCCAACTACCTGACCAAAACTTGCCCCTACACCTTGTAATAGCAGGTCTTTCTTACTTTGAGTTAGGGACACACTCTCAACTTTAGGCTGTTGTACAACCTTCTTCTTTGCCAAATCTATCAACTTCTCAGTCAAAGACCCCAATTCATGCTTATTATCCCGTACTATCTTTTGAGCCTTTTGAACTACTTTATCCTCTATCATTCCCAAACCAACATATCTATCTATACTCCACTTAAGAACCTCTGCTAATGTATCGAACTCTTTACTATCCACTATTAAAGATTCCTCATGTTCTACTTCATAGAGATTCTTACTCTGCAAAACCCATATCTTCCCACCTGCCAATACCCACTCAATACTTTGAGCTTGTCTTAGCTTGTTCTCTATAATCATGGTAATCTTTGAAATCTCTTCTAAATATCTATCTTCTACCTTCTGTCTATGACTCCAATTATTAGATATCTTAATCTTCTCTACTCCTGATTTACCATCAGTATTACTTAACATTCTTACCTTCATCCACTCCTGTGGAGATATGCGTTTCTCTAAAATATTTAGCTCTTTCTTACTCAAGACATATGTATCTGGAGTCAACTCTCCCAAAGAGATACTATCTCCTAATCCAAATACCGCCTCTATACTTAATTTACTAGGATCTTGTGTAATCGGATCTACACTGAATGCAACACCTGATACCTCCGCTTGAACCATTTTTTGTACCACTATGGCAAGTCTTACCTCCGAAAGATTAATACCTTTTCTAGATGCATATGCTACTACATCATCTGTAAAAAGAGATGCATATATTCTTTTAATAGAGGAGATTAAATTCTTTACACCACGAATATTTAATTCAGTTGAAAATATTCCACTAAATGAAACCTCTGGTGCTGATGGGAACACCACAGACGATCTTACTGACACCCATGCATCTGTAAAACCAGAGAGTCTTGTATATGCAGACACCAACTCATCAACAACTCTCTCTTCAAAATTAGTTTTTAGAAAACTACTTAGTATTTCACTCTCTTCTGGATTCTTTTTGTTCTCTAAAAGTCTCTCTCCATCTCTAACCAACGATTCTGAAACAAATGCATCAAACACCTTCGAAGAAAGAACAAAGAACTCAGGTATTGGAACATCCATATCCTTAAGTGTAAAAAGGCTTAAACCCTTTCGTCCAACAGTAGACTCTTTAAGATTTTTTGATTCAAAGTCCTCCCAGTAGTAAACAGCTCTATTAACTTTTTCTAATGTAGATGACATTTTTTAGGCAGTAATATTATATTTCTAAATGCTACCCCTAGCCTTTAGCTTTTGCAAGTCTATATAGAACTCATAGCAAATACGCAGTATTACTATCGCAGGAACTGCCAGTACAGCCCCCCATACTCCAAAGAGAATAAAGAAGGATGCAGCAGCAAACATAATGAAGATAGGTCTTAATCCTACAACATTACCCATTACTTTTGGAATGATAACATTATTCTCTATCTGTTGATATATCATAAATATGACTAAGATGATCCCAGCTGTAATAGGGCCATGTATAACTACTGCTACAAAAAGAGGAGGAATTGCAGAGATAGTAGCTCCTAGCGTAGGTATAGCAGACATTAATGCAACAAATACTGCCAAAGGCAGAGCAAACGGTATATCAAAAATTACAAGTAAAACTCCCATTGTAATACCAGCAATACTACTAACAAATGCCTGACCAAGTAACCATCTACCAAGCTTATGCTCAACATCTAACATCAACTGCTTTATCCTATTTCTCCTCACATCAGACGTTATTCTAATTAACCCAATTTCTAAAATATTGTCATGCTCTAATACTAGATATATTGAAAAGATTACAGAAGCAAGAAGTAAAGCAGTAGAGCTGAATATAGATCCTACTGTTTTAGCTATATTCTCAAAATTCTCAAAGAGAGTAACTCTCTCAATCCAATCTTCAAAAAACTTACTAACAGCAGTAGAGTCTAGTGAGTATCCTAAAATAGTGATACCTCCAAAATCTGAAGTAACACTATTTATCCATCCAGGAACTGCCTTTATTAACCCCTCTATCTGACCAACAAAAGGAATAACTACTACTGCAATAATTGCACTAAGAATTAATATCCCCAAAATATATGTAATTGCTACAGCCAAACCTTTAGAAAATTTTCTCCTCATGAAGAAATGTACTACTGGTTTTGCTGCAGACATAAATACAAATCCTCCAAAAAGGAATATTAATACTGTTAATACTTCAGTTCTAAGAAATACTACTAAAATACCAAGTATTAGAAGTAATACTAACTTCCAAGAGAACTCTACCACAATTGTTGGCTTCTTCTCTTCTCTCCTTCTCTTACTCTTGTGTATCTCTCGTAGATCTTGAATAAAAGTAGGGTCTTCTTTTACACTACCCTTAGATTTAGATTGAATATTTAATATCTTTGCCATAGTTTATAACCTCTCTATATATCTACATTATACCACCTTACTTACCAAAAAGAGAAACCTTTTTCTTTTTTACATTAGGAATTAAGTAAGAAGCAAACAGAGAGGTAATGGGGACAATAAGGAGAATAGCTGTACTAGCAGAGAGAGTCCTTACTATCTCTTCAGCTATAATATCTGTTTTTAATATATTCCCAACCCCTCCACTACTGTAAGTAAGAAGTATTACCAGTGCAAAACTAGACCCTGCATACGCAATGAATAGGGTATTAACCATAGATGAGAGATGGTCTTTTCCAATATTCATAGCTTGTAAATAGAGCTGTTTAGAGTTTAGAGTAGGATTTGCAATATGTAATTCATATATAGAAGAGACCTGACTCATAACAACATCATCCAAAACACCCATTGCACCAATTAAGATACTAACAAAAAATATACTTGCTAAATCCATTCCATCTCCTGCCTGACTAAGAAGTAAGAAAGCTTCTTCACTACCTGAGCCATCTACATTCATCATTACTATAAAAAGCTTAGCCAAAAGAGCTACAATGGCTATGCCTATCAATGTAGATATTACCGCTATAGTACTTTTAATATTAAATCCATGAGATATATACATTATCGATACTAACGCTACACATACTGTAGCAACCCCTATAAGTATTACATCTCCACCTTTTAATATTTGAGGAATAGCCCAGAGATAGAGTAGGACTACTGTTAATCCTAAACTAATTAAAGAACCTAATCCCTGTCTCCTACCTATTAGAATTGTAGTTGTTGAAAATATCAATAGCATAATTAAGATAGGAAACTCTCTAGCAAAACCAGTAATACTCCAACCTTCATAATCAAAATTATCTGTCATATATGTCACATATACTTTATCTCCAACATCAAACTTAGGTTTACTTCCTTCTGACATAAAAGGTATTGTCCTTACCTCTTTCTTACTCTCTAATATCTCTACTGTATATTCATAACAATCATAGCTATCACTTAAAACTTCAGAACACTCAACAGAGTGTATATCCTTAATTACAGCCTTAAAAGATTGCTCATTCTCCTGAGCAAAGATAGGAGATAGACAAGAGAATAAGATTAAGAAAGAAAATATTAAAATATATTTTTTCATTACCCATTATACAAAAAAAAGGAGGGACATGTACCCCTCCTTCTCTTTTACATATTCAAACTACCTTCTTTTGTGGTATGAAAGTGATAGAAAACTAGTAGCAAATGCTAGTAGTGCCACTATTGCAAATACCATCATCAAGCTATTTCCCAAAAGTACATCTAACTCACCAGATGCTTGAGGAATATTCTCATCTACTACTGCATCTCCATTTACACTACCTAAAGGAGAGTAGGTTACTCTTACCTTTTCATCCAATACAGTTTCATTACCAGCCTGATCCCTAACTGTTAGTGTAAATACATTCTTACCTTCTTCTAAATCTATACCCTCTATTCTAAATTTACCATCTGCATCTGCAATAGTATCATAGCTAAGAGTTCCTCTTTTAACGATAACTGAACTTAGAGCCTCTGCATTCCCTGCAATGATAAAGGTATCCTTGTTAGTCTCCTCTCCATACTTAAATGATATTGAATCTTGCGAAGGTGCACTCCAGTCTACCTTAGCTACTTTAATCTCACTTCTAGGACCAATTACTCTATTTGGAAAACCTTTAACACCTGCTACATTAACAGCAAACTCTCCCTCACTCTCTACGCTATACCTATAAAGAAACTCCGACTCACTATTTACTTTACTACTTCCAATCTTTACATCATTAACATATATATAGACATCATCATATCCAGAAGCTAAACCTCTAACCGTAATCTCTTTCTCATTAGTAATCTGTGTTACCTCACTTAACACAGGTGCCTCTAATTCAATATTTAAAACAGGCTCCTCTCTGAATCTGATAAATGAATATATACCGAAAGCAACAAGTAGTACTCCTAAACCGATAAAGATTGAACCAACCAATCTAGACATTCTCTCCTGTCTATTCCTAACTGGTTGTTTAATCTCAACCTTACTCTTCATACTCTCCTGCTTTGCAGTTTTTTTAGGGGCAGCAATTTTACTATTTTTATTCTTAGCCACACCATCCTATATTAAAATTTATATACTCTATAGATAGCATAGAATAAAATTTTACAGAGTGCAAGGAAAATATATATAATTCTAAATATGAGAAAAAACTGGATACTAAAATTTACCATCTCCTTACTACTTCTTTTAGCCTTTCTACTACCTCTTTTACTCTTTCTAATATATCCAAACTACAACCAATTAATTGGACCTATAAAAAGATTCAATATACAGAGAATATCTGAAGAAATTACATTCCAATTACTAACTAAAATATCTCCAACCAGAGACAAAGTAGAGGGAGTAGAGGAGATAAAGAGTTTCGCACAGAGTATGGAAGAGAGCTTAGATTCTAATCTCGTACTAGATGAGAAAATATTAGAACAGTTAGACACTAAACTCTTCATTAATTCTGTTAGCGTAGAGGGTAATATCTTTGAAGGAATATCTGCAACTACAATGAACAGAGGATTCTGGCACTTTCCAACATCACAGCACCCAGGTCAAAGAGGCAATTTTGTGGTAATAGGGCATAGATATGCAAAACTACCTCCTAGTAAAGATACTTTTTTTAACTTAGATAAGGTAAAGGTAGGAGATAAAATTAATGTAGAACAGATAGATAACAGCTATACATATATAGTTACAGAGGTATCAGTTGTTGAGAAAAATAATATCTCTTTACTTAAAAACTTCGAAGATTACAGAATTACATTAGTAACATGTACACCCCTTTGGAGTGATAAACAGAGACTAGTAGTAGTAGGAAAACTGGACAAATTGTACAAAAACACATAGAATTCACTACTTTAGAAATAAACTAAGAGAATCTTCTATGGAAAATTTCTATACAAAAAAAGATATAAATGACTATACATTCGAGTTTGAGATTAAGATCCCTGCTCAAAGCTTTAAACAATCTTTTGATCGTCTACTTAAAGACTATGCAAAAGATATAGATATTAAAGGGTTTAGAAAAGGCAATGTACCAGTAGAGATGATTGATAATCAAACTAAAGAGATGATTAAGTTTGAAACATTCGAAAAGATTGCTCCCTTGTATATCAATACTGCACTCTCTAAAGAGAAGGTTGTACCAATAGCGCCACCTGAGTACAAAGCTATTCCTAAAATTCTAGAAGGCTTGGATACTACCTTCACTATCACTGTTACAGTAATGCCTAAGTTTAAACTAGGTAATATCAGTAAGATAAAGATAGAGAAGAAAAAGCTTAAGGTAGAAGATAAAGAGATTGAGAATGCAATAGAGGAGCTTAAAAAGTCAGAGAATACAAAAGAGAAAAAATTTAATGATAAATGGGCAGAAGAGATAGCAAAGAAGATAAATGTAGAAGGGGTAAAGAGTTTAGAAGATTTAAAAGAGAAGATTAAAAAGGCTTTACAATCACAGAAGGATTACTACCAACTAAATCAATTACAGGATGAGGCTCTAAGAGAAGGTATTAAGATTTCTAAAATAGAGATGCCCGAAAGTGCCATTAAGTATGAAGCATATGAGAGAGAGAACTCTTTTAATCAAGATATGCAAAGTAGGGGTATTAAGATTGAGGATTTTCTAAAGGCAAATAATATTACACTTGAGAAGATGAGAGAGCTTTGGTACAAAGATGCAAAAGATGCACTAGAGACAGATGTTTTCTTAACTCTTTTTGCAAATGAAAATAGTGTAGAAGTTAGTGATGAGGAGTTAGAGAAAAAGATAGAGAGTATAAAAAAGAATCAGCCTAATGCAGATAGAAATATATTCAGTAATCCTCAATGGAAAGAATATATTAGAAATGTAGAGAGAAAAGAGAAAGGTTTTAGACTTTTTATCGAGAAAGTCTTAGGTAAAGAATTCTTAGGAAATCATAATTAAGATTAAAAATTTAAAGCTATGTCACTAATACCAATGGTTGTTGAAAAGGATAGAGAAGGGGAGAGAGCATATGATATTTACTCCAGATTACTTAAAGATAGAATTATATTTGTTAGTGGAGTAATAGAGACTAATATGGCAAATACTGTAGTTGCACAATTACTTTTTTTAGAAAAAGAGAATAGTGAGGAAGATATTCAGATGTTTATTAATTCTCCTGGGGGATTAATAAATGCAGGTATGGCTATACTGGATACAATGAACTATATAAAATGCGATGTTTCCACTATAGCAGTAGGACTAGCTGCATCAATGGGTTCATTCTTACTAACACACGGTACAAAAGGTAAAAGGTTTGCACTACCAAACAGCAAGATTCATATTCATCAACCTCTGGGTGGAGTAGAGGGTCAAGCTAGTGATATTGCAATAGAGGCTCAAGAGATATTAAAGATTAGAGAACAGCTATACAAGATGTTAGCTAAGCAGACAGGACAGAGTGTAAAACAGATAGAGAAGGATGCTGATAGAGATAAATATTTTACTGCCTATGAGGCCAAAGAGTACGGCCTAGTAGATAAAGTAATCACAAGGAGATAAACCATGGATAGAGATCAATACATCTTAGATGATCCTACAGATATAGAAGATGCACAGAAGAATAGTGCTACTCTTTTTTTGCTAAAGAATATACAACAGATATATCATAATGCAGATCAGTGGGATGCTGTATCAGAAAAGGTAGCTCTTAATCTAAAGGAGATAGATAGCTTACTTATGGGACTAAACTACTCACAGAATGTAGATATAAAGAAGATTAGGGTTTCTTTTCTCCCAATATCTGATCCACAAAAGCTTGCAACCCTTTACGATTTTATTCAAACATATCCAGAAGATATACCTTTTTCATATTCACAAAAGATATATTTCATTGAAGGAGATATATCTGCAACAGCTGTAATTCCAACACCTATAGATAAACAGAGAAGTACAATACATATAGAATTACTTTTTAATCTTCCTCTTTTTATACAAGAGATGTGGAGAGAGAATACTATGCCAAAGAGTCTTTCTAGTATTCCTTTTGTAAAGGCTAAGGATATTAAAAAGAATTGTAAAGTAAATAGAAAGACAATATAATTGGGTGTATGGGCGATTAGCTCAGCTGGCTAGAGCATCACATTGACATTGTGAAGGTCACAGGTTCGAGTCCCGTATCGCCCATCCCGCTAACTTATAGTGATGTTAGTTCATCGACCTTTTAATAATACTTCTGTATTATATTCTCTAATCCTCTTTTCTCATTCTCAGAAACCAAGCCTTTATATATCCTCATAACTCTTTCAATATTCCAAGGTTCTTCTTTTATTTTTAAGAGAGTATTTCTATCACAAAAATAAACGATAACACCATTCTCTATCATTGCATTCAATCCACTGTTATACAGTTCTTTTTTAAAAGGTCTTACACTTACCTTACTAGTCCATTCGATATCACTTTTACTTTTATCTAAATAAAAACCCTTAGAAGACATATGATAAATAGCACCACCTTTGTCTAATTCTTTAAATCTCTTTTCATCTGAAATGCTCATTACATGTATAGTAGGATGCTTATGAGAACGATAACGAGATATTTTTGTCCAGTTATCATTTGTAGGTACTAAGAAACAAGTAACAAAAACTTTATCATGTGAGGCAAATACAACAGGTCCTTCATTGGGGTCTCTAATAGAATCTGCTTTTGGTTCAAGTATCTCAATATTTTTATTTGAAGATGCATGGTATAAAGTTTTTACTTTCATAGTAAATATTATCAAAAGAGAGGGAATAAAACGATATATTTCCTAAGTTCTATACATGAAAGTATCACGCACCATTACAATTTTCCTGTATACTTTACTATGAACATATTAAAACAAAATCTCAAACCTATCTCTGAAGATGAAGTAGTAAGTATATTTCTAAAAGGTGAACTTAAATCAAAGAGATTCTCAAAAGATATTGAAAAAGCTCTTAAAAAAGTCAATACCACCATTTCTATAATTCAAAATCCAAAGATAGATAATCCACAAGAGAATAAATTAAGAATAGATATCCTTGAGGAAACAAGAGGCTATTCTTCTAGAAAAGGACTTTTTGAGGGATTTCCAAAGGACATAAAATGGTATAGGACATATGTATCAAGAGAATTTCTCTTAAATAAAGTCTTTTACATTAATTACGATTATTGGATAGAGCTAACAAACGGTTCTAGGCTACCTAAAGATGCCATAGAAAAAATTCAGAAAAATGATAAAGTTTTCAATATCTCCTATGAGAACCTCCTAGAAGCTTCAGAATATTTAAAAAAGAATAGACTGTTTGATGAGATTATTCTTGTCTCAGACAAAAAGAAGTTTGTTGTTTTGGAAGGACACTTAAGATTAACAGTATATGCATTAAATAAAGAAATACTCCCTAAACAGATCTCTGTAATAATTGGAATATCTGATAATATGAGAGAGTGGGGTAATTTCTAGATTGATAGAAGAAAAGTAACAATATTTTTAAATCTCATTTCTAAAAACGCAATCTACTATTCATCCTAGGCAAGTTTTTCCTCTATTATAGCTACGAATCTTAATCTTTGGACCACCTTTAGATATAGATTTTGGTACTGGAATTCATACTCGAAAGCATACTCCTTATGATATAATTTTTGTTAATGATTAGAAAAGAAGAATATCCAAAAGAACTATTCTCATTAATTATTGAATATGCTAAAAAGAAATCCGAAATATCTGGATTAGATCTAATTGAAACAATAAAGAATTATACCCCCACATACTATCTTATCGGTAACCATGATTGGGAATTTAAGGAAGAATCTATATACTGGAAAGAGTTTATTAAAAGATATGAAAAGGGAGAAGATTTGGTTGAGTTAATATACAATATGTATACAAGTAATTATGAGGAGTATAGCAAACATAAATGGTTTGGATGTTTTAGATATAGATTTGTTGAAGATGAAGATGGTAATGGTATTGTAAAAATGCATTTCCTTAATGATAGGACTAGTTCAGAGGGACCTCTTTCATCAAGTCAAAAAGAGAATAGATTGAAAGAGCTAAAGAAACTTTTTGAAGATGTTAAGAGAAACCATCCTAATACTAAATATGTTCAAGGAGGAAGTTGGTTATACAATCTAGAATCCTACAGAAGACTTTTTCCAAAGGAATATACAAATAATATGAAATCTATTCATCCTAAACCTCAAATGCTTGTCATATGGGGTCAATTTATTAATTCAGAATGGGAGATAAATCAAGAGAGAGCAGAGAGATTTTTAGAAAGGTTAGAGAAATGTAAAACAGATGAAGATTTACAAAATGTATTTGAATTGGTAGAACTATTTCCCAGATGTGAAATAGGATATTTTTATGATTTCTATTCACAAATTTAATAAAAGTGTATATTATCATCTAAATAGGTCACGATACATATAAATTAATTAGGAGAACATATGAATAAAACAGTATTAGTAATTGGTGCATCTGGTGGTATAGGTGCTCAAGTTGTCGAAGATTTAATAAATGAAGGATATTCTGTAATAGGAACTTACCATAATGTTCCAATAGACAATCCTGATGTAAAGAGTATCAACTTAAACCTTTTAAACAAAGAATCTATACAAAATTTTGTAAATGAAATTAAATCTATGGATACTAGTCTCTACGCAATTGTAAATTGTGCTGGGATAGTTGAATATGAAGATAAAAGTATAGAGGAAGATTTAGAGGTTTGGAATAAAACAATAGCAGTAAACTTAACATCTAATTATATCTTAGCCAAATACTTTGAAGATACTATCGAAGAACGAGGTAGATTCATTATGATTAGCTCAACAGACGCTATGTTTGGAGGATCAATAACTGCAAGCTATGCAGCAAGTAAGGCTGGTGTAAATTCTCTAGTAAAGTCCTTTAGCCTGTTATTTGAAGATAAAAAGATTTCTGTCAATGCAATTGCTCCTGGATGGGTTAAAACGAAAATGATTGATGATATTGGAGATGATTTTTTGTCAAAAGTGGAGGATTTAAATCCACAAGGCAGAATTGCTGAACCAAAAGATATCTCTAATCTAATAACTTTTCTTCTTAAACCTGAATCAGAATACATTAATGGACAAGTGATAATCATTGATGGAGGATATACCAACCAAGATCCTACATTACTATTAGAGGAGGAGAGTGTCTAAGGCTTCCATCTTGTTACTTTAATAACATAGTGAAGTAGCGACTTGCGAGAGAGATACTCTCTCAAGAAGATGGACTTGTACCATTTATACACTAACTACTATACTACTGATAGAATCTCTCTTACCTCTTTTGCTGACCTTGTTTCCATTAACTTAGCTCTTAATTTACTAGCCCCTTTATAATTATTAATATATCCCTTAAAAAATTTCTTTAAACTATTAAAATCTTTCTCATTACCCCAACTCTCTTCAAAAAGTGTTAAATGATATTTTAATACCTCTATCTTCTCCTCCTTTGAAATATCCAATCTAGATGAAAATACCCAAGGATTGGATATTGATGCCCTACCAATCATTACACCATCTACACCATACTCTCTAACCCTATCTTTTGCCTCCTCTAAATTCTTAATATCACCATTACCAAAAATTAAGGTAGAAGGAGAAATAGAGTCTCTTAACTTTAATATATCTCTCATATATGACCAATCTGCTCTTAAAGATTTCTCTCCCCTTGCCATTCTCATATTTATTGTAACTAAAGAGAGATTCTGTTTAAGTAAAAACTCTATCCAACCCATATCCAAACTATTAAAACCTAATCTTGTTTTAGCAGAAACAGGAAGACCCTTAGCACCCTGCTTAGTAGCCTCTATTATCCCCTCTACCAATTTTCTGTCTTGATTAATCAAACCACTACCTGCACTACTCTTAACTACATTCTTTACAGAACAACCCATATTAATATCTACACCATCAAAACCCATCTCTCTTACTAGCTGTGCACTCTTAAAAAAGTTCTCTGCCTCTATTCCCCATAGCTGAGCAATTATCGGTTTCTCCTTCTCTGTATACCTTAGTCTATGAATAACCATATCTCTACCTTTACTATTCAACCCCTCTACATTAACAAACTCTGTAAAAAAGAGATCTGGCTTTCCTAAAGAAGACACTACTTGTCTAAACACTGTATCAGTAACATCCTCCATAGGAGCAAGTGAGATAATCGGTTTTTCTAATTTAGTATATATATTCATATTGAGTATTTTAACTAAGTTCAAAACTATAGTCTATCTTGAACTTAAGAGTAAATTACAATAAACTTAGGGGGTGATTACTGCTCAATATCATGGAAGAAGAGAAAAAAATATTAACAAGTAGGAGAGGACAAAAAGTTTTAAATGAGGAAGGAGTTGATAATCTCTTCCTTATTTTTACATACACAATTAAAGATTTCCTTTACTGGTGGTATATTAGAATGCCACTTTGGCACTTAAGAATGTTAGCTAGAATATCTACTTTTGTAGATGATAATCTCTCTGTATCACTTCTACTTAAAAATTTCTTCCTACCTTGGCACAGAGACTTCTCATTCATTGGGTATACATTTGGGATATTAATAAAGATAATATATTTACCTATCGCTATAATCGCATACATATTATGTAACTTAATCTATCTACTACTAATTATAATCTGGCTTCTTCTTCCTCCTGTAGTCCTAATATTTATCATTACCTCTATTTTTAATATAAAAGCATAATGGCTATAGACTACGGTTGGCAAAATAGAACATTGATTGGATATCACGCTAAGGATAGTAATACTTTTGGTGTTGTTCAAAAAGAATTACCAATACTGACCAAGGAATCAGAAGCTCTCTTTCTTCTAACAAGAGACCAATTCTTTACAATCTCTACACCTCAAATTAGTAATGTATTAACTAATTACCTTAAATATCAAAATTTCTATAACAACCTTCGTCTAATATCTAATATCTTACTTGTTCCAGGTCTTGTAATTGCATTAGGATATCTACTTCGACAGATAGGGCTGTTGAATAATTTACAAATTGTTGTAGATTTTCTCTCCTGTGGTATAGCAGATACTCTTTTTGGACTTTCAATTTTCTCTGTATTTTTCCTCTGGTATGACTACTACAAAGACAAGAGTCATCCAATTAGACTCCCTAAAGCAGAGAAAATATCTCTTAGTGATTTAGAAGAGATTAAGGCTGGTGGATTCAAGTTTGGAAGATATGCTCACTTAGAAGCAATTAATTACATAAATGATGCCTCTTTAGATATCATATGTGCACATACTAATAGAAATGAGATTAATATTTATAACTTCTTTTTAGAACTTGTTACTCTTACTCAATCAAAAGAGATTTTTAAGAGAGCAAATATTGAAATTAATAGCGAAAACCTTAAAGAAGCAGAAATAGATAGTAAAAACTTACCAATATATTCTTCTACCTCAATTAGAAGTCTTGTAATATATTCTCTAAATGAGGCTCTACTTACCCTCTCTAGGGATATAAAGCCAGAGCATATGCTTTTGGCTCTTTTTAATGTCTTTCCATCACTAAAGAAATTCCTTACTACACAGAACTCTTCAATAGATATATTAAGAGAGGTAGTTAGATATCATTCATATGAATTTGAAAAAAGAATTAGTACTAATCCTTTTAATCTTAGTACTACATATTACAGAAAGGGGGGAATAGCTGAATCTTGGATATATGGACATACCTTCATACTAGATAAGTTTAGTAAAAACTTAAATGAATATGTTGCTAAATATGACGATATCTTTGGTATTGGACACGATCAAGAGATAGAGACTCTAGTATCGGTACTTGGGAAAGTATCCAACAAGAATGCTCTCTTAGTTGGTGAACCGGGAGTAGGTAAGTCTAGTTTAATTCTAGGTATTGCACAAAAGATTAATAGGGGAGAGGTACCCACTCAGATTCTAGACAAAAGGATATTACAGTTGGATATTAATGGGTTAATAGCTTTTGCATCAAAAGAAAGAAATGTTGAAGAGTTAGTAGCTAAAGCAGTTAAAGAGTTAGAGAACGCTGCAGATGCAATACTCTACATTGATGAGATGCAAGAGTTAGTACCTGCTAAGGCACAAGATTCTGGACATTCACTAGCAGGTATATTACTACCATATATATTAAATAGTAAGTTTCCAATCATTGGAACAGTAAATCACTCAGATTATAAAAAATATTTCTACAGTGTAGAATCTCTTAGACAAACATTTACCAATATTGAGGTAAGAGAGATCTCTGCAGCTGATGCATTAGTAATATTGGAGACTAAAATTAATCAACTAGAGAAAAACTTCTGTATATATATCACTCTACCTGCTCTAATTAGTACTGTTGAGCTAGCACAAAGATATATTAAAGAGAAAAAACTCCCTAGTAGTTCTGTTCAACTTCTAGAATCAGCATGTTCATGGGCTCAAAGTAGTGGGGTATCTGTACTAACAGATGAGCATATTGCTAAGGTACTTTCTAATCAGAAAGGGTTTGCAATAGCGGGAGTTAAAGCTCAGGATAGTACTAAGTTAATGCAGTTGGAAAAGAATATAAAGGAGAAAGTCATTGGTCAAGATGATGCAGTATTTGCCATAGTAGAGAGTCTTAGAAGAGCACACACAGATATTAGAAATCCTAACAGACCGATAGGGGCATTTCTTTTCATGGGACCTACTGGTGTAGGTAAAACATATTTGGCAAAAGTAGTTGCAGAAGAGTACTTTGGTGATGTTAGTGAGATGATTAGAATAGATATGTCCGAATATCAAGAAATCTCTAGTATAGAGAAGTTCTTAGGTGAGAGTGGACAGAGAGATTTAGTACAGCAAAGTGCAGTATCATTAATAGATAAAGTTAAACTTAATCCATACTCAGTAATTCTTTTTGATGAGATAGAGAAAGCTCATCCTCAGATACTAGATCTGTTCTTACAGATGTTTGACGATGGTAGACTTACAAGTACATTAGGAGAGGTTGTAGATTTTACACACAGTATAATTGTGTGTACAAGTAATATTGGGAGTAAGATTCTTCTTGATTCACTAAGTGATAGCAAAACAACTTGGGATGAAGCAAAGGATAGGGCATTAATTGAACTAAGGCAATCAATTAAACCAGAACTATTAAACAGATTTGATAAAGTAATAGTGTTTCATCCTCATGATATAGATCAACTCTCTCAGATATCAGAGATTCTACTTAGGGAATTAGCAAAGAGACTCTCAGAAAAGAGTATTACCTTAACATGGAATAATGTAATTCCTCAATTAATAGCAAATAAGGCAAACCAACCAGGTTTTGGTGCTAGACCAATAAAGAGATATATACAGGAAAATATAGAAGGTAATATTGCAAAAGAGATGATAGAAGGTCAGATAGATCCAGGTTCAGAAATTGAGATTAAAGAGGGATGGATAATATAGCAAGTATTGCAAGGATTGGAATATTAAAATATAATACACAGTTATAAATATAGTAAAAGATAAATATGGGTGCACTACCAAAAAGAAAAATCTCTAAGGGAAGAAGGAACAGAAGGAGAGCAAATGATGCATTAGCAAAACCTCAGATTTCTAAATGTCCTAAGTGTAAGAAAGCAAAAAGGCCTCACTTTGTTTGTGGGTTTTGTGGTTACTACGGAGATGGAAGTGATTTAAAGAAAAATAAATAAGAATTTTCTGTGATGAAGAAACATACTGATCCAAGACACCTATCTAGGAAATTAGCACTACAGACTCTTTTTTCTCGAGACTTTAATAATGATACAGAGGGTATATTAGAATTTAATGTAGAAGAGCTTACTAGCTTAGATGAGATAGAGAAATATAACGAGGATTTGTATGTTTCTTTAATAGATGGAGTAAAAGAAAATCATGAGAGTATAGATGCAATGATTCGTGAGTTTGCACCTCAATGGCCAATATCTCAGATGAAGCTAGTAGATTTACAAATTCTTCGTATAGCGATCTTTGAGGGATTTATCTCTCAGCTTACACCTCCTAAAGTAGCAATAGATGAAGCTATAGAGATAGCAAAAGAGTTTGGAGGAGACTCTAGTAGTAAATTTATAAATGGTGTATTAGGAGCAATATATGAAAAGAGTAAGAAAGATGAATAATATAGAGGGTTTAGAAAAAAATTTGAATATAAAATTTAAAAATAAAGAGTTACTTAATACAGCTCTAACTCATAGATCCTTTATAAATGAAAACAGAGAGGTTAAAGAGCATAATGAGAGGTTAGAGTTTCTAGGAGATGCAGTACTAGAGTTAATTGTATCTGTATTTCTTTTTGATAAATATCGAGATAGAGCAGAGGGTGAGTTAACTAGCTTTAGAGCTGCATTAGTTAAAACAGATTCTTTAGCAGAGGTAGCAAAAGGGTTAGGAATAGGGACATATATGAATATGTCTAAAGGAGAAGAAGAAAGTGGTGGTAGAGAGAAAGACTATCTTTTGGCAAACACATATGAAGCAATTCTAGGAGCAATATACTTAGATTCTGGGTATGAGAGTTGTACAAAGTTTGTACATAAGACACTACTGCATAAGATTGAAGATATTGTAGAGAAGAGATTAGATATAGATAGTAAGACTAAGATACAAGAGTTAGTTCAATCCATATATAAATCTACTCCTACATATGAGGTTGTCAAAGAGATAGGGCCTGATCATAGTAAAGAGTTTACAGTTGTAGTAAAGATAGATAATAAAGTAATAGGGCATGGAACTGGTAGTAGTAAGCAGAGAGCAGAGGAGCAGGCTGCTAAAGAGGGTATTGAATATATAGAAAAGAGCAATAAATAGCTTGAATATTAATTTACCTTTTGTTAAAATAACACGCTATGTTAAAGATTAGATTAAAAAGAACAGGAAAAAGAAGACAACCACACTACAGAATTGTAGTTATGGACTCTGATAGTCCAAGAGATGGAAAAACTATTGAAGAGATAGGGTACTATAACCCTAGAAATAATCCTACTATCTTTGATATCGACAAAGAGGCAGCAAAGAAATGGTTAGAAAGGGGAGCACAACCTTCAGATACTGTTGCTCAGTACTTAGTTAAGCTAGGACTCTTAGCTTCCCTAAAGAGAGGATCTACAAAACCTAGTACTAAAAAGAAAGAGACTAAGGAAGAATAATTACAAATTTCTACTTTTGGGTCTACATTGGTAGACCTATTTTGTTTTCTATATAGTTCTGGTAAAATTTTTAGTATGAGAGTATAATTTGCTCAAAGATATTTTAAATTCAAAACCGATAAAAATGAAAGAGCTATTGGTTCATATTATTAAAGGAATAGTTAATCATCCTGATGAGGTAAGCGTAGATGAGAAAGAGAGTGTTGATTTCCCAGGACTAACAATTCTTACCATCGATGTAAACGAGGAAGATAAGGGGGTCGTTATTGGAAGAAAAGGAAGAACTATTAACTCTATCAGAGATATTATAACTATAAGTGCAATAAGAAATAATAAGAGAGTTAGGGTATTGTTAAAAGATGATAGAACTGAAAAAAGTAGTGAAAATGAAGATATGCTTGAAGACGAGATCTAAAGATTCTCGCTCTTCTCTCTAAATACTTCTAATACGGTGTCATACTCTGTATATGCCTTAAATGGCTTGTATATATCCAATGTTCCTGTTCTATCTGCCATATAGTATCCACTAATATTTAGCGATATACTCCACATCCCCGTTGAAAGTGCAGCTACCTCTACATTTTGTAATCTAATAATATATGGAGAGATATCCTGAATCTCATCTAGAAAAGATACTACATTTGTATATTCACCTTGATATGAAATAGGGCCAGATACTCCAGCTCCACTAACATCTTGAGCAACCTTTCCTCCCATATCTCCTGCAGAAAACTCCCTAATTTCCAAACTCTTTTCTCTAGCTAATGTATCTATATAAAAGATAAAATCTGAAACTTTTAATACCTTGGGTATAATACTCTTAGCTAATATAACATCTTCACTTAGCTGAGTATCATCTAAAGTATTTAGTTTCTGATTTAATTCTACCATCTGATCTATCCTCTTATTACTCTCTTTAATACCCTTCTGATAGTCTAAAGCAGAGTTAATCATAGGAACAAAAACAAATACAGATAAAAAGATAAGAACAATGAATACAATAATAGGAATTAAAAGGTCCGTGAACTTTATTTTAGAACCCTTTATCTTCTCACTGATTGCTGCTACTTCTTCACTTGTTTGTTGTTTACTCTTTGTTATTAATGCCATTATTGTTGATTATAAAAACTTTTTCCATTAAGTTTACCATCGAATGTAAAGTTAACCCCATTTGGATTCTTACTAACAGATTGTAAGTTAATAGTTTCAATATTCTCATCTATTCCTAGTACATACCAAAGCTTAGATAGATTTTCTAAACTAGAGGTACTTCCTGCGTATGTAAATTGTAGTTGTTCGGATATCATTACACTCTTTATATTAATATCTCCTATCTTTGTTCCCATTCTAGAAAAAAACTCTATAATCTTTCTATGCGAGAATGCTCCTTTTTTAACATTGTTGTACAACACAGCCCTATCTACAATATCTTCATTTGCAGATAATTTATCTATCTGTTGATTAACTCTGTTTTCAGCAGCAAATAACTGTTTATTCCTACTATTTAATATCTCTTTAGATAGGATATTAAAACCTACTATAACTAAAGAGATAACAACAAGAACAATTAGACTAATTACTGATCCAATACTAACTGTGCTTTTAGTCTTTTCGATAACTTTCTCTTCCTGTGACATAGCAGGAATTAAGTTAAAACCCTCTGAGATATCAGGAGTAGGTGCAGGTTGCTTCACAACAGGAGGAGCCTCTGCCTGCTTTGTTTCTTGCTTTATATTTTGTGTCTGTGTAGCTTCCTTATTCATCTTTTAGTGACAACCCTATTGCAACAGAGTAGGAAGGTCCTCCCTTTGCTACAATATCTTTAAATTTACTGTCTACAGATATACCAGTCCATGGATTCGCTATCTGAGCATTTACTCCTAGCTGTTTAGAAACATACTCTGAAAGACCTGGTAGCAAAGCTCCATCTCCATTGAGTAGATACTCAGTAGGAGAAGGACTACTTGTTTTGTTCTTGTAAAACTCTACGCCTCTTCGTACTTCCATAAGGATAGAGTCTAGAATAGGGGCGAGTGCTGCAGATATTTTACCTTCTAATACATTTGGTACTAGACCATAGTTTCTCTTAAATTCTTCAGCTCTACTGTATTCAAAACTAAATTTGTTTACTAATGCCTGTGTAAGAGAGTCTGATCCAATTGCAATACTTTGAGAAAATACTAAGTATCCATTTGACATGATACTCATATCTGTACTGTTAGCACCAAAATCAAGCATAACTAAGTTTTTCTGATTAGTTGCTCTATACATAGCTCTACCCATTGCAACAGATTCAGTCTCTATTGCAATTAAATCTAAATCTGCCATAGCAGCTATCTCCATATATATGGAAACTATTTTTTTAGGAGCAGCTACAAGTAATACACGAGGAGCATTTTTCTCCTCATTAAACCCTATGGTTACAAAACTCATATGTACATCATTAACAGACATAGGGATATATTGTTTAGCTTCAAAATATACAGCATCTTTTAGTTCTTCCTTCTTTACACCAGGAAACTCTAAAAATCTAGTAAAAACAGAAAACTCTGGTAATGCCATCACAGCATTCTTGTTCTTTATCCTAGAATCATCGTACAGTTTTTTAAGTACATCTGCTAATTTTCTCTGATCTTCTTTCTGTTCACTGTTAATTACTCCCTTAGGAGTAAGCTGACTTCCCAGATTTATTAATTGAGGATTAGAGGTGACATTTCTTAACTCTACAGCTTTAACAGAGTGAGTACCGAAGTCTATTCCAACATGGTCAGGCAGTTTCGCCATTTCCTTTAAGGCAGTTAAATTATTATAGCTATATTAATAATAGCAGAAATTAATATGGTTTGAAACCTGTTTCAGTTTTTAATATATCTATTTGGCTACCAAAGACAAGATTACTCAGTACTGAATATTTAGGATGATTCTTTACTACCAAAGAGGGATATATATTCCTATCAACTAATTTTAAGCTTCTTGCCATATTTAAACCACTAAAAGAGTGTAACCCTCCTTCTACAAATATACCATCGTAGTGGTTAGCAACACCTGTTTGAGCAACAATATTAATATTTCCATCTGCTACAATATATGCTCGAATCTCATCATATTCTATCTGAGTACTAGAAGACATTTTCGGTCCATTGTTAATAACCACATCTCCCTTAACAACAAATATACATGCGTCTTTATTATGATCAGCAGTACTATTTCTAATTGCATTTTCTATCGTAAGATTTCCACCCACAAAGAATACTCCCCAGTTATCACAAGTAAAATCATGAGAGGATGAGCCTACTACTAAATCTCCCGGAGCTTTCTGAATACATACGGAATTACTAGCTAAACAGCCGTAGGTTGTACCATTAAGATTACCTGTAAAAGATGTAATACCACTATCTAAAATAGTTGCTCCATCTATCGCTCTATCATTGTATGCTCTTAAAAGTTCTGTATATATACTAGTTACTTTTGTGTTTACTGGAAATGGTCTAACATGGTAAGAACCTGTTAAAGTACTCTTTTGAAGTCCAGATGGTAGTGTACCAGCACTACTGTTGTCTGCAAACATCTCACTAGATATATCTGTTCTAGAAGGTACAAAATTTTGAAGAAGAGAAGCACTCCATGTAGTACTCTCATCTATATTCCTAACTTCAAAATTCATTCCTTCTGAAGCATAAACAAACCCTCCTTCTGTCACAAACCAATCACCTAATGAATAGGTTAAGGATTTAATAAACATATTACCTGCCATATCAAAGACAGTTAGATATATCACTAAGGATCCTTCCTTGTTTCCGTTTAAATCAATATCTATACTACCTGTGTGTGTAGTACCTCCAATAGATAGCTTTCTAAATGCATACTCACTAGAGAGAACTCCTGGTTCTGCTTGTGGTAGTAGTGTAAACGGAGATTCTTTCTCTAATACAGTACCTGACTCTGTAAGTAGAACAGGGGGAGCATCTGGTGGCATACTAGCAGATGCATATATGTTTCCCACTATTGCATATATCTTTTTATCATCAGATACTTGCCAACTTAAGCGTAAGGTAGTATCTCCTACTACAGAAATTTTTAAATCTTGGACATCTGGAAGTACTCTGTCTACTGTCCAATTAAAGCCTGTAGGTTGCCACTGTCTAGCGTAGAGTTGAGCAACAGTTGGTGAGATTCTGTATCTTAGTTGTCCTGGTGCCCAGTAATCTCCAATCTTAGCATCAACTTCAGGATATGAGGTATAGTTATCATAAGGGGTAAAACTAAAGAGATCATTTCCCATTAGATATGTTGTATACTCAACCTCTGCAACAGATTCTGAACTTTCTCCTAAATCAAACTGAAGGGTAAATTTCATACTAACACTGTTACCTGATTTTGTAATATCTGTTTGAGCAACAGAAACTCTAACCATGCCAAGACCACTAGGTCCTGATATTACAAATGAGTTGTTAGAATATATAGCTCGTACCCATTTAGCTGTTCCACCAGAAGGATAACTGGTTACATATGGTCTCCAGCTAGTTCCCTCTAGTCGCATCATAAAGCCCCATGTACTGTTTGAGTATGCCTTAGGTGCTTGACTAGGTGTAGGGGAGGTATCTATCCAAAGTGGACTCTCTATCTCACCTGTTTCTGATGAATTTCTAAACCATACAGATATTGCTTCAATGTCATTAGCTCCGTTAGGATCTGTATATACAGCTTCCATCTCAATTGGGTCATTAAGATTGTACTTACCAACTATTCTCTGTCCACTGTGTGTATTACTGGAGAATCCATACATATTTACTCCATCTGGACGTATTGAAAGAGATGTAGTAGGTTGTGGACTAACTGGTTCATAACAGGATGCATATGCAGGTGGTCCACCACATGGAGATCCTTTTGTACAAGATCTAAAGTTTTCTAAAACCATATTAGGACTATCAACAGTAGGATTGTTCGTTAGTGGAGTAGGACAGTTAGGCATAGTACAGTTCGAACATGAGTCAACATAGCAGGTGTTACCCTCAAATCCACAACCCTCACCTGGATTAGGACAAGAGAGAGTAACTGAACCAAATCCTTTATTGGTTGTCGAATATGTAGGAGTACATGACTGAGGTGTACATCTAACACAATACTGTGGAACTGTCTTAGGTGTACAACCTTCTCCTTTAGAACAGCTTACAGTTTGAAGTGAGGTTGTTGTTGATTGCTTTCCTGTTGACGACAGAGTAAAAGCAGAAGAAGATGGCACAGGTGTACAATCTATACAGTAACATCTTCTCTGGTTAGGAGAACCACATGCATTACCACATGTTCTAGTTACGGTACTAATACCTGCTCCCTGATTTGTATTACTTAAACTTGAAGGACAACTTGGAGGTTCACATGGTGTACGACAGTAACATGTTCTACTTTCTGTACCACAAGCAGAGGGACTATTATTACAAGTAAAAGTACTAGTTCCAAAAGATGTTGGAGTATATGTATAAATAGGACCAAGACATGGAGAAGGAGTACAAAGAGGAGAACATAGTCGTTGATTAAATACACAAGGAGCTGCTGGTAAAGATGTTGGACGTCCATCAATTATAAAATATGTATTTATCTGTAAATTCTTAACCTGCTGACCTCCCCAGTTTGTATCATTTATAAAGATACTGTTAGCTGGAAAGATTGTTGTTTCAGAACTTCTTGCAGTAGCATAATAGTTTTTACGCAAAAGTTGATATCTACCTGCAGGACATGTTCCCTGTACTTCTGCCCAACCAGCGATATAATTAGCAGAACACACTACAGCATAATTGTTATCAACATTATAAAAAGCATAGAAAAAGGTATTTACATTCGTATTAGCATTTGCAGTTATAGAAGCAGATTGTCCACTTTTTAAATAAATACTAGATGTGTAAGCACTTGAACAGAGATTTTGTCTTTGATAGTAACATGTCCTAGTATTATATCTAGGATTACAACCATCTCCTCTATCACATGAGGTTTGAGTCGCATAAAAACCAGTATCCGTTTCTCCAGTACCTGCAGGACACGCTGGAGGAGTACATTCAGTACATCCACTACCACTACCATCCTCACATATATCACAACAATAGTTTGAAACTTGAAACTCCGTATTATGACATCCATCTGGTCTAGGACCTTTCGGTACTCCTACTGGTCCTACACAACCACCTTGTCCAGTACATACTCCTAAGGAATTATTCGGAAAACAACCATCAGGACAAGACAGTGCTAATACAGAATCTTCTACTAAAAGAATTCCAAAGAGAAAGAAAAGTAAGAAAGAAATTGTAAATAGTAATATCTTTTTATCTCTCATACTCTAAAACGGTTTAAATCCAACTTCTACTTTAACCATATCAATAGGATTACCTATTAATATGGTACTTAACATTCCATACTTAGAATGATGATCTACAAAAAATGCAGGATGAGTACTTCTATAGATTAGACCTAAGTATCTACTCATTGTAATACCATTCCTACCTAATGAATGTATACCACCATTGATATAAAGACCATCTACATCCCCACTATTTCCAGAAGATATGGTAATGTCTCCATTTACTAATATATATGCATTTATTTCATCATAGGCTAGAGAAGTAGAGCTAGACTTGGTAGCCAGAGATCCAATAGAGGCATTTCCTTTAACAACAAATATACATGCATCCTTATTCCTATTGGCATTAGTTATCTCTCCATTTATAAAGAGATTACCACTTACAAAGAACAAACCTTTTCCATCACAAACAAACTTTGTTGTAGGACTCCCTACTGTAAGATCTCCAACTACATCCATCACCTTGATTGGACCACCACCTAAATTCCCTGTAAGAGTAGATCTAGGAGCTATTCTCTGCATCTGTCCTTGTAATCCTAACTCTCTTTTCTCAAATGTAGTCTTAATATCTTTATAAAAATCTATATCTCTATATGCTTTAAACTGTCCTATTGAATATGAATTTACAGTCTTTTTCAAAGAAGTTGTATCATTAACTATATTCCCATACATCTCACTAGAAATATCTGAATATCTTGGCTTAACTCTATTTAACAGATTAATACCATTCCATAAATTATCATCTTCAACCTCACGAACTTTAAATTGAACACCTCTTGCAGAGTAGAGTAAACCACCCTGTGTAATTATCCAGTCTTCTAAATTAGAAGCTACATTAGCTCCACTAACATTACAAGCTAAATCTATTGCTGTCATATAGTGGAGTAAACTTTTCTCACGATTAGCACCTATATCTACTGTAAGTGTTCCACTAAGGGTAGTTGTATTAATACCAACCACCTTTGCAACACTATCTCCATTAAGATTACCTATCTGAGAAGCTAAGTTGTCCGAATACTTAGTTAGTGTATATGGAGTACTCGCTACTATATTAGTTCCAGAGGGCAAGCTCTTCTGTAAAGTAATCCTTTTTATAGTATCAGGATTACCTTGTACATCTTGTGAGACATACATATTAGATACAAAGGCATACAGTCCCATGAGATCTGAGTGAGACCATGAATATTGTATAGAGGTAGGATGGAGCATTGTCTCTGTTAAGCTATTAACAGATGGAGCTACTAAATCTATATTCCAATCTTTACCACTATCTTTCCAATCTTCATAGAATCTGATCTGTCCTGGATTAAAGTAAGCCCCTATCCTTGTAACTGTACTTGGATAATTATCATATGGTGTAAATCCAAATATATCATTTGCCTTTAAAAAGATATTATACTTACCATCAGTAACTCTGTTTGCTTCAGATATATTCCTAAAATCTAGACTAAATTTAAATTCAACCCTATTACCACTAAGAGTAATACTTCCTACATTTACAAACACCATATCTTGAGAAGAGGGACCTTTAATTGCAAATCTATTATCATTGTATGCTGTCCTATACCACTCAAAATATTCTACTCCTGCACCAGTTTTATGATACTTATGTAGATATGGAACCCATCTACTACCCTCTTTATGCATCATGAAGCCCCAACTAGATCTAGATGGAGAATTAGGTTGTCCAGGAGATTCATACATCTGAATGTATGCCGGTGTCACAGGAGCAGTATTTGAGGTACTAAACCATACATATATTGCTTCAATATCATTAGCTCCATCAACATCTTCATATACAGCAGTCATGTTAACAGGGTTATTCATATTTAAACCTGTATGTGTAGTAGAGCTACAACCTTGAACTGTAGTTCCGGATGGATGAGGCGTAATGCCTACAGGAGTGGGTTTAGCATTAGGTACTTCATAACAGTCTCCATATTTAGTTCCAGCACAGCTTCCAGTCTTTTGACAGGATCTGTAATTAACAAGTTTGTATGCAGGATCTCCACTATCAACAAGAGGTGTAGGACATGCATCTAGAGTACAGTCTCTACATTCTTCCCCTGAACACGTATATTCAATACAACTTTCCATATTAGAAGCTTCTTCTCCTGTTCTAGGATTTCCTATCTTACATCCCCAATATGTACAATTACAACCACCAACATTAGATTGACAATGCTGTGTCCCACAACCACATTCCCTTGGAGGTCCAGAACTCCCACAACAGTAACTATTCAAAGCATTTACTTGATTATTACAATCTGATGCAGAGGCATAGTAATTAATACTTTTACCACTACACTTAGTATCTGTCCCAGAACAATCATATTCTACGGGTTTATTAGATTCTTGGATGCAAGCCCATGTGTCACAACCTGTCTTTAAAGGAACAATACATTGTACAAACCATCCTGATACTGTCTTACTTCCTACCGGGGAACAACTTTCTCCTATAGCTCTACAATTGTATGGATCTGTCATACCATAGATCATTTTTCTATTTAGAAACAGAGAACCTATTGCTACAGCAAAGAAAATTATTAGCATAGTCAAACTCTGTTTTGTAAACCTAATCGCCCTCATTATTCTTATTCATACTCAATAAAATAAAAGATTTAAGATAGCCACCATCACGGACTACCTGTTCTAAAGTCTTTTCTATATCTTCTACTGCTGTTATATCTGTCATTATTGAGCTATATAAACATGCAGGATATACCCTCTGCGTTTCATCAGCACAAATAGTATTAAAATCTTTTCCTAAAAGAAAAGAGGATGAGGGAAGATAGATAAGATTCATATTCAAATTAGTATTTTTAGAATAATTTTGGTAATTAGATAGATTTACTAATTTAAAAGGAGACTCTTCTTTGTTCGTATTGTAAGCTTCACTATACCAAAACTGAGTCGTTTTTACCGTAAAAGTTTTTTCTCTTCCTTTAAAATGAGCTGAGAACTTAACCAAAAGTGTTTTATCCACTTCTGTAATTTCTTCTAAAGAGACCTTTGAGAAATATAGATATCCTATTCCTCGTTTTTCAACAATTGTAGGGAGATAACCGTTTTTTTCTAGTTGTTGTCCCTCGTATGTAAGAATATTACCTATTGTATTAAGTGCATAGAAACTATTCTGTACAGAAGCAAGGTCCTTATCTTCAACTCTTTCGATAGAAATATCAAAGATATTTAACCCTTTTATTGGCAAAGGTATCTTCTCTGAGAAAAAGACTCTAACAGGAATCACGCTATTTATAGCATCACCCCAATCAATATCTTCCTTATCCCACTTTATTACTCCCTTCTTTTCACAAAGTGATTTTTCTACTACACTATCCCCTGAAGGCAGCTTTAGTACAAAACACTCCTGTATAGAATTCCCCGTTTTTTCCTTAAGGAAGGCGTTACATGTATATATCTTTCTACCATTATCTACTTTTTCTTCACACAAGGTATATATATCTTTAAACCTAGAAGAAGAGAAAGACTTCTTGTAGAAGAAGAAAGAAGCAACTATAACAGTTAATACCAACAATACTATGCCTACTATCAATATTATCTTCTTTTTATTAACTACGACCTGCACTTTGGGGCAATATATAACTTAAATATACTAGCCTAAAAATTTCTCTAACTCTTTAATTAATTCAGAATAGTCTAAATCTGTTTTAACTAAGTAGGAAGAAGCTCCCATATTAAACGCCTCTTTAATAACTGACTCACTAGTCATATTTGTTAATACTACAATAGGCATACTCCCATATTTACCCTCATTATTTTTTACTGTCTTTAAAACCTCTAAACCATCTACACCCGGCATCATTAAATCTAGTAAAACTAAATCAATCTCTCCAACATTAGTAGCTAACATATCTAGACCCTGATACCCATCAGACGCTTTAAGAGCCACTAGTTTTGCTGCCGCTATTAATTCAGCATATGAATCTAGTAAAGGAATCTCATCCTCAATTATTAATACTTTTTTACCATCCATTCTCTTTAGTATTTTTAATTTAATTTCTTGGTGCCAAAATACCAGTATTGTAAATGGTGTAATCAAACAGAGAAGAGTACCCTAAGCTATCTAATCCTGGTACCATGATCTGCTTCTCTCTAAACGAACCGTAACAGTTAACCCCTGCATTAATCTTCATGTATGAGAAAGTCTTTTTAGAACAATTTGCTACAGAGAAACTGTGGGAAACAGCCAATACATTATTTAAAGGAATTACTCTAATCATTCTAAGAGGCATCCCATCTCTACTCTTTTTCAGATTAATAGCTCTGGTATTACCACTTTCTAAAGCTATGAAAGACGAACTAGGAGCAGCACTACTCAAATTTGTAGGACATGGATCTCCTGACCTTGTAAAACAGAACGCTAACATATCATCTGTACTACCATCATTAACATAAGGGAGTACTTCATCTGAGTCATTACCATATATCTCTTTTATTGTAAAAAGAGTAGGGGAATCCTCTCTAGCTTCAAACTTTAATATTAAATAACATGCCCCATCGCTGTATGTATTACCTTTTAAATCAAACACCCTAGCAGAACCAACCCTCACATCTATATAGTCTGTAGCAGAGTCTGCAGGAGCAATTGTTAGTTTAATACTAGAGCTAGGATTAGTCTCTGCGTTATACTCACACCAATTAGTTATACCTGCTTGCGAATCAAGAATAGTTGAGTCTACATTATTTTCTTCTAACAATGCTTTTATTTCACCAATACTTGTATAATCCTTTGGTCCATTAACCCTCACATCATCAAAAAGAGATAGTAAGAAGTTATAATCAGCTCTTACAAAGAGATCTAGTAAACTATCTGCCTGCTCTACTGCCATCATAGAGTCTTTTGTATTAATAGCTGCCTCCTTGTTCTTTAAAGTTCTTGAATAAAGTGAAGCTCCAAGTACTGTAGCAACAACCAAAATTACCATAATTATGGCTATCGCTTGAGCAGGATATCCCTTTTTAAAAATCTTTGACATATATATTAAATTAACAATTAACTAATACCAAGTCAAACCCTGTGAAGACACAGTAATTTGACGAGTAATCTCCTTGTTAGCTGGCAGAGAAAAACCTGTAGGCCAGTTAGAAGGCCAAACTGTAGAACTAACGATAAACATATTGTCACTATCATCACCTACTACAAGATACTCTATTAAAAACTCTTTTACCTTTACATCAACATTGTGTAATACTAAAACCTCAGTTGTTTCATCAAAACAATCAGAATGATCAGCTAATTCATACTTTGTAGTTTTAAGAAGATACCCATATCTAGTCTCTTGTGGATCTTCAGGAATATATGAATCTAAAAAGAACCCTATACAACTCCAAACATTGTATCCGTAAGAACGAACATGAATCTCGTTTCCTGATACTCCTTCTGTACTGGTATACACAGAGCCTACCCCTGCAGGAACAGTTTCTACTTTCATAGTTTCTGGGTTGAAAGTTCTAACACTCTTTGATTCATAGATAGAGATATCACCAACATTTGAGTTACCAAGAGACCTCTGCATTAACTCCATTATGAAGTTAACGTCGTTTCTTGCCTGATTCTTAACATTAGAAACAATAGAGACTTTAATTAAAGTAGTTAAAGTAGTAGCAACAAGTAGAGTAATTATTGCCAATATCCCTATTGTTAAAAGCATCTCTACTAAACTAAATCCTCTATATTTTTTCCTTCTATTTATACTTATCATAGATTTATTACAGCAAAATAGTCATAATCTCTAACATCAGAAGCGGTACTTAAAAGACCAGTTACTCTATTAAAACCAATAGTGATTTTAATTAAGACTTTGTTTGTATCATTTCCTGGGTCTGCATCTGCTCTTGTATTGTTAGCTATACATATAATTCTAAAGTAGTCTGTTTTCTCTCCATTCTCATCATAAATTACTGCGTCTTCATCTTTGTATACCTCTCTACCAACAGTAACTGGTTCTGGTTTACCATCTACTCCAGATTTAAAAACATATTCATTTGAACTATTCTTTTCTAAAACATAACATGTACCTGCTCGCATGCTGTAAAATATATTAGTTCCACTATCTTCAGGATTATCTATTATCCTTAGTCTCTCTCTACTAGCAATATTTTGAACAATTACAGCAGTAGATCTAGCATAGTGAGCCTGTGCATCCTCTACATCTAGTCTAGAGAGCTCTCTCATTGCACTAACAGAGATATTGATAAGGACTGTAGCTACAATACCTGAGACCATGATAGCAATAAGGGATTCTACAAAACCCAATCCTTTATATTTTCTTCTAAAAATCTTTCTCATTACTTATCCAATCTATTTTTTAAAATATTTATACTCTCAACATCATCCAAGACATTGTGTGTTACTCTTCCAGAAAGAGCTGCTACTTGAATATGGTCTGCTAATTTCCCTCTGTTTCGAGATATTAAAATCTCTAGTTGTCTAGTAGGGCTAAACTTTCCATCTTGGTTATAATTAATTGGATATCCATCTTTACCGTAAAGGAATACCCTACCTGTTACAGCTTCGAAGATAATATATGAAGGGACTACAGCTTCTTCATCATTAGATTTGAGCAGGCCGATATCATAGCCTGCACTAATCTTTCCTGGTTCCATACCAGGCACGTGTGTGAGATACGAAGGACTCGTAATTGTTGTGTCTCTGCTACATGATCCAGAAGGGTCAAAGTCCGATGAACTAGTAGGAAGAGTAGCATTCAAACCTGCACCACTAGAGAGATTAGTCCCCACCTTATGACTTCTATCAAAGGCTAATAGCTCATCTCTTGTCATTACATCACCATATTCAGCAAAAGGAGAACACCATTTTATAAAAGTATATTTACCTTCCGACATCGCAGTAAAATCTATACCTATTCCATATATCCATCCCTCACCTGAACTTTTCTCAATAAGCATAGCTTTCTGCTGAACAAGCTGTAAATCTTGTTTAATTCCTTCAATACCCTGTTTAACAAGTACAGAATCTCTTAATCCGCCAAAGGCAAAAGCTCCCATACTACCAAGGATGATAATAACTATCAAAACTACTAATATCTCAGCTAGAGTATATCCAGAATATTGGGCAGATCTACGATTCATTCTTTAGTTAATATATATTTAACTACATCTAATTTAGCAAAAAATGACGTACTTAACAAGAACTATCTCAAAGAAGCAAACCCTCCATCTCGCTTCCAATCTGATGCATCAAAGCCTCTAACAACATTTACATCTATAGTACTCTCACTATCTATATTTTTATCATTCAGAGGACTACTAGGAGGTTGGCTTCCGATACCATCTCCTGTACAGTAAAAACCTAAACCTGCTTCATCATCTATTCCTCCTAGTGATACACATACAATTGCAAATTGAGCATTAATTTCATCTACATAGTAGTAGTAGGTTGCATCTGTACCACCATCGAATACTCCT
Organism: Candidatus Dojkabacteria bacterium; assembly: GCA_050950165.1. Classification (GTDB taxonomy): domain Bacteria; phylum Patescibacteriota; class Dojkabacteria; order SC72; family SC72; genus UBA5209. The sequence goes on along the minus strand of JBMNHC010000001.1, from coordinate 555,837 downwards.
TCTTCATAGTAGGGTTTAAGAATGTCTTTTACACCTTTGAGTCCTAAAGCTTCTGCAAAGAATTGTTCTTGTATACAACTAGAGCAACTACCTAATCTAGGATACTCTTTGTTATCCAGTTTATACTTTGCTAAGGCAGTATAGAGTTGATCTACTGCATCTTGATGATGTACTCTGTTGGCTCTCTGAATTGCAAATCTACCTACTGCAATACCGATTGCAATTAATATTATCAATATACCCATTACAATCAGAACTTCTACTAATGTAAACCCTTTGTATCTCATATATTTAAAATCTTACTCAAAATTATCTCAACCTTCTCATTACATATTACCATTAAACAGAAAGATATATACATTAGGGGGAGTAGGGGTATCACAGATTTAATAGTAATCTTTTTTAAAAGTATCATTACTACGCAGTAGAGCAAAGAGAGTAAAAGAAATATATATATGAAGGAGAGTAGTTGTGAGTTAGTTAGTAAAAATCCAAGAGAGAATATTACTAATAGGTCACCGATTCCGAAATCTTTCTTAATAATCTTGCTAAGCAGAAATACAGCTAAACAGAATCCCAAGGCCAGTAGCAAAGAATTAGATATTACACCTCCATTAGCTACTGTAAGTAAAACAAAGGTAAAAAAACTAAATATTAAAAAAGCATGAACAATATCTTGAGGTATCTCTTTATACCTTCTATCAAAATATGAAAGAGAGAAAAGAAATATTACTATAAAATAAAAGGACCAAGGTTGTAAGAAGAAATATATAGAGGCAAAAGAGAGACCCATTACAAACTCAGATACAGGATAGTAAAGAGGTACTCTATACTTACACTGTCTACATTTACCTAAAAAAAGAAAGTAGGAGAGTACAGGTATTAGTTCAAACCATCTTAACTGTTTAGAGCATCTTTCACAGTGAGAGCCTTTTAGAAAGATATCTGGATATTTATATCCATTATCTATTCTATAAAGTAAAGCATTTAAAAAACTAGCTAATACTAAACCTAAAACAAAGATAACTACAGATATATATATATGCATATCCCATTATATCCATATACCAAGAAAAGAAAACCCCCTCATTTGAGGGGGTTAGATTACTTCTATAAAAGTCTTTGTTACTTCCAAGCCTTTGTTTCCCAATTTTGTTGTGTTGTAGTTCCAGTACCAGTAAATCCTGGAGCTTCAAGCGAACCATCAGGGTTTGGTACATTTTTATCATCAATACCAGAGACTTCGCTACCAAATCCATTACCAGTACAATAGAAACCTCTCGCAGACTCATCAAGAAGTCCACCTAAAGAAACACAAACCAAAATAGCTTGTCCTTCTGCAGTAGCAGAACCCGCATCTCCTGCTGATCTCCAGTAGTAGAATGTAGCATCTGTACCACCAGTAAATTCTCCATCACCCATATACTCAGAGAGATCTCCACCTGTTGCTAATGCATCACCAAAAGTCCAACTTTCTGCACTATTATCAGGGAACTCTCTTTCATCTGTATAGTAAGCCTGCATAGCAGTATATAATTGATCTGCTGCATTCTGGTGAGCTACATCATTAGCTCTATTAATTGCAAATCTACCTGCAGTAATACCTACAGCCATAAGGATGATGAGGATACCCATGACGATAAGCATTTCTACGAGTGTAAACGCTGAATATCTTCTATTCATATTAGTAAAAATATAAAAATAATTTATATAAAATAAATTAGCTACTACATTAAAATTACACAACCATTGAAACAATGTCAACTACCATGGACATCACCTCTGAAAGTTGGAACATAGGCATATACACAGCCATAGCAATAAATGCAATAACTAAACCCATTACAACAAGAAATACTGGCTCTAAAATAGTAGACATACTAGAAGTAGCTACATCTACCTCATCTTTGTAGTACTGTGCAACCTTAGCTAAAACAGAATCCAGCTCACCCGTCTCTTCACCTACAGCTATCATACTACTAACGATTAGAGGAAAATATTCACTCCTAGCAATAGGGATAGCTAATGACCCTCCCTTCTCAACATCATCTCTAGAAGCCATTACTACATCCCTAAACATCTGATTACTTAAGGACTGAGCTGTTAATTCTAATGCTCTAATAATTGCCAAACCACTACTTAGAAGCAATCCTAAGAGTCTTGTAAACTGTGCAAGCTGTATCTTAGTCACTATACCTCCTACAATCGGCATCTTAAGAATAATCTTATCCTTATTCCTCTTCCCACCAGGAGTATCTAAATATGCCTTACTTCCAATTACCACTATAGCTATAACAAGAAGTATTGCCCACCAATATTTAATAGCAAAATTACTCATAGATATTAAAAACCTAGTCACCCATGGAAGCTCTGCACCAAAGTCTGCATAGATCTCTGCCATGGAAGGCACCAGTACAAACATCAACATTAAAACTACTACTACGATAACAACAAGAATAATAATTGGATATATCAAAGCCCCTCTTAGTTTGTCTGATAACTTTTTACTCTCTTCAAGCTCAGTTGCTAACTTAGTTAAAATTGTATCTAAGTTACCACTAGACTCACCAGCTTCAATAAGGTTTAGAGAGACATCATCGAATACATTCTCTGCCTGCCTAAATGAGTCTGAAAGACTCTCTCCTGATTCTACAGAAGCTTTTACTTCTGAAATAATCTTTCTAAAAGCAGGATTCTCTATCTGCTGTTCCATAATCTCCAGAGCTCTAGTCAGAGGTAAACCTGCACTAACCATTGTTGCCATCTGTCTCATAAAGACGACCTTGTCTTTCATTGGTACACCACCAATATTTATCTCCGCTAAATCCTGTAAATCAAAAGTTAGTTCTTCTTTAATACTAACTACAATTAACCCTCTATCATGCAGTATCTCTGTCAGAGCCTCTTTGTCCTTAGCCTCAATCTTACCCTTAACTTCTTTTCCTTGACTATCTCTTGCTGAATATTTAAATTTTTTCATCTCTTAACTTTTTAATAATCTTAAAACCTCCTCAGGATATATTGAATACTCTTGAGCTTTCTGTACAGATATTACTCCCTCTCTAACTAAGTTTACTAAGGATCTCTCTAAAGATACCATACCAACATCAGAGCTAGTTCTAATTACATTATCTATCTGGTGAGTCTTTGCTTCTCTAATTAGATTTCGAACTGCAGGATTAGCAATGAGAATTTCAGATACTGCTCTTCTGCCTCCCTTGTCTAGTGGTACTAATCTCTGAGAAACAATTGCTTCTAAAATATTAGATAGCTGAGATCTAATCTGTGGTTGCTGGTTATCTGGGAATACATCTATTATTCTATCTATCGTTTGTGCAGAGTTGTTTGTATGTAGAGTTGCAAACACTAAGTGTCCTGTCTCTGCAAGAGTAATAGTTGCTGCAATGGTTTCATAGTCCCTCATCTCACCTACAAGAATTACATCTGGGTCTTGTCGTAGTGCACTACGCAGTGCAATACTCCAAGAGTGGGTATCATCATTCATCTCTCTTTGGTCAATGAGAGCTCTTTTTCCTTCAAATACATATTCAATTGGATCTTCAATAGTGACAATATGTGAATGTCTAGTTCTGTTAACATCCTCAAGTATAGCGGCTAGGGTAGTACTTTTACCGTGTCCTGTAGGACCAGTAACAAGTATTAATCCCTGTTTTAGCTGACTAAACTGGTGGTACATCTGAGGTAGCAGAAGCTCTTCAATGGTCTTTACTCTAGAAGGTATTAACCTAAATGCCGCAGCAAGATTTTTCATAGAGAAGTATGCATTTACTCTAAACCTTGCAGAACTCTCTCCCTGATGAAAATATGCTAAATCAATCTCTCTGTTTACCTCTAACAACTCTTTCTTCTCATCAGAGAGTATGGGAAATATTAACTCTTCTGCATCCTGAGGAGTAATGATAGTTTCGTTGATATTTTTCAAAGTACCATCTACACGCATAATAGGGGGGTATCCTACACTAATGTGCAGATCAGATGCATTATTCTGAATAGCTATCTTTAATAACTCATCAATACTGTTGTGTTTAATTCCTTCTGTAGTATTTACCACCTGAGAATTCTGATTATTAGATTGAGATAAAGCATCTTTTCTAATTGTCTTCATTGCATTACTAGGCTCTTGTATAGGTTTTGCTACACTATGTGTTTTAGGAGTTCTCTCAAAAGCCTTAGGCTTTTTATCTCCAGGCATAATATCTTCAAGAGAACCTCTTACAACACCAACACTATCTGCAGTCGCAATATTTGTTGGAGCAGGAGCAGGTTGAGTAGGGAGTTCAAATTTAGGTTCTTCTGAAGTAGGAGCTGGAGTCTGTACTGGAGGAGGAGTACTAGGAGTTGGTGTATCTTGAGTAGAAGTTTGATTTGAACTTTGTATCTGTTTTAGTTGATTAGCAAGATCTGAAAGCATCTGAGCATCACTAGGAGGTGTCTGAGTAGGACTGCTTGGTGCAGCAATATCTGGGTATCCTATTGTATTATTCTGGGCAGTATTATTATCCATTACTTAGTACATATTAAATTATTCTTTAGAAACTCTCAAGACCTCCTCTATACTTGTTAAGCCCTCTAGTACTTTTAGGTATCCATCTTGAATCATTGTAATCATACCGTTAGCTCGTGCTTCATTTTCAATATCTTGAGCAGTTACATTCTCCATTACCATCCTACTTATCTTCTCATTCACATCTAGTACCTCAAATATACCAATACGCCCAGAATATCCAGAGCCACCACACCTATCACAACCTGCACCTTTGTAAAGATATATTATTGGTTTACCATCTGGTCCAACCTCTGGAGCCTTAAGTACTGCAGAACCTTCTTCTGCTCTCTGTTTTTTAGATGCCACCATCCTGGTTAAATATTGAACTAAATCAAAACCTTTAATATCTGAAAGATGCTCCAAAATATTAGCTACTACCTCTGGCATAGCAGGATACGCTTCTATACAGTGCTTACATATTCTTCTAGGTAAACGCTGAGCTGCAATTACTCTAATTGTTGAAGCTAAAAGATATGACTCTATTCCCATATCTAGAAGCCTTGGAATGGCGGCAGGAGCACTGTTGGTATGTAGAGTAGAGAGAACTAAGTGCCCTGTTAGAGATGCCTGTACAGCTAACTCTGCAGTCTCTTCATCTCTAATCTCTCCGACCATTACAACATCAGGATCTTGCCTAAGTACAGATCTTAAACCTGTTGCAAATGTTAAGCCTACATCAGGATTAATCTGAATCTGTGTAACACCAGGAATACGAATCTCTACTGGGTTTTCCAACGATATTATATTAACCTTAGGATCATTTACCTTCATTAAAGAACACGCCAATGTTCTTGTCTTACCACTACCTGTAGGTCCTGTCACAAGTACAATACCGTTAGTTACACTAAGTGCATCTAGAAACACCTTGTATCCATTACCTCTAAGACCTGTTCCCTCTAGTGTAATTCCTGTTGTATCTGACTCTAAAAGACGCATAACTACCTTCTCTCCAAAAATGGTTGGCATTATGGAGACACGAATATCTACCTTCACATTACTCATCTTTACCTGAAACCTACCGTCTTGGGGTATACGCTTTTCATCTATTTTAAGATTAGAAAGAATCTTTACACGAGAGACTACTGCTGGACCCAATGTCTTTGGCAAGGTTAATCTCTCTGTCATTATTCCATGAATCCTAAATCTAACTCTAAGCCTATTCTCCATAGGTTCAATATGGATATCTGAGCTTTTAGAGGTTACCGCATACTGCATTATTGAATTCACAATCCTTGCTACAGGAGCATTTTTCAGATCACTACTGTTAATCAGATTAGGATCCTCTGCAGTAATATCTTGGACTGGAACATCTACCTCCTCCAAAGCCTCTGTAACTTCTGTACTCATTACATCACCAATTCTTCTATCCAAAACATATGAGATTCCTTCCTCTGTAGCAATATGTACCTCTAGTCTAGTACCAGGAGGATATCTTCTCTGTAGTGCTTGAGTAGCTTGCACATCAAAAGGGTCAAGCATAGCAAGCTTTACAGAATTAGTACTTCGTTCAAAAGGTACAGCACCATATTTCTTTAGATTATCTATAGGTACCTCAGCTATGGTACTCTCTGGTATTGAGATCTGTGTAAGATCTACAAACGGTATCTTAAAAAGTTCAGACTTAGCTTGTGCAATGGTAAGATTATCCGCTAACCCCATCTCCCTAATTATCGCTTCTTCACTCTTAGGAGTTTTCGTTCTCTCTACCTGTATACGAGCAGCATCACTCTCGCTGATTACACCTTTCTTTTGTAAATATTGCAACAAAGTTTCTCTAGACACTTGGGCAGTCAAAGAATTTACATGTTAATAGTGTATAGAAAGGAGAGAGAAAACACAAGCATCTACCTATCTTTGTAATACCTAATACTTCTGTACAGATCTAAAAGTTGTACTAAAAAGTATTTACCCTTTTTAATTGGGTAATCTGCTGTTCTTGCATATCTAACTAAATACCCTCCAAAACCTCTCTTAAAGTTAGAGTATCCATACCTCTTACTTCTAGGAGAGTATTTCTCATCAGGAAGTACATCCCACGAATTAAAATATTTAAAACCTTCTCTTCGTCCTTGTAGCATACACTCCCATCTAAGAAGCATAGGGCCTCTAACCTTCCTGTGCATACCAGTCTGACAACTGTACAGACAGGAGACTTCATCTCCAAAGTAAGAGAGTACTAACATAGCGACAGGCTCATTTAAATATGACACCATAGCTAGTCTTACTTCATCAGTCTCTCCTAAATATTTAAGCTGTTTAAGATAGTAGTTAGCATCTTGAGTAGCAAATTCTTTTGTTTCAGAACTTTTCATAAGATAGTGAGTAAACAGTTTCCAATCAGGTAACTCTTTAGAAAACTTTACTTTAACACCAAGCCTCCTTGCACGACGAATATATGTAGGATAGTTTTTGTGCATACCGTGATCTTGACACCAATCAAGAAGTTCTTGCTCAGTATCACCAACTAAATCTATCATCCAAGGAGTTTCAGGTTGGATATAGTTGAAACATTTTTTAAATCCCAAAGAGTAGGGAAGAGAAGCTACTCTATTCTCCACCTCTATAGCTGGATCTATTTTAAAAAATAGATACTCTGATGCAAAGAAATATTCTTTCATAGCTAAGAGTACCTCACGATAGAGAGATTGGTTTAATTCTTTCAGTATCGGACCTCTTGAAAAGTATAGATATTTTCCAAATGTCTGATTAATCTCATACCCAGCAGCTAGAGCAACAAGTTCTTCGTCTTTCCAAAAGGAAAGCCTAATTGTTTTCCTACCCAACCCTATCTCTTGATACACACCCCAATTCCATGATTGTAAAAAACTTGAATTTGGAGATGACTTAACAAACTCATCCCACAAGTGTGCATCATCTATCTCTTTAATCTTTAGATTCATATTCTCTCCTTTCAATTTACTTTTAAGTATATGCTACAATCTATCACAATGACATACTTAATTGTAGGTAATAGTGAAAAGAATATCTCTAAGATATTAAAATCTCTTTTAGAAAAGCTATGGAAACGAGATGTAGATATGGATGAAATCTTTGATGAAAAGAATCCTGATATTCATATCCTAGATGGAGCACAAAAGAGTAGTATAGGGATAGAAGAGGTAAAGGATTTGCAAAAGGATATGCGTCTTACACCATTTCAAGAGAAGGTACAGATCGCATATATCTTAGATGCATCTAAACTAACTCATCAAGCTCAAAACTCTCTCCTTAAGACATTAGAAGATACCTCTGCCAATACCGTATACATATTAATTACAAAAAACGAAAAAGACCTTTTACCTACAGTACTCTCTAGATCTCTCAAGCTTTATACCAAAGAGATAGCAGATACTATTTCGCAAGAGAGTAATATTGAAATACTCTCACTAGACTTAGTAGAAGCATTCGAGAGAATAGAGAAGATAGCGAAAGAGAAATCAGCTACTGAGCAACTTCTTAAAGACTTAGAGCTTTACTATCAATCTCTTTTGGAGAGGAATTTAGTTGAAAAAAGAGGTATAATGGAGGTAGCTTTTAATATAGAGCAGATACTTTTAGCACAGAAAAGATTAAGAGCTAACGGGAATAAGAGATTGATTCTTGAGAATCTTTTTCTACATCTGTTAAGATAAAATACACTCTTAACATTTTCCCCTATAATATATAGAATAGGGATTGCAATTGATTGGTGTATATATAAACTAGTAATTTAAATCGAGAGAATAATGTCAGCTAAGAGCAACTATCAAGCATCAAATATACAAGTACTACAAGGGCTAGAAGCTGTTAGAAAAAGACCAGCTATGTACATAGGGTCTACAGATAGACATGGGCTACACCATATTTTTACAGAGATTCTAGATAACTCCGTTGATGAGGCAATTGCAGGATACTGTACAAGGATATGGGTTGTACTTCATAGTGATGGTTCAATATCTGTTAAAGACAATGGTAGAGGTATACCTGTTGAGATACACTCCCAAACAAAGGTCTCTACTTTAGAGACAGTAATGACTAACTTACATGCAGGAGGTAAGTTTGAGGAGGGTGCATACAAAGTTTCAGGTGGTCTACACGGTGTAGGTATGAAGTGTACGAATGCTCTTTCGGAGTGGATGGTTACAACAGTACAAAGAGATGGTGGGATATATCAGCAAGAGTACAAAAGAGGTATACCACAAGCTCCTGTTAAAAAAATTGGTGATTCTAAATTAACTAGTACGGAGCATAGATTTCTTCCAGACAATACAATATTTACAGAAGTAGATTTTGATTTTAAAGAGATAGTAAAGAAGTGTAGACAACATGCATATCTTACAGCAGGATTAAGAATCTCCATTAAAGACGAAAGGGTAGAGAAGGGTAGTAATCCTAAACTTTTCGATCTTTACTTTGAAGATGGAATTAAATCCTATGTTCTCTTTATGAATATAGATGAAAAAATCATCAATGAGGATCCCTTCTACACTAAAAAGGAACAAGATGGAGTACTGGTTGAGAGTGCAATTCAATATACCAATGCAATGGATGAGAATGTTAAATGCTATACAAACAATATCATTAATCCTGAAGGTGGTACACATCTTTCTGGTTTCAGAACTGCTCTTACTAGTGCAATTAATACATATGCACAGAAGATGGAATTACTCAAAGGTTTAGCAACAAGTTTAAGTGGAGATGATGTGAGAGAGGGATTGACTGCAGTTGTTTCTGTTAAAGTAGCTAATCCTCAGTTTGAGGGACAAACAAAGATTAAATTGAATAATCCTGAGGTTAAAAATATTGTAGCAAAGGTAATTAGAGATGAACTTCTAATCTACTTTGAAGAACATCCTAAGGAAGCAAAAGCGATAATAGATAAGGCAGTACTGGCATATAAAGCGAAAGCTGCAGCTAAAGCAGCAAGAGATGCTGTAATCAGAAAGAGTGCATTAGAAAGTACTACATTACCTGGTAAACTAGCAGATTGTATTAGTAATGACCCTAAAGATAGTGAACTCTATATAGTTGAGGGAGATTCCGCAGGTGGAAGTGCCAAACAGGGAAGAGATAGGCATACACAAGCAGTACTACCTCTTAGAGGAAAGATTATAAATACACACAAGTATAGAGTTGATAGAGTATTAGACAATAATGAGTTCAAAGATATTACTACTGCACTGGGTGTAGGTATTGGAGATTCTTTAGATATTTCAAAGTTAAGGTATCATAAAATAATCATAATGAGTGATGCAGATGTTGATGGACTACACATTACAACTCTTGTGTTGACTCTTCTTTACAGATTTTTTAAGCCCTTAATAGAAGAAGGATATGTATACGTTGCTCAACCTCCTCTTCACAAAGTAGAGATAGGGAAAAAGAAATACTACTTCTTAAACGATGCAGAGAAAGATGCATTTGTTAAAAAGGCAAAAGCAGCAAATAAAGTACCTGTATCTAATAGGTTTAAAGGTTTAGGAGAGATGAATCCAGAACAACTTTGGGAAACTACAATGAGTCCCGAAACTAGAGTTTTAAAACGAGTAGGTATTGAGGATGCAGAAGAAGCAGAGAAAGTTTTTGAAATGTTAATGGGTACTGAAGTACCACCTAGGAGAAGATTTATTCAAAAATATGCTAGGGTAGCTAATTTAGATATTTAACTTTTTATCTTAAATATATGATTGAGAAAGTAAAACCAACAGTAGATGTAGAAGCTTACAATAAATTATTCAACAAAAAAGCATTTGAAAGACTAACTATATACACGCCTCAGATTTTAAATATTTTAAAGCAAGAGCAAGAAAACAAAGAGCTATACAAGTTAATAGCCGACTATTTTAAAAAAGAGGAAGAAACTAAACTTGCTGTGGCTGATCAAACTAACTATTTAGATATTCATATATATGACCCTAATAGGGAGATTGTTTCGGTAATAGGGGTGGGAACAAATAAAGACGATCTTACAACAGAGCTAGTATCAAAAGATACATATGAGAATCTAAAAAACTTAGCAACAGACATAGATTCAATAAAGGTTAATGTCAAAAGAGAATTAAGTAATGCAGTATAAAATAGTAAAAAATATATATGCCAGATAAGAAAGAGATAGAAAAAAGAGAAGAGGTAGAAGTAGTAAATGAAGATTCTTCAGTAGATACATCTGCTAATGTAGATAGTGAACTAGATTTTAATCTCTCTTTTAAGCCTGGAGAGGTTGTTCAAAGATCAATAGTAGATGAGATGAAGTCTAACTACATTGACTACTCCATGTCCGTTATTGTATCTCGTGCACTACCAGAGGTAAAAGATGGTCTCAAACCTTCACAAAGAAGAATACTAGTTGCAATGAATGACCTTACTCTAACACCTTCATCAAGATACAGAAAGTGTGCAAAGATAGCTGGTGATACATCTGGAAACTATCACCCTCACGGAGAAAGTGTGGTATATCCTACCTTAGTAAAATTAGCACAGGACTTCTCTACTAGATACCCACTTGTAGATGGACAGGGAAACTTCGGTAGTATTGACGGAGATGGAGCTGCAGCAATGAGATACACAGAGGCTAGAATGGGCAAGATTACTCCTGAGCTTCTAAAAGATTTAAACAAAGGAACTGTTACATTTGTTCCCAACTATGACGGAACAAGGCTAGAGCCTACTGTATTACCAGCACTTTTCCCTAATCTTTTAGCTAATGGGAGTCAAGGTATTGCTGTTGCGATGGCAACACAGATTCCTCCTCACAATCTAGGAGAGTTAGTAGATGCTCTACAAGAGATGATTGCAAGAAAGAATAAATGGGTAGGCAGTGCAATATACAATGAACTAAGAAAAGCTAGAGAGAACAAAGAGGTAATACCACAGGTACTAAATCCTAAACCAGAAAGCTATCTTGAAAACTACATAGATAACAATGAACTTAACTACAGTGATGCAGTCAAAGAGATTGAGAAACGTCTTTCTGAAAACGAAGAAGTAATATATCCTGAATTTAAATCAGATATCTCTCCTGAAGAGTTAATTACCATTGTACCAGGACCAGACTTCCCAACAGGTGGAACAATATATGACAGAGATGAAATACTTAATGCATACGCAACAGGAAGAGGAAGAATATTACAGAGAGCACAAGCATCGATAGTGGAGGCAAAGGGTGGAAGATTCCATATTGTTGTTACAGAGATTCCATACCAAGTAAACAAGGCATATATGATAGAAAAAATTGCAGATTTAGTTAGAGATAAGAAAATAACAGGCATTGCAGATATAAGGGATGAGTCAAACAAAGATGGTATTAGGGTTGTAATAATACTTAAGAAAGATGCACAACCTAAAACAGTTTTAAACAAACTGTACAAATACACAGAGATGCAAAAGACATTTAATGCAAACATGATTGCATTAACTAATCAAGAACCAATGACTCTCTCTCTAAAGAGTATGTTAGAGCTTTTCCTCTCATTTAGAATAACGGTAACCATTAGAAGATACGAATATGATTTAGCAGAAGCAAGATATCATGCACATATTCTAGAAGGTCTACTAAAGGCTTTAGATGTACTAGATGAGGTAATTGCCACTATTAGAGGATCTAAAACACAAGAGAGTGCTAAGACAAACTTAATGGATAAATTTAAGTTTAGTGAGGTACAAGCACAAGCTATTCTAGATATGCAACTTAGAAGATTAGCAGCTCTTGAGAGAATGAAGATACAAAATGATTACAAAGAGACTAAAGAGAAGATAGGGGAGTACAATGAAATACTTGATAGTCAGGATAGAATATTAGAGATAATTGGTGGTGATCTTGCACAGATAAAAGAGAAATATGCAGATAAGAGAAGAACTAAGGTCGTAAAAGGTAAGGTAGATGAACTTTCAGAAGAAGATTTAATTGCAAATGAAGAAACCTTAATAACAATTACTCACTCAGGATATGTAAAGAGAGTACCACCCTCAACGTACCAGACACAAAAGAGGGGAGGTAAGGGGGTATCTGCAGGAGAAACTAAGGAGGGTGACTTTATCGAACATGTACTTCTTTGTAATACGCATGACGAGCTCTTACTCTTTACTAACAAGGGTAGGGTATTTAATACTCGTATATTTGAAATTCCAGAGTATGGAAGAGTTGCAAAGGGTATTCCTTTTATCAACTTAGTACAACTAGATCAAAATGAGATAATTACATCTATACTAACTAGAAATGCAAAGGGTGGAATCAAGATGTCAGAGGAAGAGCAAGAGAAGAAAGAGTTTAAATATCTCTTAATGGCAACAAAGGAGGGTATTATTAAAAAGACAGATCTTTCTCAATTTGCAAAGATTAGATCAAATGGACTTACTGCTATCAAATTAGAACCTAATGATGAATTAATATGGGTAAAGCCAACTACTGGAGATGATGAAGTCATACTCATTACAGCTGAGGGTAAATCAATTAGGTTTAGTGAAAAAGATGTTAGACCTATGGGTAGAAACACAAGAGGTGTAACTGCAATGAAATTTAAGTCTGAAAGTGATCATATTGTTGGTATGGGAATTATAAAGAACAATGAAGATAGGCTCTTTACTCTCTCTGAGAATGGTTTTGGAAAGATGTCTTTGCTAAAGGAATATACTAAACAGAAGAGAGGGGGTAGTGGTATCTTTACATTTAGAGTAACAGCTAAAACAGGTAAGGTATCAGTAGCTAGAATCTTAAATGATCCTGAAACTGAGATAGTGGTAATATCCGAGAAATCAAAGATTATTAGATCTTCAATAGATGCAATACCAACTCTTGGTAGACAAACAAGTGGAGTAAAAGTAATGAATATTGCAGAAGATGATAGAGTAGCTACAATGGCAGTCTTGTAAAAACATTGTTTTATTTAATAGACTACGGCATCAAGTTGGAATTACTTTAATTTCTCTAGAACACTACTGTCTAAGTTTGTAAAACTAGAAAGGTTTTTAGCAACCCTCTCACGATAACCTTTACCTATTAATATATTGGCAACACTGCTATCTAAGCCGGAAAAGTTCTCCAAATAAAAAACAACTGCTTTACCCTCACCACTATCTATTAATCTATAAGCTATATCATTGTGGTCTAAGCCGGAAAAATTCTTTAAATAATGAGCAACTGCTTCACCTTTGCCACTACGTATAATCTTGTGGGCAATATCTACATGGTCTAAGCCGGAGAAATTAGACAAATACACAACAACTGACCAACCATAACCCATATCTATTAACTTATTTGCAACACTACTATCTAAACCGGAAAATTTACGCAAATAACGAGCAACTGTTTTATCTTCACCACTATCTATTAACTTATTTGCAACACTCTTATCTAAGCCGGAAAAATTAGGCAAATTCTTTGCAACTGACCTACCATAACTACTATCTATTAACTTATTTGCAACACTACTATCTAAACCGGAAAAATTCTCTAAATAATTAGCAACTGCTTGACCCTCACCACTATCTATTATCCTATGAGCTATATCATTGTGGTCTAAGCCGGAAAAATTCTTTAAATATTGAGCAACTGCTTCACCCTTACCACTATCTATTAATCTATAAGCTATATCATTATGGTCTAAGCCGGAAAAATCCTCTAAATAATTAGCAACTGCTTGACCCTCACCACTATCTATTAATCTATGTGCTATATCATTGTGGTCTAAATCTGAGAAATTAGGCAAATAACGAACAACTGCATGACCTTTGCCACTACGTATAATCTTGTGGGCAATATCTACATGGTCTAAGCCGGAAAAATTCTCTAAATAATTAGCAACTGACCAACCTTCACCACTATCTATTAACTTATTTGCAACACTACTATCTAAACCTGAAAAATTAGACAAATACTTAGCAACTGACCTATCATAACCACTATCTATTAATACACGAGCTATATCATTATGGTCTAAGCCGGAAAAATTCTTTAAATAACGAGCAACTGCTTCACCCTCACCACTATCTATTAATCTATGTGCTATATCATTGTGGTCTAAACCTAAAAAATCAAGCAAATAACGAGCAACTGTTTTACCCTCACCATTATCTATTAACATACGAGCTATATCATTATGGTCTAAGCCGGAAAAATTCTTTAAATCATTAGCAACTGCTTTACCCTTACCACTATCTATTAATCTATAAGCGATATCATTATGGTCTAAGCCGGAAAAATTATATAAATTCTCAGCAACTGCTTGACCCTCACCACTATCTATTAATCTATAAGCTATATCATTATGGTCTAAACCTGAAAATTTATACAAATATCCAGCAACTGACCAACCTTCACCACTATCTATTAACTTATTTGCAACACTACTATCTAAGCCGGAAAAATTCTCTAAATAATTAACAACTGCTTTACCCTCACCACTATCTATTAATCTATGTGCTATATCATTGTGGTCTAAATCTGAGAAATTAGGCAAATTCTTTGCAACTGACCTACCATAACTACTATCTATTAACTTATTTGCAACACTACTATCTAAACCTGAAAAATTAGACAAATACTTAGCAACTGACCTATCATAACCACTATCTATTAATACACGAGCTATATCATTATGGTCTAAGCCGGAAAAATCCTCTAAATAATTAGCAACTGCTTGACCCTCACCACTATCTATTAATCTATGTGCTATATCATTGTGGTCTAAATCTGAGAAATTAGGCAAATAACGAACAACTGCATGACCTTTGCCACTACGTATAATCTTGTGGGCAATATCTACATGGTCTAAGCCGGAAAAATTCTCTAAATAATTAGCAACTGACCAACCTTCACCACTATCTATTAACTTATTTGCAACACTACTATCTAAACCTGAAAAATTAGACAAATACTTAGCAACTGACCTATCATAACCACTATCTATTAATACACGAGCTATATCATTATGGTCTAAGCCGGAAAAATTCTTTAAATAACGAGCAACTGCTTCACCCTCACCACTATCTATTAATCTATGTGCTATATCATTGTGGTCTAAACCTAAAAAATCAAGCAAATAACGAGCAACTGTTTTACCCTCACCATTATCTATTAACATACGAGCTATATCGCCATGGGCTGAGCTTGAAAAGTTAGGTAAATTTTTAACAACTCGCTCACCACGACCGCTATCTATTAACATACGAGCTATATCGCCATGGGCTGAGCTTGAAAAGTTATTTATATTCTCAGCAACTTCCCAACCATCACCTCTCTTTATCATCCTATTAGCTATATCATTGTGGTCCAAACCTGAAAAATTAGACAAATTCTCTGCAACTGACCTACCATAACCACTATCTATTAATCTATAAGCTATATCATTATAGTCCAAGCCTGAGAAATTAGACAAATTCTCTGCAACTGACCTACCATAACCACTATCTATTAACATATGAGCTATATCGCTATGGGCCGAACTTGAAAAGTTAGGTAAATTTTCTGCAACTGCTTCACCCTTACCACTATCTATTAATTTATCAGCGATATCATTATGCGCTGAACTTGAGAAACCATTCAAATTCTCAAGAACTACCCTACCATGACTACTATCTATTAAGATACGAGCTATATCGCTATGGGCTGAACTTGAAAAGTTATTTAAATTTTTAACAATTTGCTCTCCATGACCACTATCTATTAACTTATTTGCAACACCACTATCTAAATCTGAAAAGCTATCCAAATGTTTTATAACTGCATTATGCCAACCACTATCTATTAATCTATAAATTATATCATTGTGGTCCAAGCCTGAAAAGTTAGCTAAATTCCCTGCAACTGACCCACCATGACCTCTCTCTATTAACCTATCAACAATATCATTGTGGGCTGAACCTAAAAAGCTATTCAAATTCTTAGCAACTGCCCAAGCTTCTCCACAATCCATTAACCTATTTGCAACACTACTATCTAAATCTGAAAAATTACCTAAATACTGAACAACTGCTCTATCATAATCATTATCAAGTAATGTATTGACTAATAAACTAGAGCTATAGTCTGAACCTGACAGATCAACTAAACAAGCAAAATCTTTCTTTATATCTCTCGTGGACTGTATCTCCTCTATCCTAGGATCTTTTTCATATCCAAATCCCTCTATAGCTCTATCCACCTCATATATAAATTCAAGCTCATCTTTAGTTAAATCTATGCCCTGATTAGTCTTCTTCTCTATTTCAGTTACTCGCTTCATATCATAAACTCTCTGTTTGTACTTATCTCCCTCATCTCCAAAATCTTTAAGCTTAGATTCCAAAACTCCTGACTCTAATATCTCACTATCCATCTGCTGATTCTGCTCTACTCCCCTAATCTCTGCTATCTCATAATCACCATTCATCCTGATTGCTATCCTAGGATTAACAGGATGACCGTGTAAATCATTGGAATAATAAACATAAAAATCTCCTCCCTCTAATTGCATCCTTGCTGTTTCCTCTCCTCCTGCTGTGCACCAACCAGTACCATGACCCTGTAAAGAATCATAAAGAGGTTTGTAATCTGAACCTTGAGCATACTTAACCCATTGACCTGAAGTGATTTCTCGCTCACTCTGACTAACTGGAGTTACCTCATTAATAGCATAAGCATAAAGCTTACCAAAATCTTCTTCTCGACTATCGATATCTGAAAACTTTTGAGGAACACCACGTGACTCTAAGACATTAGCCCTTTGAGTAGTTAAAGACTCTATCTCTTTCTTCATAGCCTCAATATCAAAATCCTCAAACTGACCTACCTCCTTCCGTATTCGATCAATATCTTTTTTCTTTAAATGACGAGGTCTACCTGACTTCTCATCTAGTACTGTGATTACTTTACCCGATTGATTAACTCCCTGAGAATCTATTGATTCTAATAACTCCTTCTGGCTTGATAAACGCTCGGCTCTATTAAGGGCCGTTGTCTTAGCAAATATCTGGTCGGTTAAATCAAAATACTCTTTACCATACTTCTTCTGAAGAGTATCTAATGCATACGCTAATGCCTCACTATTTATCTCAACAAAAGGGGAAACGGTATCTTTAAAACGAGGCTCAAAATCTCCAGTCTCCTTGTTATACCTTCCTAACTTAAGCACTCCATGAAATGCCCAATACTTGACCCAACTAGGAAGATAATCTGAATCGGAAGAATTCAGATAGTCTATCCATAAATCTAATGATTGCTTCTGATCCTTTTGTATTGCATCTATTCCCATCTCTCTAACCCTATCTGGTATCGCAATATCACCATAACCTAGTTCACGTGCCTGTTGCTGCTGATTAGTAAAATAACTCTCTGGAAAATCCTCAGCCTTGATTACATACTCCCTATGATAGTATCCCTTAATCCTATCCATGACCTGAGGATTGCCTCGGTGTTTGGTATGAATCCCTACTGCTGTATCAACCCATGATGCTATCTGTTCTTCAGAAGGAGACCCTGTAATTCCTTTCTGTTCAGCATCATATTGAACATGTTTAGAGCTTGATAAATCGCCTAGATTCTCATTTAAAAATCGACCTCCGAGTGTATCCATTATTAAGTAAGACAGTTTATATATTAATAACTTATACCATTATATCATATTTAGTCCCTTTTACATATCCACTTATCTTTTCCCTTAATCTAACAATATTATATCAAAGCAATATCTAATCACTACCAGGAAATCTACTATTTAACCCTGCAAAGCTAAGATATATAACACACTCTTCTTTAGTTTCTACAATCTTTCTTTTCTTTTTCTTTCTATTCTCTAACCTATTAACCTTGAGTAAGATACTGTTTAAAGTTTTTTCATAGTTATAAAGCTTTTTTGTTAACTCCTCTACCTCCATACTTATACCTCACTAATTTATTAATTGAATATATCAGATACATATTTATACTTCCTGACCTATATAGACATAGTAAATACCTTGTATAAAAGACACTATACATCACCAACTACTCCACAAAGTAATACACATATTTGGTATACTCTATCTAAGTATCATGATAAAGATATTTACTACAATTTTGATAGTTATACTCTTACTCTCTCTTCCTCAAAAGATAGAAGATGAGCAGTGGAGAGAAGATAAAGAAGAGACCATTGAGAAAATCTTCACTGTAGTTTACCCTGAAGATAGTACCCCTATTAAAAAAGTCCAGGAGAAGAAAGTAGAAAGTACACCAACTAATGGTTGGTGGAGATATCCAGATACAATATATGAAACTACTAAAAATGGAAACCATTTACTAGTACTTGTTAATAAACAGTACAAACTTCCTAGTACATACGCTCCATCGGATTTAGTTAAAGCAAGTAACTCAGGTATTAGAAGAGGAAGCAGTTACTACCTAAGAAATATCTTAATAGCTGATCTTACTAATATGATATCTGATGCGAAAGCAGATGGTATAGATCTTAGTATAGTTAGTGGATACAGGTCGTATCAAACACAGCTAAGTACATATAACTACTGGCTGAAGAAAAATAATAATAATGTAGAATATGTAGATACATTCTCTGCAAGAGCAGGACATAGTCAGCATCAATTAGGAACAACTATCGATTTTAGTACAAATGAAATAGGGGATGCATTAGGAGATAGATTTTCTAATACTAAAGCTAGTAAATGGTTGAAAAGTAATGCGTATAAATATGGTTTCGTAATCTCATATCCAAAAGGGTATGAGCATATTACTGGATATAAACATGAAAGCTGGCACTACAGATATATTGGAAAGGGTAATGCACTAGAGATGATAAATAGTGGTATGATACTAGAGAACTATCTTAGAAGTAAAAACTAAATGAAAAAAGAGAAATTTCTTTTAAACCTTTCAAACCTATATATGTTCATTGGAATACTTTTAGTTGTTGTTTCAATAGGGGTATTTTTAATACCAACAGTACCCTACATTGTTTACAATATTAATCCAAAAGAAACTGAAAAAGAGATTGAAACATTAACAGAAGAATTTTCAACAGAAAATATTAATACTGAAGTAGTAGAGGAAGATATACTACCTCCTGTTGATCTTTCATTACCAACTAAGCCATACATTAGAATACCTAGTATAGGGATTAACTCACCAATATCTGCAGAGCAAGACTACATCAGTGCACTTAGGAATGGTACATGGATGGTACCAGAATTCGGTTCTCCAATGAATGGTAAAACTCCAATTATACTTGCTGCACATAGATTTGGATATAAATCATGGACTAAAGAGACAAGAAATGTAATATCTTTTTATAATCTACCAAAAACAAAGAATGGAGATATTATTGAAATAATATGGGAACAGAGAAAATTTCGATACATGATATATGCAGAAGGGGAGGGAACATATATTACGGATTATAATGCCGATTTAATACTCTATACCTGTAAATTCTTTAATACACCTGTTCGTATTTTTAGATATGCTAATCTAATAGAAAGTACTGCCCTATAGTGTTGCATTATATATCTATTTATGTTATAATTATCCTGTAATTAAATAATTTTTAATCTTACTTATCTATGAGAAAGATTAAAACTTTATTACTTAGCACTTTAATCTCTTTAACAATATTATCTTCTAACGTAGCAAATGTATTTGCTGACGGCAGTCCTTATGATCCATATGGACCTCATAAGCCTGTTCCAACAGGATTAGAAGATTTAGACATCTTAGTATTTCTAGGTATTGCATCATATATTGGTGGAGTACTTTTAATTACAGGGTCTAAATTTTTAAAGAAGAAAGTTCTTAAGTAATTTGATATAAAGACCCTCGCAAGAGGGTCTTTTGTTTATTATTTAGAAGATATGCTAATATTTATCTATGATTCCTTTCCTAAGAAAAAATTATTACCTAATCATTGTTACAGGTATATCTCTTCTGATAATTATCCTAAACTTCGACTTTAGTAAATTAGTAATAGGTTTGGATAATGCTAGTCCATATTTTAATATTTCTGATATATTAGGAAGGATAAAAGGGACCTCAGCAATTATCTATGGAGGTATTCTCTTTCAAGCCCTCTTCCTCTATCTATTAAAAGTCCTTCAATTAACACCAGAGATCATTTCCAATCTATACCTATCATTCAATTTCCTACTTGGTTCAATTGGGGTAGCACTTTTAACCAAACGTATTACCAGAAGTAGTATAGCTTCGATACTCTCTTCAATAGTATTAATAACAGGTCTATTTTCTATCTGGATATTCTCAAATCCAAATTTTCTCTTTATCGCATCATACGGTACTGTTCCTCTATTAATATATTTCCTTTCAAGTGAGAAACTAATACTGAGAGATTATATATTTATCTCTGTTCTATCGATTCTTTTTCTTACAACATCACTTAATATTGTTGCTTTTTTGCTATTTACATCTCAAATTGTTTTAATAGCTTTCGTACTCTCTAAAAAGAACTCTCATATTAAGAGACTTTTAATTTGGGCTACTGGATTAGTACTTTTTTGGTTAATCTTAATACAGTTTACAATGTTGATTAATAGGGATAGTTCTCTATTTATAGTTCAAATTTTTAACTACATTAGAGATTTAGTACAACATCCATATATGGATAGAATATCTTCAGGCATTATTGCCTCAGAAAAGACAAACTCTTTACTTAATGTTGCAAATTTCTCAACGGGATGGATGGAGCTACACGACTCTGCAAACTCCCCTATATTTGAATATTATGAAATATATAAAGAGAATATATTTTATACTTTACTTGGAGTAATACCTTTTGTACTATCTCTTCTAGCACTTACCGTTAAGAAAAGTAAAAAAGTAATTGGACTTACTACCTTCCTTTTACTCTTCCTTTTCCTATCCAGTAGATTTGGTGTTTCTGTAATTGAAAAAATTCCGTTTATCAAAGAAGCCTTAAGATGGCCCTCAAGTAAGCTATGGCCAATATATGTATTACCTTTAACTCTTCTTTGCGCAATTACAATCTCTCATCTTACTAAACTACGCAAGATTATCCTTCCAATCATTCTAATTAGCCTTATCCTCTATTCATATCCTGTATTAAGTGGTAATTTGATCTCTTCAAAAACAGAAGTCAATATTCCTCAAGAGTATTTTAATATTCCAAGAGATTCAAAGATATTAATTCTTCCAAGTCCCCAAAAGCTATACATGAGAGAGTATAACTGGGGCTACTACGGTTCTGATTTCATCTCATATATTAATAACTCGGAGATAGTGGATGGTGCAAATCTATATGAATATGCACCAACGTATGAAGAGATATTCAACAGTGGACTTATCCCTGATGATATTGAATATGTTATCTATGACAGAAGTGCAGAAATTAATCTCGATGACTTTGCTATTCAAAAGAGTAGGGCATTGATTGAGGGGTTAAGAAAGATAAGTTATAACGAATATTTTGAAATCTATGAAAGAGAATAAAAATATTGTAGTAATGGCATGGAGAGATATCTGGCATCCAGAAGCAGGAGGAGCAGAAGTATATATCACAAAGATGGTTGAAACTCTAAGAGACAATGGATATACAGTTAAATATCTTACCTCAAGGTATAAAGGTTCTAAAAAAGAAGAAATTAGAGATGGTATAGAGTATATCAGGATGGGAAACTCTATCTCCCTCTATATCCTTGCTCCTCTCTACTACATCTTTAATCTTAAAAAAGAGAGTAATCTTTTAATAGAGAACTTTAATGCTGTACCGTTCAATATTCCCCTTTATAACAGAAATAACATAACTGTAATACATCATCTACAATCTCCTGAGTGGATTTCTGCATACGGAACTTTTCTTGGAGGTATTGCCTCTTTCATTTTTACAAAAATGACTACTTTGATCTATAAAAGAGAAAAGAATATAGTTACTGTTTCTCCCTCTTCTAAAAAAGATCTAATATCAAATGGTTTTAAAGAGAAGAATCTTACCATTATATATAACGGTATAGATGTAAAAGTTCTAAACAGAGTAGAAAAGAAAAATGATCCCATCCTTATCGTTTCTCTTGGAAGAATTAAGGCTACGAAGCATATAGAGGAGGCAATTGAAATGATTGAGTATTCAAAAAAACAACTAAATATTAACAACATTATTCTTAAAATTGCAGGTAAGGGAGAGGATGAGACTAGATTAAAAGCTCTAGTAAAAGAGAAAGGTCTTGATGAAAATGTTAAATTTCTTGGATATATTTCAGAGCAAGAGAAAGAAGATCTTCTTGATAAAGCTCACTTACATGTTCAATTTTCAAGAAAAGAAGGGTGGGGAATTACTGTAATAGAGGCAGCAGCTAAAGGAACTCCAACCATCTGTTATCCTGTTCCTGGATTAATAGATAGTGTTAGTGATAAAACTGGTTACTTTATACAAAACTCTTTAAAAGAAACTTGGAAAGAAGCTATAGAGGGAATTCAAACAAATAGTGAAGAATATGTTAGTAAGCAGAATAACTGTATTAAATGGGCAACAAACTTTGAATGGAGTAATCAGACACGCCTCTTTTTAGACAAAGTTAGAAGTGTTACTACTAAGATAGGAAGTACTGCTGAGCTAAAGAATAAAAACATTAAATAAACATTTTTATAGTTATTAAGTACTATCTCAACCCTATCATCTTTTCTATCTACTATATAGTCATAATAGTAATTGCTTAGATATATATTTCTAGTATCTTCGCAATCTGTAAAAGCAGTAATTCTATTATGTCTGTACTGTATATCTGTAAAATTACAACTATCTGGAGAGATATTAATATCTCCCATAGGAATTACTGAGTCCTCAGCTACATCTAAAAATGATATCTCAGATATTCTCTCATCAAGTTTTGTCATTAAAGATTTAGGAAGAATCAGAATTCCTCCAATACTAGCAAATCCATTACTATTCTCTATACTAAAATCCAACTCAGGATTTCCAATATCAATATCTCCTAACTTTGTCCATCTGTATACCTCAAAATCACTTTGGGTATCTATCTCATACCTATTATCTCCAACCTCTATTTCTAACTCTCCACCAATATGGTTATAGAGTATGTATGCATACACTTCACACTCTCCCACACACTCTATTTCATTTTTTAAAGATATAGATGATTTATATCCTTCATCTTTTTTAATAAAGGGTAAGTCTGAATAAACAACCTTATCTGTAATTTCGAAGTCCCACCCACTAATACCGTACCTTCTAAAAATATTATGAAGTTCTCCATTTACCTTATCGTAATATGATGCCCTTCCCCAATCTAATCCTACTCTATGTTCAGAAGTATAATCATATACATATACTCCATATTTCTCTTTCTCTTCTTTTGTAAGGAAATCTAAATAGAAGTAAGTATCTTTTTCGTACTTAAAGAAAGTTTTCTTAAATCTTCCCTTCTCAAAACACTCTCTGTAATTTTCTTTAAATCCACAAAATTTAACATTATATTTTTTTACAATATCAGGATGAATATGCTCTAAAATATTAAATGATGCAGTTGTATATATATCGTTGTTTCCATTAGAAATAACTCCCCTAAAATCATTATTTTTGAAAAGAACATAGTAA
The DNA here is from genome assembly GCA_050950165.1 of Candidatus Dojkabacteria bacterium. Classification (GTDB taxonomy): domain Bacteria; phylum Patescibacteriota; class Dojkabacteria; order SC72; family SC72; genus UBA5209. The sequence continues at coordinate 531,747 of JBMNHC010000001.1, read as the reverse complement.
TTGTTAACTAAGACCTCTTCAAACTCTTCACTGTTTTGTAGGTATAGATAGACAGGATATACTACCTCTGCTCTAACATAATCAACATTTATATTAATTGGTTCTGCTGTTTTATTCACTACAATATATTTAACACCTATACCTGATAGAAGGTGAGATAAATTGGGAAATATCTCCCTATTTTGTATTAAATACTCCGTTAGAAGTTCTTGATATGTCTTAGCGTTTGGTATGACACTACTAATTCCAACAGGAGGCTTTGGAGAATTGTACGCTAGTAATTTATACTCTTCAGCATCAGCAATAGGGAACTTATCCTTCATCCAAGGTATAGAGTATGAGTCTACATTGGGATAGTATAGAACACTAAAATACTCTTCATCTTCTTCAAGTACTTTAAAAATCTCATTGACTTCATTTGGTATTTCAATCGGTTTGAGGTATTGAAAGAACTTAATATTTACTGGTAGAAGGAAGATAATGAAAGGAATAAATATTGCTGGAAATACAATAATCTTCAATATCCTATTCAATCTCCCATCTAACAGGATACTTTCATACAAAGAGTATGTACCTACTAAAAAGAGAATAAATGTCCAGAACGCCCAGAAAAAAGATACCCTATTTACCTCTCTAAATATCCATCCCAAAGGAGAGTATACCAGAGCTTCTTGTAGCTCCTTCTGAAACGGTAGTAAATTAAATATGAGTAGAGGAGATATTAAAAGAAATATGACAATTGGTACTATATATCTCTTTTTAATATATCTAACTAAAGCTATTAAGGAAACAGTATAAAAGATAGAAATACCAAATATTTGAAGTAGGTGTATTGCATCATCTTTGGTTTCCAAAATACCTAAATCTCCTTGATTAACAAACCATTCAGACTGTCCAAGTAAGAAATTCTTAAATGTAATTCCCTGAGACAACAAATCTATCATTGTTGAATTAATAACATACCCTGGTTGAGGAGAACCTTGAATAAAATAGGGGAATATCCAATATATATTTGTAACAAATACAAATACTCCTGCAAGAAGAAAATTAGTAATAACTACTTTAATACCTTCCTTATCTTTTATTCTAGATATCAGAAGTACTATTCCTAATACAATGAAAGTAAATAGTTCAAACACAATTATATTAGGAGTAGTTAATCCAAAGAACATAGATATTACAAAAAAAACAATATATCTTGGATTAAACTTCTTAGATTCAAATAGTTTAATAAAAAGATATATATGTAAAGGATAGAATACACTCATATAAAATAGATGTAATTGAGATACTCTATACACATAAAAAGGTATAAAGGAGTAGAGTAGTGCTATTAATAATGCCCATATATATATTCCTGATTGTCTTTCTACTTCTGTTTTAGCAAATATCTTTACAAACTTAGGAGCTAGAAAATACATCACAGTATATCCTCCTACAAACAGTAGTGTAGTAGCTACCTTAATCACTATCTCATTACTTACTCCAACAAGTAGTAATGGTTTGAGTAATAAATATAAAGTAAATACAATAGGTAACCTATTTCTTACTCCAATATTGTTACCATCCCAAGGGGTGTATATGTTGAAGTATTGGCTAAATGGGTCTCTGAAATCAAAAGCTCCACTTAAATCCCAATAGTATATATAGCCTGGGTATCTAAGTATAAACCAATATACAAGAAAGAGTATTAATGTTAGACCTATTAGATATATAATTAGTTTCTTTCGATTTTTAAACAAAAAAAATGAGATGTTCATATCTCATTATATATATTTTTTATTATTTTTGAAGTGTTTTTATCTAGGGGGTTCGAACGGAGGTCTCTTGTTTTTATTTATACTCTTACGAGTTTTTTATTATACAAAAGGCCTCCGTCAAACCGGGGTGGGTGAAGCTTACTTAGTCGGCATAGCCGAGAGGGCAGGTCCGTAAACATGGACACGAGAGAACAGAGGGGTGATGGAAACCATCTCCTCATAGGTCATACGACCAAATTCCCCGCCCTCGGGACCCGAAACAAACCACGTATCATCGTATCCGGCACCAGCCATAATCGCGAGGAGATCCTCGTAATCAGACTCGGAGATCCGGTCGGTGATGTTCCCAGGGAAAACCCAGGAGCAACGGGATTCGTTCAGCTGCCATTCAATACGCGTTGGTGAGTCATCACCCCACTGATCTGCCCAGGCAACGACTGCCTTCCACACATCATCATTAAGCCGAGGAAAACATCCTCGGACATCAAGGTCCTGATTGCTTACAATCAACCGATTGGTATGATCCACGGTGGTTATATCGCCTTCGAGCTGCCCAGCGGGATCCGCAGGACCAGAGCCACCTTCGTGGTATTCCACAGCATCCTTCCAGGATACTACAGAAGCGACTTCTCCCTGAGGAGATGTCGTATCCACATCAGAAATGGTTCCGGCACTTTGTGCGGCGTTCTTCCGAGCAAGAATTGCGAGAAGGATGATAATAATCACCCCCATCAGCGTGACAATCCACGGCCACACAGGGCGGCGCGGAGCATCTTCTTCCTCTGCAACGGGTTCAACCGCGACAGGTTCAACAACTTCTTCTGTAACTTCGTCTGACATTTTATTACCTCCAAGGTATTATTTTTTTTGAAGCAAACATCGCTTCACCCATATAAATATTCCATATTTAATGAAACACTAATAAGGGTGAAGTAGTATGCCTCACAAATGTCTGAATGTAGTTACTTCTTCCACACACCGGTGAGTTTATATATTAGTAATATAGAGATATAAATAAATATATACTCATTACAATAATATAAACTACTTTTTAAAGAACTTATCTTTCCTAATAATAGAAAAGATATTTAAAAGAATATACATATTCCCTCACATATCATTTCTATTTCTTGAATTAGTTTCGTTTATTTTTAAAGAGCAGGTTCTTTAATTTTCTACCTACATTATACCAAATATATAACTTAGAAGTCAATGCTATAGGCTATAATACCAATGCCTTATACGAATAACAGTTATCAGAAGAAACTAACCTATCATCCCTATTTATAACGTATGACAACTCATAAAGTTTTAAAGTTAATAACTCTTTACCAACCTCTTTAAAAGCTTTCTTTACCTTAAGAGTAGAGTTACCCTTCTCAGTCCAAATAATAGGAAGAGACTCAACAGTATAATGAAGATACTTACAAAGTAAGAGTATATTTAAGTCAATTGTCCATTTCTTAGATATAATCTTTTTAGATATATCTCTAGCTACATCTCTTTTAAATATTTTTAAACCACACTGAGTATCAGAGTAGGGTAGAGCAAATACAAATCTTGTAACAAGATTAAACATTCTAGAAAGAACTTTTCTATACAAAGGTAAATTGTTTATTCTAGAACCCTTCATATATCTACTTGCAATAACTACATCTAAATCCTTGTTAGAAGATATATATCTGTAAAGTTTAACTAACTGAGCTACAGAAGAAGCACCATCAGCATCCATAAAGGCAATATATTCACCAGAAGCTTTTCTTAAACCAACAGAAAGAGCACCACCTTTACCTATGGCTTTTCTAATATTAGTGTATTTGATAAATGGGTATTTAGATTGATACTGTTTAATAACATCTACAGTTTTATCCTTAGTATTATTAACAACAATTAATACCTCAACATCTATCTCTTTATTTGTTTTAAAATACTCACCAACAGATTCCAATGTATGAGGTATTCTTTTTTCCTCATTGTATGCTGGAATTACTATTGATAAGGATATATGTTTTTTCATTCTTTAAAGTTATTAATTAAAATAATCTAAAGATCTGTGAAGTATTATACCATACAATAGCCCATAGTGTATAGCCTGGTTAGATAAGAAATGAAGTAGGGGATATGGTAATATTATACTGATTAGAAATTTCTAATCTCTAATTTTTCAACTTTATTACACCCTTATGAGTATGACAGACACAGTTGAAATAAATAGTGCTAGTTTACAAGGTGTTGACCCATCTAAACCACTAGAAGTAATATATCCACCAGTTGTTACTGATACAATGTTAAACAACGCTTCAAAAGTTATTGACCTCTTCAAAGAAAAACTTCCCAATTGTAATATAGGATTAAACCTACATGCTGGAGAAGTAATTGATTTAGAGAGAGTAGAACAATCAGGATTAAATATTACTAGTATAGATACTCCAGATATTGGATATCCTAAAGAGTTCATAGAAAAGCTTAAACAGAGACCTGATCAAGTAATAGCTCATGTAGCTTGGAGACTTAATTCAATATTAGGGTTAACAGAAGAACATGCAAAGAAGCGTAGATTAGAACAATTAAAGGATATGACAGATGTTGAACCTTTCTTTTCGAATCCTTTTGTACGTGTTTCTGCTGAAAGAGATCCTAAGACAGAGAAACCTGATACTTCTTTAATCCAAGATGTCTTAAGAACATATCCAGCAGGTAGTATAGCTGTTGAATACAATGCAGAGAATCTTACAATAGATGAATATCTCGCCTTTATTAAACAATTAAGAACAACCCATTCTAATATTGGTTTTTCTATGGATCTAGCTCATATATTTGAATATTTTAAGATTACTGAAGGAAGAGAATCCGAAAGTGCTAAAATGGCAACCCTTAATGTATGGAAAGATATTCTAAAAGAAAGAAGTAATAGTGTATTTTCTGTAGATATTAATAATGTAGACCCCAATGTTAAAAAGTATGGAGATACTCACAGTAATGTTCTAACACCAGGTGGAGTAATACCTACGCAAGATATCATTTCCGAATACAGAAGATATTTAAATCAGAGTTCACATCTTCAAGGTAGACTCGTTATAGAATCGTCTCCACAACAATCAAAAATGTTAATAGATCGTGAGGGTTCTGCTTACCTATTATCACAAATAAAACCGTTTAGTATTTAATAACTATAGTCAATATTTTGATATAATTAAGTACGAAATCCTATTCAGATATATTAATAAAGAGAATCTCTTAAAAATAGTAAGATTTTTTAGTAATTAACTATATCGATCTATACCTTAAAAAACATGGATAAAGGAATATTATTAATCAATATTTAGTCTTCTGATTCCCACACAACATACTATTGACATACCAACTCTAAATACTCTAATATGATATTAGTGTAAATTAATGTATATTTTTAATGGATACTGCCTCACAAAATATCGCTTCTGTAGCACAGAATAGTGAAGATATACTCCAAGATAAACTAGACTCATTTGCTAAAGAACTTAGAAATTTAAATCTAAGTGAAGAGCAAATTCAGACTGTTGCTTCAAGTCTGGTTACTACAGCAACTAAGCAGGTTATGGCAAAAATTAGCTCCTTAATGGATGATAAGGAGTTTAATAATTGGAAAAAATTTGTAGATACGGGTGCTAATACTGCACAACAGTTGATAGTATTAAATAGGCTTTTGATAAATAAAACAGGTAAAGACTTAAATACTTTACATGAACAGATAATAGATGATCTCATTAAAAATACTTTAGGGGATATTGCAAGTGTAAGAGATTTGAATCTGAAAGTATCAAAACTCTCTGACGAAGAGGTAGCTAAGGCACAAGAGCTTCTAAAGCAGGGAGATTTTGATAGTGCAGATAAAGTAATTAATAAAGAAGATTAATATTTATACAAAAATATAGATATGAATGAATCAGAAATGCCAACAGAAAATTCTAAAGATCAAAATCTAGAACCAAACAATGCTACAGATCAAGATTTAGGAATAGAAAACTCTCCTCCCGAGGACACACCAGGAGATTCAGTAAATGTAGAAAATACTACTCAGAGTAGTCCTCTTGAAACCGCTCTACAAAAAGCAAAGAAGGGAGAGAACCCAGATAAAACTCCTTACTCAGGTGGTCCAGGGGTATTGATTGGAGATAAAGATGGTGAACAAGCTCTAGAAGGAGAGAAATTAACCGAAGCAGAAGGAAAGGCGATTGAAGCTGCAAACAATGCAATAGACCTTTATAAAAAGCTACAAGAGTCTCATACTGGTAACCCACACATATATCTTTATGTAAAAAACCTCACAATTGGAGCAGGAAATATTATTAATAATATAGAAGACAGCAAGGATACAGACATAACAATAACAACGAGGAGTGATTCTTCTCAACAAAAAGGCGTAGAAGAAGTTCCAGAAAAGCCAAAAGGTGAGGGACAACCTGGTAACAATGTAGAAGAATTAGAAAAGCTAAATAAGGTTAAGAAGAATTTAAACAAAGAATTGGATAATCCTGGAGAACAAGAGAAGGTTGAGGAAAAAACAAATGAACTTATTAAGCAAACAGAAGAAGTAATCGAAGAAGATCAGCTTGAACAAGCAGGGGAGGTAACTGAACTAACAGAGAAAGATAAAGAAGAAATAAAGGAAGCTGGAAAAACAAAAGAAGGCTTTATGGCTACAATAACTAGAATGTTTAGTGGAAGGAGATGGCAAGGAATTGTTGCAAATATGGGAATGTCTGTAGCATCCGCATTAGCTGTTAGTAAAGTAGCAGGAGTTGCAATAGCAACATTAGGACCAGTAGGAGTAGGAATCGTAGGAACAGGAATGATTGGACTAGGAGCTTTGGGAATTGTTAAGACAGTAAGAGCTCTAAGAGAAACAGCCAGATCTCAGAATATGGGTGTAATAGAATTTATACGTAGAGATAGGAATTTTGCTTTAGGTGCTGTGCTTGGTGCAGCAACTTCAGGATTTACAAGAATAGGATTTCCTGCCCTAATCCCAGGAATAGGGCCATGGCTACCTGCACTAGGTGTAGGTATAGAAACAGCTGTTTCCGCCTATGGAGAAGTTAGATTAAATAGACAACAGCAGGAACTTGTAGATACATATTTATCAACATTTGAAGCAAGAAGATATACCAGACTCAAAGAAGCAGGATATATAGCTAGAGAAGGTCTCAATTTTAACAAAATACTTTCAGATATGACAGACGAAAAGCTATCTGAGAGTGAAAGAAGAACAGCTCAGAAGGTAGCAATAGCAACTTTGGCACATCTGTATAACCAAACTAAAGATGAAAAGTATAGATATATTCACTACACAACAAAAGAACAAGAGCAAGATGTTAGAAAACAGATAGATGTTACTACAATTGGAATAACGGAGGCAGAAGATAGTACAGCAGAATATCCCACATTACAGCTTTCAGGAATTAACTTTGAGAACTTTGCAGATAGACTTGATGTTACAGAACTTCAAACTCTAGCATCCGAAGCATTTGAGCATTCTAGTTTAGACAGAAAAGAGTTAACAAACGAAATTATTAGTTATCTAGTTGGTATAGAGGCTACTGATGTAGAAAATCTTCTCTCAGAAGAAAGATGCAACTATTTCCAATCTGTAGCTTTCCTTACAGGATTTAGAACTGCTTCAACATTCGTTAACTCTGCAATCGTTATAGGTTCAGGAGCAAGTCTAACAGCACAAGCAGTGCAAAGCTTTAGGACATCAGCAACAGAGCAAGGTTATAGAACAGAATTAGGAGACAGTGATGCTGAAGTTAGAACATATACAAGAGAAGATGGAACAACTGTTAATACCATAGATCTTGATAGCGATGGTACTCCTGATTTAGTACACGATACTTCTACAAATCAATATAGTGCTACTAATACCGTTGGAGCTGAGAAACTCTTTGAGATACAAAACTCTGAATTCGGTAATGTAAACTTTAATGGGTTTGATAGTACTTCTACAGGAATAGAGGGAACATTAGTCACAGATAGTGGGGAGGTTGTGGGAGTAGTGTATCATGATACAAATGGTAATCTAGGGGTATTAACCTCTTCACAATTAAATTCTGCTCTTTCTGCAACAAATACTACTAATGGTTCTCCACTAACTATGAATATTTCTAATATTCAAGCAGATGGAACAACTACAATAAATATTGGAAATGAAATATACACAACTAATCTTTCTAATCTTTCTGGTATACCAGAAATTCCTGGTACAGAGGGAGGCTTAGGTGTAGATCCTCTTACATCTGAGGTACTTACTGGAGATTCTGTACCTCGTGTTCTAACCAAGATCATGCAACAAGCAAAAGAGTTTAACCCAAACCTTGCACAGTATGATGATTACGAGTTGCAAAGATCTCTTTACAAAGGAGATATGCTTACAAATGATTCGACAATTAGATCAGAATTTGGATTTACTAACCCTGTTCAACCAGGACAAGAGTACTCTGTGAGGAACTCTCCTACAATTATGGGGTGGTTAGAAGATCTAAATGGAGGCCCAATATCTCTTCCTGACGTCGAAAGTGGATCACCATCCTCACCAGGTAGTGCAGGGATTAATTTTGATTTCGGTGGTCCTAATATAGATAGTATTTCTTTAGAAAATCTAGCCCCTGAAACTGGCGACATTACTGTTGGACATTTAGGTACTCTTGTAGCTGCAGGAGTAGGACTACTTACACCAGAACATGTAGGAGGTATTATCAAAACTTCTAAGATAGAATTCTTTGACCAAGAGGAAGAACCAGACCCAACTCCTCCATCACCAATACCACCTAAACCAACCCCTGAACAGGAGAGAGAATATATTAAGCAGATATTAACATCTCAGATATTTGCATACAAAACATCTAAGAAATCAACAACTAAGGTCATTACAGGTACTAAATTTACCCTAGGGAAGAAAGACTTACTTGCTACTGAACATGGTTGGATGCTAGGTAAAGAGCTACTTCACGAAAAAGAAGATATAGAAAGGCTAGTAAATGAGTTCCTAGATCTTCCTAAGAAAGAACAAGCAGAATTACTAACAAAGATCCTTGGGAAGATGACCACCACCAAAGGACAAGGTAGAAGAGTAATGCTAGCCGAAAGCATAGTATTTAGAAAGATCTATGATGAGGAGAAAAAGGAATTTATATGGGTAGAATACAGTGCTATTAAGAATGAAGAGAAAGAAGTAATAACTTCGAAGGTATTAGCAGATAGAATACTATTAATAAAAAGAGACGATAAAGGTGATATTATAGAACCCACAGCAGATGCTACACCTCAACAAGCAGAGGCAAGTACTACAGCTCAACAAGCTGAAGCAAGTGCTACAATCCAAAACGCTGAAGCAAATGCGGAAACAAATGAGAGGATTGAGAAGTTTAAGGGAGTCTTAGGACATATAGTTAATGCCTTGCAAAATGCAAACCAACCAATATTCTTAAATAATCTAAAATATACATATCATAATGCTACAAAACTCTGGAAGGTAGCAGAAGGTAGAAACGAGAACTCTAAGGACCTTAAGACAGAAGATGTACTCGAAGCGTACAGTAAGAATTATGATATAGGAACGAGAGATGGACGTTCTAATCTAAGAAGAGACATCATTAATATGTTGGGTAATATCAATAAAGTAGATTATACTATTCAACTTGGAGATAAAAAGTATACAAGGTTTAAGGATAACCGAGGTAATTTAGCATGGAGGTCTGGTGATAAAGGACACATAAATGATACAGATTTAGCTTACAGAATCGTAGGTTTAGGACTTCCACCACAACAACCTACTTAAGAGGATGATTCTTTTTAACAGTTTCTTCTGCAAATTTCTCACTTGCATGTACATACTTAGTAGTAGTATCTAAACTCTCGTGACCTAAAAGAACCTGTAAAGCTGCAGGACTAGCTCCCTGTTGTGCTAAATATGTAGCAAAACCATGCCTTAAGCTATGTGCAGACGTAGGTATCTGTATACCTAATCTCCTTCTGTATTCAGCTATCTTCTCCTGAAAGTAATTAGTCGATATCCTTGCATTAGATTTTCCCATTCTAGAACCAGAGAAAGGGACGAATAGGGCAGGGGAGTCAAACTTATTTAAAAAACCACTCTTACGATAATTCTCTACTAAAGATATATACTTTCTATTCTCTACATCAAAAACTTCTAAATTAAGGTTATCTATATTTGTTTCACGCCGTTTCATATTTTCATCTTTTTGCTCAATACCCAAATCACTAAACAAACTATCTACAATACCTGGCTGCTCTTCCTTTACTCTGTCCGAAAACGCATACTCTAACCTTAACTTCAAATATTTATTTATCCAACCAAGAGCCCTAGGAGTCAAAAATACTGTCCTTTCCTTTCTACCCTTACCAGTAATATATAGCTTACCCTCTACATTAAGCTGCTCAATATCTAAATTTATCAACTCAGAAATACGCATACCAGTTGCGAAAAGAAGCTCTAACATACATCTATTCCTTAAAGCAACCCTCTCATCCTTTTCAAACTCCATAGGAGACTCTATTAACTTCACTAACTCCTCAAAAGACGCTACCTTCTTTATCTTTTTCTCTGCCTTCACCATACTAACTGCATCTGGAGGAAGAGGAATCTTTAAATCCCAACTTATTCTAAACTTAAGATATGATCTTAGAGCAGACAACATCCTATTTATACTCCTAAAATCTAACCCTCCCTTACTTCTAGCTCTAGCATTTAGAGGCCTCTCAAGTATACCTAAAGATCCATACACCTTACTGTACAGTTTGGTCAAGAAGTCATCCCTGTATACCTGCTCACTCTGCTCAGAAGAGTTTTTCTTATTTCCGGACATACTTTCAGGTGTACTAACCCCACTAAAAGTTTTCAGGGGCCTTCTAGAGCCTCTCAGAGCCTCGCTATCATTTAATGGTTCTATTAAAGGCTTTTTCATATATTCCCCCCTTATCCTATCCAAATCTTTAAGATGATTACCACTTCTTAGATACCCTTTGTAGTTAGAAATGTCTTCCTTACTAACTTTAAAAAAATCTATATTATTAAAATATAGATATACACTAAATATTGCTAAATCTCTTGCATAGTTAACAAGAGTCTGTTCGCTATAATTATTATTCTGCAAGTCCAAAAGATATCTATCCTGATCAGGAAGCTTAGGTATACTCTCTAAAATCTCTTTAGTTCTATTCATATCTATATATTAAAATTAAAAAATATTTAAATCAAAGTAGGGGACCTTATTTTTTAAAAGAGAAGATATGTGAAAGAAAGAGAAGAAAATATTAAATATAATCTTCTAAATACTCTCCAATATCTACACCTCAGCCTTAAGTCCAAATTAGCTACTACAACCAACTACACATAGAATACCGCACATAAGGGCAATTATACTCGGTTGTATATATTAGATATCATAACATATCTTAGTGGAGTGTAGCAACCTATACCCCACTAACCAGATGAGAACAAAATTAAAATTACTTCCTTCCCTATTTAAATAAATAATATCGTTATAAAACCCTTTAGCAATAGGTTATCCACACTGTTATTACTACAGGACATGTGAAACTATAGGCTTTGTAACACTACAGGTCCTACTCCCCTACCCTCATTAACTACACAAAAATATTGAGTTTAAAATTAAGAAGAATAATGATAATTAGAATAGAAATATATAGAAATAACTCAAAGTTTTTTCTCTTACTATCCAATTTCATATTAGCCACCCCTATACCCACAAAGTACCCTACCACAGGAGCCAAAACAGAAACCTCATGTAAAATACCTGAAAAAAGTGTAGATATTAACATAAACATAACTATTACACTCACTAACAAACTCTTTCTCCTAAGCAACATACCCTCATAACCTAAGTTCTTTAAGTGAATAAAGGATAAGAAGAAAGATATCCCAGCTAACAAAGGTAGAAGGACATAGAGAGGAAGCTGAAGTGCTAATATACCAAAGAAAAGAAAAAATACTGTAAGCGTAGAAACAATATATGAAGTTGTTCTCCCTACATTAACAAGAGGAATCTTTTTATAAAGATTTACATTAAATACATTGGTCATAAGGAAGGAAACATATGTTCCAACAAAGAGTAAAAACACAAGTAACAACAATATTATCCCCTCATATATACGACTAAACTTCTGTATGAAGAAGAGTTGAATAAAGAGATACTCAGAAGCAACAAAAAGTGCAGAATGAAAAAGAAACGGTATCGAAGAGATACGAACTCTAAAATTAAAAGCCCATACAAGACCTACCATACTAACTACTAAATACACAAAGAATGTTAATACTGTTCTAATTGGATCTCCCTGATTTACTTTAAGAACCGTTTGAACAAAGATAGATAGTGCTATTAACAACGAAAGAGAGAGAAGCTTACCTCTCTTTACTGCATCCTCATTTGTATTTACTAATTTTTCGGCCATACTCTCTCTACATATTTTATACCTTTTGGAGTCAATACCCTACCCCTTGCACTCCTCTTAATTAATCCACACTTCATCAAGAAAGGCTCGTGAACATCTAATATGGTAGAAACATCTTCAGAAACAGAAGCAGCTAGTGTAGAAAGACCCACAGGACCACCATCGAAATTATAATATATTACTCTGAGAATCTCCCTATCAATATCTTCTAAACCTAACTCATCTACACCTAAAAGTTCCATCGTCTTATTCACAACCTCTTTAGTAATATTCTTTATATCACCATTCTGTGCATAGTCTCTTACCCTTCTAAGAAGCCTAAGACCTACTCTAGCTGTACCACGAGAACTAGACGAGATTGCACTTATACCATCATCCTCTATCTTAATATCCCAAAGCTTTGCAGCTCTTTTTAATATCTCATTCATATCCTCATGCTCAAAGAAATCTAACCTCTGAATTAAACCAAACCTATCCCTCATTGGAGAGCTAATCTTCCCTATCTGAGTAGTAGCCCCTATTAATGTAAAAGGCTCTAAATTAAGTCTAAGAACCTTAGCAGAAGGACCTTTACCCATCACAATATCTAATGCCCTGTCCTCCATTGCAGGATACAAAATCTCCTCCACTACTCTAGAGAGCCTATGTATCTCATCTATAAAAAGGACATCTCTACTCTTAAGACTTGTTAATATAGCGGCTAAATCACCCTGTTTTTCAATAGCAGGACCAGAAGTAATTCTAATTGAAGAACCAACCTCATTAGCAATAGCGAGTGCAAATGTAGTCTTACCTAAACCTGGGGGACCATAAAAGAGAATATGGTCGATAACCTCGTTTCTCTTCTTAGCAGAATCAATCATCATCTTAACAGTCTTCTTCTCTCTAGCTCTACCAATCATCTCATCTATCCTGCTTGGCCTAATCTTCTTTTCGGACTCCTCTATGTCCGAATCTCCAACTAACACTCTACTCTCTTTTAAAATATTTTTCTTACTAGATTTAATCATAATATTAATTCAAAACTTTACGAATTAACTCCTCTAACTCTAACTCCTTCTTTTGCAAAATCTTCTCTCCCTTACTTACCATATCAGTAAGTCCCTTACCACTGTATCCTAAAGCCCTAAGAGCCTCTTTAAGCTCTCCTAACTTACCTACATCCTCTGTACGCTGATCAAAATCTATCTTACCTCTAAGCTCGAGTATAACCTTCTGAGCCCCTTTAAGCCCTAATCCAGGAGTTTTACTAAGTAATTTAGCATCTCCATCCAAAACAAGCTTCTTAGTATCCTCCATACTGTACAAAGAAAGAATAGAGAGAGCTGACTTAGGACCAATACCAGAAACTGTTAGAAGTTTTTCAAAAAAATCTCTCTCCTCCCTACTATCAAACCCAAACAACATCTGACTATCCTCTCTAACCTGAAAACTCGTAAAAAGAGACACATTACTCCCTACCTCTAACCCCTTAAACCTAGAAGTAAGAAACACCCTATACCCTACCCCATTAGGAAGAAGAATATCTACATATCTAAATTTAGACTCCCCACTCTCTAATATTTTACCTGTAATATATGAAATCATAGTTAAGTAATCTTACCATATTAAAGAAATCTATCCATCTTTAACCTATCAAAACAAGCAACAGCCAAAGCCAATGCATCTGCAACATCATCTGGCTTAGGAATCTCATCCAAATTAAAAAAGAGCTTAACATTCTCCTGTACCTGTTTTTTAGGTGCCCTACCATACCCAGAGATGCTACTCTTTACCTGCAAAGGAGTAAACTCATAAACAGGGATATTAGCTCTCTGCAAAACAAGTCTCACTATACCCCTTGCCTCTCCTACAACCATAGCTGTTCTAGCATTGTTATAAAAGAGGAGAGTCTCTAACCCACAACAATCTGGCTTAAATTTATCAACAATATGATTAAGATCATCATATATCTCTTGTAATCTCTCTCCAACACTCATATCCTTCTTTGTAAGAATAGCACCAAAATCTACTGCACTGTGATTTCCCTTTTTATCAAAATCAACAACAGACCAACCTACAATAGCGAGCCCTGGATCTATCCCTAATATTCTCATAGTATATTTTACACTTTCTACTCTTCTAAATCACTCCACACACTCTGTACATCATCACTGTCCTCTATTCTCTCTAATGCACTCTTCACATCTTCTAGCTCTTTACCTTCTAATCTCTTTTTAGTCTTTGACTCTTTAACTATCTCTGCCTCTTCTACAACATACCCTAAATCAGAGATTGCATCTCTAACTTTAGCTAGTGCATTGTAAGAGGTATATACTTCTAACCCTTCTACACCATCAATATCTATCTCCTTAATATCTTCAACACCCTCAATATCCATTACATCTAACATCACTTTCTCCCTATCCTCTGCAATATATGTATCCTCCTGACCATATTTTTCTGCCTCTTGCATACGACCAGCTTTAAGTATTACTAATCCCTTTGTATCAAAATTCCAAGAAACTGAACCTTCAGCACTAAGAGTACCACCTACTTCTTCAAGTAGTTTTCTTAAATCTGAAACAGTCCTATTCTTATTATCCGTCAAAGTATCAATTAGAAGTTGTACTCCATGAGGACCGAAACCTTCATACACTACTTCTTCAAAAGAAAGACCTCCTCCTTCACCTACTCCTTTAGCAATTGCCCTCTCTATACTATCAACAGGAAATCCCACACTTTTAGCTTTATCAACATACAATCTTAAACTAGGATTCATCTGTGGATCAGCTCCACCTTGTCTAGCTGCATGAGTTATCTGTGTAGAGAGTTTAGAAAAAATCTTGCCTTTTTTAGCATCATTAATTGCTTTTTTATGTCTAATCGTAGACCACTTAGAATGTCCTGACATATACAGAAATACAATATTAACACACTATTCTATCACAAAGGATATATATCTTAAAAGACTAAAGGGGAACCTTAAACATACATATGTAAAAAGTTCCCCTATTGAACATACTAAGATATTGAATATATGGCATTATATCATACTATGGGGTGTTCTGCAATTCTATATTACTCCTTAATCTCTATCTCATACTGACCATCATCCTGCTTTTTAACAGACACCTTCTCTTTCTTTGCAACCGACCTATTACCCTTCTCACTATATGCCTGATTACTCCACCTAACAATCTTCTCTTCAATTACCTCCTTAGGAACACCATACATCTCTCTAGAGTGAGCAACTACCCTCTCTCTAAGGCCAAAAGGCTCAAACCTAGGAGGCAAAGACCTAGCACTAAAAGTATTTGATGTCATACCATCAATACATAACTTAATGTACATGGAGTGAGCATCTAAAGAAACTAAATCAGCAGAAGACACATTAGGAGCAAACTCCTTCTCAAGTACAGCTGCATCCGACTGACTAACTACAAAAGAACCCAAAGTACCAACATTACCAAATATCGCTTGTCTAACAGTTAAAGGAAGCTGATCAATATATTGATTAGTCATACAAAGATCTAACCTAAACTTTCTTGCCTCTGAAAGAATCTTAGCAAAAGAATCTGTTGCAAAATTCTGAAACTCATCTACAAACAAGAAAAAGTCATTTCTCTCATCCGCAGGCATATCCACTCTCTCAAGAGCTGTAGATTGTAACCTAGTAATTATCATACCCCCAAGAAGAGACGCTGTCTCCTCACCAAGCCTACCCTGTGCAAGATTAACAAGCAAAATCTTTTTACTATCCATTATCTCTCTCAAATCTATCGTAGACTTAACCTGCCCTATTATATTCCTTGTTACAGCAGAAGAGATAAAACGACCCACCTTGTTTTGTATCGGAGAGATAGCCTCTGCTAAAAGTTTCTGATTCTGACTCATCTGAGCAAACTCATCCTCCCAGAACTTTATTAATATCGGATCATCTACATGCTTTAGGATAAATTTACGGTAGTTTTTATCTGTAAGCAGACGAGGCACAGAAAGAAGTGTAGTATTTTGTGCCTCCAGTGCAGTAGCTACAGTATTAGTCAAAATATATTGCAATCTAGGACCCCAGGAATCTCCAAACTGCTTCTTAAACACCTCTACAACACCATCCGCTATTAAATCTCTCTGAGACTTATCCTCTAACTCTAAAAGGTTAAAACCTATTGGATATTGTGTATCTGTAGGATTAAAATATATTACATCCTCTACTCTCTCAGGAGGAATAAAGTCTAACAACTCTTCTACTAGCTCACCGTGAGGATCTACAATACATGCTCCCTCACCTCTGAGTATGTCAGAGATAAACATGTTCTTAAATACAGTAGACTTACCTACACCTGTTTTTCCTAAAATGTAAAAATGCTTCCTCCTATCCTCTCTCTTAATACCAAACTCTTCCTTTGCTCCTCTGTAATCTGTTTCCGCAAAAACAGTAACACCATCATCAACTGCCTTAGGAAGATTCATAGGAGGCTCTAACTTCTTAGACCTACTCCATGCAATATTGGGAGTCTCTACTGAAATATTAGGCATATGGTAAAGAGAAGCTAACTCCTCAATATTCAATATATCTACCGTCTCCCTAGAGAGATATCTTTTGATAAAGTCAGCATACATCTCCACTCCATCCTTAGTAGGAACAGAGTGTACAAAACTATTCAAATGTGCTGTAGTAAACTGTTTAAAACTAGCTACAATATCTCTCAATATCTGCTCCGACTCTATCTGTGTAGGTGCCTTTGTAACAACCCTAATACAAAACTCAAAACCTAACTTTAACATCTTGTTTTCAATCTCCGAAAGCTCTTCCTCCTGCCCAGGCTCTAATTTTACAACCTCTTTTCTTTGTGGCTCACTACTACTACTTTCAGAAAGACTCTTCCCTATACTCTGTAAAAGTAAAGATATTTTGTCCCAGAAACTCTCTCCGTAAGGATTCTTACCCTCTCTAATTGCCATAATATATTTTTTAGAACTACCCTGCCAATAGTTAGAAACAGGTCTAACAATAATCTGAATCCAAGCATGCTCTCCTAGCTTTAAGTCTGAAACCGCTCCTGTAATTGCTGCCAAAGGATCAACTTCAAAGTTTCTAAACGTTTTAATTGGAAAGATAAAATCCTTCTCTAGCTCTACCTCCCCAGTAGTTACAAAAAGTTTCATCTCTGAATTCTTCCTCTCACAGTAATCCGTGGTATATGTAATATCTGCGTTAGGATACTGAGCATATATCTGACCCTCTACAAACTTAGCAAGATGCTGAGGAATTACAACATAGAATTTAATACCCTCATCTCCACTAGATGAGATCTCAAAACTAATCAGATCAAAAGATTTAATAGAATCACCTAAAATACCATGAATAGAGGCAAACATCTGCTCTGCTGCAAGAGGTGTCTTATCATTCTCTCTAGGAACAAGTATCTGCATAACTAGAGGATTTCGTATCTCTTCTAACATATCTATCTCCTCTTCTTTCTTCCTGTTTACAACAAAAAGTACAAAAAGAACAAAGATTAGAGAAAGTAAAAGTAAAATTCCTAAAACAGTTAACATAGTAATCAATATTCTACATTAGAAATGAGATATTTTAAATAACCCTAGAATGAAAACATCGTAGATATATCTTTACCTAAGATAATGACAATATCTCCTGTTGTCATAAAAGAAGGTCTACCTTCAATAAGTTCATACTTACCAGGAAACAGATCCTCTACTACTTTAAATGAGTAATCAAAATCTTGCATATTAGGAACATAGAATTTTGTACTATCCTCTACAGACGGTGCATTATCAAACCTAACTACCTCTGCTCCTGAATTAGAAATCTTTCTACCAAATGAATACGCTTTACCCGAGATATTACTTCCATTGTAAACCTCGATTCTAACTCTCTCTCTCTCCATCTCTTTCTCATACATTCTCTCTGTTTTCTCTCTCCAAACAGTATCAAATGCCTGAGGTAGAAGATAGTTTTTAATACCACCTTCTTCCTCGTACTCCTTTTGAAGAAGATATTGTGAAAGACCTAAATCAATTACATAAGGCTTTATATTTAAAATACTAGTATTAATCTTTCTTAGTTCTGCAATAACTTGAGGAAAGGTAAAGTAGGAAGAATATATTGTAGGATTAAAATTACTAAACCTACTATCTGAAAATAACAGGTTAAACCAATTTAATTTAGACACAAAGCTATTAAAGAAAAACACACTATCTGATATCTCACCTCCATTTTTGTAATATTGTGCAAAAGAAGTATTAGGAGAGATATCTCCTAAACCCTCTTTAAAAGCTAAGAAAGAACTAGAATCAAACCAGATATACTCATCTATCTTCATACCCAAAAGCTCCTCTAACTGCCAAATAGCATACTCTACACCCCTACCCTGTTGTTTAAACTCTCCTGCATATCTAAAACCTGCAATCGCTACAGCACTACCAAAGTCACCCTCCATTCCTGTATAGAGAACCCAATTAGGAATATATATTAAAACAGACATATTCTTTACAGAGTTATGCGCATAAAGATACACATGCTTTACCTTTTCCTCTCCCTCCTCTTCATCTTCAAACACTACAAGAGTCCTTTTAAAAGAGTCTGGATATCTTCTCAAAAGATATTGTACTGTTTCATACTCCTTAACGGGATCTTTAAGTTGAATGTTAACAAACTCAAAATATCTATAAATAGTAAATGCAGATATTAAAACAAACAGAAGAATAACAGAGAACCTTTTCCAGTTAAAATTGAAATTAAAAACAAACTTACTTTTAGTCCCTTTATATCTTTTTGCTCTTTTTACCATTACTAAACTCTAAAAGTTAATCTATTACCATCTACACTCTTAAAACTTAAGAGAAC
Organism: Candidatus Dojkabacteria bacterium; assembly: GCA_050950165.1. Taxonomy (GTDB): domain Bacteria; phylum Patescibacteriota; class Dojkabacteria; order SC72; family SC72; genus UBA5209. The sequence continues at coordinate 512,667 of JBMNHC010000001.1, read as the reverse complement.
TGACTCCAATTCCATACCATCTCTTTTTTCATCTTCTTTTGTTGTACCGTATAGAGAGTCTCCTAGAATATGCAGATTAAAATACTCCAGTGTAGCTCTAATTTGATGCATTCTTCCTGTCTCTATCTTTATCAACACCTCATCTGTAGACTTTAGGATATAGCTTAGAGCATACTTAGAACCAACAAACTCATACGGTCTAAACTCCATCTTATACCTGTTTTTTCTTGATCTACCGATATATCCTCTCACATTAGTCCACTCTTTCCAAGGTTCAAAAGATATATTCATCTCTAAAAGATATTTTTTGATATCAATATTCTGTTCAAATTCTGTATACTTAGAACCATTACCTACTACCTCCACCCTAGCCCTATATATCTTAATTACCTCTCGATTTTTGAAAAGACTTTTTAAATATTCCTGTATCCTTTTGTTCTTAGCAACAACCATTAAACCACTAACCCCCTTATCCAATCTATGAACAATCCCTCCTCTCTCGACTAGTTTGTCATACTCACCTTTAAACTCTAAATAGTGGCGGATATGATTGGCTAATGTACCATCCACATTCCCTACACCAGGATGTACAATTAAACCCTTAGGTTTGTACAGAACAATTAAATCACTATCCTCATACCTAATATCTAAATTACCTTTCTGTGGTAATATCTTCTCACTCAAATCCAAATTGGATATTAACTCTTTCCAATATGCAATATCTACAGAGAATAGATCTCCTTCTTTCAACTTGTAAGACTTTTTACAACCTTTACCATTTACTTTGCACCCCTTAGACAAGAAATTCTGTACAATATTTCTCGTAATATATATACCCTCTCTGTTTAAAAGCTCAAAAAGATATATATCTACCCTCTTACCATCACTTTCTCTCTCTATCTGTATCTCCATAGCCTCCTTTTAAAAGAATTAGAATAGTAAATATTACCAAGATAGTAAGGGATATATCCACTAAGTTAATAGAAAGATTAAAGAAAGTAATGTAATCACAGATATATCCATTAATTAATCTCTCTACTAGATTAGTCATACCTAGTACAACAATACTGAAAAATAGATACCTAAGAATTCCTCTTGTGATAAAACTAAGAAAGAGAAGTAAAAGAAGAACAATTAGAATAAATATCCAAACCTTTTCAATAACTAAACCAAAAGCAACACCCCTATTCTCAATACATTCGATATCTAAAACATACGGTAAGCAAAAATTAATAAAAGATATTAAAAGAGAAATTACTAATATATATCTACCTACTCTCATACTAAGAAATACTGACTGATCTAATCGTGGATCTTGTCTCTATTTTTAAATTAGGCCTTCTTAAATCAATTAAGAAGAATATTCCCATTACCAATGACCAAAGTACAAATATCAGAAGAAGTACATCCTCATACACTGAGAGATCATCTACTATATATATATACGCAATATATGCTGAAGATATCCATGTTATTAAAAGACCTAGATATCCAATAAGGAGTTTCTCTCTTAAAGGTTTCTTCACTATTATATATATAACCTTGTATAGAACAAAAAATACTACTAAGAATGAAATTAATATCACCCCCTTATATATCCAATCTGTAAACTCATCTGCAACACCTGTTAAAACAAATGTTAGACCCAACATCATAGAAGATGAGAAATATATAGGGAAGAACATATGTTTCCATTTCCATTTTTTAATTACTAATGCATAGATAGTCATAAAAATAATCATAGATACAAACATAGCAAGTATGACTAGTCCACCATCCCAGATAGCAAAAAATCTCCACGGAAGTAATCTAAAGAGGAATATCTTCTCTCCATATTTTTCATAAGGGATCCAATACCATATGAAAGATGAGAACTTAGCCCACTCCACAATGATATAAACTACTCTACCAACTACTGAACTTAGAAAACCGGATATAAAAAACATATCAAATACAGAAGACCTATTCTTTCTAGACTCAGCACTACCCCTCCAGAATACATAAAGACCAACAAAAAATACAAACAGAAGAACAAACAGTGGGTTAATTCCCATGATAAAACTCTTAATAGTAGAAAACCAACCTAACACAGCAGTACTCCTAATACATTAATACTACCATTTTATCAAAAATTACTTTTTTCTTCTCTTCTTCTTCTTTCTCTTCTTTTTATCTACTCTCTCACTCTTAACAACATCTTGCTCACTCTTCTGTTCATCTTCTTTCTTTTCAGCCCCTGTTAGCTTCTTCCATCCCCCAATTACAACATCACCTAGCTTTACAATGAAGTCCCCTCTCTGTTTGTATCTAAGTTTATCTGACTCAACTGTATCTACCATATGCTCCTTGTTAGCAAGTATCTGTTGCTCCATTACCTCCACACTAGGTTGCTCTTGTTGAGTAGCTTTCTCAGCAACTTGAGTACCACAATGAGGACAAAACTTTACTCCCTTTATAATTAAAATCTGACAATTAGGACACTTTCTTTTAATCTCATTACCACAATTTACGCAGAATACATATCCTGGAAGTAATTGACTACCACACTTAGAACAATCTCCTAACTCTGCTGTCTCATACTTAAGATATCTTCTCTCTAAATCTTCCCAATATACCTGTTCAATTGTCTCAGAAGGTCTAATTATGAAATATATTATTAATCCAGGTATATTAAAGAATATAACTAAGAAGAGATAAGCTAATCTCCACTGCTTGTTAGATGTCCTCTCTGCAGAATCTATCCATACCCATCCAATTAAAACTATCCAAAATACAAGTATTAATAGTGCTAAAACAATACCAAACAGATTGAAGTTAACATTACCAACAAAATTAAAGAAATCTAGAATTATATTTTCTAAGTTCATCTCTTTTTAATTAAATATTTAAATATATGGTCGAGGAGGGAGTTGAACCCTCATACTATTGCTAGTACGGGATTTTGAGTCCCGCGTGTCTGCCAGTTCCACCACTCGACCCTACCCCGTATTATATCCCAACAAACCCAACTATGTACACACTATTTAGTCCCTTTATACAAATTTCTAAAACTAGCAATATCCTTAACAAAGGCCAACTCTATCAAACCAGTAGGACCATTCCTATGCTTAGCAATAAAGACATCTGCAACACCCTTCTTTTCTGTATCAGGATTCCAAGTCTCTTCCCTATCCAAAAATATTACAACATCAGCATCCTGCTCAATAGAGCCAGACTCTCTCAAGTCAGATAGCTGAGGTCTTCTGCTCTGCCTCTGCTCAATTGCACGAGATAGTTGAGAAAGAGCAACTACAGGAATATTTAGCTCCTTAGCAAGATTCTTTAAACCTTGAGACACCTCTGAAACCTCCAATGTTCTACTCTCTTTACTACTTCCTCTCATAAGTTGAAGATAGTCAACAAAGATAATATCGACACCGTGCTCTAAAGCTAACCTTCTCGCTTTCGTTCTTACCTGATTAATATGCTGTCCAGCACTATCATCAACAAAGAGATTGGCATCTCCTAACTCACCCATTGTATTTGCTAACTTAACAATCTTCTCATCATCTAATTTGTTAGTTCTAATCTCCCAGAAAGGAATACCAGATTGCATACCTAGTAAACGATCCATAATCTGCATATTGGACATCTCCAATGAGAAAAATGCTACATTCTTCTTCTCTACTAAAGACGCATGTCTCATCATATCTAGTGCAAGTGACGTTTTACCAACAGAAGGTCTAGCAGCAAGAATAATTAGGTCTGATTTTTGAAAACCCCCAAGTAAAATATCAATCTCTTTAAAACCAGTAGAGATACCAGAGTAATCATCAGAACTAGTTGCATGAGCAGCCCTCTCATATGCATCTTTAAGAAGTTCTTTTACATGAACAAAGTTATTCCTAATACCCTCTTGAGCAACACTAAAAAGCAAAGTCTCAGACCTATCTACAACCTCTGCAATATCTACACTCTCATCCATTGAAAGCTTAGTAATTTCAGCTGCAGAAGATATTAACCCTCTTCTAGTTGCATTCTCTTTAACAATATTGCCATACTCTTGTGCATGAGCAGATGTAGGAACAAAAGAAGCTAGCTCTGTTAGATATGCTCTACCACCTACCTTAGTTAAAACCTTTTTCTTCTTTAACCTATCAGAGACCGTTACTAAATCAATAGGTAAACCACTCTCAAAAAGTTCTAATATATTTTGATATATGATGGAGTGTCTCTCGTCATAGAAATGTTCAGGAAGTAACCAACCAGAGACATTAATTAAAGCATCTTTGTCCAGAAGTACAGAACCTAATACAGACTTCTCTGCTTCTAAATTTTGTGGTGGTACTCTCTCCATATATTTTTAATTAAGAAATATTACCTCCATATTTTTGTTCTCACTCTCTGCAACAGGAACAACATTAAGATATGACTCGTCTCTAACATTTGTAAAACCGAAGAATTTGATAAAATCCTCCCTACTCTTCATATCACTACCAATTTTTAAACCATTCTTTTTGTAAGCAGAAGGTAGCAATATTGTAGGATCTACATTTCTAATAACCTTCTCTATTCTATCGTAATCAGGAAAAAGAGACCCATTCCCTATAGGGAGGATAAGAACATCTACATCTCCCAAATCCTTAGTAGTACCAACATCCAAACTGTTATCAACCAACCCCATATACACAACCCTAAGCTTCCCCTCATCTATAATATAGAAAGGAGAATCTACATCCCTTCTAATCATAAGACCACCTACTTCAAACTCTCCAGGAGACGATATTTCAATAATAGTATCTCTGTGATCAGGCTCTACCTTCTTTTCTAACCCTTTCTCTTTTAATATATCCTCTTTACCAAAGAGCTCCTTCTCTGAGAATATAACTACATCACATTTCATCTTATTAAAACTAAACCCACTATCTTTTAATGAAAGAGGATCTGTTACTAATGTAGTATCACCAACTGTTAATTGAAAGGTAGACCAACCTAAACTCTTTATTTTCATCTCTTAAGTATATATTCATATTATTGGACAGTACACACCTAAGTATATCAGATTACTACTCAGATACAGATAAGGATTTTTTAATATTTTCTATAAAACTATCCTTCATCTGCTTCTTAAGTAGTTCTAACTTTAAACTCTCCAACGAAGATATTACAGCTTGTAGCTGAATCATTACTTTCTCTTCAGAGACCTCCGTATTAATCATCCTTTTAATCCCACCTATCTGTCCCTCTATCCTACTCACCCTGTTTTGTATTCTCTTTGGATATTTCATAAGTAATATTAGTATATTTTCTTACTCAGAAAAAATCAATCCCGCTAACCTAGAGTAGTTGGGTATTCAGAGATTTCAATCTCCTCTTTTTTCTTTAGTGTAGTATAATTTATTAAGATGAAAAAAGAAAATACACTTCTTTTAATTAGTGCAATACTCTCAGTATCAATACTACTTCTTTCGTTCTTTCTTTCAAACAAAAACAAGATTAAAGAAGATATTCCTGAGATAAAAAAAGACACAAATATAGAACAGGTAAAAGAAGAGAAGAAAGACCCTCCTCAAGTAGTAGAAAATGTTCCATCTTTTTTACACTCTGCATGGATTCCTGCTTGGGATTTTGAGAATGGATATTCTAGTTTAGAAAAGTATAAAGGAGATATAGGGGAGATTAATCCTGTATTTTACGGAGTAAATAGTGATGGTACTTTACTAAATAGAAAACCTTCTGAACAATCTGTACAGAAGCTACTCTCTTTTGCAACAAAAAAATATATAGAGGTAATACCTACTGTTGGCTCTTACGATTTTAAAGTGATGAGATCCCTACTACAGTCAGAGGCATATATTGAAAAACATATAAGTGAGATATTAAAAGAGGTAGAGAAGTACAACTTTGATGGAGTAGATATAGACTATGAAAAGATATACTCTTCTGAGAAAGAAGGATATTTTAAATTCTTAACAGATCTGAAAACAGCTCTACATGCTAAAGAGAAAATACTCTCTGTAACAGTAGTTGCAAAAATAAGAGATGGTACTCAGGATACTCTTGCTGTACAAGATTGGGAAAGAATCGATAAGATAGCGGATAGGATAAAGATAATGACATATGATTTTACACTACAAACTTCTACTACAGCTGGTCCAATTGCTCCCATTAACTGGATGGAAGATGTCATAGAGTATGCAAAGGAGAGAATAGATTCTAAAAAAATATCTTTAGGAGTACATCTCTATGCATATCTTTGGAAAGATACAAAAGCATCTGCATTAACAGAAACTTCTGTTGCTAATATATTAAAGAATAGCAATATTCAAAGAGAGTACAAAAAAGATATTGCAGAAGGATATGCACAGTACAAATGTTCAGATGGAGCTACATGTACCCTATTCTACCAAACAGAAGAGGGTGTATTAGAGAGAATAAAACTAGCAAAAGAGAGTAATCTTTTAGGAGTATCTTACTGGAGATTAGGCAAAGAGCTAGATCTTCTGAGTAAGGCTTTCTCTGATTAAGCTATCAAACAGGGTTTAGTAATCTAATAACCCTAGACACACATATCCTCATCTGTTATAATTCTACCCGTTATGAAAAGAGATATTCATCCTAAATACAATAAGAATTTAAAGATTGTTTGCTCATGTGGCAATACCATTGAAACAGGTTCTACATTAGAGGTAGATACTCTAAACATAGAACTCTGTTCAAAGTGTCACCCCTTCTATACTGGAGAACAAAAAATCGTTGATACTGACAATGTTGTAAAGAAATTTGAAGAGAGAGCACAGAAAGCATCTAAGATGTCTTTTAAGAGCAAAAGAGAGAAGATGCAAGAGAGAAAAGCTAAAAGAGATACCTCTATTAAATCTTCATCTACTCTTACACTCAAAGATATGCTTGCCAACGCAAATATCTCTAAGTAAAACACTCCAAAAATATTTTTTAACATGATATTATCCATAAAGATGGAGATTACAGCACTGAAAGAAAAATATCTTAAAAGCAATGCTAAACAAGAGAAAGAAGACTTAGAGAGAAAGATGAGTCTTGCTCATACAACAGGAGAGAATATCTCTAAGTTGAGTATTGATTTAAACTACTACTCCCTACTCTCTATGCATATCGATAATATCCTTGCCGAAATTAAGAAGTATGAAGATACACAGGAGATATTAAAGCAAGAAGATGACAAAGAGCTACTAGAGATGGCAAAGGTTGAATTGGTAGATATTGAGGAAAAGATTAATTCCATTGAAGAAGAGATAAAGAAGATACAGATAGAGAGAGAGTTTCAAGATGAAGATGATAGTAGATCGGCAATATTAGAGATTAGAGCAGGTGCTGGTGGCGATGAGGCTAGTTTGTTTGCTGCAGACCTTTTTAGGATGTATAAGAACTACTCAGAAAGAAATGGATGGGATATACAGATAATTGAGAGTAATATTACTGAAAGTGGTGGGTACAAAGAGGTAGTAGCACAGATAAATGGGAAGAATGTGTATAAAAAATTAAAATACGAAAGTGGTGTACACAGAGTCCAAAGAGTACCTACAACAGAAGCATCAGGAAGAATACATACATCAACTGCATCTGTAGCAATACTTCCTGAAGCAAAAGAGATAGATATTGAGATTAATCCAGAAGATATTAGAATCGATGTAATGAGAGCATCTGGTGCAGGTGGTCAGTGTGTAAACAGAACAGATTCAGCTGTTAGAATTACTCACTACCCTTCTAACATCGTAGTTAGTTGCCAAGAGACAAAGCATCAGAGTCAGAACAAAGAGAAAGCTATGGCTCTTCTTAGATCTAGACTCTATGAAAAGAAAAGACAGGAGGAACAAGAAAAAAGGTCTTCTCTTAGATCTTCTCAGATAGGTAGTGCTATGAGAGCTGAAAAGATTAGAACTTACAACTTTCCACAAAACAGAATTACTGATCATAGAATAAAAAAATCTTGGCACAATATTGAGGCGGTTTTAAGTGGAGAGTTAGAGGAGATGATTAATGATATACGAGAAGGAATACAGTTAGAGATATTAAATAATGCAAAATAAACTCTCTCAGATATTTAATATTAAAGAATTTCTAGATCAGATTAAATACCCTGATTCTAAACGTATAGCTATAGAGATAGTTGAATATCTGGAAGAGAACAGTACAGATAAAGAGAGTGTTTTAAGAAGGCTACAAGATGGAGAGCCTTGGGAGTATATAAGAGGGTATGCTCAGTTTTGTAATAGTAAGTTTCTTGTCACAGAAGATACATTAATTCCTAGGATTGAAACAGAGCAGTTAGTTTACAACTCGATAGAGTTAATTAAGAGATATAATATTGAAAATATTGTAGATATAGGTACAGGTAGTGGTTGTATAGCAATATCATTAAAGAAACTTTTAAACAGAGAGAGTATATTTCCTAACATCTTTGCTACAGAGATATCTTCTAATGCATTAAAAATAGCAAAAGAAAATGAAAAACTCTTAACTAATGAAAGTATAGAGTGGATTAAAACAGATCTGATAGAAGATCTGCCTATACTAAAAGGAACTACTCTGTTAATTGCAAACTTACCATATATTCCAACATCTGTTTACAAAAAATTAGATAAAAGTGTATTAGATTTTGAACCTAAGCTTGCACTAGATGGTGGAAGTAGTGGTCTAGAGATATATGAGAGACTACTTGAACAGATTAAGAAAAAATGTATAAAAGACTTTATTTTATATATAGAAACGGAAGAGACGATAGTAGAAGAGACTCTTACTCTTTTTAAAAAGTATCTACCTGATTTGAAGTATACTGTTGAAACAGATTGCTTTAACAAAGAGAGATTTATACTCTCTATTTAGCTTCTTCTAAGGTTACCTTTACTACCCTACTCTTTCCACTCTGCCATAGCTCTATCTCTACCTCTTGCCCTACCTTAAAAGATTGTACTAAAGAAGCAAAAGAACCCTCTACTTTTTGTTTGTTAATCTTTACAACTATATCTCCTCTTTCAATACCAGCTTTAGCAGCAGGGCCTTTTGGATCAACATTGATAACCAATGCTCCTGCTACTACATCTTTGTAGTAAAGAGCTTCATACTCAGATATCATCTGATATGAAATACCTACATACGGTTTGATAAATTTACCATATGTTCTGTACTCCTCAAGTCTCTGCTTTACTGTATTTACAGGTAGTGCAAAAGAGATATTATCTGCACCAGAGCTAGTAGCAAAGTTAATACCAACCACCTTGCCCTCTGTACTAATGAGTGGACCTCCAGAGTTCCCAGGATTAACTGCTGCATCTGTTTGAATTACATTCTCATATACCTTACTAGTTGCACCAAACCATCCAGAAGAGGTCTTTACAGACCTCTTTAAACCGCTAATTACTCCAGTGGTGACACTACCTGCATATTCACCTAGTGGTGTACCTATCGCTATTACTGTTTGACCTACTAAAAGGTTATCTGAATCTCCCAATTCTAAAGCTTTCAAATCCTTAGCATCTATTTTAAGTACAGCAATATCATTACTATCATCTCTTACTATCTCTACAACTGTATACTCCTTACCACTATTAGTAATGACTGTATATACTGCATCATTATCTGAAACTACATGCTGATTAGTGATAATAATTCCACTACTATCTACAACAAAACCTGTACCTATATTATTTACCGTATCTACTATCCCCTCTCCTTGTTTAAGAGATAGTGTTGTAATTGCAATACTGACCACAGACTCACTAGATTGTTTTACTACATCTACAATTACATTTTCTCTCTCAGTAATATTGATAACTGGTCTCTCTTTGTCATCTTGAGATATATTTTGATTTAAAAATATTCGTTGCAATTCAGGAGACACTCTTAGTATTAAAATTATAGATACTGCAAGAAGAAGAAACATTGTAACAATTACTAGAGATACCCCCATTACTCTCAAATGTTTATACTTGGATAGCTTCCCAAAAGCTTTCTTTTTCTCTCCTACTACTTTATTCATATTTAGTTATTTAAACTGAATTTATTTACTTAGCAATTTAATTGCTTCATCTAGTTGCCTATCAAAACCTTTTAAGAAATCCTCATTACTGTTTTCTACTTCAATATCAGGAACAACGGGATTTTCCCTGTTTAACCATTTACCATCAGGAAGAAGCCATTTTAGAGTGGTAATATGCAAACTAGACCCACCATACAACTCTAAAATATTCTGAGCTGTACCCTTACCATAGGTCTCTGTTCCTAATATCTTTGCTACTTTGTTTTGCTGTAGTGCACCTGCAAATATCTCTGAAGCAGAAGCACTACCCATATCTACAAGAACAACTACTTCTTTGCCTTTTAGTCTACCGTCTTTCTTAGAAAGGAAATCTTGAACTTTACCTTTACCATCTTGTTGCTGTGCTATTAATGTATCTGATGCTAAAAAGTCTTCAGCTGCATATACTGCTGCATCAAAAAAACCTCCAGGATTACTTCTTAGATCAATAATTATCTTCTTTACTCCACTTTGAACTACCTCATCTACTACATTATTCCAATTCTCACTCCATATTAGATATGAAGCCTCAGTAAATCTTGCAATATCTATTAAAGCAATGGATTTGTTAGGACCAATAAAGGAGAGAGTCATACTTGGAACAGTAATCTCTCCTCTTACAATCTCTATCTCAACTGGCTTTAATTCATTTAAATGCAATACCTTAAGTAATACAACGGTACCTGCCTCTCCTCTAATTTTGTCCACAATACTATATATATTATCTCCACTCTTAACTTCATAGTCATCTACAGCAAGAATGTAGTCACCTGCTTTAACTCCTGCAGCTTTTGCAGGAGAGCCATCTAAGGGAGAGACAACTACAATTGCACCATCTCTATACCCAAGCTCTGCTCCTATACCTTCAAAATACTTACCACTACTCATATCTTCAAACTCTTCAGTCTCTTTAGGAGTTAGAAAAACAGTTGCAGGATCTCCATATGAATCTACCATTCCTTTAATGGCACCATACATCTTCTCTTCGTCTGTAACTTTATCCTTCTCTACATACTTACTATCCATAACTCGCCATACTTCCCAAAAGAGATCTAGATCTACTTTAGATTTGGCAGTAAGCAGAGTATCTAGTGAAGGTGCATCAACCTGTCTTCCAAAAAATATCCCTAAAGAAAATGATATTACTATTAAAACAACTATCCATATATTTCTTTTTCCTTGTGTACTTTTACTCACAGTGGTAGAAAGATGAAAAATAAAATAGGCTCCCAAAATTATATTACCCCTAACCTACGATTACAAATCTATAAAATCTAATACACCGATATGTAGTAAAGATTGACCTTTTTTATCAAAATCAACATAGAGATACCCAGAATTACCTTGGATATCTACCACCTTCCCTATATATCCATAAGTAGAGGGAGCTCTGGATATAACTAGTTGATTGATATAGTCTTTTACAAACCACTCTCTACTCTTTTTATCTGATTTAGCAATTACAAAGAGTTGATTCTCATAACCATCTAATATGACCAAACGATTACGCAAGGTAACTAGGTTGTTAATAAATCTAGTATCGCAGTGTACAGAACCAAAGCCACCTACTACTGCAATGGGTAATCCCATCTCCCTAAATTGTAAGTAAGAGATAGCGTATGTAAGAATAGCTGTAGCTCCTCTTTCGAATAGTTCATAAGCAACTCTGTCATAAAGATAAGGACCTACCCATACAATCTTACCAGAGTAATCATCAGCTAACACACCTTCTGTGATAATACTGTTTCCATCTTCAATTATCTCTAGTTTACCAAAATATTTCTCTTGCTCTTTTGTAGTAGCAACAACATCAATAGAGAGGGCATCTGCTTTAACAACAATACCATCATTAGGATTCACAGCAGTAATATATCCATTAAAATCACTAACAAATATATTACTACTCTCCTCTCCTAATATATCAATATATCCTTTGCTAATTTTTCTAAAATCTAATATCCCTGAAACTGGAGCAAGAACCTCTAATATACTAAGACCTCCTCTTCTTACTCTTCTTGCAATAACTTCACCCTCTTCTACATACTCTCCATCTATCCTACTCATACAGCTTGGTATATTTTCAACTTTACACTCTAATATCTTAGGTAAATAGAGAGATTTTTTACTACCGCTACTCAAACTCTCAAATAATTTATCTCCACTAGATATTGTACTTCCAGCCTTAACATATACTCTCTCTCTTCCATCTAGAGGAATACTAAATTGATAGTCTTTGTACGGTTCTAACATTCTACTTCTAATTTCCATCTCCCCAACTTTGTAATTTTATCTTGTTCTCCTTAGCACTAGGACCGTAAATAATGGGTCTGATTCTACAGTCTACTACTAAACCATCATATCTTACTCCACCTCTTGTAGATACAAAGGATACATCTGTTGTACTAAAATGAGTAAGTACAGCACCATTTTTAAGAGCTCCTTCTACTACTACTTTGTTAACAACATTAGGTATTGTAAATATCTCTAAACTAGGATTAAGTGCATATATATCTCGTTCTTCAAAATCTTGAGAAGATATTTTTGCAGAAAAGAGAACCCTGTTCTTACCCTTACTAACATTAACTTCAGGAATAACAACTTTGTATGCACCAGGCAAGATATCTCCTTTAATTACCATTATATTTTCTGCTTCAGAACCCTCTACTAAATCCTTACCGTATGAAAGTATCCTATTCTCTACATCTAAGTAGAGATCAAAGATACCCTCTAGCTCAAAACCATCTATTAATGACAAAAACAGATCTCTCTTTCTTAATAGCTTAGCTAGCTTACCTGTTAGTATAACTGCACTCTTACCTCTTCCGAAAGCATCAAACTTTTCTCTGTTTTCTTCCTTCATAGAGAGATTCTGTATTGTAGCAAAAGAACGAAGAAGGTCATCTAGTACAGGGTCCACTATTAAATCAGGAGTATTAGCTACAAAGTTAGCCCATTTATCTACTAAATCCTCAAAGTTATACTCAGATGAAAGAAAGGCTCTTAATTTAGAATTCTTTATTGAATCAATCAACCCTATTTCACTACTCCAAGAGATTTTAGATTTAAAGAAACCTCTCTCCTTTTTTGCATCTTTAGAAAAGATACCTAAGGGACTCTCTCTTTCGTAAGTTCTAAAAACAGAGAAATGAGCTAAGTCCATATCTACCCATAACAGGTCATCATATCCAAGCCTTACTCTTAGTTCCTCCATTAACACCTGTATATATCTCTCGTCTGCTACTCTAAGTACAATATCTTTAGAAAACTCTTTCAAAGAGGTAAAGATATTATTAAAAAAAGGTTGGTCATCATCTACCAATATCTTAATACCACTAACTCCTTCTCCTTCATCTTCAAAATCCACAATCTTAAATACTTCTCCCCATCTTCTATCAACAATATTCCATCCAAATTCTTTCTCTAGTGCATCAAAATATTCAAACCAGAAATTTTTACTAAATACAACATCATCCATTCTAAACTTAAGAGCTGAAAGATCTGTAATATCTGAGAGTAGATATGTCTTCTGTGAAGAAAAATCTGTATATGCTAAATTAGCAAACATATGGTTGTCTTTAATTAATACCACTAAATATGCATTCTTTTGTAGTATCTGTGTAGTACTCATTATGTATTCAGTTTACCAGTAAAAGGATATTTTGAAAACAAAGGGAGAAAAAAAAGAGGCTATCTCTAGCCTCTTTACAAACTCAATACAATATTCTAGCTCTCTTTAGCTACATATGGTAGAAGAGCCATATATCTTGCTCTCTTGATAGCTCTTGTTAATTGCTTCTGATGCTTGTGACAAGCACCTGATTTTTCTGTTGCGATGATTTTACCTCTAACAGATGTAAACTTTTTAAGCTGATATACATCTTTGTAAGAGATATTCTTAACTCCAGAGTCACAGAGAGAACAGGTTAGATTCTGCACTATCTTTCTCCTTCTCCTTGCTTTTTTCTTACCTCCGTAAGACTCATCTCCCTCCTCTTCTACAACACTACGATCATCAAAGACATCTTCTAGTGTTGGGGCTTCTACTTTTTTCTCATCAATATCACTCATCTACTCTGTAAGCTATAAATTAAAATGGTAAATCAGTATCCTCAAGAGGATCTTCATTAGCAACAGGCTCCTCATCTACTTCCTCCTCTTGAGCAACCTCTTCCTCTACTGCAGGTTCTGACTGCTCAGATGCTCCTGCTGCAGTCTTTCCTTTGCTATCAAGAAGAATCATATCATTTACTCTAATCTCTGTCTTGTATCTAGTTGAACCATCTTCTGCTTCCCATGACCTAGTTGTTAGAGATCCTTCAATGTATACCTTCATTCCCTTTGCTAAAAGCTGTTGGCAAATCTCTGCCATCTTATTCCAAGCTACAATATTGTGAAATTCTGCAACCTCTTTCATATTACCATCTTGATCCTTCCAAGATTTGTTTGTAGCTAAACCGAAGGTTGCTACAGGTGTTCCAGAGGTTGTATACCTTAACTCTGGTTCCCTTGTTAAGTTCCCTATCAACTGAACTTTATTTAAAGACCTTGCTGACATTGTATATATATTATAAATTTAACTTATTTAAATATTACCAACTAATTTTTAAAAAATACTGAACTAAACCTCAATCTCTTTTTTCTTGATTCTAGTCCCTATCTGCTCAGGATGATCCTCTTCTACAATCATAAAGCGTAATATCTCTTGCCTTAAATGCAATACTCTCTTCATCTCATTGATTAAACTAGGACTAGATTTGAAATTGTAAACTATGTAGTACCCCTCACTATGACCGTCTATCTTGTATGCTAGGTATCTCTTACCCCATACATCTACATCTAATACCTCTCCACCTTCTTTCTCAATCATTGAAACAAACTCCTTATGAATACTTTTCCTCAAATCATCTGGTAATAATGGTTTAAGTACTATCATCATTTCATAATTCTTTACCTTTTTTACTCTATCTGTAGACATCAAAAAACAAACTATTAAATTAATATCAATGCGAGTGGAATTTTAGCAGAAAAAAGAGAGAAAGACAATTCTATTAACTATTTGCTAGTACTACTATATAATCACCATCTCTAACGATATATTCTTTACCGTGATTTTTGACTAACCCAGACTCTTTTGCCTTATTAAATCCCCCTACCTCTATCATCTCATCTACATTAACTACATCTGCAGTTATGAAGTTCTTTGCTAAGTCAGTATGTATTACTCCTGCTGCATTTTTTACAGAAGCACCTCCCTCTATACTCCATGAGTTGCACTCTTTTTTTGAACCAGTATAGAAGGTAATTAGATTAAGCCTCCTGTATGCACACATAATTACATCCTCTACAGTAGCAGGTCTACTACCAAGAAGATCTACATACTCCTTAAACTCATCCTCTTTCATATCTGCCAAATCTGAGAGTAGATTAACATCTACTCTTAATATATATCTCATTTCACTATCTCCTGATATCTTTGCTAATTCTCTCTCCCACTCTAAAATTCTCTCACTATCCAATCCCTCCTTACAGTTGAGAACAAATACCCTCTCTTTAGCTGTAAGTAAGAAAAGAGAATCTATCCTCTCTATCTCTTCTTCCTCTAATTTCATCTCTATAACTGGGACACCCTCATTTAGAGATTTAACTACCTTCTCTAACACCTCTACTTCTTGTTTAGTTAACTGCTCACTACTAGACCTACTCTCTTTTCTGGCTAGAGCTAATCTCTTCTCTACTACTTCTAAATCCTTAAGGATTAACTCTGATTGCACTATCTCAAAATCCCTAACTGGATCCACACTACTATATACATGTACAATCTCATCACTTCGAAATGCTCTAAGAAGATACACTATGACATCTACCTCCCTAATATGAGAGAGGAACTGATTACCCAATCCTTCCCCCTTAGAAGCTCCTTTTACTAATCCTGCAATATCTACAAAAGTCATTGTAGAAGGAACTACTTTTAAAGCATCGTAAAACTTAGCAAGCTTACCTAATCTCTCATCTGGTATCTCTACTACCCCAATATTTTTATCTATAGTGCAGAATGGAAAGTTTTCTGCAGGTACAGCCTTTTTCGTTAGTGCATTAAAAAGAGAAGATTTTCCTGCATTAGGCAATCCCACTATCCCTAGTGAAAGTGTATGTGATCTAACAACTTTACTCATATATATATTAAATATATTAATCTTCGCATTATATCACCCACTACTCTTTTAAAGAAATCTAAAGTAATATATCTACATGCAAGAAAAATTTTTAAAATATTTATTCCTAATAGTTCTGCTCTTTACTATCCCTACCTCTATATATGCTCAAACATATGATTTTAATATACAAAACAATACGACCATTAGGTATCAAACGGGGCAAGATTTTGTACTAGTACAAACTACATATATTAGAGAGGTAAGAAACAGTAAATATTTTTACTCAATGGAGGGAGAGAAGATATTCCATATCCCTGATCTACCTACTAGTAAAGCACATGAGATACAGCTAGAGAGACAGTACAAGAAAGATTCGTTGAAGGTAATAGATCCTACATCAAAGAGAAACCTTACCTACACCTTAGAGCAACTAAAAGATGGAGAGGGTATGTATTTAAAAGTTCCTAACTACAAAGAAACTACACTAAGTTCTCCATACAAAATATTTGTAGAGTACAAGACTCATGATTTGGTAAAAAGGAATTACAATCATACAATACTTTTTGCTCCTGCACTCTACAAAGACACTCCGTTTGTTCAGAAAGATGAAAAGAGTGGAACAAAAACATCTCTCTCATATGACTTAAAGATTATCACAGAGAAAGATATACAACCTTTAGTAAGAGTATTTCCTAAAGAGTTCAAACTAGAACAAACACTTACTAACAATATATATTCATTTTCTGCAAAGGATAGGATTGAGCACTCTCCTACACTAGAGTTTGGTACAGAGCAGATATATAGGTTTGAGCTAAAGTACAAAACACCTAAAACAGACAGTATTGTTCCAGACAAATATTCTTCCCTAATTGGTGCTCTCTCAACAAATATATATGAGTTTTCTTTACCTAGAGATTTTGGAGAGGTTAATCAGAGAGTAAAGATAGAGAGAATATATCCTACTCCAGTTAAGTTAACTAAGGATAGTGAGGGGAATATGGTGGCAAGGTTTGAGGTTGCAGCAAACAAAAGTAGTGAGATATTAGTAACAGGATATATATGGCTAAAGCAAGACAGCTATGAGAACAGAAGAGCGATACCTGAGTATAGCTTGGGTGAATATTTCAGTAAGATTAAGGAGAAAAATGAATTAAAAAAATATACAACTCCTACTAAATACTGGGAGAGTACAGATATCTACATTGCAAGTGAAGCTAAAAAGCTTCTTGATCAAAGTAGTACCATTATGGAGTTAATCAAAAATGATTATAGATATATTAATAGTAAATTAGAGTATGATGAGCAGAAGGCAAATAGCAAGAATGAGAGAATGGGAGCTAGGGCTGCATTACAAGGAGAAGCATCTGTATGTATGGAGTATGCAGACTCTATGATTGCAATACTAAGAGCACAGGGTGTTCCTGCGAGAGCAGCACTAGGATATTCTAATTTAGTAACAAAAGAGAAGAGTGATACTGAAGGAAACAGTAGACATCAATGGGTACATATATGGATTCCAGAGTACGGTTGGTTGAGTGTAGATCCTACTGTAGAGGGAGAGAATATGTTAATTGGACAGAATATTGAGAAAGTACTTTGGGAGACTTTCTTTGATGAAAAGATTACTAATATAAAGATATATTCTGCTGATAATGCAAATAATGAGGATTTTTCTAACTACTCTGTCTCAATATATGCAGTAGAGTCTGTACCTAACCAAGAGACTCTTTTAGAGTACTCAGACATTACATCGGTAGAGGAAGGAGATAGTAGTAGTGCAATAGATGGAATAAATACTTTTATCAAAACTACAGTGATAGGGAAATCAATAATAATACTCCTTCCCATACTACTAGTATTAGGACTATTAATATTACTTTTGAATGTAATTACTAAACTAGCTAAGAGAACTAAATCTCGTAAAGTTTACTCAAATCAACAGCCTTAATTCCATCATCTAACCTGTCCTGTGTAGTTGCAAATAGGGTCATTAACACCTCTCCTTTCTTAATGCTCTCTCCTGGCATCTTCTCTAGATATATACCTGCATCTTTAATTTTAGGTGTACCCAGAGCTCTTGCTATCTCTACAATCTCTCTAGTACATATATATTTAATATCAAAGTCCTTTGGAGCTAATACCTCGTGTGTTAGTTTACCACCTTCTAATTCGTTGGCCTTAACCACCTTTTTAGCACCTTGAGCTTTTGCAATCTCCCAGAACTTCTTTAATGCTTTACCTGAATCTAACAATTCTTGTGCAAGTTTCTTACCCTCCCCTTTCTTAGCCTTACCGTTGTGCTCAAATATCTCCCCTGCCATCCCTATCACGACCTCTTCCATCTCTAATGGGCGTTTCTCATCTCTTTCTAATATCCTCAAACAGTCTCTCATCTCCAAAGTTGGACCGATTCCATTACCATCAGGACCTTTAACTACTCTTCTGAATGTTACACATTTAATATTAAATTCTTTGAATAGTTTCTCAAACTCTCTTTCGAGAAATTCTAAGTCGTCAGGTCTCTCTAACTTGGTTCCTTTGCCATATGGCAGATCAATCAGAACTGATGTGACACCCATAGCGATTTTCTTAGCAACAATACTAACTAGAACCTTCTGAAACTCTTGAATCTTAAGAGACCTTTCTACATTAATGATTTCATCATCAGCTGGAGCTAAATACAGTGACCCTCCCCATACCATACATGCACCTACCTTACCAACAACCTCGTATACCTTTTTCTTGTCAAGAGCAACAGGCATTACACACTCTAAAATATCTGTCGTGCCTGCAGGAGATGTAATGGCTCGCGTGGAACTGTTAGGAACTACCAAGCCAGTAGCAGCAAGCATAGGTACTAGAGTTGGGGTAATACCCTTACCCGCAGTTCCTCCTATGGAGTGTTTGTCTACTACCAACTCCTTGTTATTCTTAATATATTTGAAGTCCAATATCTCTCCTGATTCGGCCATACCCTTAGCCATCCATTTAATCTCATCATTGTTAAAACCAGGGTTAAAGAAAGTAGAGACAAAAAACGCAACTTCTGTTTCCTTTAGCTTCCTAGAACCAATATCTTCCATAATTGAGAGTACTTCCTCTTCATTAAGTCTAAGACCCGATATCTTTTTCTTAATAGCTTCTAGAGATTTACTAGCGTTAGGGATATCTATCATCACCTTAGCACTCTCTGGTATGTGATATTCCTCCGTTATTTCCTCATAGAGACCTACTTCTCCTACACCTACCTCACTATCTGTAATTATAACTTTTACGTAAAGTTCTACGTCCCTGTAGCCTAACAATACTACCTCTCCCTCAGTGATCCCAAGGTCATCTGCATCACTTTGATGCACTACAACGAACAGGTCCTTACCTGCTCCTAGATCAATCTTTTTGCTCTTTAGATAAAGTGACATTCTAGTTAAAATTTTAAATTAAGTTTCAAAAAGCCATGCATATTTAGCACGAATAATATCAGCTATCTCCCTAGGCTTTACTATACCAAATTCGGTCAAAAAACCAGTAACTAAATCCCTATCAACAACCTCAAAAGCAGGATTGTAAATCATAAGGTCTTTGGGTGCATCAGGCCATAGCTCTCTATCTTCCCTCACTTCAATTACTAAATCATTTACTCCAATACTAGGGTCTACCTTTAAAAGTGGTGAAACAACATATACAGGCTTACTAGCATGGTATGCACTCATAGCTATTCCCCAACTCCCTATCTTATTTATACAATATCCACTCATTGTTATCTGATCACTACCGATAAAGATAGTATCGATAGGAACAGATCCTCTTCCAATGATAAAAGATTCAACTGCACTATCAACAATCATAGTAGTAGAAATGCCTTCATTCAAAAGACTTCTAGCAGTCTTTCTACCCTGGTATCTAGGTCTAGATTCAGTACATACTACATCAAAAGAATCCTTCCCCTCCCCTATACCCTTTATCACTGCAAGAGCTGTAGAAGAGTGACAGTGAGTAAGAACATTCTCAAAAAACTTCAATCTAGGAACACACTGTTCAATGATAGATCTTTTACTGTCCGCAATCATTGTAAGAAACTGCTCACAGAACCCATCAAGAGCTTGTTTCATACTTTTAATATCATGTAAATCAATATTCTTCTGTTTGTACATATATTTAATATACCCTACACCATTTCTAGCTAAAGGCTCATTCTCTCTTGCATTAGCCAATCTCTGTCCAACCTCCATTAGCTCTTTGTAAAACAGATCTGGATCACTCTGTTCAGATTCATAGATATATATCTTCATACCTTCCAAGGTAGCAATGGCAACATTGGTTGCTCCTTGAATGTTCAAATCTTTAATATCTTTTTCAATACCTAAAATCTTCTGTATATCCATTACTTTAATTCAAATACCTCATTTAATTTAGGAACATCTGTTTCAATATTTAATTCACTCTTAATATTTGTAGCAAAACCGATGGCAATCTCTTCATCACCGTGTGTAATGAATATCTTCTTAGGGGTATGACCGAAGCTTCTTAACCAATATCTTAGGTCTCTCTGGTCAGCATGAGCAGAGAAACCTCCCAATGTATGTATCTTTGCATGAACTTCAACAGGTTTACCCATAACTTTAATATCCTTTTCACCATCCACTAACTTCCTACCAAGTGTTCCCTCCACCTGATACCCAACAAAAATCATATGAGTACTAGGCTTATATATATGATTCTTAATGTGGTGAACTATTCTCCCACCAGTACACATCCCACTACCAGCAATAATTACAACACCATTTTTAGATACTAATCTTTTAGAATCTTCAACAGACTCTATCTTTTCTAATCCAGGGAAATTAAAAGGATCATCTCCCTTATCAAGTAATCTTCTAGCATCTTCATCATAGAAGGTAGGATACTGCCTGAAAATAGCAGTAGCCCTAGAAGCCATAGGGCTATCTAAATATACAGGCATTGGATCTAGTAATTTGTTTTCTACAAACAGATTAATCTCATACAAAACTTCTTGTGTTCTCTCAATTGCAAAAGATGGAATTAATACATTACCACCCTCTTCTTGTGCCTGTTTTAGTATAGAGAGAAGTTCTAGTACAGTCTCATCTTTGTTTTTGTGCAACCTATTACCATATGTAGACTCACATATTACATAGTCTGCTTCTCTAATTAAGTCTGGATCTCTTACAATTCTTGCTCCAGGCTGACCTAAGTCTCCAGAAAATACAATCTTTCTCTCTCTACCTGCATCTGTTTTTACCCAAAACTCCATAATAGCGGAGCCTAAAATATGCCCAGCATCTCTAAATCTAAACTCAACACCATTGTGTAAGTTAACAGAAGCACCGTAGGGATATACCTCAAACAACTGCATCATACTTTCTACATCACTTTCTGAAAAGAGAGGTTTCCTCTGTTCATACAAAGAACCTTCCTCAGAAAGCTCCTTCTGCTCACTCTCCTCTCTACTTCTAACAGTCCATTTCTCATATGACTCCCTTTGCAAATTAGCAGCATCAAGTAGAACAATTCTAGCTAAATCTCTAGTTGGTTGTGTAGAGAATATTCTACCTTTAAAACCTTGCTTAACTAATATGGGGATTCTTCCACAGTGGTCATAGTGAGCGTGAGTAAGAAATATTGCATCTATAGAGGCAGGATCAAAAGGAAATGGTTCATAGTTTAATTTCTCTAATTCATCTTTACCTTGGAAAGCACCACAATCAACCAAAAATTTAAAGGTTCCAGTATCTATATAATAGCAAGAACCCGTTACTGTTCTTGTAGCACCTAGGAATTGTATCTTCATTGTTGAGCAGTAAGCAGTTTAAATTAGTATATATAAATAATACAACAAGGAGATGCTCTGGTCTAGGGTAATAGATACTTTAAAAAGAATAAAGGGGAACCTTAAACATACATAACTATGGGGTGTTCTGTCGATTACTTAGGTATACCCTTAGCTAGTTCTAATAGCTTCTCTTTTGTATTAAGCAATGGATCCTCTATTACCATATCTAGTAATATATTTAATATCTCACCCATTCTCTTACCAGGTTTAATACCTATTCTCTTTAAATCCTCTCCATTAATATCTAAATCTGTAATCTTTAATGCCATATCCTCTTGTCTTACCTTTGAAATATGCTTCTGTAGCTCTTCAATCTCTTCGGGCTTAAAAAGAGTACTAGGATTAGATGAAGCATCTGCAATCCTTAATTTAAAGAGATCTTCTACATTCTCCTGACCCACTCTCTTTAAAAATCTTCTAACTGCTGAATCACTCCACTGTGTAAGAGGAATATCTTTACCTCTTCTCTCATCTAGGTGAGGATAGTAGAACATATGGTTTCTAACTAAAGACTTTACTCTCTCTATCTCTGATTTAGGAAACCTCATTCTCTTCATTATATCCTCTACCATCTCTGCACCCACTGTATCGTGACCATAGAAATGACCATTACCCATATCTGTTCTAGGCTTTGCAATATCATGAAGAAGAGCAGCTAACTTCACACTATCCTCTGCCTTATCACAAGTATTTAAGCTATGCCAATATACATCGTGTACATGATACAGCTTCTGCTCTACTCCATACCCTTCTACTAACTCTGGTAAGAAGATACTAAGTAGCCCACTCTCTCTCATCAACTCTATCCCTACAGAGGGCTTAGGTGAATTAAGAAGTAATTTCATAAATTCATCTCGTATTCTCTCCATAGAGACCTGTTTAGCAACAGGAAGAGCCTCTTTAATTGCATCAAATGTTTCTTTTTCAATCTCAAATTCCAGTTGAGAAGCCAATCTACAAGCCTTAAAAGTTCTTAAACCATCCTCTTTAAACCTCTCTATCGGAGTACCTACTGCTCTAACTAACTTTAAATTAATATCCGTTATACCACCAAAAGGATCATGGATATTCCACTCACTTGCAGACTCATCTTCTAAATTTGTACTTAAATCTAAAGCCATTGCATTGATAGTGAAATCTCTCCTACCTAAATCCAAATCAATATCATTTACAAACTCAACCTTACTTGGCCACCTACCATCTATATAGTCAGACTCACTTCTAAATGTAGTGACTTCTACTTGTTGACTCTCTCCACTCTCATCATTAACAAGAACTAAGATTGTACCGAACTTAGCTCCAGTAGAAACAGACTTAGGAAATATCTCCAACATCTCATCTGGAAGAGCATTAGTTGCTAAATCATAGTCATGAGGAGTCTTACCCATCACAATATCTCTTAATGCTCCACCAACAAGATATACATCATATCCCTCTTTTGTTAATATCCTTCCTACTTTTTGAACATAGGAAGGGATTTTAAAATGTATCTTCATAATTATATTTCCCTTTTTAGATAGTACCAAACTCCACTAACTACAACAAGTAAAGGTAGTGTAGATAGTAAAATTGATAATTTTGCTGTTTTAGGCAATGATACAATATCTATACTCTCTGTACTCTCTACACCCTTAACCTCTTCCTCTTCTGCATATCTAATTACCATAGAGTGAACTGTATGAGCTAATCTGTTAATACAAAATGCCTCTCCCCAAGGTTTAAGTCGTGAAGACACATATGGATAAAGAATCTCTCCCTCTTTTCTAACTCCCACAACAACTGCAGATTCTCCAATAAAGTTGGATTCTAGATGTTCTCCAAAACCAATACACTCTTTTCTGCTATTCGGATTATGAATAGATGCAAAACCTACAGAACTATTCTCTTCAATATCAACCTCATACTCATATACATATGTCTCATTAGGAAGAAAATCTCTAGTAGAAGAATATTCTTGGTGAGAATATGTAATTTTTCTCTCTAAGTAATCAGAGCTGTTCTTTACATATACACGAATATATCCTTTCTTGTTAGATACAGATAGCTCCCAATGACTAAAATATACAGTTGGTTTAACAAACAGAGAATCTAGAATTAAAGATCCTCCTTTTCCTTGCCCCACTATCCCTAAACCTTCGTACTCTTTAACAATTCCTGCTCTTGGGTATATATCGAACAATACCCTTGTGGGTATCTCTTCAAAATGACCATTTACAAACAAAACATTTCTTAAATCTCCTAAACTACTATCATATCTAGAAAGAAATACCTTAATCTTTTCTATCTGTACACTATGATCTGCTTCATTTAGATACCAATATATGAAAGAAGCATTTGCAAAAGGTGGAAGATCTAACGATGTATATCTCTGAGGATTACGTATTAATCCAAACTTTGGATCTCTACTTGTAATATCAAAAAGCCCTACATTGTTTAATATGTATTCAACACTACTACCCTTAACATCTTCTAGATTAAACTCTACACACATAGGGCATTTGCCTTGCAAAGGTAAAGTTCGATACCCATACCCTAGTGCATCTCTGAAATCATTTACAAAGGAATCTCCACTCTCATGGAAATCATCAGCGTAAGTAAAAGATGGAAACAGAAGTAGTAAAAAGAGAAAAAGTATATACCTCATTTAAGTACCTAACTAATTTTAGATACTAACAAGGATATATATTAGAGATTACAAAGTACTTAACTCTTCCACCTTTTCCTATCCATCCTATCAAGCTCAATACCTTTTTTTAGGATATTAATAATGAGAACAACAAACATAGCGATGGAAAGAGCCAATATTGCAATATCATATTGAGAGATTTGATAACCTTGTACAAAGTAGTACTTTATAGGTGCAAAGTACATATATATTGTAATGAAAACCCCTACTATTCTCATCTCAGTAGGTCCTACTACACCGAAAGAGTACTTAAAAGTATTCTGTACATATGTTACTAGCTCTACATGTATCATTAATCCCAAATATACAAGAGCAAACAGTAGTGCAACATCTATTCTAGCAAAACCTGATATACCCAACCCTATTGCAAGAATCATTACTACAATTGCATCTATCATATGATCTATATAGTAGCCGTAGTTAGGTCTAGTCTTTTTTCTGTATCTAGCTAAACTACCATCAAATGAATCTCCAAACCAATTAAGAAACAAACCTAATACAACTAGAAGAAGATATATTCTGTTATTAAACCCTAAGATGAAACCAGCTACTATGATAAATGCAGCAACAAGACCCAGTACTGTTAGATGGTCAGAGTTAACCCAACTAGGAATTCTAGGACATATCCACTCTTTTGCTCTCTCTTCTGCCCTAGCTGTAATACCTGTATTTACTGTATCCTGCTTATCCCTCTTGTACTCCACTGTTAATCTAGCGATCTGTCTCTTAATCTCTTTCTCAAACGATCCACTTAATCTTGATACTAACTTCTCAACAAATTCATCAATACTAACTCTATCAGGTATGTTTAATCCATTAAACATACTCTGTTCTTTATCCCTACCCTTCTGAGACATATCTAGAGAGATACAAAAGTTATTAAAACGGAGAGAGTGGGATTCGAACCCACGGTACGAAGACTCGTACAACGGTTTTCAAGACCGTCACATTCGACCACTCTGTCATCTCTCCAACAAAGTCCCCAATTATATCACGCCTTATACCTTTTTTCTCTCATTTGACTACCAGTAATATCTCCAATATCATTTTAATATGAATATTAAGAACCTCAAACTCCTTCCACTACTCCTTCTTTTAATCTTGCCTATGAAGGTCGTTGCTGAAGAGCTAGACTCTACAAACTTTAAGATAGTGGGAGCTACAACCCAAGGAGGAGGAATTGTAGAGAGTGCTAGTGGAAACTACTCTGCCCTACTTGGTGTAGGAATGATATCTAGTAATCCAAGAACATATTCTACATCTTACAAACTAGGAACAAGCCCTGAGGTAGCATTCTTACCTGCTGTTCCAATAGCATCATGTTTTGAAACTACCACTTCAGGATCTTCTAGTTGTACCACTGGACCTACTGAGTTAAGTAGTGGTGGTATGGTAGCAATATGTGGTACAGGAGGATGCTACAACAAGGCAAGATTTGAAATTAATACTCAAGGAAACCCCACAGACACCCTTTATGCGTTAATGATTTCTTTGGACAATTTTGTATCAGATATTAGATATATTGATGCATCTACCTTTATGCCAGAGAGTGCAAGTACACACAACATCTCTGATTTCATGACAAAGGAAGACTGGGAAACAGAGGTATTCAATATTCAAGGATTAGAAGCAAGTAAAACTTACTACATTAAGATATTTGCTCTTAAAGGAGATTTTACTCAAACAGAGGCAGGACCAGTAAGCTCTGCTACTACAGCTGTAGGTTCTCTCTTTTTCGATATTGATATTGCAGGAAGTAGTGGACAAACAGCAGAAAGTTCTCCCCCTTACAATATTTCATTCACAGGAGCATATGAATTGATAGGAGGATCTGCAGCTATTACAGCTGGAGACAGAATATGGATGGACGCTGAAACAAGTTCAGAAGGAGGATTTGCGATAATGGGAAAAGGATTGTACGGAGGATTGTACAGCCCTACTACTTTAGAAAAGATTGTGTCTGCTACTGCTAACTTAGATCAAGTACAATCTGGCTTCGGTCTTCAAAGTGAATATATTGCATATGACAACAGTTCTCCACTCTTCGGTGTAATATCTGCCACTACAAACTACTCAGGTACTATTAACTCAGTAGGAGAAATAAGTACATCTCCTAAAAAAATATATGATGGTAGTGCTCCCATAGTCTCAGGTAGAATGGCTTTAAAGGTTATTGCAAAACCAGGAACTTCATACACACCTGCTTCAGATTATCAAGAATCCATAACCTTAGTTTTGGTACCTAGATATTAGATTGAAACCCCTTGACATTATAAAATTCTGTATATAAGCTGTAGATAGAATTTCTATTTTAATCATAAATTTAATCTGCCTAAAAAGTGAAGAATATAATTAGAGTTGTAATACCTACCATCTTTATTGCTGTTGTATCAGCACTTCTTCTCCATTACTCTTCGCACGCTGCAACATTAGCAAATGTATACCTATACATGAATAGGATACAAACAAATATTGCAACAGGTATCGAATATGTTCTAGCTATCAACACCACTACCACTATTCCAACAGGAGGAACAATAACTATCGAATTTCCAGATGCAGGAGATACCACATGGTGTAGAACTGCAGGATCCTTAACAGCTACAGGTGTTTCATCTTCTGAAGTTGATTTAGCTTCTACAGGATGGGCAATAGATGCAGCTCTTCCTGGAACTCTCTCTGCTACATGTAGCCAAGGTTCAACTGGAACATCTGATACAATAACGATTACTGGTTTGACTGCTTTAACTGGAGGAACTACATACGGCGTAAAGATTGCAGGTAATTTAGGAGTTCTTGGTACAAACAGTGCAGCTGGTGTTCATGATGTTATCGTCACAGCATTCCAAGGAACTACAGCAGATTCAATGACATTTAAGATCCAATTGCTAACAAGTGATCAAGTAGTAGTATCTGCTATAGTATCTTCGGCTCCTAGTGTAGGATGTTCAATAACAGGAAATGCTGTTAATCTAGGTACCCTCTATCCTGGTGGTAACTACGCAACAGCAACAAACTCAATCTCAACTACAGCCACTAGTGGATACTACTGGGCTGTCTACGGTACAGGGAATGGAACATCTGGAGATGCAGGTCTTTGGAAAAGTTCTGCTACTACATATTTAATACCCTCTGGCCCTAACGATACAATAGACTTGACTGTTGCTGGAAGTGAAGGATTTGGAATTACAGTTTCTCAACCTACTGGTGCAGTAGTACCTGCATCTTTCTCTGACAGTACACTTGGAACATTTGGAACAATAGATAGAACCTCTTCTGCTGCAAAGTTAATACTTTCTCAAAATGGAGCTCAGGCTTCTGCTGAGAGTGCAACAATAACATACGGAGCAAGAGCTGGGGCATCAGCTGTTGCAGGTTCATACCAAGAAACAATCACCTTCATATGTGGTGGTTACTACTAATAGTTAAATAATGATACTAAAACGCTTAAAGGAATATAATAAAATATTAATACTGCCCATACTTTTACTCTGTTTAGGCCTAACGCCTACTTTTGCACAGAGTCCTCTTTCTATCGGTGTCTCTCCTACTTACAAAGTACTAAAAGTAAAACCAGGAGGAACATATTCAGAAGAACTAGTCTTTTGGAACCTATCTCAGAGTGCAGATACATACAACATATATGTTAGATCATTTAAACAGATAGAGAATCAACCAGGAACAGCAGTAATATTAACTGAAGAGGAAGATAGTAAAGCTCTCTACTCTGCTTCAAAGTGGGTTACAATTGATAAAGAATCTCTATTTTTAGAACCGAATAAAAATACAAAGTTAAAATATACTATTAATGTACCGCTAGATATTACAAATGGAGAGTACAATACTCAGATATTTTTAATATCACAATCAGCACCACAACAACAGGGAACTGTAACCTATACAAACTTAGCAGCAGGAACCCCTATCCTCTTACAAGTAGGAGATGAGTTTGTAGAGAGTGCAGAGCTACTAAGATTTGTTACAGATAAAAAGACATATGAGAAAGTAGATGTAGACCTCATAACACAGATTAAAAACTTAGGAGATACACATATTACCCCTGCAGGTGAGATAGTTATAGAAAACATCTTCAAGCAGGAAGTAGCTAGAGTTCCCTTTAATAGAAATAGACAGAGCTTACTAAGAGATAACCTCGGTAATTACATAGACAACTGGAGTCAACAAGGATATCTTTCCCCATCAAAGAAGATAGCATTGGGTCCTCTTAAAGCTAAACTCTTTGTCACATACAGAAGTTTCCAACCTGGGTTTGCTGTATTAACAGAAGAAACCACATTCTGGATAATACCATGGAAACTTATCCTTGCTATTCTTCTCATACTTCTTACTGCTATAATAGTAAGAACTAGTAAGAGGAGAATGAGAAAGAAATGAAACTAATCAAAACAATCGGTATATCAATATTCCTTTATACCCTTCTGGGTATATCTTCTGTACATGCTACTACTCTCTTTCCTGCAGTAAATGAACTCTCTCTATCACAAGGAGAGAGAAAACTAAGCTCCGTTATTATCGAAAATACTCAAGATAAAGATATTGAGATACTCTTAAGTACAAATGACTATAACTATAAAGATGATGAAATTATTAAAGATAGTAAAAATATCTTTCTAAAGGTAGATACAGATACATTTGTTGTTAAAGCAAACAGTAAAAAAGAAATACCTTATGAAATATATCCTGTTGAGAACTTAGAAAAAGGAACCTACTTCAATATATTAGTGCTCTCTGAGGTAACAGAGAAGGATAGCGTGTATATAAATAAGGCTGTATCACAACTAGTAGTACTACACATTGTAGATAGAGATGACCAAGTTAAAGGTATTACTACATCAGACTTTACAGCAAAGATAGATGTCGTTCAGAAAGGGATACCGTTCATCTCTCCACTAAAAATTAAATATACCATACAGAATAACTCTAACTATGTATTAGCCCCTATTGGAAGAATAGAAGTGTTTAATAGTAAGGGAAACTACAAACCTAAATACCTTTTTATAAACAGAGACTCTAAAAAACTTTACCCTAAAGATAGCTTACAAGAAGAATTAACTGTAAAACAGTGGCATATTTCAGACATACTCTACAAGAGAGTAGCTATCGGTAACTTCTCTAGTGGACTAGATAGTACAAGTATAAATACAGAAACAACAATAAATAGCTATACAGTAGAATTAATAATCCTACTATCAATATCCATAACTACAGTACTACTTATTAAATCCTTGAAAGAAGATAAGAAGAAAAACTAAAAGAGTTTTAATATCTCATCTGTTGTTCTAAATCCAATCTTTGCTACATTCCTAAGCTCATCTTCACCATACTTAGATACAAACTCCTTACCAAACTCTACTACACTAGTTGCACCCTTAGGAAATACTAAATCATATCTCTCATTCATCTTCTCCCACTCTTTTAAAAATATGGCTCTCGCTATTATAGAAGCTGCAGCTACAGCTAGATCTGACTCACCTTTGTGAAATTGAATTAACTCTACCCTACTACCCAACTCTCCTAACTCTTTTCTTACCCTATCTTTTGACGAAGAAAACTGATCTATTACCACTCGCTTACACTCCACTCCATCTAATTTTAATTTAGAAAGCCCCTTCTCTATTACAATACTATGCTGCTTTGCAAGTAGTACAGCAACATTACCATACTCCAGTACTAATCTGTTGTACTCAGCAGGTACAACTACAGAGCTAAAGTAGTAAGGATACTCCTCTATCTCTTTAAAAAGTTCTAATATCTTCCTATCCGAAAACCTCTTAGAATCTCCAAACCCTAAAAGAGAGATTCTTTTTTCAAACTCTCTATCTACAAAACAACTAACTACAACTAGAGGACCAAAGTAATCTCCTTTACCTACCTCATCTACTCCAATATGGTCTACAAAAGAAGAACTCTCTTCTGAAGATTCCTGTTTAATATCTAATATTAAAGAATTAAAATCTTGCTTACCCTGAAATACCAACTTACCACTACTATACAGTATTGCAACAGAACCTAAAGGACTCCTGTACCTTGCTTTTACATACTCATTTCTATCTACCTCTTCAGACCAACCATTAGAAAGAAGTACCTTACCTACTCTCTGCTCTTCATCCCTCTCTATTGATATTGTAGATGTAGACTGTGTATTCATATCCTAAATCTTTTCCACTACCTGACCGTCTGAAGTATCCAGTACTCTGTAGCCCTTCTCTAAAATTAAATCTCGTAGTCTATCCGACTCCTCAAAATCCTTACTCTCTCTTGCTACCTCTCTCTGATTAACTAGCTCCTCTACATCCTCTGGTAATCTCTCCTGTTCATCTTTAATATTTTCTAAATCGAAACCTAATACTCTATCAAAGTCATATACAGTAGCAAGAATATCTTCCGTGCTGTTTTGAGACTTTAGTAAATCATTTAATATTGCAAATACCTCAGACATATTTAGATTATCATTTAACGCTTTCTTAAATCTCTCTTTGTACTCAACCAAAATATTACCACTACCCTTACTTACCTCTTTTAAAGCTAGTACTCTCTTAAACATCTTTAATCTAGCACTCCTAGCTCCATCCAAAGACTCTTTAGAAAATCTTAGCTGTACTCTGTAGTTTACAGATGCCAACAGATACCTTACATCTAAAGGATCATATCCTAGCTCAACTAACTCTGGAAGTGTAGGAGCATCACCTTTGCTTTTAGAAAGTTTACCATCATCACTGTCCACTATGAACTCATTGTGAATCCAATATTTAACAACAGGATGACCACAAAAACCGATATTTTGAGCCCTCTCATTTGGATGATGAACAGACATATGGTCTACCCCTCCTGTGTGAATATCAAAGTGCTCACCAAGCTTCTCTACCCCCATTACAGAACACTCAATATGCCAACCAGGAAAACCATCTCCCCAAGGAGAAGACCAATGCATTAAATGGTTTGCATACTTACCAACCCTTTTCATCCAGAGAACAAAATCTGCAGGATTTCTCTTCTGAGCATCTACCTCAATCCCTTCTCTAGATGCAATACTCTTCTCTTCTAACTGTTGACCAGTAAATATTGTATAGTCATCTATCTTTGTAACATCGAAATATACTGCTAAATCTGTCTCATATGTATACCCTCTTTGCTCCATCTCTTTAATTCTCTCTATCATCAAGTCAATATATGAAGTAGCTCTTACCCAACCGTACTGTTCTAGTCTAGAAAGATCCATATCTACATCAACAACCTCACCACTTGGAGTAAGAATATGTAAGCTATGGAAATCCTCTAATACCGTCCTTATATATCCATTAGAAAGCTCTAGTGGATCTTGCCCTGACAAAGATGCAGCTCTTTCTACCTTGTCTTCTCCAAAATCATCATCATCAACCATATGCCCTACATCAGTAAAATTCATAACTCTCTTTACTTTAAAGCCTAGATAGAGAAAAGCTCTATGGAGAATATCCCAGCTAACATATGCTCGAATATTTCCAACATGCATTCTACTGTAAACTGTAGGACCACAGTTATACATAGATATCTCTCCCTCAACTATTGGCTCTATCTCAACAACTTTTCTATCCAATGTAGAATACAATCTCATATATATTCGTATATATTTTAAATCCCTCTCCTTCCCTCTAGTGCTCTTTTAAGAGTCAACCTATCTGCATACTCTAAATCTGCACCGGTAGGAAGACCCATCGCTAATCTAGTAATCTTAATTTTACTACCTTTCATCTCACTATTAAACAAGTCTAGAATGTAGCTAGCAGTAGCCTCTCCTTCTAAACTAGGATTTGTTGCCACAATTATCTCTAATTCCTCCTGCTCCTCTAGAAGTTCTAATACTCTCCTCTTTAACTCTTTAAATCTTAACTCCTCTGCTCCTACTCCCTCTGCAGGAGATATTACTCCTCCCAATACAAAGTAGAGACCATCAAAAATGGATGAGTTCTCAAAAGCTACAACATCTAGTGGTTCCTCCACTATACAAAGTTTCCCCTTATCTCTTTTAGGACTACCGCAGATATTACACACTTCACTATCTGATACATTAAAACACTTCTTACAAAAGAGAGTATTCTTATCCATATCTAACAAAGCCTGACCTAACTTAGATGCATCCCTGTTTGGTGATCTAAGATAGTGGTAAGCCATCCTTGCAGCAGATTTAGGACCTACTCCAGGTAGCTTACTAAGTTCATTAATGACATTTTCAACGGAGAGAGGTAATACTGACATATTAACCAAGTATATTTCTAAGCTGATCTATATCCATATCCTTAGCCATCTCCTTCTGTAAATTCTTTTGATAGTCTTTAAAAGCCTCTTTCATATCCTTCTTAAACCTATCCATCATCTCACTATCCATTAAATCATCATCTACCCATATATCCTCAAACTCCTGAGCTCCATTCATGAAAATCTTAACCATACCATCTTTAGACTCACCACTAATCTTCTTCTCTCTCATCTTGTTCTGCATCTTTTTAGCCTCTTGTTGCATCTTAATTAATTCAATGGGGTTTAACATACCAATGTATGAATAAATTTAAATTCTTCTCTACAGAATTATACCTTAAAAGGGAGATTACATACCAGCAAATATTGCTTCAACCTCTGTACTCAACTCTTTCTTCTTACTAGCTCTCTCCTCTTGCTTTTTAAAAACTGGTACATTTTTTAATACTACATCAGCACTAGACTTTATCTTAGGCTTAACCAAGGCATTAACTGTACAACTAATTCTACAATTAACACCAAGTAATTCATTAATGGAATTTGTAATTACCTGTTTACTTGAATACTCCTCTATTCTCTCTTTGTAGAATTTAAAAGGTACTTCAATACTAACAGTATCTCCACTAACACCAGCTACACGAGATGAAGATAAAAATACAGAAAGGGCAGTATTCTGCATTTTTATCCTCTCCACAATATCTTTCCAACCACTTCGTAACTCTTCTAGGTTAAGAATATTTGCATCACTATTTACTACCTCTACCTTCTCACTCTCTTTCTCTAAGATTGTTCCTCTCTTTTTTTCTTCATGACAAAAAGTCGGTATCAACATCTGTAATATTAAAATATGGTTAGAGCTACCTTTAAGATCTCTCTCTACTTTAATGAAAGCATTAATCAATTCTATTAAATCTCTCTGAGTAATATCTTTTACAAAAGAATATTCAACCTTAGAATCTGAAAGCTTAGCAACCAATACCTCCCTAAGTATCTCTAATGTGTATGAAATAAATTGTGAATACCCCATCCCGCTAACCTCTAGTTTTTTAATACTTTCTAAAGCCTCTATTGCACTCCCTTGCAGAAGTGCACTTAGTAGATCCTCCACTAAATATATCTCTGGAATACCTAATACCTGTCTTACCTCTTTTTCAGTAATCTCACTCTTACTACCATCTGTAGGTTGTCCATGATATACAACATCTAGTAAAGAGAGAGCATCTCTAAAACTTCCTCTTGCATTTTTAACTAATACTTCTAGAGCTCCTTTCTCTACCTTAAGCTTCTCTTTTTTTGCAACAGACTTAAGCATCTCCATTACCTCGTTATCACTACCAAGCTTAAAGTCATATCTTTGGCATCTTGAAAGAACCGTAGCAGGTAACCTGTAACCCTCTGTAGTAGCCAGTATGAAGATAATATGTTCAGGAGGCTCCTCTAAGGTCTTAAGGAGAGCATTAAACGCCTCATTGGTTAACATATGTACCTCATCAATTATGTATACCTTGTACTTACCAAGTGAAGGAGAAAACTCTATTCGCTCCTTAAGATCTCTAATCTGATCTATACCCCTGTTTGATGCAGCATCTATCTCTATCAAGTCTAGAAACGTTCCCTCCGATATCCCTTTGCATACCTCACACTTGTTACAAGGATTACCATCTGAAAGAGGTGCAAGACAGTTTACAGCCTTAGCTAGTATTCTAGCAGTACTAGTCTTACCTGTTCCTCTAGAGCCTACAAAAAGATATGCATGAGAGAGCTGATTACTCTTAATTGCATTCTTTAGAATTTTAGTTATGTGATCTTGACCTAAAAGTTCATCAAAATTCTGTGCTCTATATTTTCTGTACAAGACTGTGGACATAGCGAGTACATCTTAGACTAGATATCGTTTACTAACAAGTGAAAAATATTTACACATTTAAAAACCTTTATACACTCCCCCCTTTTATCTCCTCTACTGCTTCAGATAATAGCTGTGTATACAAACCGTAACCAATTGAGTTAATAGTGCCACTCTGTTTCCTACCGAGTATATCTCCCGCACCTCTAATTTCTAAATCTCTGTTTGAAAGTAGAAAACCTGAACCTAACGCTTGAGATTCTTTAATTGCCTCAAGCCTAAGTAGAGCATCTCCCTTTAGAGAATCATAGAAGAAACAAGCATACGCCTCTTTCGAACCTCTACCTACCCTACCTCTAATCTGGTAAAGCTGAGAAAGACCTAACCTGTTTACATCATCAACTATCAAAGTATTAGCATTAGATATATCTAAACCGTTTTCAATAATGGTTGTACACAAAAGTACATCTATCTTGCCTCCCTGAAATCCATCCATTACTTTTATCAATCTCTCTCCAGAGAGTCTACCATGTGCTACCTCTACCTTCATACTAGGAATCCTTCTTTTAATTTCCTGCTCTACAAGCCCAATATCTGCAATACTGTTGTGCAGGTAGTAAACTTGCCCATCCCTATCCAGCTCTCTTCGAATCGCTTTCTCTATCTCATCATATGAGAAAGTATTAAATTCATTCTTAATGGCAACCCTACCAAGAGGAGCAATAGCTAGTACAGAGATATCTCTAATACCAAGAAGAGACATATTTAAAGTTCTAGGTATAGGGGTAGCTGTCATTGAAAGAACATGCGTATCTACTCTCTTTGCTTTCAACTTCTCCTTCTGTGTTACACCAAATTTCTGTTCTTCATCTACTACCAACAAACCTAATTTCTTAAACTTAACAGATTCAGAAAGAAGAGCATGTGTCCCTATCAATATATCTATCTTCCCACTACTTAAATCTTTCAATATATCTTCTCTCTCTTGATCACTTTGTAATCTAGAAAACCCCTCTATCCTAAACGGATATTTCTTAAATCTCTGTCTAAATACCCTAAGATGCTGATTTACTAAAACTGTAGTAGGAGCAAGTACAACAACCTGCATACCACTATTTACTACAGCAAAAGCTGCTCTCATCGCTATCTCTGTTTTACCAAAACCTACATCTCCAACAAGTAGACGATCCATCGGTCTTGTTTTCTTAAAATCTTCTTCAATATGCTTAGTTGCAATATATTGATCCTCTGTATCTACAAATTCAAACTCATTTGCAAACTTCCAATATTCATCTCTTTCTCTCTCACTTTGTAACACAGCACTACACCTACTAACCTCTCTAAGTGCATATATCTGTAAAAGTTCTTTAGCAATATTTCTAACATCCTCTTTTGCCTTCTTAGAAGTCCTTTTCCAAAAACCACTGTTTAAACCTGTAAGCTTAGGCTGGTACTTACCACTAGCTACATACCTCATTACCTTTGAAGATGAATAGAGGGGAACGAACAATCTATCACTACCAGCATATGCAATCTCAATATATTCACCCTCCTCTTTAGAAACTGTACCTACAAACTTTCCAATACCGTGATCTTCATGTACTACAAAATCTCCTAACCTAATCTTTCTTAAAAGCTCCACAGATGCCCTATCTATCTTCTTACTAGACTTAGATATACCTAGATCTAGCTCTCCAAGTACCTCCATATCTGTTAAAACCAATATCTTCTCTTTCTCATACAGAAAACCTCTCTCCAAAGACTTCTCTACAACATTGTTAACCTCAAACACCCTATCCACAAGCTTCTGAATCTCTGATGAAGAATCAAATTTAAAAAGATCTTTAGTTAAATACCAAACAACATATCCTCTCTTCTTGTAATCTCTTAGGATGTTAATTGTAGCTTTTAAATTAATATACCTACTTAAATCTGGTAATTTTCTAATACCCAATTCTATACTCTGACTATCCAGAAGTGAGCTCTCTACCCTCCTTAATGTCAAAATATCCCCTCTATTCTCATTAGATATATATGAGGGAGAGAAATTAGAGAAGATATTAACACTCTCTAACAGCTCAATTCTCTTTCTACTTTCAGGTTCTAATCTTTCAATACTCTCTATCTCATCACCAAAGAGTACAATCCTGTACAGATTCTTAGAACTAAATGGCCACAAAACTATACTCTCA
This sequence comes from Candidatus Dojkabacteria bacterium, assembly GCA_050950165.1. Classification (GTDB taxonomy): domain Bacteria; phylum Patescibacteriota; class Dojkabacteria; order SC72; family SC72; genus UBA5209. The sequence continues at coordinate 475,645 of JBMNHC010000001.1, read as the reverse complement.
CCAAGAACAGCAACCTCTCCACTACCCCATACTCTCTCTACAAAGGTATATCCTAAATCTAACAAAAGAGACTTCTCCCATCTCTGCCCTACATCAATTGAGATATATTTAGGTAATATATCTGTATCTTCTGGTAATATACATATGGCTTTCTTACTTTTTCTACCAAGAAGCTCAGCTACCAACTCCTCACAACCTTTAGGGATTACAACATTCTGTCCATCAATTAGTTGTATAGAAGAAAATTTCTTTCCAAATTCTTCTAAAAATGATTTAATCATACAAAGCTATTCTACCAAGTAAGTATTGAATACTAAAGATAATATTGTACATTAAACAAGAATGTATATAGCTCATGGACCTTTAAGTGTACTACTAAATGAAGTAGTACAGAAAAAAGAGATATCGAAATTAACTAAGGCAGAACATACTGCAGTAATTCTTCTCTCTTTCTTTTTCGGTATATTACCAGACTTTGATATCTTCGTACTCACGATGAGTAATATACCTACTTTTCTTCATCACCAAGTAATCACACACTCTATACCCCTATGGGTATCTCTCTGGGTATTTCTAAAATTACTCTTAGCTTTACTAAAAAGGCTTGCTAACAAAGATTTTAGACTCCTCTTAAACAGAAAAGTCATTACAATATTAATTAATTCATTCTTAATTGGTACACTCTCACACCTTCTAGGAGATATTATCTTCTCCTCCTCTCAAATATTTCAACCTCTTAGACTAGAGATTACTCTTTTAGGAAATATTTTTGGACAGAACTACTTCGCCCAATATTTCTCTACTCCATCTTTTGCTGTAGAGATAGTAATAATTTCTTTTTTTCTCTTTTTACTGTATAAATATTTTTTTAAAAAGAGTAAATTCTTTAAATATTGCCTACTCTCTCTCATAGCTCTCTCTCTTTTAATCCTTCCATTTACCATGTATATGAACAAAAATACTTACAACAAGATACTTTACAAAGAAGATGGTCATACAATATATGATAGTGATTTTGATACCGTTATCGATTACAAGGACTACGATACAAAAAATAACGGTAGAGGAAATATCTTAAATGCAAATAAACAGAAACTAGTAGAAGATATCTATGAAATCTTAAATACAAAAAGTCTTACAACAAACAGAGAAAATCTTTGGGAAGAGATTAAATACAGATATGGAGCAACAAACTCATACAGATTAATATCCCAAGCATATTTAAATCAGAATATGGTGATAGAGCCAGTACTAAAGGATTTTGCACACAAAGAGTATAACATTGAAGGATACAGAGTAGATATTAAATATGACAGACTACTCTATGAATATCTTGCAAAGGAAAACCTACTAGATGAGTTAAACAACAATACTACATCAGGTTCTCTATTCTTTGTTCTAAAAGAAGATGAGATTGTAAATATTGGAATATTCTTAAACAGTGAAGAGGTAGGAATTGTAATGAAAGAAGACAAGAGAGTAAGAATACATACCTTAGAAGAGATATCTAAATATTACACAGATTGTAAGATTAAAGTTCAAAAGTAGAGAGTAACTCTTCTACTGCATTTTTAACACTAACTGTTAGAGCAGAAAGCTCTGCATCTGAACATCTCTGTAGTACATACTCTTCACCAGGGATCTCTCTCTCTCCTCTGTTATCTACCCCTATTCTCACCCTTAAGAAATCCTTCCTCCCTATACCCTCTTCTACACTTAATACGCCTCTGTGACCCTTAGGAGACTTTTCTACCCCTATCTTGTATCTACCTAGTAGGATATCTAAATCATCATGAGCTAGTATGATACTTTTAGGAGCAAATTTCTCAACTATCATTCTTACTGCATCTCCAGACCTATTCATATATGTAAGAGGTTTTTGAAGTAAAAATATTACTTCTCCATCTCTTTTAATCTTACATATTTCAGATTGAAAAAGTTTTTTTTCATTAATCCACTCAGATACCTGTAACGAAGATATATCCAAGAGTCTTTCTCTTAAGATATCCAAAAAGAGAAATCCACTGTTGTGTGGTGTATCTATATACTCCTTACCAACATTTCCTAAACCTACTATTAAAAACATAACTGTTTAAACTTTAAAAGTAATTCTTCCTGTATTTTAAACATCTGTTCATCTACAGAGTCATTCATACTCTCTAAATGGTCATATCCTAATATATGTAGTGTACCATGAATTATCAATCTGAGTATCTCTTCTTCAAAGAGAGTTTCTTGAAATGTAAGATATATATATTCAGGACAGATATATATCTCTCCACTAACCTTACTCTCCATCTCAAATGAGAGAACGTCTGTAGGTGCATCTATTCCTCTGTACTGTCTATTCAACTCTTGAATATATTCAGATTTAACAAAGACAATATTAATATCCTTAAGAGCATATTTAGAAAATATTTTCTTGTATGCTCTCTCTATCTCACTAAAAGGGATACTAAATGTAGGCTCTATTTCTAAAACCAATTCACTATTAAATATCTCTACTGAAATATCTTCCATTATGAAAGATGCTTCTGAACAATTTCTTTAACAACTCTACCATCTGCTTGACCTTCTAACTCTTTCATTACAGTACCCATTACTCTACCCATATCTCTCATTCCTTCTGCACCAATTTTAGATATTACATCTTTAACTACAGCCTCTATCTTAGATTCATCCAAAAGTGCTGGTAGATATTTTTGTAAGATATCAAATTGAGCTTTTTCTTTTACAACAAGATCTTCTCTTCCTGCTTTAGTAAATTCAACAATGGAATCTTCAATCTTTTTACTCTCTCTTCTTAAGACTTTAATGACTTCATCATCAGAAAGACTTTCACCTTTTTTAATCTCCTCATTTTTAATCTCTGCAAGAGCCATCTTAAGTATATCTACTTCAGCAGATATACCCTGCTTACTAGCACTAAACATATCTTTGCGAATATCTTCTAAAAGGGACATATATTAAAAGTAAAAATTTACCTAGCCCTTCTTGCAGCAGTTCTTCTTCTTCTTTTCATTTTAGCCCACTCTCTTCTCTTTTGGATAGCTAAGTCAGCTTTCTTACTTCTGTAAGCTTTCTCTCTGTATGTTTCTAAAATCTTCTCTCTCATTACTTCTCTGTGAAGTCTTTTAAGAGCACTATCTATATTTTCATTGGCATGAACTATTACTGCCATGGGGTTTACCTCCTTCAAATTAAAGCGTTTGGATTATATCATACAATTTTACCTGTTTGCTACTTTTCTTTCAAATCTATCTCTATACTTGTAGGATGGTTCTTTACTAGCAAACATTGTATTAGGTATGTTGTATACAAAGACACCGAATATTACTAATATTACACCTGCAGCTATTCTAGAAAGAACTGAATCAAAGAGACCTGTTTGAGGTACTTTCTCTCCAGGTTTATCTGGTGTATCTGGTGTTGTAATTATACAATCTGCAACAATATTTGCAGAAGAAGAAAGAGAAGGAGAACCTACAGGAGTCAATGTTGCAGTGTTACTATATGTTTCAAAATTTTCTTTATCCAAAAGTATCTTATACGTATATACCTTACTTTCTCCAGCTGCTAGTGAGAGAGGGGAAGATATGTAATCCCAGATAATCTTTCCACCCTCATATTTACCTGGAGGGGTAATAGAAGATGATTGAACAAAGCTACTTTGAACCTTATCATCCAATACATCCTCTATCTTGGATATCTGACCCGCTCCATCTCCTGTATTTTTAATAGCAATGGTATACGTTAACTCTGCTTTGGGATCTTCTGTACTATCATCAATACATTGCTCTACCACAGACTTAGAGATCTCCCAATCAGGATTAGTTTGCTTTTCAAGTACTACAAAAGATGTAGTTAATGCACATGCTTCTCCACCAACATCTTTCTTGTCTTTCCAGCTCATAGAGATAGTATAGTTACCTGGTGCTAACTGCTTAGAAGGGGTACTTAATGTTCCACTAATAGTTGTCTCTGTAGCTGCTTCTGTTAACTTAATACAATTTACACTCTCTACACCACTACATTCGGATAATGTTTCTGTTCCTTTTTTAACTACAATACTGTCTCTCTTAATACCATCTGAATCTTTAGCTTTAGCACTAAAGGTTATACTCTTACCATAGTCAATATTACCACTAGGTTTATCTATCCAACTACCTCCATCACAAACATTTGTAGGTGCAGCTTTACAATGTCTAAATATTATAGATTTATTCTTACATATTGTACACTCAGCAATACACGATCCCTGAGCAGAACAACCTGTTTTATCCTCACTATCTGCAGAAGTACCACAATCTACCATTCCTTGAGGACATGCTGGAGGATTACATGGTGTTATAGAACCACATTGTAATTGATCTGCAGGTATTTGATCTGGAAGGATACATCCACATTTGTGATTAGAACAGTTTGCTACCTTTGGCCAAGGACAAGCAGCACATTCTGACCCAAAATTACACTCTCCTCCTTCCTCTTTTGGTTTTGTATCAAATCCACAATCGCGACACGCGGAATCTGAATCAGAGTTTGTCGAGAAAACCCCTCCTAGAGTATTGCCATTACTATCTTTACATATGTGGTGATAACATTTATTCTCAGGATTCCCCTCATTATACTTTTCACAGGTTATACTATTCCCGTTTTTATCTTTACAACTACAGCTGTTCTTTCTGCACCGTTCATTAGAAAAACCACCTCCCGCATCACTATCTGTAGGATCTAATCTCTCTGGTTGATTAATTCTCCATATTAAATAACCTAGAGCAACAGAAAGAATTAATATTACTATCGCAAGTATTATCTTTGTTGTTTTATTTAATCTTATAGCCATTAGAGCAGTAAATAAATATTCTTACTTAAAAGATATACTATCTAAACTAACTCTGCAACTTAATATCTAAAACCCTAATTACCTGTCATTCTCTTTTCAAACTTTTCTCTATATTTATATGATATTTTCTTCTTACGATAATGAAAAGTAAATACTGTATTAGGTATGTTGTATACAAAGACACCGAATATTACTAATATTACACCTGCAGCTATTCTAGAAAGAACTAGATCAAAGAGACCTGTTTGAGGTACTTTCTCTCCAGGTTTATCTGGTGTATCTGGTGTTGTAATTATACAATCTGCAACAATACTGTACTCTGCAGTCACTTCTCCCGTAGAGGTTGTCACTACCACAACATTTTTGTATTCACCAAAATTTTCTTTTGCAACTTTTACTTTGTACGTTAATACCTTTTTACCCCCATTGGCATCAAGACTCAAAGCAGGAGTAAAGTTCCAAGTAATTTTTCCTTCAGAGTAAGAACCTGAATCAGATATTGAAGATACAGACCCTGCTACAACCTTACTATCTAATGTATCCACCACTTTCGATACAGTACCTGCTACTCCTCCTTTGTTTGTAATGGTTATTGAATATGCTAACTCTGCTTCTGGATTTTCTGTTTCTTCATTTATACATGACTCAATTGCACTTTTTTCTACAGATATATCTGCAGTTAGAAGAGATTTAGGTTCTGTAACATATGAGACCATTAAGAAGTAATCATTAAAGTCGTAGTCTCCAGGCCACTCTCTCCAGTCTGCCCAACACTGCTCTCCCTTAGGAAGTTCTTTATACCCTTGACTCACAGACTTGCTTCTAAACGCAGCAATACTTGGTTTGTCATATGGCACTCTATTACCCTCAGTAGGAGGACCTAACAGACCTGAACCACACAAACCACCACTAGGTGCTATCCATCCAAAAGATTTGTATTTAGGATTATTCTCAGTAGGAGCGCACTCAGGACTTCCCTGATTATTGTTGTCATCCGAGTCTGTTAAGAGTAAATACTCTCCTTCTTTAATAGCGAAGATTGTCTCCTTCCTCTCTTCATCAGCAGAGGGTGTGTATACATATGTTTGTCCATTCCTCGTACTATCAGTACTTACTACCTTAAATGATATTTTAGGTCTATATGGACCACCTCCTGCTACATCAGGCAACAAACTCTTAAAAAAGAATACTACTTTACCATCTTCAGGAAACGGTCCTATCTTACTAGCATCAGTATTAGCCTTATTAAACGCAAATGACTTAGGTTCCAAATCTTCTCCACAGTCTGGTTCAGAAGGGGGTTCATCTTTACAAGGAATCTGAATTAAATCGTATAGTTCTGGATTATCTTTTCTCTGACTACAACCCCAATAGGAAAGAGATTTTTTACACAATTCTGGTACTGTCACACCATTCCTACTATCGGCTCTGGATCTACAAACATCAAGAGTTAGCCCCTCCGCATCAGGTTGGCAGGGCTGACAAACCCCTTTAGAACAACTATAGTATCCCTTAGCACAATTTGGACAATTAGGAACTTTTCTTTCAGGGTAGTACACACATTCACCAGGAGGTTCATTTGATGTACATTCTTCACAACACACATGTCCCTTAAGAACCAATCCACTAGGACATCCAGTGCTTGAAACACTTACACATCCCCTTCCTCCAATACACTCCTGTAACCCAACATTCCAATTACACCCCCCTGGACAAGTAGGATATGCCGCATCACTATCTGTAGGATCTAATCTCTCTGGTTGATTAATTCTCCATATTAAATAACCTAGAGCAACAGAAAGAATTAATATTACTATTGCAAGTATTATCTTTGTTGTTTTATTTAATCTTATAGCCATTAGAGCAGTAAATAAATATTCTTACTTAAAAGATATACTATCTAAACCAACTCTGCAATTCTTTTATATTAAAAATATCTTTAAACATAATAGCGATAATTAGAAGAATTAAGAAAACAAAACTAATATTAATAATTATACTCTCTACCTTCTCATTTAAATCCCTCCTAACAATACTCTCTATTAACAATATCATAGCCCTACCCCCATCTAATGCAGGTATAGGGAAAAGATTAATTATTGCTAATGAAAGAGAAAGATCTGCAATTATTCCTAAAAATACAAATATACCTAACGTTTTAAAATAGTCTACTACAAAATATATACCCACAGGACCACTAACTGTATTTGAAAGAGTAGAATAGTCACCACTCTGCCTTGCTTGTGAAAGAAGAGTACCTAATACCTTACCTGTTAACCTAAGTACATTTACACTATGTGCAAAACCAGAAAATATCTTGTTGTTTGAATAATCTATAAACACAGAATAATTCTCTCCAATATACATACCTACCCTACCATCTTTATCTACAGATGTAGGGAATATCTCACATCTTGCTAAATCTTCACTACACACCTCTAAATCAACAACCTTCTCTTTAAAGTTAGAAAGATACTCTTTAAACTCTACAAACCCATCTATACTCTCTCCATTAACACTCTTGATATATCCTTTTTCATACATACCTGACTCTACAGCACCTCCCTCTTTTAGTAGTTCATATGGTAGATCTGAAACTCTCTCTATTTTGACATCTGCTCCTGTAGCATCAAAATCTTTGTACTCACTAGTAATATTTAGTCTCCAAGCAGAAGAAGAGAGAAAGACGGTATACAAAACTACTGCCAAGAGCATATTCATAGATACTCCTGCAAGCATTACAAATATCTGAGATAGCTTACTCTTGTTTTTAAGATTACCTTTATCCTTTAAATCCTCTTTCTTTTCAGTAGGATCTCCATCTCCTAATATCTTTACAAAACCACCGAATGGTAAAACTCTTAAGTTGTATGTAGTATCCCCTATTCTCTTTGAGAATATTTTAGGACCGAAACCCACAGAGAAGTCAAAGACCTTAGCACCTACTATCTTAGCAGCTAAGAAATGACCTAACTCATGTATGAAGGTAAGAAGACTAATTACTAAAAGAAGAAGAAGTATGTTTACTAATATGGTCATAGTAAAAATGGTTAAAATGACATAAGGTCTTTCTCTTTATTATCCTTTATCTCCTCTATTTTACCATTTGCATCCTTAACAACCTTCTCTCCTTCTTCTCTTAATCTATCTGCATCATCTTCTGAAAATCCAGAACCTAAAGAATCATCAATATCTTTCATAAATTTCTGTCTAACCTGTCTAACAGCAATTCTAGCATCCTCTATTCTATCCTTCATTACCTTTACATATTCTTTTCTTCTCTCTTCGGTTAACTCTGGAATACTAACTCTAATATGATCACCCTCTACTGATGCACTAAAACCTAAGTTAGAAGTAGATATACCACTAACAATACTATCTACTATACCTTTGTCCCAAGGTGTTACAAGAAGAGAACGAGTATCTGAGATATTAATAGTGGCATAGTTTTTCAAAGGGGCTTCTGTTCCGTATGCTTTAACATTAATATCTTGAATTAACTCTGGAGTAGCTCGCCCTGTTCTAATCTGAGAGAGGTCTTCTACTAGGTTATCTATACACTTCTGAATATTTGTTTTAAATATATTAATATCCATATTTTTTACTATTCAAATTATGATACATAATATTCTAAAAAGACTAAAATCTCAATATGCTTGACTTACAACCTACTAAAGAAGGATAATACAGGGATAACTTATAGAGGAAATATATATGCTAGAGGCAAACATACGAGAAACAGAGATTCCTGCAGAGGCAGGAGAGTTAACGAAAAGACTAAATGCTGAGTATGAGAACACAGACATATCCTATATTGATTACACTCATATATTTGAACAACTTCAACCAGAGATAATTGTAACTGAGGGAGATAAAAATAATGAATCTCTTATAAATTTAATAGGTGAATATGGAGACTACTACAAAACAGAGCCTTTTGTACACGCTGCAAGGCACTCTCTACCTGATCCAAGAGATGAGGAAAGTAGGATATTAATATATCCATCATTTGACGGAAACAGAAACATTACTAGTTTAGAACTACTTAGATGCCCCTCAACTCTTCTAAAAGCTGTATCGAATAAAGTTAAAGATATGGAAGAAGTACTACATCTACCAAATGACAGAAAACGATTAAAAGATATACCAATAGTAAGGATAGGGGTTGAAGACAAGGTGACTGGACAGGTAAAAGTAGCTCGTACATCATTTAATTCTAGGTATACATTTATGATACCGTATATATACTCATCTGAAGGAATTGAGTTGATAAAAAGAAGAACGAAGAAGATAAACTGGGGTAATCACACTATATACCCTTACCAAAACACCCAAGGTGAAAATATCTTACTTGTACTATCAAACAGCTAGAAATTTACTTCCCAAATTCCCAAACTAGCATTCTTTTAACTTCGATAGGCTCTCCTAATTTGGTAATTGCTTCTTCAAGTAGATTCTGAATCTTCTTACTCTCATCCTTAAACCATTTCTGCTCTAGTAAACAGTTCTCCTCTACATACTTATTCATCTTACCCTCTACTATCTTCTCTAACATATTAGAAGGCTTACCATCAGATTTAGCCTCTTTCTCAAATACATCTTTTAACTCATCTAGTTTCTTAGAAGAGATATCATCTTTTGAAATATATTGAGGCTTCATAGCAGCAATCTGGAGTACAATCTCATGAACAAAAGATCTAAAGTCTTCATTTCTAGCTACAAAATCTGTCTTACAGGAAACCTCTACCAATGCTACCAACTTTTGCTCTTTACCATGCAGATATACATCTATAACTCCCTCTCCCTTCTTTTCCTCACCCTCTGGCTCTATCGGCTCATCCCATCCCCTCTCTTTAATTAACTCTACTGCTTTCTCAAAATCACTACCCGTTTCCTCCAGTACAAGTTTGCAATGCCCTATTTTAGCTCCAGTAAGGTTATGTAGTCTTGTAATTACATCACTCTTACTATTTATATACTCCACTGCTTTCTGCATATCTCCATTACTCTTTTCTAATGCTTCTTTACAAAGAACCATCCCTGCAGATGTTTTTGCTCTAAGTAATTTAATATCCTCTACTGATATACTCATATTCCTAATATATTCAAAATTATTTAATAGCTTTTAATATCTCTTCTGCAGCCTTAGGACCGATACCTTTAATACTTAGCAGCTCTTCTTTATCTTTACCAAGCAAATCTTCTACTTTACTAATACCACCTTCCACTAATGCTTTCTCTACTCTAGCAGAGAGTCCTAACTCTTCGATTTTTTTAGAACTAATCTCCGCCTTAACTGCCTCTGCAGCTGCATACTCTTCTTCCATATTCTTCTCTTTCTTAACAACTCTTACTACACCTGAAGTTTGTACATATGTCTTTCCTTCTCTCATGGCTTTCATTCTTAGTCTCTCTTCCTCTTCCATCTTCTCTTCTCTCTCTTTCTCTTCCAAGTACTTTGCTCTAAGGTTTGCAAGATTTGCTTCATGATTTTTTCTTAATGCTCTTAATGATTCTGACTTTTTACCTGATTTAATGATTTCACCAAAAAGAGATATAAAGAGGGAGATACTTTTAATAGAGTCATCATTTGCTGGAATTGGATAATCTATTAAATCTGGATCACAGTTTGTATCTATTAATGCTACAATTGGTACTCCCACTATACGAGCTTCTTTAATAGCGTTCTTCTCTACCTTACTATCTATCACTATCAAAATCCTAGGTAGTTCATCCATAAACTTTAGACCTTCATACACACTATTTAATCTTGCTACATCATTTTGCATCTGAAGAATCTCTTTCTTAACCAAATCTTGACCACCTGATGCTAACTCTTCTTCCATTCTAACTAGAGATTGAATACTCTTTTTAATACAATCAAAGTTAGTAAAGAGCCCTCCTGGCCATCTCTTGGTAATGTAGAATGTTCCCGATTCTTTAGACATCTTCTCTACTAATCCAGCAGCTTGTCCTTTAGTTCCAATGATTAAGATATTACCTTTGTCTACTTCTTCATTTAAAATCTCCAAGGCTGTTGTTAGAAGTTTTCTTGATTTAACAAGATCGATAATATGAACACCGTTTCTAGTTTCGTAGATAAACTTGTTCATTTTTGGATTCCATGCGCTCTTTTTATGCCCAAAGTGAGCTCCTGCTTGGAGGAATGTTAATAGTTCTGGAATTTCTACTTTAAGGTCTTTCTTTTTAGTCTTTGCCTTAGGAGTAGTATCCTTTTTAGAGACTTTCTTTTCTTTTTCCATACTTTTTCCTTTTAACACCTATCTTTGTGGAGAGAATATTCTCATCCAGGAAATACCAAAGATATGTGAGATATATTAAATACGACTCTGATTATATATCCATCTTAGTTATTTTTCAACCAGATATATCTATCGAGTGCCAATCATTACTACCAATTACAATATGGTCTAGCAACTGTATCCCTACTAACTCTAAAGAATCGTTAATTCTTTTTGTAAGCTCAATATCTTCTCTACTAGGACTAGACTCTCCTGATGGATGATTGTGTGCCATTAGTACAAAAGAAGAATTGGAGATGAGAGCTGGATAGAGAATATCTCTAGGTAAAATATTCGCCCTATTAACACTTCCCAAAGCAACAGTCTCTCTTAATATCTTCTCAAATCTAGAATTAAGACAGAGTATATCCACTCGTTCTCTTTTCAGTTTAGCCATATCTTTGAATATCTCATACGCTTCAGAAGCATTTGTAATTCTAACTACCTCATCATTAAAAACCCCATATATTCTTCTACCTAACTCCATACCACTTAGTATTCTCATAGCGACAACAGAGCCTACACCACGAATATTAAGTAGAGATTTGAATAGATTAGATTCTTCGTTTTCAAATTCACCCTTTACTGTACTTAATATTCTTCTTGATATCTTTTGAAAACTCTCTCCTTTAACACCACTACCTACTAATATCTCAATTAATTCAATATCTGAGAGTGCATCTACTCCCTTAAGCAAAAATTTTTCTCTTGGTAGCATAGATATATTGTACAGAGCAAGAATTAAAAAATTCTTACCTCTTTTTAATATATTTACATCCTGGATATCCACTACACCCCACGAAAGTCTTACCCCATTTACTTCTTCTCTCTACAAGATTCTTACCACACTCTGGACAAACTTCATTCAGAAGAAGAGGGAGTGTCCCCTTACACTCTGGATATCTCTCACATGCCCAGAACTTACCGTATTTACTGTTTTTGAGTACCAATGCTGAACTACACTCAGGACACTCTTTAGGTCTTGCATATTTCTTAAAATCTAAATTCTCCTCTCCTCCACTTAGATCTTTCATACCTTTGCACTCTGGAAATTTACTACAGCTAAGAAACTTCCCATACCTTCCTAATTTTACTACCATGTCTGAGCCACACTCAGTACATTTCTCATTAGATTTCTCTAATATCACTACATCTTCTTTTTTAACATTACTATCTGCACTCTCTATACTTGCCATTAAAGGCTTGTACTCCTTATCAATGAAAGGAACATATTTAACAGTACCACTCGCTATTTTATCCAACCTCTCTTCTACAGAGGCAGTATATTTGTAATCTACCAAGTCCTTAAAATTACTTTTAAGGAAATGTGTAACTACCCTACCGATATCATTAGGGAAGAGATATTTTCCATCTTTAGAAACATAGTCACGAGCCTGTATTGTACTGATGATAGTGGCATATGTAGAAGGTCTTCCAATACCCAACTCCTCTAATTTCTTAACAAGAGAAGCCTCAGTATATCTAGCCCTAGGTTGTGTAAATTTTTGTTCTGTAACAAATCTTTCCCTATCAAATATCTCTCCTTTAGCAATACCACTAATCTCTTGCAACAGCTCATCCTCTTTACTACTTCCATATACAACTCTGTATCCATCAAAGAGAACTTTCTGTGCTGTTACTGAGAATGTATATATATTTTTTAATTTTTCCTCTGGTTCAAAATATACAACTAGACTCTCTACTCTCTTTTCATTCATCTGAGACGATATTGCTCTTTTCCATATCAAGTCATATATCTTTGCTTCAAAGGTACCAAACTTTCTCTCTATTTCACTCTTAGAGATATTGAAATCTGTAGGTCTAATGGCCTCATGAGCCTCTTGGGCATTCTTACTTTTGGTTCTGTAATATCTAGCTGATTCTGGCAGATACTCCCTACCGTATTTTTTTAATATCACATCTCGTATTTGACCAATGGCTTTCTTAGAAAGCGACACAGAATCTGTTCTCATATATGTAATATATCCTGCTTGATAGAGGGTTTGAGCTAATGCCATTGTTCTTTTTGCAGAGTACCCTAGTACATTGTTTGCTGACTGTTGTAGTGTAGATGTTGTATATGGAGGATATGGATTCTTCTTCTGCTCCTTCTTAGTAATATCCACAACTACATACCTACTCTCTCCTAACAGTTCTTTTAGAGTATTTACTTCTTTACCTGTTTTAGGAATATATTTTTTAGAATCTTTTTTAACTAGTTTAATTCTTAACTTCTCACTATCTTTTACTACATCAACAAAAAACTCCCAGTACTCTTTTGGAACAAAACTCTCTCTCTCTTCTTCTCTCTCTACAATTAATCGCAAAGCAGTAGACTGTACTCGACCAGCTGAAAGACCGTACCAGATCTTCTTCCAAAGTAGTTCAGATATCTTGTATCCAACCAACCTATCCAACACCCTTCTTGCCTTCTGAGCTTCAACTAAATTCTCATTTACAACAGAGCTAGACTCTAGAGCTTCTTGAACAGCTTCTTTGGTAATCTCATGGAAGGTAGCCCTCTTTACATTAGGAACTTTAAGAAAATTCTTAACATGCCACGCAATAGCTTCTCCCTCTCTGTCTGGGTCCATAGCTAGATATACCTGCCCATCTTTAGGAAGTGCGGCCTTAAGCTCCTTCAATATCTTTCCTTTACCGTAGATAGTTTCAAACTGAGGCTCATATTCATTCTCTACATCAACACCTAGTTTACTCTTAGGCAGATCAATTACATGCCCTACAGTCGCCATCACCTTGTAATCATCTCCCAAGAATTTACTAATGGTCTTTGCCTTAGCAGGAGACTCCACTATCAGTAAATTTTTGTAATTGTTTTTAACTTTTGCCATACAGAAGCTAAAAATACACAATGTTTAAATATATGTCAAACCCTCTCATATATATACTACTATCTTTTTCTTACATTTTTCTTAATCAACAAATCCGTTGTTTACCATCCAGATAATCATCTCTCTCATTACTTTGGAAGCGTTACTGCTCATACCTCCGTCTTCTAAAAATATTGAGAATGAATATCTAGGATTTTCATACGGGAAGAAACCTGCAACCCAAGCGTGAGTATCTTCATACACACCTTTCTCGTTAACCTTACCGAACTCTGCAGTTCCTGTTTTTGCTGCAACAGAGGTACCCACATTTGAAAGAGAACTCACTATTCCTCTTGAGCTATTTACTGTACCCCACATACCTCTTTTGACGATATCTAATACTTCTTTGGATACGCCCGTATTGGAAAGAACTGTAGGTTCTACTGGATATTCAAAGCCTTTCTCATCTACAAATTTCTTTGCTACATGAGGGGTATACAAAGTACCACCGTTAGCTATTGCTGCCATCCAGTTAGACATTTGAATTGGAGTTACAAGAGTAATACCTTGTCCAATTACTGCATTACAGGAGTCTCCTTCCGGATACCATATCGGTTCTAACCACGGACTACTTGTATTAGCTAACTTAATTTTGTTTTCTGGAGAGGGCATTCTACCAGGAGCTTCTCCAGGAATATCTATACCTGTATACTTCCCTATACCAAATTTCTCTAGATATGGGACTAACTCATTCATATCCCATTTTCTAATTAGCTCACAGAAATATATATTAGATGAAACAGAGAGTGCATCTACTACATTTAAAGGACCGTATACACTTTTTCTAAACTCTTGAAATGGTGCTCCATTAGAAAAGGAATATCCTGCTCTACTAACATATATTGTGTTTCTTGTTATCACCTTAGCATCCAATCCACCTACAGCAACTAATGTTTTGAATGTAGAACCTGGAGGTATCTGAGCAGCAAGAGCACGATTAAGTAGTGGATTAAGTTTGTTGTTTAACAAACTAGAGTAATCACTTTGAGATATTCCACCTACAAAGAGATTACCATCATATCCAGGATAGCTAACAATGGCTAATATCTCTCCATTTCTAACATCTTCAATAACTCCTGCTCCTCCCGCAGCACCTACTCTTCCTACAGCTTCTGCAAGAAGGTCATACAATTTAGTCTGCATATCCTTCTTAACAGTAAGGTAGAGATTTTTACCTGCAACAACCTCTTTAAGAAGGTAAGGTTTTTCAGAAACAGATCTACCAAAAACATCTATCTCTTGTGCTAATTGTCCATGCTCACCTTGAAACTGCTCATTGTAATATCTCTCTACTCCTGTTTTACCTACAATATCTCCACTCTCTACTGACTCGAACTTCTCAATATCTGCTTTAGATGCTTCTCCTGTATACCCTAAGATATGAGTAAAGTATTCATCATATATATATCTTCTTTTATTCCCATTATCTATATCCAAACCTAATATATCTGTAAATCTAGCTTTAATTTTAATAACCATCTCATTATCCAAATCTTGAGCAATTAATATCTTTCTAAAGTATGGTGATGATGAATATATTGAATATACTCTATCCAGAAGAGAATCATACACCTCGTTTTCACTAGATCCGCTCTTCTTCCAGCTATCTCCAAGTATACCCCCGAGGGTATCTAGCGACTCTTCTAATTTCTCACTATCTAGCTCCCCCTTCTTATCCAAATATGGCTCTAGCGAAAGGTAAAGGTTCATAGAGGGAAGGTTTTCTACCAATTTAGTACCATCTGCATCAAAGATAATTCCTCTAGGAGCCATTACCTTACTAATCCTCACCTTATTTCTCTCAGACCTCATAGCCATCTCACTCCCCTCAATTATCTGCAACTGAGCAATACTACTAATTAATATTCCGAAGAAAACAAAGAAGAGTAAAAATGCATAAATTAAGTTCCAAGGAGAAACATCTAAAATCTTAGACCCTCTCTTTAACTCTCTCTTAAATCTCTCTTTTAAAGAAGGAACACCTTTACTACCACTCCATTTAGATGATGAAGGAGTAAGTCTTTTCTCTTTTAATTTTTTATCTACCTTTATCTCCATATATTTTTACTTTAATCTAATCTTTTCAAACCCTTTACCTTCTCTAAAGCCAGAAAACAGTAAATCTATTACAAAGCATATTACTGTAGAAATTACTGTATTAAGTAAAATCTTTAATACAATATTTGAGGTAAAAAGAGGAAATGTACTACTACTTACCAAAGAAAGCACGATTAAATCTAAAAAGTAGAGAGAAAGAAACAGTAAGAAAAGCCCTACATATCTACTAACTCTACCCTCCAGTTGAGCAAAATTGCTAATTACAGAGTAAAGAAGCAGAAGTATACCTAACATTACAAGATGAAAACCGAGAGGCTGATGTGCTACCACATCTAGTGCTAAAGAGGTAAGAATTCCAAAGACAGCAAAAACTCTCGAATCTATTCTACCCCATGTATTTACTGCTAAAAGAAAAAATATTGAGAGACCAGAGATACCCCAGAAGAAATGTTCTAGAAAGACTACTCCAAATATACCTACTGTACCAAGCAATATCTCTATCATATTAATCTACTTTAACAAATACAGATATTAAATTAACAAAATCATATATAGGAGATACAAAACCTGTTTTAGATGTAGAAGCAGGATTTTTTGAAAGACCAATTACCCTACCTACTACAAGAATCTCTCCTACGCGCTCATCTCTTAAAATCACAATATCACCATCTACTACTTCAGAGTTAATACCTATATTCTCTACCCTTATTCCATCTAAATTACCTGTAATTACACCTTTAGATTTAATATATCCATCTAAAACAACTGTTTTTTCTACAGTAGCAGGAAGAATTGCTACTTCAAAACTACTATCTCTACTAATCGGAAGTTTTACCAATGCCCCCTCTTTATCAGCAGTAGAAACAATACCTAGAAAAACATTCCCTAAAGAAACAATATCTCCCTCTTTAACACCATCATCTATACCAACATTTAAAAATATCTCTCCATGATCTGAATGACCCAATACCTTGGCTAAAACATACCTATCTTCCCCTCGTATAATTCCTTTCTGTTTTTTTAAAATCTCATACTCTTCTACATTAAGTATATTACTCTGACTACTCCTTATCTCTAATATCTCCTCTTTAAGCTCCCTATTCTCCTCAATATATGAAGATGCATCTAGAAGAAGAGAGCCCCAATTAGTAACAGACCCTTGCCACTCATGTGCTACAGATGAAAATGGTTCAAATATATATGAGAATGCAAAACGAACAGTATCAAGTAAACTAAACTTACTTAGAAAGAGAAAGAAAAAACCTAACAAGAGAAACAGAAAAGGTTGTACTATTTTTCTTTTAGATATCTCTTTAAACATCTAGGTATAGAGAGTTAAATAAGTTCTTCCCAAGATTTCTGTACCTTCTGAAGTAAATCTATATGATCTAACATAGATGCAGTTCCCCTAGCAACTGCAGAGAGAGGATCATCAACTATCTTAATTGGAATATTAAGCTCCTCCTCCCAATATTTATCTAATCCTTTAATGAGTGCACCACCTCCTGCTACATACACACCATCATTAAAAATATCTTTAAGAAGTTCTGGAGGTGTATCCTCTATTGCATCTTTTACTGCCTCAGTTATCTGTCCTAGTGAGACCATAATTGCTTCACGAGCTTCAATACTACTAAAGTTGATAGACTTAGGAAGACCAGTTAAAAGATCTCTACCTTGTAATTCAACCTCTTTCTCATCTTTAAGAGGAGAAGCAGAACCTATCTCTATCTTAATATCTTCTGCAGTCCTATCACCTATCAAAATATTATACTTATCTCTAACATAGTTAATGATATCCTGCGTTATCTCATCACCAGCTATCCTAACTGTATTATCTACAACAATATCTCCTAATGAAAGAATCGCTATTCCAGTAGTACCACCTCCAATATCCACTATCATACTACCTGAAGCATCCTCTATCGGTAATCCTACCCCAATTGCAGCTGCCATAGATTCTTCCACAATGAAGACGTCTCTTGCTCCCGCAGTTTTTGCTGCATCTATTACAGCTTGTCTCTCTACCTCTGATACAGAAGAAGGGACACCTACAACAACTCTTGGTCTTGGAATCTTAAAACCTTTAATGTAGTTTTTATGCGCACTACGTATGAAATGATATATCATGGCCTGTGTAGTATCAAAATCAGAAACTACTCCATCCTTCAGTGGTCTTACTGCAACAATATTAGCTGGCGTTCTCCCTATCATCTCTCTTGCTTCTTGACCTACAGCAAGTACCATCTTACTCTTTTTCTCGACAGCAACAACTGATGGTTCAGAAACAACAATACCTTCTCCTCTTAGGTAAACCATGGTATTGGCTGTCCCCAAATCTATACCTAAATCATATGTAAACAGTTCCCAAATTGAGTTAAAAATAGACATAAAAAAACAAGTCACTTTATTTAAATGATTCTATCACTAATATTTACTCAATACGAGGAAATTTTTACAATACCTACTCTGAATCTTTCTGAAGCCTTTTGTAGCACTTCATACAGGTATATATACTCTGCACTTTTCCATCCAAATCAACCTTAATCTTTCTTAGATTAGGTTTAAATGCACGAGTACTCTTAGGTGCTCGATATCGCCACTTGATAGCGTGATGATGCTGAATACTTTTTCCAGCAGTTGTAGATTTTCCACACAATTCACAAACTTTTGCCATATCTTTCTTAATTGAAGAATTAGAACCTAAGTGATATTATCAAAAAGATTCCTTTTTATCAAGATTATGATAGATTTTTCTTGGATAACTGAATATATGTATTGGATAATGGTAGCGATACCATCAATATTGGTAGCTGCAACAGTACATGAGTATGCTCATGCATATACTGCTTACAAGTTAGGAGATGCAACAGCTAAGGCAGAAGGTAGATTAACACTTAATCCTCTAAAGCATATAGATCCAATAGGGGCAATATTTATGATTCTTTTTAGATTTGGTTGGAGCAAACCTGTTCCAATAAATGAGTATAATTTTACAAAAAGAGAACTCCACACAGCAATCGTAGCACTTGCAGGTCCACTATCTAACCTTTTACTAGCATTACTTACAGGTCTACTACATATGGTACTACCATCCAACACAAGCCCTCTTATAGTATTCTTACTATACTCATTTGCCACTATTAATATCGCACTCGCTGTATTTAATTTAATACCGATACCTCCTTTAGATGGTCATAAAATTGTTAGAGCAATACTTCCTCCTAAGCTTAGATACTACTGGGAGCTATTAGAGAGATACTCCATAATTTTAATACTGATTATTATTCTCCCTTTCTCACCAATCTCTAAGCTTCTTTTCTCTTTCATCAGTAATACTCTCTCCACTTTACTAAAAATATTAGGGTTTTAAGAAATATCGTTGTTAAGCAGTAATATATAATCTGTACACCCTCTTCTAAATATTGTAGAATATGAATGGCCTGGTTGGGTAAAGAGGTTTCATAGCTCTACAAGCAAGAGCTCGGATTTCCAAAATCGCTTAGACCCTTGGGTTTAAGTTGAGGATATCCACCTAATCGGTTTGAGCTCTATGATCCCTCTCCGACTGGGCTTTTTTATTGACTATATTTTCAGTATATATTAAACTTGCGATTGTAAAGGCCGAAGTAGCTCAGTTGGTCAGAGCAATTGTTTTGTAAACAATAGGTCGAGAGTTCGAATCTCTCCTTCGGCTCCAATGTGCAGGGATGGCGGAGCGGTCAAACGCATCGGTCTGTAAAACCGACTCCTTCGGGATTCACTGGTTCAAATCCAGTTCCCTGCACTCTCTATACTGTTAAAATATTTTTCCTCTTGTGTATACTTTTTAATATATAAATTAAAAAGAACTCTCTATGAGCGATATGTTAGGACTTATCATTATGATAACTACAACAGTTGTGGGTGCTACTGTAGTTGGTGCTATTGTGTATATTATAGTTCAATCTATAAAAGCAAAAGAAAGTAGTAAAGCAGGAGAATTCAAAGTAACAACTAGACTACTCTTTCAAACATATCTATACCTAATACTCTTTTTATCTATGATTATTGGAATTGTTGGTGCTACAATCGCTATTAGAGCAGCTCTATCATACAAATTTGATGTACCCTTCTCATACTCTCTCTATCAAGCAGAAGTCTTTGAAGATGCAAAACTGTATGATCCTACTCTAAAACCAGAAGAGTTTAAAGAATGTCATACAGGAGAACCAGTTGTATACAAAGGTTCTACTTACTGCTTTGATACAGAGATACAGAAAACTGATTTAATAAATGGAATAACTGTATTCGTATCTATGGTAATACTCTTTGCTATGCATCAATTTGCACTCTCTAGAATTAAGAGTAAGGATAGATACCTATGGTTAAACAAGGTATATCTCTTTGTATCATTAATCGTTTATAGTGTAATCGGATTAATCACAATCCCAATTGCAACATACCAATTAACCAACTATATACTCTCTACTAATAAAGAAATTCTTTCCTCTACACCTGAAGCTCCAGCATTAGCACTCGCTCTTGTTGCATTAACTATACCTCTTTGGATTCTGTTCCTAAAAAGAACTGCAACTCTTAAAGAGAAGTAGAAGAGATTAAAATTGTTAAATACTTAGTTTGTTAGTATAATCCTTTCTATGCTGGATTAGCTCAGTTGGTTAGAGCACATTCATGGTAAGAATGAGGTCCTGAGTTCGACTCTCAGATCCAGCTCTCTTTTAAGAATATATATCTATAATCTCCTGAGGAGCATTTCTGAAATCAACATACATTTTTGCATCAGTATTGTTTACAACACCCTCGACAATGATCTTCTCATTGTTCTGTCTAAGTAGTGCCCAAGAAGTATAACCTTCAGGATTTTGAGATACAGGATCTACCTTTATCTCAAAAGCTTTATAATATGAATTCACTATCTCTCCATTACTAGTTACAGGAACTACCCCACTATTAGAACCTGAAGTGATAATAGGAATAATGTAGTATTCTGATTCAGAATCAAATACTACATTCTCAGAAACATTCTCTGGATTAGAGATTGCATAAGGAGCAACCTTTAAACCCTTCTGTTTAGCACCCTCTGGCAATTTATATATCAAAGGCAATATCTCACCAACAACTGGAGGCTTCTGCCCTGTGTAGTGCAAATATGTAACCACCCTACTCTCATCACCATACTGCAATGTATATGACTTACCCTCTTCATTAATTGGACCAAAGTTAAATCCTTCGGAAAGAGCTGTATTAAAATTAGGAGCACCTAATACAAATTTACTTGTATCTAACTTAAAAGGCTCTTTAACCAAGGTATATCCCCACTCTGCGTACTCTGCCTCTATTCCCTCTAGCACAGGCTCACTAACATCTTCTTTTGGAATATCTGGAACAATTTCAGGCTGTGTATTTACATCTCCTTCTTCCCCTAACTCTTCTAAATTAATACCACAAGCTGAAAGGACTGCCACTCCAATTACAAAAGCAGACCCCTTCAAAAACTCTCTCCTATCAATTTCAGGTACCCGATCCATAGTATTCTTTACCACCTCCACAGCTTCATCCATACTTAAGCCCTCCCTTCCTTTCTCCATACATAAACCAGATAAAAGTTTAAATATATTAAATAATAGCATAGAAAGAAACATGATAGAAGAAACCTATGTAAACATTTATGCCTAAAGCCATTTGACCTACTGTAAATATTTACATATAATACTTTGTATTTCCCATAATATCTTAATTATTAATTCGGTTCTCAAAGAATATGGCTAAGGTAAAAAGAGATATAATAGCATTGAAATGTACTGTATGTGAGAGTATAAATGGTACTTTTTACAAAACTAAAAATGTTAAAGAAAAGATAGAGAGAAACAGATACTGTCCTCTATGCAAAAAACATACATTACATAAGGAGACTAAAGTTAAATAAGCTGTTTTATAAATAAGGGCCCATAGTTTCAATTGGTAAAACAGTGGTCTCCAAAACCATAGTTCTCCGTTCGAGTCGGAGTGGGCCTGTAGATATATACAATTATGAAAATTATTAGAAATATAATAACTGAACTTAAACAAACAGAGTGGCCAACCATATCTCAATTGGCACGATTAACCATATATACTGTTGTTCTTTGTGGTATAATCGCTTTACTAATTCTAGGTATAGATATGGTATTTTTCTGGCTAAGAGACCTATGGTTAGGAGGTGATAAAGAAGTAGTAAGTAATTTAATATTAAATTTTTAACTTAGGAATGGCTAAGGAAGTAAAAAAATCAAATCCAAAGGCAAAATGGTATGTTTTAAATATCAGAACTGGATATGAGAATAGTATAAAAAAAGAATTACAACAGAGAATAGAGGCAACTGGATTACAAGACAAGATTGAAGAGCTTTTGATTCCTGTTCAGAAGAAAATCTTTGTTAAGAAAGGTAAACAAGATGTAAAAGAGGATAAACTTTTTCCTGGGTATGTATTAATTAAGATGGAGTTAAATGAACATACATGGGATATTGTAAAGAATACGGAAGGTGTAAGAGGATTTGTTAAAACAGATAGATATCCAAGACCATTACCAGAAGCAGAGGTAAAAGCCATCATGAAGTTCATGGAGGTAGAACAACCTTCATATCAGAGCTCATTTAGTGTTGGTGAGGCTGTTAAAATCGTTGATGGAGCATTTGCTGGTTTCATTGGTAGTGTAGAACATATAGATAATACTAAGGGAAAGATAAAAGTCCTCATCTCTTTCTTAGGTAGAGAGGCTCCAGTAGAACTAGATTTCTCTCAAGTTAATAAACTTTAATATATTTGAATAACTAGATATGGCAAAAGAAATAAAAAAGATAATTAAGATTACAATACCAGCAGGACAAGCAACTCCTGCACCTCCAATTGGACCTGCTCTAGCTCCATACGGAATCTCTACTCAAGATTTTTGTACACAATTTAACGAGCAAACTAGAGAGGGAAATGGTATTTTAACACCTGTAATAATAACGATATATGAAGATAGATCCTTTGAATTCATAACTAAGACTCCTCCTACATCAGAATTAATCAGAAGAGAGATGAAGATTAATAAAGGTTCAGCAAGACCTAACTTAGAGAAGGTTGGGAAGCTCTCTAAAGAACAGATTCAAAGAATTGTAGAGATTAAAATGCCAGATTTAAATACATCAGATCCAGATCAAGCAGCAAAGATAGTAGTAGGAACTGCAAGACAGATGGGTGTAGAAACTGAGATATAATGTATAACCATATTAAAGAATGAAAAGAGGAAGAAAATACATAAAAGTAGCTAAAGATTTAGATAGGAGTATCTCTTACACTGTAGAGGATGCTGTTAAAGCTGCTAAGAAAGCATCATACAGTAAATTCATCGGTACATTAGAAGTACACTTTGATATTAAGGTACCAAAGGATAGAGATCCTAAATCTATCAAAGGTGCACTCTCACTACCCCACTCTAGCACTACTAAGGATATAAAGATTGTAGTACTTACTACTCCAGATAAAGAGAAGGAGGCTAAGGATGCAGGAGCAGATTTCGTAGGATTGGATTCTCTAGTTAAGGATATTAAAGCAAATAAAATTGAATTTGATGTTGTAATTGCAACTCCTTCTGTAATGCCAAAGATTGCAATATTAGGAAAAGAATTAGGTCCTAAGGGTTTAATGCCAAATCCTAAAAATGGAACTGTTACTGAGGATATTACAAAGGCAGTACAAGAGTATAAAAAAGGAAAACAAACATTTACCTGTGATGCATCAGGAGTTATACATATTCCAGTAGGTAAACTAGATATGGAAGATAATCAATTAGTAGAGAATGTACATGCGGCAGTATCTGCTGTAGAAGATGTATTAGGTAAAACATATAACCAAGCTTTTGATAGAATGCATATTGCTCCAACAATGGGTCCTAGCTTTAAAGTAGCATACAGTAAACCAGAGTAATAATTTTAATCTTTGAATATTCAGACCTCCCCACAAGGAGGTCTTTTTATTAACTTATTCTTTACCCAAAAAACATTTTAGAGTACAATACAGGCCTACAAACTTACTGGATCTTTAAAAAAGAAGGAGGTTCTGGTGGAAATACCATACCCATGCTGTGTATGCTATTTAAGAACTTGTAAAGGAGCAGACTGTCCTGCAATACAGGACAGTGAAAAATATCAAAAAAGATTTAAAAAAAAGATAGAAAAGGAGATACCATCCGAAGTCCCATCTTTGAGAAAAGAGATACTAACGCGAGTAGCACTTCGAAAGAAGAGAAGAGTCTAACATCATCTCATTATTGCCTATCAACCAGTAAGTTTGTAAAACAAGAGAGAACAGTAGATTGTATCTACTACATCATATGCTGTTCTCTCTTAACTTGATATTTTTAATCCTATAGATATATAATGTGGCTCATTAACAGGTTTACCGAGACCTGTACATTGTTCATTAAAAATAAAAAAGGAGATTGTATGTGCCAATGTTCATATAAACAATATTGTGTTGATTGCGAAGAAACAGAACTAACAGAACTAACAGAACTATTAGAACTAAAGAAAACAAAAACAAACAAAAGCAAGGAGATCAAAATTGCCGGTAATCTCCTTCTCTATGGAAGAAGAAAGTACGAGATCGATGGCACCCTTCAGAAGCCAAATGGAAAAGTCGTTTTCCTGACTAAAATGGGACTAACCTTTATTACATTACAAAAAAAAGGAAAATATTACCTTATAAAAATACGATGTGACAAAGAGAAGGGAGGAAAGAGACCCGATTGTTCATATGAAGATGAAGAGTGGTAAAACCTCGGTAGATTAGATTAAGAAGGGAGCTATATATAGTTCAAATATATCTCTTAATAGAGTATATAAATAGTTCCCTTCTAATAAATCCTTGACCAATCACATAACATTCATATATAATAGCCTCAGTAATTATCCTAAGAAACATGGTACAAAGATAAATCCATGTGAGGAAAATGATAATTCAACAATATTAATTAAATCTATACATACGATGTCTAAAAGTCGTTTGCAAAAAGAAGAACTACTTAAAAAGTATAAAGACCTAATCAAGAATAAAGCAGGATATCTATTAGTCAACTCAGATAAAATAGATACATCTACAGTCACAGGACTAAAAATAGAACTAAAGAATGTAGATGCTAACTTTACTGTAGTAAAAAATAGTATATTTAAAGTAGCTTTACAAGATACTAATCAACCAGTACAAGTACAAGACTTTGATGGCCCTACCGCTATCATTACCTTTGACCAAGACCCTACTACACCTGCAAAATTAGTTAAAGAAATACAGAAAGAAACGGAACTTTTAGAACCCAGAAGTGGTGTATATGAAGGAGAGTTTCTAAGTGCAGAAAGAGTAATGCAATTAGCAGAAATCCCTTCTAAAGAGATATTACTATCTAAACTTGTTGGTACTATGAACGCTCCACTTACCGGTTTTGTAAATGCCCTTACTGGCAATGTTAGAAGTCTAACAGTACTACTTAAAGGTATCGCAGAGAGTAAATCTTAAATAGATATATTTTAATTTAAATTATTTAACTTACAAAAATGGCAGACGAAGCAAAAACACTTCCTACATTAACAGCAAATGCTCAGAAAGTTGTAGAAATGGTTGAGAAGATGACCGTTTTAGAACTAGCAGACCTTGTTAAAGTAATGGAGGATAAGTTTGGAGTAAGTGCAGCAGCACCTGTTGCAGTAGCAGCAGCAGCTCCAGCAGAGGCAGCACCTGCAGAGGAAGAGAAAACTTCCTTCAACATTGTTCTTAAGGATGCAGGAGCAAACAAGATCGGTGTAATCAAAGTTGTAAGAGAGATTACAGAGTTAGGTCTTAAAGAGGCTAAAGATCTTGTAGATAGTGCACCTCAAACAGTTAAAGAAGCTGTAAAGAAAGAGGAAGCAGAAGAATTCAAAGCAAAATTTGAAGAAGCTGGTGCAACAGTAGAGCTAGAGTAAAATATTTACTAAAGCTATTAGAACAAGACCACCTTAAAGGTGGTCTTTCTGTTTTAAATATGACTTACAGATTGTTCCTAAAATCTATAAAATTCTTCTCCAACTTCTTTATATTCCCCTTACTTGATCGTATCTCTATCCTCTGAATATCAAAAAGATTATGATAATCCACATATACAACCTTATCCCTAAGACCCCTTAAAAATACTCTGTATACTGGAGATAGAGGAATTTCCATTCTATCTACTGTTGCGATAATTTGATTACCATTTACTTTCTCGATACGAACATCTTCTCTTTTTACAAAATCTCCATAGTAAATAGCTGTAACTTCAACACTGTCTGATAGTTTCTCATCCTCTACATATTGTATATCACCTCCCCATATATAGTTTACTGCCGAAATTAAATCATCTTGCATATTAAAACTCTCCACCTTTCTATCCTCGACAAGAAATCCCTGTTGCTTAGTAGTAAATGTATACTCTTTCATCTCCAAAAACCCTACTCCAACACTAACACCAAACCCTAGTATAGATACTAAGAGAAATATAAAGACCTTCTCCCACTTACTCCTTCTATTTAGTATAAAGTTGTAAATAACGTAAAGTAAAAGTACAGCTAATAGTAGAGCTGTAAGACAAAATAATATTGCACTAAAGATAAAGACCTTACTAAACATCCAAGATATTACAACTACTAAACAAACAATAGAGATAAACATCAAAAAAACTATTAAAGCAGAAAAGAAAAGAAGGAATACTTTAATAGAAAAAAGTATCATCTTACCTAACAAAGAGAGAATTCCGAAATCATACTTTACTACCTTAACCTCCTTTTTAATCTCTTCTTTCTTATCTTTCTCTACTGGGATAATAGAGTCTACCTTATCCAAAAATCTAATCTTGTATATATATACAAATGATACTACAGCACTTATTAAATACACTACCTCGATAACAAATCTCCATAAGGCTAAAGATATCTTGCCTACTGTCCCCCCTATCGCAAAGAATATTCCATTTCCTAAATTCGTAATATATTCAAAAGGAATTCTTAACATTAAAATTAGGATGATTAAAATACCTAACTCAAAAAGAAATCTAAAAGCAGACTTAATACTCATATTACTAAACATCTCAGATGTTCTCTTAACAAGATCTTCTATAGCATGAACTAGATCATTAAATGTATATCTCTTTGTCTCTTCATTTCTTAACTCAGAGATATCTTCTTTAATTAGCTCATCTAAGTTACAATCAAAGAGGGAACAGATTGTAATGATTTTTTCTGTTTCAGGATATGCAGCACCTGATTCCCACTTAGATACAGCTTGTCTTGAGACACCAAGTTTGAAAGCTAAATCTTCTTGCGAGAGTTTTGCTTTCTTCCTTAAATACTCTAGGTTTTTTCTAAAGCTCATTTTAAATATATATTAAATTTAATTGCTAAATATTAATCAAATACTTAGGTTGCAACCACCAACTTACAGTTGTTTTGTGTAAACTCTTAGTTGCATTTTTATATAATTTTTAATAATTAATATATATTACTCTATACATTCGACAATATATATAGATACAAAGTATAATTATATTAGAAACTGTTCTAATTTTTGAATTCCAAAGATATGTTTGAAACATCAAGATTAACTGAGTGGTTATTACAAAACGGAGTATCTGAAAAAGTACTAGAGCTTTTAATAGCGGTATGTGTGTTAGCCACTATAGTTGGTATAGCTAGATATATATTTGATTCTAAAACATACGGAATATATGCACCAATTATCTTAGCTATAGCCTACTCATATACAGGATTAAAGTATGGATTAGTTATAACTTCGGTAGTAATTCTTACTTCAATATTTTCTTTTTCAATATTAAGTAAAATTAGAATGCACTACATTACTCGTATAGCAACAAACTATACCATTCTAGCAATGGTACTACTTCTTCTCTTTATTGTAGTTGATAGATTTAATCTAGGTTTAGACAATATGGTAAATATACCTCCTCTAGCATTTATCTCCATAGCTGCACTTTCTGATTTCTTTATCAAACAATACCTAAAGAAATCATTTAAGGGATCTCTACTTACACTTTTTGGAACTATACTAGTTGCTACTGTAGGTTGGTTTGTAATAACTAGAGAGATAGTGTCGGGATATCTCTTAAACAATCTTTGGATATTGCCTCTCTTAACAATATTTAATATTCTTTTGGGTCAGTTTACAGGTTTAAGATTAAAAGATTACTTTAGATTTTCTATCTCAAACAAAGATGATATCTCTAATTAATAGGAAGTATAAACATATACTTGGATTGAATAGAAGAAACCAGGAATATATTAGGAGATACAACTCTCCTTCTGCTAAGGCTGTAGCTGACAACAAGATAATAACAAAGAGAGTTCTTAAAAAAGAACTAATTCAAACACCAGAGGTATACAAGTTAATTAGAACTAAACGACAGTTAAAATCCTTAGACTGGGATAGTTTACCTAAAAGTTTTGTAATTAAACCGAACAAGGGAACAGGTGGTAATGGTATTGTAATATTCTTTGGTAAGAAAAAAGGAGAAGAGGCTTGGATACGACCAAATGGTTCTACTATGACTAAAAAAGACATCATATTACATATAGAGAATATCTTAGATGGAAGATTCTCCATGAGTAATAAAAATGATATTGCGATAATAGAGGAGAGAATTAAAACAGATCCCCTACTTAAGCAGTATTCATACAAGGGTGTACCAGATATTAGAATCATCTGTTTTAATCAGGTCCCTGTTATGGCTATGCTAAGACTTCCTACTAAAAAGTCTAACGGTACTGCAAACTTACACTCTGGAGCAATATGTACAGGTATAGATATGGAGTCTGGAATTACTACCTACTCTATGCATATGCCAGCTTCTGCATTTAGAACAGATACTTACAAACTAATAGACTCTACAATAGATTTACAAGAGAACAAATCTCTAAAAGGTATTCAGATACCATACTGGAATGAGATGTTAGAGATTGCACTTAAGTGTCAAAAATTTAGTAAATTAGGATATATAGGGGTGGATATTGCAATAGATGCAGAGAAAGGACCTGTTGTATTCGAAATAAATGCTAGACCAGGACTGGGTATTCAAGTTGCTAACCAAGCTGGACTTAGATGGAGATTAGAAAAGGTACAAGATTTAAAGATTAAGAGTATTAAACACGGTATCAGGGTATCAAAGAATCTTTTTGGAGGTGAAATCGAAGAGAGTATCGAAGCTATTAGTGGTAGAAAGGTTTTAAATATTACTGAAAAAATCTCAATATACAACAAAGGGGTAGATGTAGAGAAGATAAAGAAGAGAAAGGATGTAAAGAGAGAGATAGTAAATGCTTTTATGGATACAGGAACTCTTACTTCTAGAATCTCTTCTGCTCTTGCAAACCGTATTGGATATCTAAATGCAACAAAGGAGTTTAATAAATTTAATATTCCATCTAAGTTTGAGAGCTTTAAAGATGCTCAGGAATATATAGATAAACATGAGAAAGAGATTACTAAGAATGAAGATATTAAGAGGTTAGCAAAGATAGTAGAGAACGGAGAGATAAAGGTTAGACCTGTATTTGAGATAGTAATAAAGATGTCAGATACAATACGAATAACCGAGTTCATCTCTATAGATATACAAGATATACCTCAACCTGTAATAATTGGCAGGTCTGATCTTTCAGGATACCTAATAGATACAAGTGGTACTTTCTAATATTTTACTTAACAATATATGAAGAGATATAGTGAATATCTAAAAATTGCAGGTAATGTACATCTTGCTTACTACATTGAGGCTGCAGATATATTGGGTATTAAATATGAGATAGTAAAGTATGCACTAATGGCTAGATTTGAGTATAAAGGTAAACATTGGTTCATCATTAATACAGCAACTCCACTTACCAATACAACTAGTACTACAATTGCTAAAAGAAAACATTTAACTAATGCTGTACTCTCTTCTACCAATATACCTATTCCTAAACAGGTAGTACTAAGAAGTAAGCAGGATGCTTTGGATTTTTTTAATAAGTATAGGCATATAGTAATTAAACCATCTCAACAGTTAGGTGGAAGTGGTGTTAGTATACTTCCTCACAACAGAAGAGAGGTAGTAAGGGCATATAAGGAGGCATATAGAAAATCTAAAACAAA
Source organism: Candidatus Dojkabacteria bacterium (assembly GCA_050950165.1). Classification (GTDB taxonomy): domain Bacteria; phylum Patescibacteriota; class Dojkabacteria; order SC72; family SC72; genus UBA5209. The sequence goes on along the minus strand of JBMNHC010000001.1, from coordinate 445,367 downwards.
AGATCAAGACAAGGTACTAGGTGAAGAGTTTCTAAAGGGCGAAAACTATAGATTCCTAGTTGTAGGAGATAGAGTTGTAGGTATAGTAAAAAGGAAAGCTCCTTCTGTAGTGGGAAATGGAAAAGATAGTATTAAGAAATTAATAGAACAGAGAAATAGAGAGAGAAAGGCCAATTTGCTTCTACCTATCAGTATAGATAATGAAGTTAAACTTAGACTAACAGAGTTAGGACTAAAGCTATCCTCCATACCTAATAATAATCAAGAGGTAATACTTAGGTATAACTGTAATCTAACTACAGGAGGTACTACACAAGAGTGCTCTACTCTAGTGCACCCTTACTATAAAGATATCGCCATTGCTGCAGTAAAAGCTATAGGGGCTAAATTTGGAGGAGTAGATATCATAGCTAAAGATATAACTAAGCCTAGTAAATGCGGAGTAAATGAAATCAACTACAATCCAGGATTAAGACTACACTACAAAGTAGATCAAGGAGAATCTGTTAAAGTAGCTATCCCTATACTAGAATATATTATTAAAACTATATAATTTTTTCTACAAAGACATGGCTAAAATACTACACGGAATCAATCTAGAATCTCAATTTACTACTATCAAGATACCTTTAGATGGAGATAATCTCTCAGATATTACCAAACTACTAGACCATATCGCATCATACCACCCCATCTTCATTACAGAGTACCTTCTCTCTCCTGCTCAACTCACTATCAAATCTAAACTTCTAAGTATATGGAAAGAAGCAGAGGAATATATTCAGAAACTTAATAACAGAGAGATTACCTACAAAGAAGCTTTCGACTTTATCAATGACACAATAATTGCTAGAAGAGTTAAATCCATGTCTTCAATATCTATACTTGAAGCTGCACAGAGAAGAAATTTAGAAATAACTCCTACAATACACGGTAAAGAAGTAATAGAAGGAATAGAGAAAGGATATGTAGGAGTATTTAATAGATACTATACATTAGGATGTGGGAAAGGTTCCCATATTACTGCTTCCATTGTATCTAGTAAAGATTCATATTTTGCTCATAAGATACAGAAAGACAAGTGGTCTAGTAATCTTTTCATAGAGAGATTAGGTCTACCATCTCTAAAATGGGAGATATTAGAGAGTGAAAAGGATATAGATAAAAATTTCAAGGATTACTCTAAGCCAGTAGTTATAAAACCCACTGGTCTTACTGGTGGGAAGGGCGTGACTGTGAATATAAATACTGTAGAGGAAGCAAAGAGAGCATTCTCAATAGCAAAAAAGGTAATAGATAGTAAGGTAAGAGCTTCATGGCAAGCTAAAATAATGATGCAAGAACAAGTCCAAGGAGAAGATTACAGACTTCTTGTAATCAACGGTAAGTTAGAGATAGCTACAAAGAGAGTACCTGCATTTATTGTAGGAGATGGCAAACAAACTATCAAAGAATTAATAGAAGAAACAAATAGAGATCCAAGAAGAGATATAACTAATCCATCCCATATATTAAAACCGATAGTTATAGATGAGCCCCTTATAAACCTACTAGAGAGTAAGAACCTTACACTAGAAAGTATACCTAAAAAAGATGAACAGATATTTGTAAGAAATATTGCTAGTATGAGCCAAGGAGGAACTACAGAAGATTTTACAGATAGTGTTGGAGAAGAGATTAGGTTAATAGTTGAAAGTATTGCACAATCCCTACATATATTCGCACTAGGTATAGATATACTTTGTAAAGATATCTCTAAACCTCTTACTAAAGAAAATGGAGCAATATTAGAGATAAATATGATGCCAGAGGCATATCTTAATCTCTTCCCTACTCAAGGTAAGCAGAGAGAATATGTAGCAGAGAAATTCATTGATGCTCTACTAGAACAAAACAGTTGTAAAAAATATGTACTAATTGGACAGAGCAGAGATGATATATCTACAATTTTAAGAAAGAAAAGAGTTATTCAAGAACATGAGTCTGTAGGAGAGATAATTGGAGATAAATATTACATTAACAGACTATTAATTAATGAAGGTGTAGATAGAGAGAATCTTTTAGATGCAATTAAGTGTAACGCCTCACTAGATGTAATCATTTTACATTACAGAGATTGGTCAGAAGTTTCTGAACATGGTTTAGGTTTTGATCATATTCATACTCTCTACATTACTAAAGAGAACTCTAAAAACAGAGAATTTATGCAGATATTGAAAGGGTATAAACGAATGAGGTTAATAAATAAAATTAAAATAATATAAATATGCACTACTTAATACTAGATAAAAGACAGAGAGTAGAAACAGGAAATAAGGATGGAATACCAAGTGCTTCATTAAGATTAGTAGAAGAGTTAGCAAAAGAGAATATACCTAACTCTCTTGCATACTACGATGAGTTAGAGTTTGAATTCATAGATGGAGAGATGAATATTAAGGTCAAGAGAGAAGATATTAGGAAATATACACATATAATATTCAGAGGTCATACTTTAGATAATGAAATGGAGTATCACTATAAAAGATACATCATCGATTACATAGATCATCACAATTTAAAGAATCCGGATAGTAATATACTAGTACAGAATAGTCGTGCAATTAAAAAACTTCCCTACTACAACAAGATAGCTTTAGCAATATTCTGTTTTTTAAATGATATCCCCTACTTCAATACATACTTTAGATCAGATGGAAACTATCTAGCACATAGAGATGTTTTAGAGACATATCCTTTAATAATGAAAGAGTATGCAGGGGTTAATAGATTAGAGAGTGTTAATGGTAAAGAGGTGATAAAGAAGAATGTATTTAAACTTTCTAACGAGGATGATCTAAGACAAGAGGTATTAAAAGATTTAAATCACTCTAGGTTTTTTATACAGCAATTTGCAGATATACCAAGGGATATGAGACTCTTCTTAAAAGGTAGTAAATTTATCACAGGGTGGGTAAGAGAAGCACAGGAAGGTTTCATTACTGTAAGCAAAGGGAAATACTCTCTATACAACAATCCTACTAAGGAGGAATTGGAATTAGCAACCAAAGTTGCACAGAAGTTAGATTCAGATTTCTTAGCAGTAGATATTATGCACTTAAATGAGAAGCCATTACTACAGGAGATTAGCTTACATCCAGGATTTAAAGCGTATGAGCAAAAAACAGGTGGTAATGCTCATAATATTGCAAAAGAGATAATAACTGCTTTTAAAAAGAATAAGAAGGCCTAAGACATACTTTTAACAATTGTATTACACAATAAATATGCCTTAGGCTTCTTGCACTATTAACTTATAATCTCTCCTTTTTTCAAAGGCTCGACTGAATGAGTCTCGCCATATTTCTTAACAATATCCTCCATCCAAAGATGGGCGGGTGTGTCTGAATAGTTTTCAGGAACTTTAATTTCCTTTACCCAAGGGTGTTGTTTTGCTAACGAAACACCACACTTATGAATTATGTAACTCATATCTTTTTGAGAGAATACTCCCCCATACATAAACTCCAAGAGTTGCATAATTCCTTCATATGAAGAACCTGGAAGTAATTTGTCTACATAAACAGACAACACATCTTCCGTTTTGAATCCTTCTGGCATTTGAAACCTCCTTAATAATAGTTAATGTGCAATATATATAATTATACCAAAATAAGGGGGAAACTTCAAAACTATAAGCCTATTATAGACCTGCGTCTCTAAATATACGAACCCACATATCTTTGTTAGGAACAATCTTTGCCTTAGGAATAAGTCCAGTATCTACCCACTCACACTGTTTAAAATTAATCTTCCCTGCATACAATTTCTCATACAAAGACTTATCTCTCTCTAACCTTCTCTTTACTCTTCTAAAACCTCTGAAGTAAACAACATCCTTTGCAAATATACCATGATAACTTGTATCCCCTAGTCCACGCTTAACTCTATATGTAATAGAGAAAGCAGTATACTTTGGAAATATACCCAGTAAACTATTATACAACTCTCTAAAAGTAAGACTCTCCCCTATATACACAGCCCATAACAGAGCGGCCTTCTCCTTTAGTGAACGAAGAGTTAAAAGACCCATCTCAGACTCATTCCAAGCAGCTAAACCCTCCTCTACATCTAAATAGCTAGGAAGTGTAGGCTTAGAAAGCGCCTCAAAACCACTATTCATACCATTAACAGCCCTCAATACATGAGTACCAACCTCATGAACCAATGTCTTCTTAAGCTTAAATTTTGTCCTCTCTATATCTGGATCTAAAAACACCTCCCTTCTCTTAATACCTACCTTAGCACCACCCTTCGCTATATTACCTGACTTAGCAACACTCCAATCATCTAATCCAAAAGATTTAAATACAACAAGAAATGCATCCTTAATCTCATCATACTTTAATAAATCCTCTCCTTTAACTCTCTTCCTATCTACAAGCTTGTAAGAATCTACCTTACCTCTCAAAACCCTAGAAGCATTCCTAAAAAGTGGTGCAGATGGCTTACCATATTTCTTGTACGAAAGTTCTGATACCAAATCATTATTACCCACTGCATGCATTAAATCACTAGAATCTCTCTTAGATTCAATTAACTCAATGTAAAAATCTGAAATTCTAGGATCTACATCAGAAATCTCTTTTAGTGATGAAAGATTTTTTAATATCTCTTCATTATGATTCTTAACAACCCTGTATTGAAACTGTGGTTCATATGTATCTGATTGTAAAAACTTCTCTTTCTCTACCTTTAGATTAATCGGTGTAAATACATAACTAAGAGGAATCTTAAGCTGTGAGAGCTGCTTAGTAACCTCCTCTAATCTCATTGACGTTTTTTTTGGTCTAGAAAAAATATTAACCATTAAAACTCTTTTTTAATTTAAACCCTTATTAAACGTAAACACCCTCTCTCCTGTAGCCATCAACTCTAATGCTATACCTGTTCCCTTCACAACGCAATACATAGGCTCATCTGCAACATGAGCAGGCACCCCTATCGCTCTTGTAAATAGCTTGTCTAAATTCCTAAGCTTAGAAGTCCCTCCACTCATTACCATTCCCCTATCCATTATATCAGCAGAAAGTTCTGGAGGAGTTTTCTCCAATACCCCTTTTATACTATTTATTATACTCAACAGAGGCCTCTTTACTGCATATGCAATATCGTTAGAATCAATATTAATTGCCTTAGGTAATCCAGCACCTACATCCCTACCCCTTACCTCCATACTCCTTGGATTACTTACCTCTATTGCAGACCCAATTCTAATTTTAATGTTCTCTGCTGTTTGCTCTCCAATTAATACTCCCTTTTTCTTACGCATATAGTTGATAATTGCCTCGTTGATAGCATCACCCGCTATCCTAAGTGAATCATATTCAACAATACCATCTAGAGAAAGAACCGCTATCTCAGCAGTACCTCCCCCTAAGTTAACAATCATATTTCCAGAAGATGTTTCAATTGGCAATCCTGCACCTAAAGAAGCCAGAAGAGGTTCTGGAAGCATTGTCACTTGCCTTGCTCCTGCATTAGATGCCGCTTTAATTACTGCTCTTTGCTCTACAGTTGTAATACCTGCAGGCACACTCATTACCACATCAGGTTTAAAGAACTTAGCTCTACCTAAAGCTTTATTCAAAAAATATTTAAGTAGTGCCTCAGTCACTCTTGAATCTGCAATTACACCATTTCTCATCGGTCTTCTTGCAATGATACTATCTGGAGTTTTACCTATCATTCTCTTAGCATCGGAGCCTACCGCTATTACCTTGTAATTACTAGTATCAATGGCAACAACAGTAGGTTCTACAAAAGCAATACCTTCACCTTGAACAAATATTATTGAGTTTGCAGTACCTAAATCGATACCTAATTTCTTTCCTAACATGTCTTGATTATATCATTACAAAAAGTTTTGAGTAAATTACTTTACTTGAATATATGATATACTTTAATCGCTATGAACAAGGACAGTTCAAAGAAGATAAAAATTCTTTCCATACTAAGCACTCTGATTGTATATACAGGAGCCGTATTAATATATCTTTATGCTAATGGTTGGAGAATAGATCCTCTTAATCAACAGGTATTAAAAACGGGAGTACTTACTGTAGAATCTGACCCTTTTCTAGCAAACCTTACCATAGAGGACAAGAGTAAGGGGAGAACTCCAAAGAGTGCTAGTTTGAATGTAGGAGTATACAATATCTCTGTAAAAAAAGATAGATATTTTGAATGGAGAAAGAGTGTAAGTATAAAGGAGGAGAAATCTACTACTGTATATCCATGGTTAATTAAAGAGAATATTGTTAGTTCTAATATTGCTTCACTTGAGGGGAAAAGATATGTAAATAGCTGGATAAATGAGGAAGAGAACAGGATATTGATACTAACTTCTACCCACAACGAAGAGGATACTCTCTTTACATATGAACTTTGGATATACAACACAGATACTACATTCTGGGATCTAAGTACAAATCCTAAGGTAATATTTACCACTAGTTTGCCAGAAGAGAATACTTTCTCTTTGCTACCTTCTCCTAACGGTCAATATGTACTACTTAAAAATGAGACTAGTGCTACTACATATATTTTAGATACTACTAGGATAGTGTCTGCTGAGCAGGCTAAGGTCATTGATATCTCTCCTTTCTCTGGATATGAAATATCTTGGTCTAAGGATAGCAAGCATTTAATATTTGAATCAAATTTAGACTTAATATCTTTTAATGTAGAGAGATTAAGTAGAAGTCTCTTACTTAAGAAAGAAAAAGGGAAGAAATATGTATGGAGTACTGACAAACAGGGATACTTCTACCTTATACAAACTGCAAAGGAGAATGAAACAGAGAGAGTCTATGCATATGTTTTAATACAGGAGGAGATGGATGGATCGAATCCTAAGGTATTAATACAAGATCTCTTTTTTCAAAAGAACAAGGAATATATAACTAAGTATATTGAGGAAGATTCTCCAAATAAATATATGGAGTTTGCAAACTCTACTGCTAGTACAAGGAGTGTTGGAGCGATAGTAGATATTACAGTTAGTCAAGAGGGACAAGGCGTATTCATTCTAACAGATACAGCTTCATACTGGTATAACATAAAGACAAAAAGGTATCATTTAATATCGCCCTACTCATCTAAATTGGTTAAGTTTTCATCAGATAATACTAAGTTAATATACAAGAATGACATAGGATATGGTGTGTTTACTTTCCTAAATCCAGACAACGATCCTAATGTAGAGATAGGATCTAAGAAGATAGAGAATGTAAATAACACGGATAGTATAAATTGGTTATCTAATTCTCTTTACATCTACTATACAGAAGAGAACTCTCTGTATATCTCTGATCAAGAGGGTGAAAACAAAACTAAGGTATTAGATGAGATAGAGAAGTACAGATATTTTGGAGTAAGTCCCTCTAGAGAATATATATATACAGTATCAGTAGGTAGTACTGACTTACTAGAGCCAATAAGTATAGATAAACATGTAATACACTAAGACTTCTTCTTCTCCATTCTAACTTTGTCTGTAGCATAGAAGTTCTTCTTAAAGCCTTTACCAAACATCATCTCTGTATATGCTTGTATATACGGAATAAATCCAAAGGAGAGCATCTGTACAGCGATTAGAGCTACCTCTACAAAATCAAATAGGTGTCTGTACCACTTCCAACCTTTAGGTACAGGTATAATCTGCCTTCTGTAATAGATAATAAAAATGTTACAGAAGAGAAGTATTGTTAATAGGAAACTCATTGCATTAGGAAGGTTGTAAGATGCAGAACTAAATAGATAATCTTTACTAAAAAGGCCTAACAAACTTAAACCGAATGTCATCAGATATACTACTGTTGCAAAAAAGATATATGTTCTATACATACCGAAAATAACATACACTTTTTTAAAAAATGGTATCTCTTTATCATACAGTAATGCTGCAACTGTCGTAGGAAAAACAATTACTCCCCAACCCCATCTATGTTGCTGTTTGTAGAATGACTTGTACGATTTCACCAAAGTCTCATTCTCTACAGCATCACTATGGGTTGGAATATATACCTCTTCACCAAGAAACTCTCCTTTGTATCTAACAAGGGCATTCCAAAAGAATGTAGAATCATCTATACCCAACTGTGGATCCCAGTAATGAATATCTTTCAAAGTTTTCAAATTTACTACATACGAAGAAAATGTCTCTTTTAAACTAAATGTATGTTTAAAAAATGGTAAATAGTCATACTTACCAGTTGTCCATAAATGTAGCATTACAAGAGTTAGCATAAAGGACTGTACTCGTATTAAGGTTGGTACTCTCCATATATTGTTGTTTAAAGTATATACTGCACTTGTAAAATATTTCTTCTGAGGATTTTCTACAGTTAGGTATTTATAAGTAATTGCTGATAGATATTTAGGATCTGGTCGTAAGTCACAATCACAGGTAATTAGAAGATACTTAGAGATATCTTTTCCTTCAGACTCCAACTTCTCTACATACTTTCTTGTTGCCCAGTTAATATTTGCTCCTTTGACTCCTGTTGCTTCTCCTGCGATATCTTTAGGGTGGATATAGTACTGCATACTTGCAAATTTTTTACCATATCTCTTTTTTAATATTTCAAAGTTAGGAATCTGTATATCCTCTGCTGTTCTCTCTTCCATTGCAACTACAACATGAATCTTGTTTGCTCCTACATCACTTTTACTCCATGCCTTAAATGAAGGATCTAGTACATCCATCCCCTCCTTATATACAGGACAGAGATATATGTAGTTAATCTTGTTGAATTCCTCTTCATTTACCTCTTTTATCTTACTTATAAAGTCGGTAGCTTGTGCCTCGTGCATCCTATGCACTCCAATACCAATCCCTATAACAAACTTAATACCTCTGTATACCCAGTAAATGATTAGGAAAGAGATATAAAAGACAAGAACTTTCTCCCATCCCATCAATGTAAATATGAGGGGGGAGAGAATAAAAAACCAAGCTAGTAAGCCAGGAACTATCTCTAAAAATCTCCTTAGCCAAATAGGGGTTTGTACGGGATAACCATCTACTCTGTCTGGGGCTTTTAATTCTTCTACTTTTACTTTCTTTGCCATATCTTCCATACATTATACCCTAATACGCACCCGACCGGAATCGAACCAGTAACCTACGCGTTAGGAGTGCGTTGCTCTATCCAATTGAGCTACGGGTGCATTTTTCCGCCCCCATTATACCATCCAAGGCTTAATCGTTAAATAATGGTATGAATTCTTTAATTTGGAGATATAGTGGTATAATAAGGGTTGCATGGAACAAGAATATATAAAAATTAAGGGAGCAAGAGAGCATAACTTGAAAAATGTCTCTCTTAATCTTCCAAAAAACAAATTAATTGTATTTACGGGAGTTTCAGGTAGTGGAAAATCTTCACTAGCTTTCGATACTCTCTACGCTGAAGGGCAAAGAAGATATGTTGAGTCACTCTCCTCATATGCAAGACAGTTTCTTGGTTTAATGCATAAACCAGATGTAGATTCAATCACAGGTCTCTCTCCTTCGATATCAATTGATCAAAAAACTACTAGTACGAACCCTCGTTCCACGGTAGGTACCATTACAGAGATTTACGGATACCTCAGATTGTTGTTTGGGCATATAGGGAAAGCACACTGTCCAAACTGTGGAACACTAATTTCTTCACAAAGTATTCAGGAAATAGTCAAACAGATTGTAAAAAGAGTATCCAAAGGGGAGTACAAATTTCAAATATTAGCGCCTCTTGTTAAGGGTAGAAAGGGAGAATACAAGGGTTTACTCTCTAGATTACAACTTAAGGGTTTTTCTAGAGTAATAATTGATGGGAATCTCTACCACCTAGATGATGTAGAAGATTTAAATATCAATTCTAATGTTAAGCATCATATAGATCTACTGGTTGACAGATTAACAAGCCGAATGCTAAAGGAGGATAGAAGTTCGTTCTTAAAAAGACTTACTGACTCTGTAGAGCTTTCTGCTTCTCTTAGTGATGGAGAAATTAAAGTAAAGATAGAGGATAAAGAGTACTTCTTTTCAGAGAAAAATACCTGTTTTAAATGTGAGCTCTCCTTTCCTAAGATATCTCCTGCCTCCTTTTCATTTAATGCTCCTGAAGGTGCATGCCCTAAGTGCTCTGGACTAGGAATTCTTAACGAGATAGATATATCTAAGATATATAATCCTAATTTAACAATCGATGAGGGAGGAATATTTCCTTGGGGGAATAAAACTACAAAGGATTCTTGGACAAAAAGGGTACTAGATGCAGTAGCTAAAGAACATTACTTTGATTTTAAAACTCCAATTGGAAAATATCCTGAGGAGATTTTCAACCTCATTTTCTTTACAAAGGGAGCAAAAGAGTCGTACAGAATTAGATATACAAATAGGTTTGGTAGAGAGAGAATATATGATACTCAATATGAAGGGGTTGTAGATGAGCTTAAAAGGCTTTACAAAGAAACAGATTCGGAATTTAGACGTGCTGAGATTGAGAAGTTCATGACAGAAAGAACTTGTGATATGTGTCATGGTAATAGGCTAAAGGCTTACTCTCTTGGTGTAACAGTAGGAGATTACAACATTATTCAGATGACTAATTTGAATATAGAGACATTAAAAACATATTTAAAGAACTTAAATTTAAAAGGTAATGATAAAGAGATTGCTAAGCCGATATTAAAAGAGATAGACAATAGATTAGAGTTTCTCTCTAATGTTGGATTAACATATATTACACTCTCTCGTAGAGCAAATACTCTCTCAGGTGGTGAATCTCAAAGAATTCGTTTAGCTTCGCAGATAGGGACAGGGCTTTCAGGAGTTCTCTATGTCCTAGATGAGCCTTCAATCGGGCTCCACCCTAGAGATATAGATAAGCTTCTGATATCCATTGAATCTTTAAGAGATAGTGGTAATACAGTTATAGTTGTAGAGCATGATGAGGAGACAATGAACAGAGCAGATTGGATAGTAGATATAGGGCCGAAAGCAGGAGATCAGGGTGGAGAAGTTGTAGTAGAGGGAGATATAAATAAGGTTAAGCAAAGCGGCTCTCTGACTGCCAAATACTTGCAGAAAACTCTTAGGGTAGGACTGAATATAAAAGAGGAGAAATTTTTAATATCTCCTGAGAAAAAGATCCTTAAGATTAATGGAGTAAGAACTCACAACTTAAAAAATATAGATGTTGGTATTCCGCTCAATACACTAACCTGTATCACTGGTGTTTCAGGTAGTGGTAAATCCTCATTGATTAACGATACCCTCTATCCTGCTCTGATGAACATTAAAATGCATGGTAAACAGATAGAGGGAGAGTATGATGGTATTGAAGGGCAAGATAATATTAATAAAGTGATAGGAATTGATCAGAGACCCATTGGAAAGACTCCAAGGTCTAATCCAGCTACATATACAGGGCTATTTACATATATCAGGACTATCTTTTCGCAAACTCAGGAGGCTAGAGCAAGAGGGTATAAACCGGGTAGATTTAGCTTTAATATTAAGGGGGGAAGGTGCGAGAAGTGTAAGGGAGATGGACAGATTAAGGTAGAAATGCAATTTTTACCTGATATGTATATCCTTTGTGATGAATGTAAGGGTAAAAGATATAATAGTGATGCATTAAGTATTGATTATAAAGGGAAAAATATTGCAGATATATTGGAAATGACTGTAGATAATGCCCTACTATTCTTCAAGGATATTCCAATTTTAAGAAACAAGTTAAAAGTTTTACAAGAGGTCGGGCTTGGATATATCTGTCTTGGACAATCTGCTCTTACACTCTCTGGTGGAGAATCGCAGAGGATTAAGTTAGCTAAGGAGCTTTCTAAACAAACTAGAGGACATACGCTATACATTCTAGATGAACCTACTACAGGACTTCACTTCTATGATATAGATAAGTTGTTAACTTTAGTTAAGAAACTAGTTTCTAAGGGTAATACAGTTGTTATCATTGAGCACAACTTAGATATCGTTAGATACGCAGATTGGATTATTGATCTTGGTCCAGAAGGAGGAGACAGGGGTGGTGAGATAGTTGCTCAGGGTACTGTAGAGGATATCATCGAGAACAAGAATAGTTGGACTGGTCAGTGGTTAAAGAAAAAATTACTCTAAAGAATATATCTTTTTTATCATATTACTACACTCTATCTCCACATCTACTAATTCTTTATTAGAAAATACTTCCCAAGGTTCATTATCTTCCTTATACGCAATATCTAAAGTACTAAGTGCTTCGGTAAGATTCCTACACTCTAGCCCATACTTTTCGGAGGCTGTTTTCTGAACTTCCCTAGCCCAATCATATGCACTAAAAACATTCTCTCTAGAAGAAAACTCTTTGAAGGAGAAAAATGCATCAGGATCAATCTCTATATCCAAGAGTATTGAATACAGATATTTTAAGTTAACATCTCTTTGAAATATTTTAATTCTCCAACCATTCTGAATAGCAGCTCTTACAATCTCGTAACTATACACCAAGCACTCTTTCTCCCTCTCATCTAAAGACTCTCTTCTCTCTATCTCCATAGCGATAGTCTTTAATATTTTATTCTCTATTATACCCTGTATCATTAACAACTTACAACAGTGAAACTTCTGTGTTTAAATTGCTACCTAGCTTTCCCAAGAGGACTGAAATATGAGAGTATACATTTTGATGACGTTTTTATAAACTTTGTTAATAGGGTATTTCAGAGATGGTGTTCAATATTTTGTTTTGTAGAGTTCAACAAGTGAAAACAAAGCGAGGAATTTTGGAATTACGAAATTGCCAATGGTTTCACTAATATGATATTGCAAATAGCCATTTCTGTTTGGCTGGTTGATTACAATATATACATCTACCTTCTGATTGTTCTGCTAGGCATCTGGTAGTAGCTTTAGTCTCATATTTAATACTCTCTTCGCACTCCTTGCTACCACACCAAAAGGCTTTAATGAAGCCCTTTTCGTTACTTAGAATCTCTTTAAATTCATCGTAAGAAGAAGGTTGAGATGTTTTGTTCTTAAGCATTTCAGAAGAGTTTTTAAGAAGATCTTCTTGCATTTTATCTAGTAATATCGCTATTTCCTCACCTACTCTCTCTGTCAAGAAATTACTTCGCTCACCATTATCTCTTCTGACTACACAGACCTCATTAGACTCTAACTCCCTAGCTCCAACCTCTACTCTAAGAGGTATCCCCTTCTTCTCCCACTCGTTGTACTTAGATCCAGGAGAGAGAAAATCTCTATCGTCTAATTTTACATCCTTGTTTGTTGCCAAAAGTCTCTCGTAAATCTCTCTTGAGTATTTTAAAATCTCTTCCTTATTTTCATCCTTGTATATTGGAATTATTACTACTTTTATAGGGGCAATTCTAGGAGGAAGAACTAATCCAGAATCATCACTATGAGTCATCACTATTCCTCCCATCATTCTTGTACTGACTCCCCAACTTGTCTGCCATGGAAGTTTTCTTTCGCCATCACTGTCTGTAAAAGAGATATTAAATACCTTTGCAAAATTCTGTCCAAGGTCATGAGATGTCCCAAACTGGAGTGCTTTACCGTCTTGCATTAGAGCTTCTACTCCATATGTATCTACTGCACCTGCAAATTTCTCAGATTCTGACTTTTTGCCTGAATATACATCTAATGCTAGTACTTCTTTAGCAAAGTCTACATACATATTTAATGCTCTTAGTACTTCTGCTTTTGCTTCTTGCTCTGTAGCGTGTACTGTATGACCTTCTTGCCACAAAAATTCTGATGTTCTTAAAAATACTCTAGTTCTTTTCTCCCATCTAACAATATTTGCCCACTGGTTAATTTTAAGAGGTAGATCTCGCCATGAGGATATCCATCTAGAAAATGTGTCGTACATTATGGTTTCAGAAGTAGGTCTAACAACTAGCTCCTCCTCTAACTTAGCATCTGGATCTGCAACAACACCACTACCATCATCTGACTCTTTTAATCTGTAATGTGTGACAACTGCACACTCTTTTGCAAAGCCTTTTACATGATCTGCTTCTTTAGAAAGAAATGAAAGAGGTATGAAAAGAGGAAAATATGCATTACTTACTCCACTTTCTTTAATTCTTCTATCTAGCTCTTTTTGTATGTTTTCCCATATTGCAAACCCATACGGTTTAATTACCATACAACCTCTAACAGATGAGTTCTCTGCTAGCTGCGCTGCTTCTACAATATCTAAGTACCATTTAGAGTAGTTTTCATTTCTTGGTGTTATTCCTCTGTTTGACATAGTACAAGTATTTTACATCAATATTGGGTTAATAGACAATTCTAGGATCAAATCCCCAATGTCCAGCAGCTTTAGCTAATGCTGAATCTGGATGATCAAGAATCCATTTCTTAATATCGCCTCTCTCCATTGCAATATTCGTAGCTTGTACAATTGCTTCTACACCAGCCTCTATACCCCATGGATGACCTAAAACACCTCCTCCTGACTGGATTATAATATCCTCACCAAGTTGAACAATTGAATCTCCTACGGTCCCTGCATGTAAGCCTCCTGATGCTGTATGCCAAACACCTTTCATACCATACCAATTCTGACCTAAAGTTAATGGACCTTCTGGTGTAATATCCAATTGTAAGGTTTCTTGCACTAATTTGGGCTCTCCGTAGTTCTCCATCTTTGTCTTAGGTGCTCCACCATGTAGAGAGTCTACACCTAGTAGTCTCATGATTTTTGCGATAACGACCATAGACATAGAGAAATCTAATATCTCACCTTTATCATACACACCAGGACCGGACTCTCTGTCTAGAAGTCCGTGCATAGCTCTATGTGCATGAATAGCGAGCCCTGGACTATATTTTCTCATCGTTTGTACTGCACTAAATCCTGTTGTAACAACATCCAACATCATCCACCTTCCACCTTCATTTGCTATCATCTCTGCCCTATCCATCATAATATCAAGGTCTGAATGTGTAACGTTACAGAGGTAGAATTTTTTCTTACCACTTTTCTTCTCAATATCTCTTCTTACAGCATGTACTCTCTTACATCTCTCCTTAAATCTATTAAAATACAGATCTGTTAGATTTTCATCGTCCTTAATACCGTGATATCCTCCACCACCTGCAGTAAAGAGGATTTTAGCTAATTCTGCTTGTTCTTTAGCAGTTCTACCTACCTTAGGCTTAGGTACAGTACAAAGTAAGGGACCACTCTTAATATCTAGAAACTCTCTAACTCCTGATATCCCAAATTGTGGACCAGGAAAGCTCTTAACTATACTCTCAGGGAACCTAATATCTATCAATCTAAAAGCTTTTAGCATCTTCATGCTATCGATATTACCCGCTACTCCAGCAAGTATTCCTGCCATATTACCTTCTTCAAAGAGTTCTTTCTTGTAGGCTATCTTAAAGGTCTTAGTTTTAGGATCTAAATCATACGCAATTGCTTTCAGTTTCTCTGCAATCTTAATACCAGAATTTTTACCAGCAAAAACCTCTGTCCAAGTACCAGTAGAGCTCTCTGCTGCACAACTTGCAACCGCATCTTTAAACTTGTCATCACCTATTCCATCTGCTAATTCAATATCTAGGTAGGTGATAAGGTAGTCTTTATCTGGATTCTTAGGTTTCCAACCCTTTGGAGCAAGAAAGTTAAACTGAACAGCCATTGGGCAGTAGTTACTAAACTTATTCGTTTATTTTTTTATGATATATCAAAGGGGGTAGCTTCGCAATAGAGGGATTACTCTTTTTCTATCTCCAATCTATACTCATTTTCTCCTTCTAGATAAGTATTACATACCTCTTTAATGTTCTCTATAGTAAGATTGCCCAAGAAGGGATCTAGTTCTTTTGCAATATACCATTTACCTTGTTCTTCTCTTTTATATTTCTCATCCTCCTCAGCCCATTTCTCCAACTGTAATTCTCTAAATGGGGATATGGGGAAAAGAATCCCTCCTTTATCATCTGTTCGTCCTATTAAGGTTGCATATATTGAAGAGCCTGTATCTAATTGGTCTCCTCCAAATTTCTCGTCAAGAAATATTACAGGTAGTTTCCTCTCTTTGTATGTTTTTAGTACGCTAGAGATTGTTCTAAGCCAATGTTCTCCTTTTACTATCATAGTAGGCTGTATATTGGCTTCATTGAATAGTTCTTGGATAAATTTATTCTTACCAGTAGAATTTCCTACTATTATAAAATTAAACTTTTGGTTTAAATCTTCCATACTATTTTAGAATAAATTAGAGGGTGGAGAAGTATATATTGTATACAGAAGGATTGCAACTTTAAACTTTAGTTTTAAGTATGTTCCACACTGATTAGGATTACCACTATAACACAATTACTTTAATATTCTTTCACAGCTCTGTGTATTTTTAAGCGAGAGTTCGTAAATACGGAATACTATGTCTAGTTTTGTACTTGTTTTGGTAAAAATATGACCCTTATACATATCGGGGTGACCTGACTTGAACAGGCGACCTCTACGTCCCGAACGTAGCGTTCTAGCCATCTGAACTACACCCCGGCTTCTTTCTGCTCCTTCCTATACTCTATATACCTTTTAATTAATCCTAATATGAGTAGTAAAGAGTCATCTACTCCACCCAAAAAAGGTATTGCATCTGGTATTAGGTCTGTAGGTAGAAATATGTAAAATATTGCTAGGAAAAATATCCAATATCTTTTAAAAAACATAGATTAAGAGTGAGAAATTAACTACATTCTCTCTACAACATCTATTCCTAGTGTGCAGAGTCCATGCTTCATTACCTCTGCAGTAGCATTAACAAGTAAGAGGAGAGATTCTTTCTCTTGAGAGTCTAAGATTCTTACATTTTGATAAAGAGAGTTAAATGCTTGCCCCAAATTGAAGAGATATGAGCATAGTATATTTGGAGAGTAATTAAGAGCAGAGCTTAGCAATACCTCTCGGTACTTGCTAATAGCTCTGGCTAAGTCTTTAATATGAGGGTTTTTGAAATTAAGATCACTTCCTGAGCAGTCAAAGCTTTGCCCTTCTAGTAGAGATTTGCACCTAGCATATACATAGAGAAGGTATGGTCCTGTATCGCCATCGAAGCTAATAGATTTATTCAAGTCAAATACTAGGTCTTTACCTACAGATACTTTTAAGAAGGAATATTTAACTGCAGCTACTGCAATCTTATCACTAATTTCATCAATATCTCCTTCTACTACAGAGCTACTCTCTTCCATTAACTTTTTTACAGCGTCTCTTGTTTCATTTAGTAACCATTCTCCACCAATTATCTCTCCTTTTCTACTAGACATTTTTTGAGAATTAGGCAACTTTACCATACCGTGAGAGAAGTGTTTAGACTTCTTAGCAAATTGAGGTTGTAATTGCTCGATGGCATCGAAAACCACTTTGAAGTAACCACTTTGCTCGTTTCCAGTGATTGTAATAGATTCATCGAGTTCTTCATCATTAAACTTTTGAAAAGCTAAGGCTAACTCTTTTGCTTCATATGTAGGAAGCCCATCACTGTTAACAAAGACTCTTGTGTGTAATCCCTTAGATTCATCTGCTCTGTAGATAACAGAGCCTTGGTCTTGTTCGAATATGCCTTTGCCATTAGGTTTGGTATTCTCAAGTACAAGATTTAACCCTTTATTACTCATATCACTTTCTAGATAATAGTTGTTGAACTTGGTACCTAGTCTTCTGTAAATTCTTTCGAAATATTCTAAACACCAATCTTTTCCTTTAAGATACCATTCTTTCATTCCTAGATTATCGAATTCGTCAAAGAAGGGTTTCTTTTCTAAAGTAGGAATGTAAAGAGAGAATATGTAGTAGTTAATATCTCTTACTCTTGAGATTGCTTCTTCACTTTTTTTGTCATCGTAGTGATTGAATCCTAATATATATGCTTCTCCTAAATACTCTACTTTTTCTATTAAACTTCTTTTACTTAGTTCCTCAAAAGATATCTCTTCTTGATTAAAAAGTAATTCTAAACCGTACATTGTTTTAGCAACGTGTAAACCTACGTCTCCTTGATAGTTGGATCTGGATACAGAGGCTCCTAGAGCCTCTAGGAGTCGAGCAAAGGCTTCCCCTATTGTATTGGTATAGAGGTGCCCTATATGGAAGATTTTAAAGGGGTTAGGGTCTGTATATTCGACCATATATCTCTGTCCAATATTTAAATCTATCTGAAAAGGGTTTTTCTCTTTAGAACAGATCTCTTCTATATCCTCCACTAGATATCTATCCGAAAGGTAGAAGTTTAGAAAGCCTGGTCCTGCAACTTCTACTTTCTCTACATATTCATCTTTAGGGTATCTCTGAGATATTTCCTTTGCTAATTCGAGTGGAGAGATTCTTAATTCTTTAGATATTTGCATAGCAATATTGGAGGTAAGGTCTCCAAATTGAAGATTCTCTGGTAGTTCTACAACTACTTGGTCTTGAGATGATCCTAGTTCTTTTAGTATTTCTAAAAGATTTTTTGATATTTCTTCTTTAATTTGAATCATATATCTACAAAGTATACTACAAAACGCACTCGGAAGGAGTCGAACCCTCAACCCTCGGTTCCGAAGACCGATGCTCTATCCAATTGAGCTACGAGTGCACATTTTGTTAAGTACGTACTCGGACAGAATCGAACTGTCAACCTTTGGTTCCGCAAACCAATGCTCTATCCAATTGAGCTACGAGTACTCAGAGCTAATTTTACCATATCTACTGCTTAATCTGTATGTTTCCTTCTTCATATGTTATCAGATATTGAACAGAAAGGTTGGAGAAATTTTGCAGAGTTTCACTACTTGGGTGTCCAAACTTATTCCCTTCTCCACTTGAACATATGGCATACTTGGGAGAGATGGCTTTTAGGAAGGTTTCACTAGAGGAGGTTTTAGAGCAGTGATGTCCTGCTTTAAGGATATCATATTTTTTGGTTAGAATATTTTCTGTAACTAGAATGTCTTCTACTTTTTTCTCTGCATCTGCCATAAGTAGGAAGTTTTTGTTTAAAAACTCAAATTCTAGTACTACAGAATCGTTATTTATATTACCATCAAAAGACTTAAAGCAGTTCTGTTCTGTTAACTCCCCTGCTCTAGGCCACAATATATTTATTTTTAATGTATTTAGGCTTATAGCGTCGCCAGCTGAAATTGTTCTTTCTTTTGTATTGCCAGATATCAGGGTCTTATAGTTTGGGTTGTTGTAGCAGACTGGATAGTAGAGAATCTCTCCTACAGAATATCTCTGTACGACATTTAATAGGCCTACTAGATGATCATCGTGAGGATGAGTTAGCAATATATATTCGATATGTCTGTCATAGAATGGCATATATTTAGGTAGTTCATACAGTATCTCTCTACCATTACCTCCATCTACTAATAACTGTATATCTCCTTCCTGTATTAGAATTGCATCTCCTTGCCCAATATTAAAGAATACTACTGTATCAGAAGGTTTTACACTAAGGAGATATATCAAGAATATTACTACCCAAAGGGAAAATTGTAATATGTTAAGAAGTGAGAGATTTAGCTTTTTTAAGGTAGTAATTTTCATTAGATATGGGATATTTTAACAAAGTAAAGATAAATATGCTCAGAAACATAATCAAGCAGAGAGTCTTAGGGTCAAACTCTATCACCACAGATGGGATTAGAGAGGATATCTCTACTAGATATCTAAAGAGGTTAAGTTGAACATATGGTATGAAGAAAAGAAAACTAAATATATTGCTTATGCTATTTAAAAATATTACTACTACTCCAAATCCTACTGTGTATTGAACTATCGGTATTGCGATGAGGTTAGTTAATATTGAAACTAAGGAGATTTTACTAAAGAAATATATGATGACTGGTAAAGTAAATATTGTACATGTAATTACAGGTAGAAAAGAGTCTTTAATCCATACAGATTTAATATTGAAGCATTTAGGAAAGAATATTAGTCCTACAGTAGCACTAGATGAGAGTAGGAAGCCGATATCATAGAGTATGAAGGGGTTAAGAAGTACTAAAACTGTAGCACAAAGAAGTATGGAGATGCCTCTAGAGATATCTCTGCCCAAAAGTTGAACAAAGAGATGTATGGTAGCCATTGTAGAGGCTCTAACAAGTGATGATGAGAGTCCTGCAAAGATTGCAAAGGTCCAAATTAAGAATATTTTAACTAAAGCTACCAACTTATTTCCATTTTTACCAAAAGATCTATCTACAATAGATGCTACTAATGCAACATTGTATCCAGAGGCCGAGATTATATGAGAGAGTCCTGAATTTTGTAATGCTAGGTTAAAATCTTTTGTAAATACTTGTTTACTTCCAACAAGGATTCCAATTAACAGAGAGGATTCTGGTTCGGAGAGGTTCTTAAATACTATTCTTTCTAGTTTTGATCTAAGGATTAAGAGATTAAAAGTGTTTTCACTACATTCATATTTAGTAACTTCTAATATTCCATAGATTCCTTTTCTGTAAAGATATTTTTTGTAGTCAAAATCTTCAAAACTCTTAGGTTCCACAGCTTTACCATGTATTTTACACTCTACTCCTGGATGTAGTGTCGTAAATTGATTAAATTTTAGGAGTATCTTTCCTACTTCATCTCCTCTACTACCCAGTATATATTTATCTGTATCCTCAGTAGAGAGTATTTTACCTTCTAAGATGATATTTTTATCTATGAAACCTTGGAATTTTTCTCTTTTGGAAAGAAATTGGGAATATGTAAGAGAGATTGAAGAAAGAACAAGAAAGAGTATGGCTATACCTAAAAGAGCAGATGTTGCTAGATTGTGAACAATGGAGGTTTCCTTCTGTGAAACAAGGAATATTGGGATGATAAACAGGAGAATGGGGATTTTGGAGGAAAGTAGTTGGTAATTAAAATTGAAATTTGAAAATATTTCGTTTTCTATCTTTGTTTGGATTGAAATATGTAAAAACAGAATTGTAAAACAGATTGGAACTATCTTAGCATCTTTGAAAAACAGTATTAGTGTTAATATTCTGCAAGATATATATTTTATTGTATTTATAAACATATCTTTTCTTTAAGTTTTGCATATGTCACTTCCCCTATTCCACTAACATTTAATAGATCTTCTAATGCTTTGTAAGGCCTATTATCTATTATTTTCTGTGCTGTAGATGGTCCTACGCCAGGTAGAGTTTCTAGCTCGCTTTTACTTCCACTATTTATATTGACACACTCCTTAGGGGTATCTGTTGTTTGCTGTTCAGTTTTTTTCGTCTGCACTATCTCTTCTACTTCTTTGGGAAGCTTAAACTCTAGTAGTTGACAGATGGAGTCTTGCTCAAGCGGTATGTACACCTTTCCATTGTCTACTAGCAGAGAAGCTAGATTTACTCTCATTCCTACGTACTTTTTCGCTACCTGCCTAGTAAACCCTCCAGCTTTCTGTACCGCATCCACTACAGCACTATCCTTTTCCAAACAGTAAACCCCCGGATTTTGCACTGCCCCTGCAATATCTACTCTTACTGCACAGAGATCTACTTCTGGCTCCACTACTTCTTCTTTCTCTTCTTCAACGTCCTCCGTTTCCTGCTCAACAGCCACGCCTAAGGTTCTTTCCCCCCTAAACTGATGTAGCAGAACTAAGAGATTCTCCTTCTCTACACTGACCAGCCCCACTCCCACAGTAAAGCCCATTGTAAAGAATGCAAAGAGAGTTAAGATATTTTTTGTTCTTACTGAAGACTCCATCTACTAGTATTGTAGATGGTAGATATGAAAAAATTCTGAATATCAACAGCCTGTAGAGAGTTATTCTGTAATTTGTATGGAGTTAATGGTAATGTCGTTTTTGGGCTTATAGTTTTTGGATACTTCTACTTTTGATATTGCATTGACTACTGCGAAGCCTGATGTTACCCTCCCTATGGGACTAAACTTACCATTAAAATCGTCTTTGTTGGAGTTAGGAAGAACTATGAAAAATTGAGATGCATTTGCCATTCCAAGTGTATAGTCTGAGAAAGGCTCTTTTGTATTCTCCATAGTAACGGTATATCCTGGATCTCCACTTCCATCTCCTTCAGTATCTCCTGCTTGTATTACAAAGTCTTTAATTACTTTATGGAACGTAAGGTCTTCGTAGTATCGTTCACCTATTAAAAAGAGAAGGCTATTTACATTCTTAGGAGCTTTACTTTCATAGAGGTCTACATAGATATCTCCTACTGATGTCTTTATTGTAATGCTGTAATCCACACCTTCTTGCATAACTTGTTCTGGTTCAGTATATGTTTTTTTGCTTTCTCCTAATGGTCTTATGGGAGAATATTTATTAGAGTTTAAAGAGAGCATCATTATTACACTAACAATGAGTAAAGCAAAAGCTAAGAAGAGAAATTTTTTGTTATCTCCTAAGGCTTCTTTTAGTCCCATATTTTAAATTTTTAAAAAGTTATTTAGCCCACCAGAAGGGCTCTTCTCCTTTATCACTAAACCATTTACCATGTCTCATTATCTGCTCCATCGCAGGCCTACTGTTTGTATAGTTAATATTAACACTAGAAAGATACGGTGTTAAGCCTAGGAGTTTTGAAAAGAATACAAATTTGTATTGTAGATATGCTGTCTCAAGATTATTCATAGGTAGTAAAGAGTTATCTTCTTTAGGAAAAGATATTAGCTGTATGTCTTTTAGAACTAAATTATCTCTACTATTCAAAAAGATACTACTATCACTATCTATATATCTTTTTACTGGTATATATTCTCTTTGCCATTTATATATCCTCGCTTGATTAGTAAAGCCTGTTGATGGGAACTGCCCACTCCACTGTTCTACTTCTACTAATCCTGTTGCTTTATCTATTTGTACAACTTTTCCTTCTAATTTATACTCTCCTTCTTCTATCACAAGTATATCTTCTGCATTTAAGTTTTGGACATAGTTGGATGAGTTAGTTTCTTCTTTGAGGTACATATTCTTGTTTTCAGCAAAGAGAGGATTGGATAGTGTTGCTTTAAATGTAGGTGTAGTTATATATTTTCTGTTTTCAATATTAGCTACTTCATACACATCTATATTTTCTTCAGAGGATATTCTAACTTTTTCTACAGTAGCTTCTCCTAAGCCACTACTACAGTTTTGAGAGATGCTATAACTTCCTTCAGGGGGTAATTGGTAGTTTGGTATCTCTATACTGGTTCTGTTTCCATTGAGAAAGAATATTAATCTAGTATTTTCTACTTTTATTGCTATATGATTTTGTTTACCTAATATATATGAGTCTTCGGAGAAGAGGGTTTTGTTTGGTGTTTTAAGTAGTATTTTGCCGTCTGTATTAGTTTCTAAAATGGAATTTGATATATTAAGTAAGCAGAGGTTCTCATTTTGTTGTGGGCTAAACCATAGATCGAGATATTTGATATTTTCCATAGTGTAGGTGTTGTTTGTTTTGTCTAAAAGAGTAGTATTAGTATCTTCTACTCCCGCCTCTATAGGGCTTCCACTTATATATACTTCCTCTGCTTTGTCCGATTGAGAGAGAAAAGTTAAGACGGTATCATCATTAATCACACTGTTATCGGTCTTGATATATATTTCTTTCTCTCTTAGCTCTGGTGAGAGTATTGGTATTAAACTGTACTTCCAATCTCTCCACTCTTTTCCGTTTTCACTCTCTCTGTATGTAAGGAAAAGGTCAGTATATTGAGAGTTAGATATTATTTCGTAGCTTGTTAGTAGTCTACTGTATGCTCTTAGTAGATCAATATGTCCATAGATACTGTTAGTACCTCCTAAGATTACTTGAGTTAGGGTTGTTTTGTTTGCAAAGTCTACAGATATTTTTTCTTCCTTACCATCTATGTATAGAGAGAGTTGATTATCTTCTAAGTCAAATATTACAGCAAGATGTACCCAAGCGTTATATTTAACAGGGATATTAAATTTAAAGATGTTTCCATTTGTATTTTGGAAACCGTACACACCATCACTAACTACTATATTACCCAAAGAAGATCTAAAGATGTTTTCTAAGTTGTACTCACCAACATATCTTTGATATATCCAACTCTCTATTGTAAAGAAAGAGCTTTGTTCTAATGGGATATTAAATGTTTTTGTTTGTTTGTCTTTTCCAACAACCATATTAGAGAGATTCTCTTCTAAGATGATTCTTAATTGAGAAAAGGGAATATATCTATCTCCTGTTGCTTGAGCAAAAGTACTCCATCTAATATCATCAAGAGATGCATTACTTCCAAGATCCAAAATTGAAGAGGTATATTCTCCGCTAAGTGCACTATCTAATCTTACTGTTGATGTTTGGTCCGATGCTACTCTGTCATATGTTCCTAAATCTAGAGCTAACAGGCTGTCATGCACAATACTGGGGTCTATTCTTACAGGGAAGGCCCTTTCATTACTAAGTAGCCATTGTGCATCTAGTGTTAATTTATAGAGGTATTCATTGTTTTTCTCTAAAGGTTCGATGACAATATCTAAGTTACTCGTTTTATTTCCTAACGCATCTACTGCAAATTCTGGTAAGAGGTGTACGAAGTAATTTCCTTTCTTATCTACTACATAATATGTTCCTGCTGGGTATTCTTTTAGATTAGTAATACTTCTTTTTAGTTGTAATCCTTCATCTAGTGTAATTTTAAAGATATATCTGTTAGCAGGTAATATACATTCTTTCTTTTCACAAACTGTTTTGTACTCTGGGATATCTCTTAGGACTATTTCTTCTTTAAGTCCTTTTCCTTTTACTACTTCATACTCTATATCTATTCCTCTGTATATGTTTTTAGATATTATTTTTTTACCATCTATTAGTTCTATACTTCTGTTTAATTCTGATTCTAAGAATTCTTTTCCTGTAATATCTTCTATTTCTTTGTCATATGATATTGATTCTAGTTTTATCTCAATTCCTTCTCTTTTGTTCTTAAATTGGAGATATTGTTTTATTTTTTGAAAGAGAGATATTTTTTTCTCTTCAAAAGGGTTTTTATATGAGCCTACACTTTCAAATCTAATATATTCTCCATCTACAAAGTCTATACTAAATTTAGGGTTAATATTTCTAAAATATGTATTACTATCAGCTACTCCTATGATATCTTCGTTTTCTTTTCTGAGGGTTTTGTTTATTAAGATAAAGATTAGTACAAAAAAGAAAATACCTAAAAAAAGGTACCCGCTACATATGAGTACTTTCTTAAATTTTTTCTTTTTCATTTACTACAGTCCTCTGTTATAGTTTAGAGTAATATCTCCTACTCTTGAGTAGTAGCTATCTTTAGAAAACAGTGAGAGTTTGAGGGTACAGAGTTGTCCTGCACTTTGACATTTATCAATGTCTACACTCTTTATTGTCATTCTCTCCCATACTCCTGGTAATTTACTTATTCCATCTTTTACTTCTACATCTGTTCCACTACTATCTATTAGTGTCATTTCTACTTTGTTATTAGATACTGATGCAGAGTTTTCTGTCATGAAGTTAAGAGATATTGCGTTTTCATTCCAGCTAACAAAGTCATCTGGTAATACAATTCGTACTAATATGTCATAGTCTTGTAGGGTGTCTCTATCTGATTTCCACTCGTAGTAGTTTGTAAATGATCCATTCTCTTCTAATGCGTCTGATGTCATTCTACCACTATTATCACTTCCGTCAGCATACAATATTGCTCCACTATACTCCGGAGATATTACTAGGTTAGATGTTAGGTCTCCCATAGCTATCCAATTGATTCCATCATTAGAGAATTCTAATCTCTGTTTTTCAATATTGTATCTAATTCCTCCTTCGCTATTTCCACTTCCTAGTCTGATTGTTCCCTTAGTATATATATCGTTCCATCTGCTTCCGCTATTACCAATGTCCGAATTTACCATTGAGGTTAGTAGGCTTCCTTCTTTAGATACAGAGAATGTATCACTTACTCCTAGGAGCACACCTTCTAATGCGTATTCTTTTACTGTAAATGTTTCTTCTACTTTAGATATGTTTGTTCCACTCCATCCTTGGCCTTCTACTTTAACAGTTAATATATTGTTGTTTACATTTTCAATATATATTTCTAAATATGTAGTATTTCCTACAGTTGTTAGTCTAGATTTAGTAATGTTAGAGTTTCCTGATGTAAAGTTAGAGAGTGTATTAATGTTATTCTTATCTATTAGCATATTAATATTTTGTAATGATCCTACTGTACTGTTAGATATTTTTACATTAGCACTACTATTTTCATTACTTTGAGATATTCTATACCAGCCTGGGGAAGAGACTTCGCCTATAGACACGAAGGTTTTAGGATCGAACCAAGATGGTTGAATAGCAACCATGATTTTACCCACAACAGTACCGTCAGGGAGTAGATAACAAGGTTTTAGAGAATTCCTACTGTCATCTTCAGGCCAATTAATAGCATTGATATTACTTACTGAAGAACAGTTGTTACTATCTAATCTTTCTAAAGCTTTTCCTACTGTATACCCAGCTAGAGTCATCTTCGCACCAAATCCAGCTAAACTAGAGACACCAATACTGTCTCCTATTTCAATCTGACCATTTAAAGAGGTAACTAAAGTTGGAGCTGTTCCTACTAGAGCAATGGGAGCTTTCTCGTCCTGATAAATTGGTTTTGTAGCATATCCTATCTGGAACCCACCATCTGCATCCATTACTGCACTTGGATTAGTACTAACTACACCAACAATAGAATCCTTTCCTTCGTAAGCAGCAATAACAGACCATGGCGTAGTAGTATTAATACTAACAAGAGAACCTCTAACTACAACACCTTCTACTTGATAATTTTCTTCTTTACCACTATATATTTTTTCTAGATTTTCTATACGTTCTAATATATTTGTATTTCCAACTGGAGTACCAATAAATGCCAAAGTCCCTTGAATCTCCTTTATATATCTCTCATGTTTCTGCAACTCTTTCATATTCAATACGCTTATTAACTCATATATAACTGAAAGAATCTCTCCATTCTCTCTATACCTAACTAACTCTGGTATATGTTGTTCTACTTCTTCAGCGATTAAACCAAATGTCTTTGGTGTATCATCTGTATCTGTTTTCCAATTAAAACTAACAGGTCGTAAGCTATATATAAGATTACTATCAATTTCTAAATCCTCTATATTTTTCTTATACTTTTGACTTGAAGCAAAAGTAGAGATACCACGATATCCTCCAGGAGTATCAACCTCTATATATGTACCTGAAGAAAAGTATTGTCTAAAAGAAAACCAAGCATTACTCGCTTGTTTATTAATTGTTATATATTTATATACATCTACATCACCTATAGATGTAATCTTACCTCCAAAAAGAGCATCATTATTCTCTAGATTAATTTCAAGTGGCCACTGCCCATTGTACATAGTCCAAGTGGTAGAATTTACACCACTACCTCGGAGGATATAAAAAGTATTATTATTAGCATAAACCATAGCACTTCTATGGTCTGTGTCCTGTAAGAAAATCGTAGGGTCTCCCCTATTTAAAAATAAATGACCAGTAGAACGAATACTTCCTGCTACATCTAACTTCTGACTAGGACCATTCATACCAATACCCACCCTTCCTCCCCCATATGCTAACAGAACATTTTGAGCTACATAGTGATTAATAGATACAGGATTAGATGTTGAATCTATCATAAACCAGTCTGTAGATGATTTAATATTTGGCTGTCCAGCTGCTCTACCAACAGTAAGAGTCGCACCAGAGGCAGCATTGGCAATACTAACATTACCATTACTATCCGCATATACAAACTTGTTCCATCCTGTTGTAGGACTATTTGCTGTTTTTCTGAAGTATAATTCTTGATTAAAGAAAGAACCTGCTATCTGTAATGCATAGTTATTAGTAATATTACTATGTCTTACATCAATGAAATGTTGCCAGCCAGTTGCTCCAGGATACCAGTTTGCTGCAGGAGAAGGATTATGTGCTTCATAAAAGCCACTTCGTGCACCTGCATCACCTCTTAACCCTATATCATCTCTTGCTTCTGTTCTACTCCCACTTC
Source organism: Candidatus Dojkabacteria bacterium (assembly GCA_050950165.1). Lineage (GTDB taxonomy): Bacteria > Patescibacteriota > Dojkabacteria > SC72 > SC72 > UBA5209. The sequence continues at coordinate 417,273 of JBMNHC010000001.1, read as the reverse complement.
CTCCCCAAAATACACTATGAGCATTAACAGTTCCACCAACTTCCACTGCCACAGTTCCACTTGATGGGAGAATTCTCAATATACCTGCATAATTATCTATAAAAACTGAGGCATTTGAACCAGCTCCAAGTAGTCGTATTTCTCCACCTTCATTACTACTATCCTGAGGTCTGACAAGAATTATTCCTGTCCCTGTATAAAAAGAATTAGATACATCCAAAAGTCCACTAGGACTACTAGTCCCTATCCCCACATTACCCGCATGATACATAGTACCTCCCTCTGAATATATGGAGTAGTTAGAAGAAGAACCTGCATTCATGTTGTTAATGAGAATACCCTTTAGGTGATTAATTGTTCCTGAGTTAGTTGGTGAAAATATTCTTAATAGGTGTACATTAGAAGCTATTGCTCCTGTAGATACAGTTATATTAGAAGTTAGACCCTCTACATAGTTTGTAGTACCACCATTACCCTCTAGCTGTATCTGTGTACTATTAGCTTGTAATCCTGCCAATGTACCACTAGTATGAGTGGCCCTATTTACAATCCTGTTTCCAAATACTGTTAGAGCTCCTGCTACAGTCTGGTTTGTCTCTATTCTAAGTCCAAAAATATCTCCTGATGTTGCACTACCTGTCTTGTATACCCACATAGCTGTAGGAGCTGTACTACCTCCTGTAACTACTAGTGATTGATATGGTAGTATTGAAATGTTTCCATACGTATTAGATATCTCTGATGTTGCTCCTGCAATATCTATTGATGCTTGAGGAGTACTCGTTCCAATACCTAGTCTCTTGTTTGTATTATCCCACCAGAAACCGTTATCTCCTGTAATACTTGAAGTCCCATTCCAAAACGTTATCTGTCCACTACTACCTGTACCAGTAACTCCTCCCAGTCCTGATACTGTTGACCATGAGAGAGTACCACTCCCATTATTTACCAATACTCCGTTTGTTGTGTGTGCTGAAGGCCATGAGTAAGTTAATCCCTTTATCTTTACAATATCTCCACTACCATCTACCTGGAATTGACTTGAAGAACCTATCGAAAGAAGTGAACTTGGTGTAGATGTCCCTATCCCAACTTTTCCACTACTAATTATTAAATTCTGTGCAGGAGTAATCGTAATATCTCCTGTTGCATTAGCTATTGAAGAGTTTGTACCTGCAATATCTAATTTGTGTGTAGGACTTGCAGTTCCAATACCAATATTTCCGCTACTATCTATTGTAAACAGAGTCTCCGAGTTATTATAATTATCCACTTTAAAATATCTACCACTCGCTGCTGTCATATCGAAGAAGAATCTTGCAGTAGCTACTGTACTACCACCAAGAACTAAGTTGTCTGAAGTAGAGGTAAGGTAGGTAAATGTTCCAGCATCTGTCCAAAGAGATGTAGCAGTTGCATTAAGCATCTTTGGAGAACTACCATTACATGCACCATCCCAATATATGTTTCCACCCACAGAGTAAAGACAACCTTCTCCTGAGGCAGGATAGAGATCTGATGAGCTAGGTAGAGATGTAAAAGGTTCTAGATAGAGTGTACCGTCTGATGAAAGGTGCATATCTCCTCTGTTGTCTACATCGAATACTTTGTTACTTCCTTGATATCCTTCTAAGATACTTCCAGTTCCATCTTGGATTAATTGTAATATTGAGCTAGTAAAACCACTTGCATCTGCTTTAAATGTCACAAGTGGCCAGTCTGTACTACCGTTGTAGTTAGAGTAAACTGAAAATCCTGTTCTTGATGATGCACCGTGTACCCATGCTCTGTTTTCTGTTGTATCTACACCGAAGTTAGCTAATGTAGCTATACCTGTTGTCTCTAAGAATTGAGATGGGTAGTGACTAAATGATGAGATACTTGCCCCTTGCCAGATATTACTTCCACTTGAGCCTGTTGCAAGAGGGACCCATGTTCCGCCTGAGTAGAGTTTCAATACACCATCTGTAGTATCGTAGTAAACCATACCATCACTTCCTGTATATCCAGTAGCGTTTGCTGCATTTTCAAACTTAAATGCTCCTTGTGCTACCCCTGCATATTTAGATCTAATGGCATATGGTGCTGCTTGAAGTGGCATTCTTGAGAATGTTTCTGTATATGTTTCATTACCTGCAGGAGAGAAAAGGATCTCTATGTATACCGAATTAGAGTTGTTAATGACTTGGTCTAATGTAGAGTAAATGCCTGGAGTCATTGTTCCAGAGCCTAAAGAGAGATTAAACACTCCACCGTAATCTCCTATCTCCTTGTTTAGAAATGTTTCAGTTAGATAGAGTGTTCCCGCACTCTGTGCTGAGTAATATTTAACTTGGAAATCACATGTGTCTTGACCAGCTAAGACACAGGCAGGGTTTCCAGTTGTAACGTTTAATCCTTCATGACCTGTATCATTTCTAACAATTTTTCCTTGGAAATTAACAGTTGTAGAGGTTTGTGCATATACTTTATAAGTAGCAAAAAAGAAGGGTAGTACCAACAAAATGAATACAAATTTTGCTACTTTCGAGCAGTAAGTTTTTAACATGTTTTAACTAGTTGTTTTTGTCCCAACACAACAGTATTTTCTAACGGTTGCTGTTTTGGGATAATAATAGTAGAAATGTGAACAGTTGTCAAAGAGAAATCCTCGACAAATTACTACATCGCTATACTTACAATCCTGTTAGGAATGTAAAGAAACTTCTTTATCTGCCCCTTTGATAACAGAGAACTTAGAGTATCTTGTTGGTAGACTCTCTTTTCTACATCTTCTTGAGTATCTGATTTTGAAACTAAGATTTTACCCCTAACTTTTCCATTTATCTGAACAGGAATTTCAATAGTTTCGTCTTTTAAGTCCTCCATACTTATTTCTGGCCACTGCTGATCGTGTACAGAAGAATCAGACCCTATAGTTTTGCTCCATATCTCTTCTGCCATATGGGGTAATATTGGAGCACTTACTATAAGTAGTTTAGTTATATCTTCTTTATCGAAACTCTCTTTCTTAAACTCATTGTAGAATTTCATAAGAGCAGCAACTGCTGTATTGAACCCAAAGCCTAGTATATCTTTCTCTATTTTCTCTACCAATCTGTTAACTGCTACTTTTACTTTCTCATCACTACTTTCAACCTTTCTCTCCCATATATCTAAAAGGAAAGAGTAGTACTTAACAACAAATCTTCGTACCCCTTCAATTGTACGGGTACTCCACTCTACATTACCCTCATATGGACCCATAAACATTAGGTATGCTCTTGTTACATCTGCACCATATTTCTCTACTAAACCATCTGGACTAATTACATTACCTAAAGACTTAGACATTTTACTTCCTCCTTCACCTAGTACAACTCCATGAATGGAACGAGCAAGATATGGCTCTACATCTCTAACATATCCTAAATCAAAGAGCACCTTGTGCCAGAACCTTGAGTAGAGCAGATGGAGAGTAATATGCTCTTGTCCACCTTCGTAGTGATCTACTGGCATCCAGTAATCACTTTTTTCTCTACTTACAAACTCTTTGTCATTGTGAGGGTCGCAATATCTAAGATAGTACCAACTAGAGCCTGCCCAGTTAGGCATAGTGTCGGTTTCTCTCTTTCCTTCACCTCCACATTTCGGACATTTCGTTTCTACCCACTCCTTGATGTTTGCTAATGGAGACTCACCTGTATCTGTAGGTTCATACTCTTTTACTTCTGGTAGTTTAATAGGCAGGTCTTTCTCGTCTACAGGTACCATACCACATTTTTTACAATGTACAATTGGGATTGGCTCTCCCCAGTAGTGTTGTCTAGAAAATATCCAATCTCTAAGATGATACCTTGTTAAAACAGCTCCTATTCCTTTCTCTACAATATATTCTCCCATCTTAACTCTTGCATCTGCACTACTTAAACCATCCAAGAAATCTGAATTAAATACCTTGCCTTCATCTTCATATACCAGATCTACCGAAGTAATCTCTGATCTATCTCCTTCCGGTCCCTCTATTACCCTCTTTATTGGAATTCCAAACTTTAGTGCAAATTCGAAGTCTCTTTTATCATGAGCTGGGACTCCTACTACCATACCTGTACCAACTGTTGTTAATACAAAGCTTGATAGATATATTGGCAGTCTCTGGTCTGTAATGCTATTTAGGCAGTAAAGGCCTGTGAATACGCCACTCTTCTCTCTTTCTTCGGCTATTCTTTCTACATCACTCTTATGTATATTTTCTTTTACATAGCTTTCTACTGCATCTCTGTTCTCCTCAGGCATTATACTCTTTAGCTTGTTTACAATCTCATGATCAAAAGCAATTACAACAAAGGTTGAACCAAACTGAGTATCGGGTCTTGTTGTAGAAACCTTGACTATTTCATCACTATTTTCAACCTTATACTCAATATCATACCAAGTCTTCCTATCTATCCAGTTCCTCTGAAGAGCTTTAACACTCTCAGGGTAGTTTACAAGATCTAAATCATCATCTAGTCTATCTGCATATTCTGTAATCTTTAGAACCCACTGATTAATATTTCTCTTTTCGACCAAAGTGTCACATCTTTCATGCTTTGAGTCAATTACTTCCTCATTTGCACACCCTACCTTACATTTCGGACACCAGTTTATCGGCATTTCGGACTTTACAGCCAGTCCTTTCTCAAAAAGTTTTAGAAATATCCATTGCGTCCATTTGTAATATGCAGGATCTGTAGTATCCACCTCCCTATTCCAATCAAAGGAGATACCTAAACTCTTTAGCTGTCTTCTGAAGTGGTTAATATTTTCTTTTGTAATATCTTGAGGAGGTTTTTTTACTTTAATAGCGTAGTTTTCAGTAGGAAGTCCGAAAGCATCCCACCCTATTGGATACATCACATTAAAGCCTTTCATTCTTCTTAATCTAGCTACAGCATCCATCATAGAGTAGTTTCTAGCATGCCCAATATGCATACCAGGACCAGATGGATATGGGAATTCAGTTAAAAGGTAATATTTAGGCTTGTCTAAAAGTAAATCTTTAGGAGAATATTTCATCTCTTTAAACCATTTCTCCTGCCACTTACTCTCAAACTCTTTGTAATTATACTTGTGTACCATTCAAGTATTTTATCTCTAAAAGAGATATTTTGCAAAACCTTAATACAAAGCCGTTTTACATTAGCGTGAAAAACGGAATCTAATATACAAGAATGTAGTAGAATTTGATACAAAACCCTCCCTTCCCCAATAACACTACAGGTAGCGGGATGGACCTGAGGGGATTTGAACCCCTGACCCCATCACTGCCAGCGATGTGCTCTAGCCAACTGAGCTACAGGCCCCGACCTACTCTATAAGCTAGCGGGATGGACTCAGCCGGATTTGAACCGGCGACCTTCGCAATGCGAATGCGATATTCTCCCAACTAAACTATGAGCCCTAACCACAAAGATTATACCACAATTACCAAGCAGCATATGGTAGAGGATTAATAGCACTTGAACCCCTTCTTAACTCAAAGTGTACATGAGGACCAGTAGATCTACCAGTAGAACCCATTTTCCCAATTGCTTGCCCTGCAGATACACTCTGTCCAGTTCTAACATATATATTCATCATATGTGCATACCATGTTGAATATCCATTACCGTGATTAATATGTACTGACCATGCATACCCACTACCTCCCCATACAGACCCAAGTGGAGGACAATATCCAGCACAACCTGCAAAAATTACTGTCCCAGATGCAGCAGCAACTAAGTTTGGCAAGTTACGATCTGCAATATCTATACCTTGATGCCTACTACCCTTGTAGTATTGAGAAATCTTTGCAGTTTTACTTGCAACTGGCCACCTTAAGAACTTCCCAACATTTGGATCTACAGGCCCACTATACTTTGAACCTGAGTAAGAACCAGATGTATATGTTCTAGGTGTACCTGCATATGTAGGCTTCGGTGCTACATATGGCATACTACCATCTGGAATGAAAAGTTCTTGTCCTTGTGTTAGTGTAAATGGATAGTCTAACCAGTTAAAGTCTGCAATGGCCTGCTCATTACCGTTATACTTTTTAGCTACAGAAGCAAGAGTCTCTCCCTTTGCAACTTTAATTAATACTCCATCTGTTAGAGGAATATCTAATTCCTGTCCCGGTCTTACTAAACTAGAAGATAGATTATTTGCCCATTTGATAGTTTCAACAGATATCTCATACGCTGCTGCAATACTACTTAATGTGTCACCATTCATCACAATATATTTATCTATACCCCTCTTCTGCCTATCCTTAGGAACCAAGGTATTAACAGTTGCATTGATAGCAATTACATCCGTTTCTGCAACAGAGATGTAATCTAGCTCCTCATCACTTGCACTTGTAATAGTGGGAGCCCTATAGATATATGAGATACTTAGTATAAAGGCTAATACTACTGTAGCAATCTGAACAACATACTTAAGAAATGATCCTCTTCCCCAGAACATTCTTCTTACAATTCCGTCCTTTACCTTATCAAATCTAGAATACAAAAGATCAAAGATTACAGAGAGTATTACCCAAAGAACCCTAAATCTTGAAGCTAGATATTCAAAAAGATCAATTGTAAAAGCAAGAGGGTCTCTCTTTGTATTAAAACGGTTAACAAGATACTCAGAGACTCTTTTAACCCAAGTTAAATTTGCCTCTCTCTTAATCTCTCCGTCTACAAAGATAAATTCTTGATCTTCTAGCTTTGAAAAATCTAAATCTTTTGTAAGATCCTTAAAACTCAATCCAGAGATGATTTGTCCACGACCTTTATCTTCAGTCATATCTACTCTACCATTATACCAGAATTAAGCTTCGTGCAAGTTTGCAAGAAACTCTTCGTTAGATTTGCTCTTTCTAAGCTGACTGACGAGTACTTCTGTAGGATTCTCATTCTGATCTAAAATCTCTAACATTCTCCTGATTCTCCAAGATTGGTTAAGTATTTCTTTACCTAACAGTAATTCTTCATTTCTTGTACCAGACTTATTTACATCAATAGAGGGATATATTCTCTTGTTTGCTAAACTTCTATCTAAGTGTAACTCCATATTTCCTGTACCTTTAAACTCTTCGTATACCAAGTCATCCATTCTACTACCTGTTTCTACAAGTGCAGTTGCAATTATTGTTAAACTACCACCCTCTTCAAAGTTTCTAGCTGCACCAAAGAACTTCTTAGGAGGATAGAGAGCAACAGGGTCGAAACCTCCAGAGAGAGTCTTACCAGATGTAGGCATAGTAATATTGTATGCACGAGCAAGTCTAGTAATACTATCCATCAAAATTATTACATCTTCACCCCACTCTACCATACACATAGCTTTCTGTAGTGCCATCTCTGCAACTTTACAGTTATGCTCTGGTAATTCGTCAAAGTTAGAAGCATATACCTCTCCTTTTACAAATCTCTTCATATCCGTAACCTCTTCGGGTCTTTCACCAACAAGTACAACCATTAATTTTGCTTTAGGATGGTTTGTTGCAATTCCAGCAGCAATATCTTTAAGAAGGAATGTCTTTCCTGCTTTAGGAGGAGATACAATCATAGATCTTTGACCGAACCCAATTGGAGAAAGTAAATCAATCATTCTTGTCGAAAGAACATCTGAAGTAGTCTCTAATTTGATCTGTCTGTTTGGAAATATTGGGGTGAGTTTCATGAACTGAGGTCTGTTTGCTGCCTCTGCAGCTGGTCTACCATATACAGTGTCTACACGAAGTAGGCTTAGGTACTTCTCCTTGTCTTTTGGTAATCTAGCAGGTCCAGCAACTTCATCACCGTTTCTTAGGCTAAATTTCTTAATCTGAGAACCAGATACATATACATCGTTATCTCCTGCTAACAATCCATCTGTTCTTAATACTCCGTGAGATCCATCCTTTTGAATCTCTAAGATTCCTTCCACAAATACAAAGCCTTCATCTGCTGTAGACTTTTTCAATATTTCAATAATTAATTCTCTCTTAGGAAGCTCCATAAAGTCTTCCATTCCTAATCCTTTTGCTTCACTACGAAGCTGAGTAAGAGTCATACTCTCGTACTCTTTTATAGTCTTTGTTTTGTTTACCATATGAATAAATTGGGAAATTACATAGATGGGCATTTAACCCATTTGACTATTCAGTATATTCAAAGAATTTTAAGAAGTCAATATGAGATTAAAAAGAAAAAAAAGAGGGATCGGTACTGCCCCAACCGACCCCGGTGTTATCCTTCTTTTTAATCAAAAGAAGGCTAATATCGAAGAGCATACTTATGCTTCCCTCAATCTCCCTTTCCTTAGGTTCAGAACTATTTTAAGACCAAACCCAGGGAGAGAGAAACTAAGAGTATCCTACCCTTTTCCTTTTGTCCAGATGTGTTCGTGGCACCCCAGACAAAGGGAGAAAGGTAAGATATCCACATAAGATATTAAAGAACGAGATATTATAACCCCTATGACAATCGTATGTCAAGCCTATAAAAGATATCCACGTGAGAGCTCTTTTCGACAACCAAGACATTCTCCCATTCTTACAACAATCTTTCTCCTTTTGGGAAAATACAGGTTACGATTGGTAAAAAATATTTAAAACTTTACGCGTTTTGTGGATGGTATTTGTCAAAAAAAATTATAACTTCTTAATACCCTTTACTACAGACACATTTATCTTTGGTACACTTTTTAAAGGAGTATCTCCTATATATATCCTCTTGTACCCTACCCTTGATGCTTCTGAAAGAACCGATTGCAATCCCCATGTACCACGAATCTCTCCTGTAAGACCAACCTCTCCGAAATATATAGAATCTCTATCTAAAACATTATCTTTTACTGCTGATTTAATAGCCGCACATATTGCTAAATCTATTGCAGGATCAGAAATATTAATACCTCCTACTACATTTACAAAAACATCCTTATCACCTAAAAATACCCCTCCTCTTCTAGAAAGAACAGCAGTAAGCATATCTAAACGAGGCTTCTTAATACCATTTGCGACTCTTCTTAACGGACCTGCTTCTCCAGACCTTTCTACAACTAGTGCTTGTACCTCTACAAATACAACTCTAGAACCTTGTATTACAGCCCCTATTGCACTACCTGATACATTGGACTTGCTATCTAAGAAAAGCAAAGAAGGATTCCCTACCTCCATCAATCCACTAGAGCTCATCTCAAAAACCCCTATCTCATTAGTAGAGCCGAACCTATTCTTCATACCCCTTAACAACCTGTACTGATTAAACTCTCCACCTTCAATGTAGAGTACACAGTCTACAATATGTTCTAATATCTTAGGACCTGCAATATCTCCCCCCTTATTTATCTGCCCTACAAGTATTGTTGGTATTCCCGTTGACTTTGCTAATCTAGTCAATATTGCTCCTGATGCCCTAACCTGGCTAATACTCCCAGGATATCCTCTAGATGTTTCCGAGCTCATACTTTGTATTGAGTCCACAATTAAAAGATCAAATCTCTCTTTCTCAACAAGAGCAAATATGCTCTCTACTACCACATCGCTAGTAACAAAGATATTTTCTACTTTACCACCCTTACCAGAGAGCCTATCTAATCTAGAAAGAAGTTGAGTTGGAGACTCTTCACCACATACATAGAGAATCTTTTTATCAGAAGAAAGATTTAATGCTATCTGCAACAAGAGTGTAGATTTGCCCACTCCAGGCTCACCACTAAGTAAAACTACACTACCCTCTACAAAGCCACCGCCCAAGACTCTATCAAATTCTAAATAGCCTGAACTAATACGATTAGACGCGCCTCTTTTACTAGGGGCCTTCTCTCTATATTTGGTAATAGCCTTATAGTCTGCTTTTTTAGTTTTACTTACAGATGTACCTACTACTTGAGTACTCTCTTCAATCTTTTCTAAGGTACCCCACTGCCCACATGTATTACATTTACCTGACCATTTAAGATATTCTGTTGCACATACTGAACAAATATAGCTCATTAGTAAAAATATTAAATTAAGAATTAATAACTATACGATTCTTCTTAAAATCCATCTTTATTACCCCTCCCTCATCACCTTTTCTTAAGATATGGTCGGCTAACTTACTCTCTACCCTGTCTTGTAATACCCTTCTTAGTGGACGAGCACCATATTCTTGACTAAACCCTTCTTTAACTATGTATGAAAGAAGAGGTTTAGAAAGCAAAACCTTGTATCCCTGATTACCAATCCTTTCATTTAACTCATCTACCAAAATCTCTACTATCTTTCTTGCATCTTTAGTACTTAATGCTCTAAAAATTACAGTATCATCTAACCTATTTAGAAGCTCAGGCCTTAATGTCTTTCTAAGCTCTTTAAGAAGCTCAGATTTCATTGTAGAGTACGCTTGTTCAGCACTCTTCTTCTCCTCCTTGTTTCTTGTTCTAGAAAACCCTAACACTCTATCTCTACCTATCGCTTCTGCCCCAATATTTGATGTTAATATTACTATTGTATTCTTAAAATTTACTTTCCTACCCCTACCATCTGTTAGATGCCCATACTCTAAAATCTGAAGTAATATATTTAGTACATCTGGATGAGCCTTCTCTATCTCATCAAAAAGTATCACACTATGTGGATTTCTTCTAACCTGTTCTGTCAACCAACCACCTTGCTGATACCCTATATACCCAGGAGGAGACCCTATCAATTTAGAAACACTGTGCATCTCCATTAACTCAGACATATCTATCTGCACTAATTTATCCTCATTACCAAAAAGTTCTTTTGCTAAAACCTTTGCTAACTCACTCTTACCAACACCTGTAGGTCCTAAAAAGAGAAATGATGCCCAAGGCCTACTCTCATCAGATATTCCTACTCTTGCTCTTTTAATTGCTGATACAACTCCTGCTACTGCCTCTTTCTGCCCAATGACAGACTCATTAATCTTCTCATCTAACTTAAGAAGAGTACTCTTCTCTTTTGAGCCTAATGTATTAAGAGGAATACCTGTCCAATCTGATACCACTTTTCTAATATCATCTATATTCACCACACTACTCTTTCTCTTTCTTGCCTCTGCTCTCTTCTTTTCTAAAGTAGATATCTTCTTTTTAAGAGATATCTCTTCCTTTTTAAGTTTGGCAGCTAACTCCATATCACCCTTAATGATGTACTCTTCTTTAGCCCCTTGAATACCTCTTAGCTTAGAAGCCAAAGATGAAAGTTCCTCATATTTACCATCTATACTTAACTTCTTAGTAGCACTAGCCTCATCTAAAAGATCTATCGCTTTATCTGGTAGATATCTATCACTAATATATCTATCAGAAAGTGATACCCCTAACTCTAATGCCTCATCACTTATTCTAATCCTATGATGTGCTTCCAGAATGGGTCTTAGATTCTTTAATATCTGAATCGTTTCCTCTATTGTAGGCTCCTCTAAAAATATTGTTTGAAATCTTCTAGCCAAAGCATTATCACTCTCAAAGTATGCAGAATATTCTTCTGTTGTTGTAGCTCCAATACATCTAAAATTGTCTCTTAGCAAAGCAGGCTTTAATATTGACGCTATCTCAGAGTTTCCCCCAGGAAGAGAAGAAGTTAGAATTGTATGTATTTCGTCTATGAAAAGAATTATATTTGTAGACTCTATTACCTCATTTACAATATCCAAAACCTTCTCTTCTACATCACCTCTCATTTTACTACCTGCCATTATACTAGCTACATCTAGTGACACTATTCTCATATCTCTTAAAGATGGAGGTACGGTACCATCCGCTATCATCTGAGCAAGACCCTCTACTAATACAGTCTTTCCTACTCCTGCATCTCCCACAATTATCGGATTACTCTTCTTTCTACGACTAAGTATCTTTACCATATTGTTTAATTCATCTTCTCTACCTACAAGTGGATCAAGTTTACCCTCCTTTGCTAATGCTACTAAGTCTCTACCTATTACTCCCAAGAGACTTCCTCTCTGAACCTGCTGTCCTGTTATCTCTGGCTTAGCAAGTATCCCTAATGGATATGTAGCATATTCAGCTAGATGTTTCTGAAATCTCTTTATCTCAAAACCGTGCTTAGCCAAATCCTTTATAAACAGGTCCGTAGATTCCAAAAGTGCTAACATTAAATGCTCTGTTCCTACATATACATGGGAGTATCTCTGTGACCAATCGAAGGCCTTTCTAAGTACTATCTGCGAATCTTTGGAAAACTTAACCTCTTTAGGCAAACTACTATCTGCCACTATATCCAATGTAGAGCCCTTAAGTATCGTACTTAATATCTCCTCAATATTAAGCCCCATTGAAAGAACAATCTTAGTAGCTAGTGCATTTTCATTCAAAAGTATTCCTACCAATATATGTTCTGGCTGAACAGAACTACTCTTTAAATACTCAGATATGGTAGCTCCATTTCTAATGGATATTTTTGCATTACGGCTTAACCTAGAAAATATGTGATTACTTATTGCTTTCTTCATACCCTATTATACCAAAAAGAGAGGTAGTAATACCCCTCTTTAGAATATCTCTTACTTTATCTCTGCATCTATCGCAGCATCTATTGCCTCTGAGAGTTGCTCCTCACTTAGCTGTTTCTGTGCTGGTGTCTGTGCTGCCTTAAGACTTAATCCTAAGTGTCTTTCAGTAGAAGATATTGAAAGAATTTTTACCTTTACCTTCTGACCTGTCTTTACAATATCTTCAGGATTCTTAACTAGTTTGTCTGAAAGCTCTGAGATATGAATTAGACCATTTAGACCCTCTCCAATTCTAACAAATGCTCCGTATGGAACAACCTTCTGTACCTCTCCATCTACAATATCTCCGACTTTAAACTTAGAAATTGCCATAGACCATGGATCTTGCTGTAACCTTTTTACACTGTATGCAACTCTCTTTCCACCATCTGTCAACCCTATTACCATTACCTCAACTTTATCTCCTACAGAATATATTGCTCCAATATCTTCCACTTTATCCCATGAAAGCTCAGAAAGGTGCACTAGTCCTTCTAAACCTTGTGCATTAACAAAGATACCAAATGGGGTAATACCACTAACTGTTCCTTCAAGTACATCTCCTTCCTTTACCTTCTTTAAGGTCTGTGCCCTCTTCTCTAAATCTCTTGCCTGTGTCACCATTTTCTCTGAAAGAATTATTCTGTTTTTCTCTCTATCTAATTCAATGATTCTAGTTTTAATACTCTCCCCTATTAAAGAGTTAAGTCTTTTCTGTACCCTAGAGGAGATATCTTTACCTACCTGTCTAACACCGTCTGCATATACCCTTGTTGCATCTAGCTGAGAAGTTGGGATAAAGCCTCTAATTCCTTTCCCTATCTCAACAATTAATCCCCCGTTATTAGATTCTACTACTACAGCTTCTACGATATCATTGTTCTTTTTAGCATTCTCTAATGCTAACCATGCACTTGCTTGCTGTGTTCTTCTAATTGAGAGTACTAACTGTCCTTTATCATCTTCAGGTTTAACAACATACACTAAGATCTTGTCTCCCTGTTTTAGAGTTGTCCAATCTAATGTATCACTTTTAAGCTCTTTTCCTGCAACTATTCCTTCAGACTTATACCCAACATCTACAATGATTATTCCATTGTTAATATCTACAACTTCTCCTTCTACAATATCTCCTCTTGCAAGTTGCTTTATCTGATGTTTGCTATCTGAAAGAAATTCATCTATTTGAGAGTACATAGCAGAACTCTCTGTTTGCTTTTTTGTCTGTGCCATAGGGTTAATCCTTTGGTGATGTCTTCCTGTTAGCTGGATAGACATACGACTAATATTAATTGCTAACAGAGCGAGTATATCACGGAATGGAGAAAGGAGCAACAATATGTACAGCCTTCATTTTTTCGCAAAATTAATCTCCTCCCCCCCCCATTGACATATTTCCACAAACCACCTAAAATAGGTGGTATATGGAACTGATAAACATTGTAAATTTGTTTCTTAAAAGTGATAAAAAGCTCTTTACTACTAAAGATATATCACAAATCTTAGGAATCAATACTCAAAGAACATTAGAAAACAGAATAAAGAAACTAATTGATACAAAAGTAATAACTCCTTTAGAAAAAGGTAAGTACATACTAACAGATTCAAATATCACAGACTTTGAAATATCTCAATTCCTCTACTCTCCATCATACATCTCCTTTGAAACTGCTCTTAACTATCATGGAATTTTAAGTCAGTTTCCATTTGAAATTATTTCAGCTACGACAAAGAAAAGCAAAAGTAAAGAAATATTGGGCAAAACATACACATATACGAAGATAAGTAAGCAAATATATACTGGATATTACAAACTAGGTAACTGTCTCATGGCATATCCAGAAAAAGCTCTCTTTGATCAACTCTACATGATAGCCCTAAAGAAAAAAAATGCAGAGTATCTAAATGAAATGGACTATACAAATATTAAAAAAAGGGAAGTAGAAAAATATATATACCTCCTACCAAAGAGGCTTAGGAAATCAATTAAACTTTTAATATCTCAATATCTATGATAATAGAACAACAAGTAAAACAACTATCAAAAAAATTTCAAATATCTAACTCTGTCGTAGTAAGAGAGTTTGTACAGATACTCTTTCTAAAAGAATTGTATGAACAAAATTTCTCTAAAAATATCTTTTTTAAGGGAGGCACTGCAATCAGATTAATATGGGGAGGACATAGATTTTCAGAGGATTTAGATTTCACTGTAAATATGCCAGAGGAAGAATTCGAAGAGAAGATACTCTCATTCTTTCAATATTTAGAAAACATATATACTTTTAAGATAAAGGAGAGGAAATCGATAATAGGATATACATATCTTTTGACAGCAGAGGTTCCTTTTCTAAAGAGCAAGGTATATATCAAACTAGATTTCTCTACTAGAGAACAAGTTTTAGAACCAAAGCAAAGTATTCTAAAAACCGAGTATCCTGTTATCTTCCAAAGTTTTGTAAATACCTTAAGTATAGATGAGATATTTGCAGAGAAGATAAGGGCTGTAATGACAAGGGTAAAGCATAGAGATCTATATGATTTATGGATATTACTAGAGCTTGGAGCAAAGTTTAATGATGACTTGGTTACCAAGAAGCTTAAGTACTATGATATTAAGAAAATAGATTCAAATACTTTAGAAGAAAGGATAAAGTTGTTCTCCAAGAAGAACTTTGTAAAAGATTTAGCTCCTTTTGTGCCTAGAAAAGAGAGGGAGAATTTGGCTTCTTTTTTTGATTATATAGTTAAATATTTAGATGTCAGCTTCAAGAATATTGGTTAAAGAGTTGTTTTTAACTTTAGAAATATACCTATCCTTTTCTACACACTAACAATTCCGTAAATTAGGCATAATGTTTGTAGTTGATTCCTTAAATTAGGCATAAAATACTTGACAATTCCTTAAATTGGGCCTACAATAAGGAGCCAATTCCTTAAATTAAGCCTAATAACAGGAATGAAATACAGACTAAAAAGAACAATAGAAGAGAATATAAAGAGAGATTTCTTCAAAGGAAAGGTTATTATCATCTCTGGACCTAGACAAATTGGTAAAACAACACTAGCAACCCATATATTAAAAGACTATGACAATGTCTTGTTTCTAAATGCCGATAACCCAAAAGATAAAGAAAATTTAGATAAGAGAGATTTTGAATACTTAAACAACTTCATAGCAGACAAAAAAATCATATTTATAGATGAAGCTCAAAAGGTTAAAGAGATAGGGAATGTACTTAAACTACTTGTAGATAACTATGGAGAAGAAAAACAGATCATTGCAACTGGTTCATCTAGTCTTAATCTTCTTTCTAATACATCAGAACCATTAACAGGTAGGAAATATGTTTATGAACTCTACCCTCTTTCTGTTGGAGAAATATACTCTGAAAAACACCCGTTAGCTATAGATAAAGAATTAGAACTACTCTTGGTATACGGTATGTACCCAGCAGTATATACAAGTAGTGTTTCTGAGAAAGAGAGATTGTTAAGAGAAATAAGTAGAAGCTACCTATACAAAGACATATTAGCATTAGAGAAGGTAAAAGATTCTTCATATTTAGATAAATTACTCTCAGCATTAGCATTACAGATAGGTTCAGAAGTTTCATTAACAGAGCTTAGTAACCTTGTAGGTTTAGATTACAAGACAATAGAGAGATATATAGATCTTTTAGAAAAAAACTATGTTATCTTCCGATTACCTCCATACTACACTAATGAAAGAAAAGTACTTTCTAAACAAAACAAGATATATTTCTATGACTTAGGTATTAGAAATGCATTAATTAACAATTTCAATCCATTAAGTAAAAGAAATGACAGAGGAGCATTGTGGGAAAACTTCCTAATTATAGAAAGGATGAAATTAAATGAATATACTAGAAGATATGTATCTAGATTCTTTTGGAGAACATATGACAGAGCAGAGGTGGACTATATAGAGAAGTATGCAGATAATTTAGATGGATATGAATTTAAGTGGGATAAAGATAGGAAGGCTCCTAAGAGTTGGTTAGAATACCCTAATGCTACATACAAGCTTGTTAATATTGATAACTACAAAGAATTTTTAGAATTGAGTAGTAATAAAAAGCTTGAGTAATATATAATCATAACCCAAAGATATAGAGATAAGTACTCAACACTTAAGTCTTATTGCTACACTAAGCAAATTTATCCCCTCTACCTTATTGTATTAGGAAAATCTCTCTATCTCTTCTTTATACTTTTCTACTACTGATGAGGTTATTCCATTACTCTTACAGATATCTCTGTAAAAGTATGCAGATTTTCTAGGTCTCCTCTCAAGAGTATCATAATCTATCTCTATTAAACCAAATCTTGGCCAATATCCATCAGCCCATTCAAAATTATCCATCAGAGACCAATGTAAATATCCTTTTACATCAACACCCTCTTCTATTGCCTTATGAACCCCTTTAAGCATTTCATAGATAAACCATGTTCTCTTCTCATCCTTAGCATCTGCTAAACCATTCTCTGTAACATATATTGGCTTGTTATACCTCTTTAAATCTTTAAGACAGTGATAGAGAGATGTTGGATATATCTCCCAACCCATATGGTTAATAATTTTCCTCTCATTCTTACCTAAGCCATAAAGAATCCTATGATGGAAATAGTGATTTAGACCAATAAAGTCTTGATGATCTCTAATACACCGTAACCATAAATGATTCCACAAAGCATCTACAAGAGATTTAATACCCTTATTAATTAAATAATTACCCTTGATACTAAAATATGCATTATGTTTCGCTATACCTACTTGAGCTTTTGGATTAATCTCCTTTATAGCAGTATATGTAAGTTTATGACTCTTTAGTAAATTAAGATTAACTTTAAGAAAAACAAAAGGATTCTTTCTTTGTGGTGGCCATATCCCTTGTATATAAGAGATTGAAGTATTTACCAATGGCTCATTAAGTGTAATCCAAAACTTAACATCATCTCCCAATGCCTCTACTACCTTCTTAGCATATCTAACAAAGTATTTTGGCATCTCAGATGATTTTAATCCCCCCTTATCCCTCAACCAGATCGGTATCGGCCAATGCCAAAGAGTTACAAATGGTTCAATATCTAATTCTTTTAATCTCTTTATAACATCTTTGTAGTGATTAATTGCCTTTTGATCAAACTTTCCTTCTTCTGGCTCTATCCTAGACCATTCAATGGAAAATCTTGTAGCATTATGACCTAATTCTTTTGCTAGTTTAAAATCCTCCTTATACTTGTTGTAATGGTCTGCTCCTCTACCTGATATGAAGTTATCTTGTCCATATTTATCAAGTAATCCACTCTTCTTTAAATCATTAATTCTTTTCTCTGATTTCTCCCATTCACTCCAATCATTATAATTATTTCCCTCTACTTGATGACTAGCAGTAGCAGCTCCCCAGTAGAAATTTTTTGGAAATATGTACTCTTGAGATTTTTCTTTTTTCATAGGGGGTATAAAAAAGTTAGATATAGAGATGAAAACTACTACATTCTCGCCTCTCCATTGCTATTACCTTTAATCATACTAGACAACTCTCTTGTTGTATACCCAAAACTTAAAATTTGGGCTTGAATAATAACGAAAGATATACTATGGTATTAAGTATAGAGAATGCTTAATATATAAACTCTAATGCAATAAAGAAGGTAGAAGATTGATAGATAAAATCAGTATACTATTACCTAACATTTTGAGATTATGATTACAAAAACTGTCCAACATTCATATACAAAAAGATTTCTCTTAATCTTGACTACCCTTCTTCTAGTTGCTGGGTTTACTACCTTCCTTGTTAAAAAACATCCTTTTAAAACCTATGCCTATGCCCCTAATCTATTCGTAACCGAATGGCAAACTAATATAACTGATCCAACTGATTCAACAGTTACCTTAAACTTCCAGTTAACAGGAGCAACAGGTAGCTATGAAGTTGACTGGGAATGTAATGGCTCTATTGATGAAGTGATTTATTATGACAAAGTCGTTCATGACTTTCAAACACCCGGTACTTATAGAATTTGTATACAGACTATCTATCCAATATCTTTCCAATCTACAGGCTTATCTGCAAATGAAAGAGCAAAACTATTAGAGATTAAACAGTGGGGTACCATTCCATGGTCAAGTTTTGCATCATCTTTCTGGGGTATGGGTAATATGCAGTTAACTGCTTCTGATGCACCTGATCTGTCAAGAGTAACAGATATGTCTGGTGCTTTCGGTGGTCTCCAAAACTTTACTGGAAACAATTCTATGAACTCTTGGGATACCATCAATGTGACTAATATGAAAAGTATGTTTGAGAATAGTGGTAAATTCAATGCAGACATTAGTGGCTGGGATACTGACAATGTAACTGATATGTCAAGAATGTTTAGGAACGCTCAATCATTTAATCGAAATATTGGGGGTTGGAATACTGGAAATGTTACAAATATGAATTGTATGTTCTATGTAGCTAGAGCATTTAATCAAAATATTGAGAATTGGGATACTAAAAATGTTGAAGATATGTCATATATGTTTGGTAGTACCAATGCTTTTAATCAACCCATAGGGGAATGGAATACTTCAAATGTCAACAACATGAGATACATGTTCTATAGTGCAACAGCTTTTAACCAAGATATTAAGAAATGGAAAACAGGAAATGTAACGAATATGTCAGGTATGTTTGCTGGGGCTACTAATTTCAATCAACCAATTGGTGATTGGGATGTATCAAAGGTTATTTACATGACAGCTATGTTTTCTTTAGCTACTTCGTTTAACCAAGATATTAGTACTTGGGAGACTAACAGACTAAGAGATATGGCAAGTATGTTTAGAGGTGCCTCTTCATTCAACAAACCACTTAACAGTTGGAATACATCTCAGGTATATACTATGAGCAAACTATTTGAAGGAGCTGTAGCTTTTAATCAACCTCTTAACAATTGGGTGACATCAGGAGTTACCTCTATGTCAGATATGTTTAAAGGTGCAACCTCATTTAACCAACCTATTGGAAATTGGGATACCTCAAAGGTTAGTAATATGAGCTCTTTGTTCAACAACGCAAAGGCATTCAATCAAGACATATCAACTTGGAATGTTAGAGGTGTTACAAATTTTGATCTCTTTCTCAGCGACTCTGGACTAGTATCAGATAACTATGACAGGCTATTGAACAGTTGGAGTGAACAAAATGTCAAATTGGGTCTAACATTCGGTGCAGATGGTGTTTACTACTGTAATGCAGGAACAGCTAGGAACAAGTTAAGTACTACTTACACTTGGACTATCAATGATGCTGGTCAAAACTGTCCTCCATTTAATATAGATTTGGACTACACAGAGATTGATGAAAATACAACAGAGGTAGGCACTATCACTGCAGAAGACGAAGAGACTTCATCTCTAATCTACACCCTTGTTCCTGGGCAAGGAAGTGAAGACAATCTTAAATTTGCTCTTAACTCATCTACTGGACTATTAGCATTCTCACAACCACCTGACTTTGAAGACCCACAAGGTTCAGCTGATCCAGAAGATGGAAACAAATATACCATTAGAGTACGAGTCACTGATGTAGTTAAACAGTACTCGGAAGCAGTCTTCGTTATTACCGTCAACGATATTGATGATGTAGGACCAGTTATTACAATTTACCCAGGGATTAAGAAAAACAAGGGGAATATAACGGATACAGAGTTTGAAGTAAGTGATAGATTCTCAATTAAATCAGTAGGATTACATACATCAAGTGTTGCTGCCATTCAGCCTAATAGCATCCAGTGTTGGGGAGTAAGAAACACATCATCACCAGATTTCCCATATAGATGTGATGAACCTGACCCTACAAACCATTTAACTATAAGATGTAAGGTCACCATTACCACCTCTGGTAGCTTAGTCCTTTATGCTACTGATGAAGCAGGTTACACTACTACTGCTGAAGAGCCTGGATATATCATTGATACATTTGGTCCAACCTTTACTGTAGCCAATGTTAATACTGCTACACCATACAGTATAGATAATCCAAGTGTTTCCTTTAAAGCTGAAGACCCTACAGGAATACAGAGATATGAAATCATTTTCTTTAAAGATAATGACGGAGAGGGTGTATCAGAGGAAGCCACAATCATTTCAATTGAAGATCGTCCAGGAACACTTTCCTACGATGAGATCGACTTAGATCCTCATCAGGTTCCTCGTTCAATAGAAATTAAGGCGTATGACAATACCGATAACTACACATCCAGAAGAATCTATTTCCCACCAACAATTGAAATAACTGCTCCTACCATAATTAGTAGAAACCCTATCAATAATACAACTGTAAAAATTACTACATCCACTCCAGGCAACATCATTACTGATATTGACCTCCGAGGTGCAGCCGCTTCCGGAGCACAGCTTCGCAACTGTAAAGATAAAGATGACAACATAGATGAGACTCCAGTTTTCCCTTACATTACTTCTGTAGAATGCCAGATACACGGTATTCAAGAGACTGGTATGCTTGAAGTTCATGCTAAGGAAAAAGATGCCTCTGAACAGATATATGAAGGGATGAATTTACAAAAATATTTCCATGACACAGAGGCTCCAAAAATAGTTATCTCTGCACCTACCAAATCAAGTAACAGCGATATCACTGATGTCACAATTACAGTTACTGATGGGGTTGATCTTTTTGCAGACGATATCACAATACACTCAGATACAACTGTTGATGTATTGAATGACTAATTACTCTGTGATACTGATGATAATAATAAGTCCATAGTAAATTGTACTCTAACAATTACAAGCTCGGGTAAACTAGTCATTCAAGCTAAAGATAAAGCTGATAACACTGCCACAGGGTTCGTAGATGACTTTCTTGTTGACAAAATTGCACCTGAAGTATCAATAGATTCTCCTGCAAAAGTTAACTTAAACAATCATATGAGCTACACACTATCAGGTGGATGCACGTCTGGTGATAAAGACCCAATTGTCATCATGATTACACAACCATACTTAGCAACATGTAATGAAAATAGATGGACCCTACCTCTAGATCTTTCCACCTACCCTGATGGAGATATTCCTGTAGCAGTAAAACAAACAGATTCTGTAGGAAACGAAGGGAATGCAGAAGCAACATTAAAGAAAGACACAGCTCCTCCAACTGTTTCTGTTAATCAATCACCAACACAAAGTGATCCTACTAATGAAGATTCTATAAAATTCTTAGTTATTTTCTCCGAGACTATTAATGAAGCTACGTTTACAAAAGGGAAAGTACTACTCTTAGGAAGTAGTACTGCCCAAGTAGAAAGTATTACAAACATTGGTGATAAAAGGTATGAAATTGAAGTAAATAACTTAACAGATGGAGATACTGTAGTTGCAAGACTACCTGCAGGGTCAGTTACAGACCTTGCTGGAAATGACAACCTCATATGTACCTTTACCGACAACTCTGTTACATACGATACCACTCCACCAACTGTGACAATTAATCAAGCAAAAGGTCAAACAGATCCTGCACATACAGAACCAATAAAATTTACAGCTGTTTTCTCCGAACCAGTAAATGTAACTTCTTTCTACAAGGGAGAGCTAGATATTTTAGGTAGTAGTACAGCTAGGGTATCTCAAATAGTAAAGGTTAATAATACTACATATACAGTATTTATAACTGGTATGCTATCTGGAGAAACAGTAAGACTCATTTTACCTGCTGGAAGAATTGCAGATATGGCTGGTAATTTAAATGAGGCTAGTACCTTTACGGATAATAGTATAATGTACTTTGTACTTCCCCCCTCCGTCATAACACCACCAGTCCCACAACCAGTAATACGAAAACCAAGGAATCCATTTACTAAATATTTCGCCTCTGTAATAGAACAGATGGAAGAAGAAACTTCCGACGATACTTCAGATACAGTTAAAGAGCCTACTTCTTCTACTCAATCTAAGAACTTAAGAGTAAAGGTATATGACAAACAACACAGACCTATTAAAGGTGCAACTATTGAAATACACTCTGATATTAGAACAGGTATTACTGATGAAAATGGAGAGGTATATTTTGAAAATCTAGATACTGGTTTACATACAATGGTTATTTCATACAACGGGTATAGATCAGAAAGAGAGATTAACTTAATTAATGATGGAGAAGAAGAGATGGAGATTAATATAAAGTTGGAACAAGTAACTACACCAAACTATGTTTACTGGTTAATTGCACTGATTGTTCTACTAGCAATACTACTAGGGTATAAAATATATAAAGAGAAGAAGAGAGAGTGATGATTGGGAGAACTGTCCGATACTCACATGTGAAGAGAATATTCTTTTTACTAACTACTCCTTTGTTAGTTATCGTTTTTACAATCTTTTTAATTAAAAACAGGAATTTTCCAACCCATGCCTACTCTTCTGATCTGTTTGTTACTAGTTGGACAACTAATGTAGAGGGAGCTACTGAGTCAACTAAAGTTACTCTAAACTTTCTAAAAAACGCCACTGATGAATATGAAGTCTCTTGGTATTGTAATGACGATTTCCTACCAGTTTCTAGTAATAGAGTTAGTTATGATTATGGTGAGGCTGGTACCTATGACATTTGTGTTAGGTCAACAGCCCCACTCCACTTCTATGCTCTTGATTTAGCTGCTGATGAAAGAGCTAAACTTCAAGAAATCAAACAATGGGGTACTATTCCCTGGTCAAGTTTCGCATCAGCTTTTATAGGCATGAAAAATATGCAACTAACTGCTAGTGATATTCCTGATTTATCAGCAGTGACTGATATGAGTTCTGCTTTTGAAGGTGCCACAAATTTTACTGGTAATTCATCTATGAATAATTGGGTTACTAGCAATGTAACCAATATGAATAGCATGTTTAAGGATGCTACTAATTTTAACTCTCCAATTGGTGGGTGGAATACTAGCCAAGTTAAAAATATGGCTTCTATGTTCCGAGATGCTAGAAGCTTTAATCAATACATTGGTGGGTGGAATACTGGTGCGGTTACCAATATGTCTTACATGTTTAACGGAGCTACTAATTTTAATAATGGCGAAGCACCAGGTGAAAGCCATAACACTATGAATTGGGATACTAAAAATGTTGGTGACATGACATATATGTTTCAAGGGGCTAGTGCGTTTAATCAAAAGATTGGTGATTGGAATACAGGAAATGTTGGATATATGAGTGGTATGTTTTTTAATGCTGCTGCTTTTAATAACGGTGAGGCACCGGGTGAAAGCCATAACACTATAAATTGGAGCAGTGCAAAACTTCAATATATGATATATATGTTTTATGGGGCTGAAGCTTTTAATCAACCGTTTGGCGATAATTGGAATACAGCAAGTGTTAAAAATATGGGGTATGCGTTTAGAGACGCCAAGAGTTTTAATCAAGATATTGGTAATTGGAATACAGCAAATGTTGAAAATATGGCACATATATTTCGAGGGGCTAGTGCGTTTAATCAAAATCTGAGTAATTGGCAAACAGGCAATGTTACGGATATGTCAGATATGTTTAATGAAGCCACTAATTTTAATAATGGTGACGAGCCGGGCGGAAGTAGTAATTCTTTAAATAGTTGGAACACTTCAAAAGTTAAAAATATGTTCAGAATGTTTAGATATGCTAGTGCGTTTAATCAAAATCTTAGTAGTTGGCAAACTGGCAATGTTACGGACATGTCAAATATGTTTAATGAAGCCACTAATTTTAATAATGGTGAAGCACCAGGTGAAAGTCATAATACTATGAATTGGGATACCAAAAATGTTGGTGACATGACATATATGTTTTATAAAGCTGGAGCATTTAACCAAAAAATCGGCTCTTGGGATACTAGCAATGTAACTGGCATGATGGGTATGTTTATGGGCGCTAGTTCCTTCAATCAAAATCTTAATAACTGGGATACTAGAAAAGTTAAAAGTATGATGCATCTGTTTAATGGAGCGATAGTTTTTAATAACGGTGACGTTGCGGGTGGTAGTAATATTCCTTTAAATTGGGAAATACCAGAGGTTACTAATATGTATTCCGCGTTTGTAGCAAGAGATTTTAATCAACCGTTTGGCCCTAAATGGAATACAGCAGGTGTAAAAAACATGTCAAATATGTTTAGGCTAGCTAGAAGCTTTAATCAATATATCGGTGATTGGGATACAACAAATGTTGAAAACATGTCGTATATGTTTCAAAATGCTAATGTTTTTAATAATGGCGCTGAGCCTGGTGATGAGAGCAAGCCTCTAAACTGGAATACTACTAAGGTTCAAAGTATGGCATGTATGTTTAATTACGCTACTGTTTTCAATCAACCGTTTGGTAGCAATTGGAATACGACAAATGTTACAAATATGGCGCGTATGTTTGATCGTGCTTCTGGGTTTAATCAAGACATATCTAATTGGGATGTTGGTAAAGTTGAATACTTTACTCAATTCTTAAATGCTTCTAATATGCAATACTACAATTATGATAATTTGCTAGATGCATGGAGTAAAAAAACTGTAAAGCCAAACCGAACCTTTAGCGCAGTGGGAGTTTACTACTGTTATGCAGGAGATGCAAGAAGTAAGCTAATGACTACGGATGGCTGGAATATTACAGATGCCGGTCAAAGATGTCCACCACAAAATTTAAGAATAGATAACTATGAAGTCGAAGAAAATACAACAGAAGTTGGTACTATTTCGTCAGACTCTGAAAGACCTCCAATTACCTACTCTCTTGTGCCTGGTGAAGGTAGTGAAGATAACTCAAAATTCACTTTTAATTCTGATACTAGATTACTATCATTCTCACAAGCTCCTGACTATGAAGATCCACAAGGTCACGGTGATCCAGAAAATGATCCAGATAATAAAAATAAATACACTATTAGAGTCCGAGCAACTGATGCTACCGACCTTTCCAGCGAGAAGATTTTTATAATAACCGTATTAGATGTTGATGATTCTCCTCCTGAAATAACAATTACTCCTGGGGAGACTATGATGTCAAATGCCCCAATTACTGATACTACTTTTACTGTAAGTGATTACTACACAATACAAAATGTAGAGGTGGATTCTTCTAGTATAGCTACAGCTAGTGGCATTGCCTGTACAGTAGAATCAGGTTCTAGCACATCAGACAATTTCCCATTTATCAATGATTCTCCTGGTACTAAATTGACACTTAACTGTACAATTACTATCAATACCTCTGGTAAATTGGTTCTTAAAGCTACTGATGATTCTGGTCTAAGCTCTACAGCTTTCAAAGATGGATATGTCATTGATACTACTAGCCCTACTTTCATTACATCAAATGTTGATACTACAACACATGGTTTACACAGACCAGTTGTTAGTTTTGAAGCTTTTGATGCAGTTGGTGTAGCAAGATATGAAATAGTATATATCAAAGACAACGAAGGGGAAGGTGTTTCAACAACTGAGACTATTGATGAGATAATATATACAGAACCTGGAGTTATAACAAGAACTCTTCACCTTGACCCTCATGAACCTCAACATACTGTTAAAATTATTGCATATGACCTAGTAGGAAATGCTACATTAAAACAAACTGTTTTCCCTCCAGATGTAGTATTCAATGCCCCTACTATCCTTAGTAACCAAGCAATTGATGATACAACTGTAACCATTACCGCCCCTATCGATGGACATGAAATTGATAACATTGTTATCTCTGGCTCAGCATCTGATGGTGTTACCCTTGGAACTTGTACAGATAGAAACAACAAAACTACTGCACCGTATGACACTACCGTTACTTGCGAGATCTTAGGTATTCAAAACAGTGGTATGATAATGGTGACTGCTCAGGATACAACTAATGGTGCTACGGGATATGAGACACACATGTATACAATTGATACTGTTGACCCTGTAATTACTATCAATGCCCCTACCAAGAAGAAAAAGGATAATATTACTAATACTACAATTACTGTAACAGATAATATTGAAATACATCCTGGTGGTATTGAGATAGCTGCAAGTTCAACAGGAATGGCTGAGAATTTAGAATGTACTCCTGATGCTGGAGATCACAATATCATACACTGTACTATAACAATCATAGAATCTGGTGATCTTACTATAAAGGCAACAGACAAAGCAGGAAATAGTATTACTGAAACTAAAGAAGGATATATTATTGATAGAATTGCACCAAAAGTATTAATTACCAGTACAACACCGATAAACAGAGCAAATAGAGCTCACTATACCCTAGGGGGTACATGTACCGCTGGAGATGGTAATATTACTATAGTTGTCACAGAACAATCTTATTCAACAGAATGTCTAGCTGATAGTACTTGGAGTACTGAACTAGATCTATCAGCCCAACCAGATGGAACAGTCATTGTCTATGCATCACAAACAGATGATGTTGGAAATAAGGGAGATGATACAAAAAACCTTACAAAAGATACAATTCCCCCTGTTGTAGGATACGAGGATTTAAGTACAAATAATCCATCTCCTGAACTTACAGGGACGGTTAATGATAAAGATGCTACTGTAACAGTTAAGATTGAAGAAACTGGACAGATAATCAATGCAACAAACAACCAAAATGGTACTTGGACTGTATCTGCAGGAGACATTAATAGCCTTACAACAAATACATACAATTTAACAATAACTGCTACGGATTCTACTCAAAACAGTAGTGAGATTACAGGTCAATTAATAATTGATATTACACCTCCATACATTACTTCGATTGTACCAGCAACTGAACAGTCAAATCCAACTAATCAACAACCTATCATCTTTCATGCAACATTCTCTGAACCTCTAAAAGATGACACCTTAGCTGCAAATGGATTTAAGATTAAAGAAGACGGCGTTATTACAACAGCCAAGGTTACAGAGGCAACAAGTATAAATAATAAGAAATATGCTCTCTCTGTATCAGGAATAACAAATCAGAAAGCAAGTATTACAGTTCTCTCTCCTGCAAATACATACCAAGATGTTCTTGGCAACTGGAATACTGCGGAAGTAGAATCAAGTGCTGTTACTTATGACAGTGAAAAACCAAATGTAACTATAGAAGAGAGAAAACCAAATGCTAACTATTTAGACCCTACTAACCTACTAAATAACCCTGAAGATACTGATTTTAGATTTAATGTTACTTTCTCAAAAGAAATAGATACTGATACTTTAAGTATAGAGGACTTCTCTATCACCGGAGGAACTTACACTGATGCACAGGTATCTATTATAGATAACAGTAATGCTATCGTAATATTCAAACCAACACAGGATGCTACATACAAAGTTATCCTACCTGCAGGAAGAGTTTCTGATCTAGCAGGCAATCTTAATAATGTTAGTACTTCTTTAGACAATGAAAGAACATACGATACTACTTCACCTACTGTAACTATTAACCAATCCACTACTCAGGTTGATCCTACCAATATTAATTCTGTTAAATATACTGTAATTTTCTCTGAAAAGATTGATAAAACTACATTTACTAATGAAGACATATTAATATCTGGAAGTACTACTGCTAAAGTAAAAAGTATTACAGAGATTGGGGATACAGGAACAGAATATGAAGTTGAAATAGATAACCTAACAGATGGAGATACTATAACAGCAACTATTCCTGCAGATGCAGTAACAGACCTAGCTGGTAATGGAAATATTGAATCTACTGGTGATGATTACTCTGTTACATATGATATTACTCAACCAACAGTTACAGTAAACCAAGCCGATGATCAAGCTGATCCTACTAATGTAAATGAAATTAAGTTCACAATTGTATTCTCTGAGGCAATTAATGAAGATACATTTACAAAGGATGATTTAGTAATAGAAGGAAGTACTACTGCTACAGTGTCCAACTTAATTAAGATTGATAGTACAACATATACCGCTATTGTAACTGGCATGTTATCTGGAGAAACTGTTTCACTCTCTCTACCTGCTGATAGTGTTGAGGATATGGCTGGAAACAAGAATGCTGCATCAACATATACTGATAACAGTGTTACATACACTGTAGATGAGGAAGAACCAGAACAACCTGATGAGCCTGAGAAACCCGATGAGCCTGAGGAAGAACCAACAATCCCTGTTATCCCTACTCCTCTAGATCCAAAACCTGTTGTAAAACCAAAAAGCCCAATTACTAAATATATAGCTCCTGTAGTTGAACAACTAGAAGAGACCACACCTTCTAATGAAGAAAAAACCTCAGAAACAACTAAAAAACCTACTACCCCTACTCAATCTAAGAGTCTAAAGATAAAGGTATACAATGATACAGGAGAACCTATCAAAGGTGTTACTGTTGAAATACATTCTGATGTTAGAACAGGAGTTACTGATGAGAATGGAGAAGTATACTTTGAGAATCTAGAAACAGGTTTACATACAATGATTATTTCATATAATGAATATAGGGCTGAAAAGAAAATTAATCTAGTCAGCGATGGAGAGGAAGAAATGGAGATAAATATCAAGCTAGAAAAAGTGATAATACCTAACTATGTCTATTGGCTAATTGTATTAGTTATATTCCTAATAATACTTTCAATATATTTAGGATATCGTGTACACAAAGAAAAGAGAAATAATGAAGAAAAATAGTAAAACAAACATATTATTATACAAAAATATGAGGTTATGATTGTAAAAACTGCCAAAAACTCACATTTGAAGAAAATTCTCTTTTTACTAAGTACTCTCTTGTTAGTTATTGGTTTTACAACCTTTTTAATTAAGAACAGGAACTTTCCAACCCATGCCTACTCTTCTGATCTGTTTGTTACTAGTTGGACAACTAATGTAGAGGGAGCTACTGAGCCAACTAAAGTTACTCTAAACTTCCTAAAAAACGCCACGGATGAATACGAAGTCTCTTGGCATTGTAATGACGATTTCCTACCAGTTTCTAGTAATAAAGTTAGTTATGATTATGGTGAGACTGGTACCTATGATATTTGTGTTAGATCAACAGCTCCACTCCACTTCTATGCTCCTGATTTAGCTGTAGATGAG
The DNA here is from genome assembly GCA_050950165.1 of Candidatus Dojkabacteria bacterium. Lineage (GTDB taxonomy): Bacteria > Patescibacteriota > Dojkabacteria > SC72 > SC72 > UBA5209. The sequence goes on along the minus strand of JBMNHC010000001.1, from coordinate 387,673 downwards.
AGAGCTAAGCTACAAGAGATAAAACAGTGGGGACATATTCCATGGTCAAGCTTTGCATCAGCTTTTATAGGTATGAAAAACATGCAGATAACAGCTAGTGATAAACCTGATCTATCAGCAGTAACTAGTATGTATCAAACTTTTCATAGTGCTACAAACTTTACTGGTCATGAGTCAATGAATACTTGGGATACTAGTAATGTTCTGAATATGAATAGTACATTTTTTAGAGCTTCTTCTTTTAACCAAGACATCAGTAACTGGAATACAGGAAATGTTACTAATATGGGGAGTATGTTCGATCAAGCCACTTCATTTAACCAAGATATTGGTGGTTGGGATACAAAAAGTGTCAAGAATATGAATGGTATGTTTTATCAAGCCACTTCGTTTAATCAAGATATTAGTGAATGGAAAACTGGTGAGGTTACTAGTATGGATAATATGTTTGCAGGAGCTACTGCTTTTAATAATGGTGATGAACCAGGCGCTAGTACTAAACCACTAGATTGGAATACTGGTAAAGTTCAACGTACGATTTCTATGTTTTCTAATGCTACTTCATTTAATCAATATATTGGTGAATGGAATACAGGCGCGGTTGTTTATATGGCAAACATGTTTAATGGAGCTCTTGTTTTTAATAATGGTGATGAACCAGGTGCTAGTACTAAACCTATAAACTGGAATACTAGTAAAGTTCAGACTATGAATGGAATGTTTGCAGCAAGAGACTTTAATCAACCGTTTGGCCCTAATTGGAAAACAGCGAATGTGACAGCAATGGCAGATATGTTTAGAGGAACTAAGTATTTTAACCAAGATATTAGTAACTGGAATACAGGAAATGTTGAAAGTACGTATAACATGTTTGGTGGAGCTACTGCTTTTAACCAAAATATTGGTAATTGGAATACAGCGAAAGTGACAACAATGGCATATATGTTTAAAGGAGCTACCGCTTTTAACAATGGTGCCGAGCCTGGGGATGAAAGCAAACCAATAAACTGGAACACCATCAAAGTTAAATATATATCATATATGTTTCAGGATGCTACTTCATTTAATCAACCTTTTGGTGGAAATTGGACTACAGGTGAAGTAATTGATATGAAAGGCGTGTTTCTTAATGCCAGAAAGTTTAATCAATATATTGGTGATTGGAATACAGGAAATGTAACAAACATGTCAGGTATATTTCAAAACGCCCGTGCTTTTAATAACGGTGATGAACCAGGTGCTAGTACCAAACCACTAAATTGGAACACCGTTAAAGTAAAATATATGAATATTATGTTTAATTATGCTTATCAGTTTAATCAACCTTTTGGTGAAAATTGGAATACAGGTGCTGTTATAAACATGCTTCGCATGTTTTCTGGAGCAAAATCATTTAATCAAGATATCTCAAATTGGAATGTTTCTAGTGTTGGAGTTTTTGAAAGTTTTCTTAGTGGAAGCAATATGCAATATTACAATTACGATAAACTGCTAAATGAATGGAGCAAAAAGAATGTATTATCAAATAGAACTTTTGATGCAAGAGGAGTAAATTACTGTTATGCAGAAGAAGCAAGAGCAACTTTAATGGGAGAACCAAGCAGATGGACTATTAATGATGCTGGAAAGAAATGTCCACCACAAAATATTCGTTTATCAGAAGATGAAATAGATGAAAATACAACAGAAGTAGGAGAAGTACTTTCAGACAGTAATCTTGAAGTAATATATACACTAGTATCAGGTGAAGGGAGTGAGGATAATGCGAAGTTTGCACTTAATCCAACAACCGGATTATTAGTATTCTTAGTAGCTCCAGATCATGAAATTCCAACAGATTTAGGAGACGGAGTAGAAAATAACACATATTCAATTAGAGTAAGGGCCACAGATGAGGATGAATTATATGAAGAAGCAATACTGATAATAACAGTATTAGATGTAGATGATGATCCACCAGAAATAATAATTACAAGCGAAACGAAAACATCAAGGGATCCAATAACAGATACAACATTTACAGTAACTGATGGGTTTGCAATAAATTTAGTGGAATTAGATCCAACGAGTGTTGCAACAGCAAAAGATATAGTATGTACCCCCAGTGCAGATTCAATAACAGAATCTCAAGACTATCCATATGTAAACAATTCAAATGATCCAGAAATTCCTTTAACCTTAGAGTGTACAATAACGATAACCGGTTCAGGAGATTTAACAATAAGAGCAGAAGATGGAGGAGGCAATGTATCAACTAAAACAGAACCTGGATATGTAGTTGATGAATCAGGCCCTATATTTGTAGTAGCCAATGTAGATACAACAAGTCCACATAGTACAGATGCCCCATTAGTAAAGTTTAGGGCAGTAGATCCAGTAGGAGTATTAAATTATATACTAAGATATAGAGCAGATAATGGAGGAGAAGGATATCCAGAAGAATATACAGAAGAAAATATAGAATATTCAACAGAGATAATAGAGAAAAAATTATACCTAGACCCACATGAAGCACAACATACTGTATATATCCAAGCCTATGATAAAACAAACAATATGTCAGAAATAGCTATCTCCTTTCCACCAGAGGTAACATTTAACGCCCCAACAATAATAAGTAATCAACCAATAAATAATACAGAAGTAACCATAACCCCACCAAATGCAGAAGATGAGATAGTTGATATTACACTTTCAGGAGATGGAGCAGTAGATGCAGAAATAGTACATTGTGAAGATACACATGGCACGATCAACGATGAACCATATGTAGGAACTGTGACCTGTCGAATAGAAGGAATCCAAAATACAGGCCTTGTAACAGTAACAGCGAGAGATCAAACAAGTAATGCAATAGGATATAACTCACAATACTATTTCTTTGATAACAAAAAACCAGAAATAACAATAGATGCTCCAACAATGGCAAAGAATGGAAACATAACAGATGTAACCATATCGGTGGTAGATAACCTTGAACTATTTGCAAATGCAGTAACAGTAGATCCAGCTTCAGAAGAAATGGTGCAAGGTTTTGAGTGCCAAACAGACACTCAAGACGAAAAGATAGTAAATTGTACATTAACAATAGTAAAGTCAGGGAACCTAACAATAAATGTAGAGGATAAAGCAAAAAATACTGCTACAAAAACAGTAGAAGGCTTTATAGTAGATACAGATCCACCAGTAGTTCAGATAACAAGTGATGCTCCAATTAATAGAACAAACCAAGCACACTACCCCCTAGCAGGAACATGTACAGAGGGTGATAGTAGTGTTGTGACAATCATTGCCGAACAAACACATACCACAGCGTGTCAAACGGGTGGTACATGGAGTACAGAGCTTAATCTATCCACCCACCCAGATGGAACAGTTCAGGTTTATGTATCCCAAACAGACGCAGTAGGAAACATAGGAGATGACACAAAAAATCTTACAAAAGATACAATAGTTCCAGTAGCTGATTTTGATACACTTCTTACAAAAGTAAAATCACCTAAGTTAACAGGACTTGTAAATGATACAACCGCAACAGTACAAGTAAAGGTTGCAGGAAAAACATATAGTGCTGATAACAATGGAAATGGAACTTGGAAATTAGATGCAGGAGTAATAGATCCAGAACTAACAAGTGGAACATACACTGTAAGTGTTATCGTTACAGATTCAGCCCTTAATACAGAAACATATGATTTTGCTAGTGCATTAACAGTTGATGCAACTAATCCTGTTATAACAATAAATCCTCCAACCAAACTTAGTAATAAAAATATAGATAATATAGTGATTACAGTAACTGATAACAATGGTATTCTTGCAGAAGATGTATCTATTAATTCAAGTTCAACGGGAGGTCCAACTAATTTAGTGTGTACCCAATCAGGAACTAAAAAAGTCAATTGTACAGTGATAGTTACAAAATCCGGTAACTTAATTATTAATGCAATTGATCAAGCTACTAATAGCGCATCCAAAATGGAAGATGATTTTGTAATTGATAGAATACTCCCAGTAGTATCAATTACAAGTGATACTCCAATTAATAGCTCTAACAAAACAAGCTATACTTTAGAAGGAACATGTACAGAAGATGATGGAGATATTACAATCAACATTGCAGGTCAAACATCTCAAACAGAATGTCAAGCAGAAGGAATATGGAGTGAAAGTCTTAATTTATCCTCTTTGACAGAGGGAAACATCTCTATTCAAGCATCTCAAACAGATGAGGCTGGGAATAAAGGGACATTTACTAAGAATTTACTGAAAGATACAATAGCTCCAACCATCACTGTTAATCTAGCAATTACTCAAGCTAATCCTACTAATATTAACTCTGTTAAATATACAGTTGTTTTTTCTGAAAAGATTAAAAATGGTACTTTCACAAGTGAGGATATAGCTATATCTAGTTCTATAAGTAGTTCAGCTTCTGTAAACTCAATTACAAATATAGAGGATTCTGATCAAAATTATGAAGTTGAGATAACGGGTCTTACAGATGGAGAAACTATAACAGTAATCATTCCTGCTAATACTGTTGAAGATCTTGCTGGTAATCTAAATGAGGATAGTACTTTTACCAATGACTCAATAACATACGATGCTACCGCTCCAACAGTTAGAGTAAATCAGGCTGATGATCAGGTTGATCCTACTAATGAAGATGAAATTAAATTTACAATTGTATTCTCTGAAGCTATCAATGAAGATACTTTTGTAAAGGATGATTTAGTAATAGCTGGAAGTAGTACGACTACTGTATCACAATTAACAAAAGTAAACAGTACAACATATACTGCAATTGTAACTGGAATGATATCTGGAGAAACAGTATCACTTTCTCTGCCTGCTAATACTGTTGAAGACCTTGCTGGGAATCTAAATGAGGATAGTACATTTACTGATAACAGTGTTACATATATTGTAGGTGGGCAAGAGCCAACAATACCTATTATCCCTACTCCACTAGATCCAAGACCTGTTGTAAAGCCAAGAAATCCATTTGCTAAATATATAATTCCTGATATTGGGGAAAAAGAACAAGAGAAAACAACTGAAATAATTAATAAGAAACCTACTACTCAGGCTAAGAGTCTAAGAATAAAGATATATGATGAATCACAGGGGGCTCTCAAAGGTGTGACTGTTGAGTTGCACTCCGATCTTAGAACAGGTATTACTGATGAGAATGGAGAGGTATATTTTGAGAATTTAGATACTGGTTTACATACAATGGTTATTTCATACAATGGGTATAGAGCTGAGAAGAAAATTCATCTAATTGATGATGGAGAGGAAGAGATAGAGATTAAAATAAAATTGGAGCAGATAACTACACCAAGCTATGTTTACTGGTTAATTGCTTTAATTGTTTTACTAACAATACTTTTAGGATACAGTATATACAAAAGGAAAAAGGTAGAGAGGAAAATAAAGGTTAAAAGAAAGATGAAATCTTAGACTAGGTGTTCTTTGAGAACTACTCTGTTCATATCTGGTTTCTTTGCTTTGAGAATATATCTTCCGTAGAGGACTAAGGTTGTATTAACCTTGTGCCAATCCTTTTGTGGATAGAGCTTTTCTAAGTCATGAGAGACTTTAGTTGGGTCTGTATTGGTTGTTAGACCATATGCTCTTGCTACTCTAAGAACATGAGTATCTACAGCAATACCTTTGTTAGCTTTATAGTACTCATTTAGAAATACATTTGCTGTCTTGTACCCTACTCCTGGTAGTTTAAGGAGCTTAGAGAGGCTTACAGGAGGTTGTCCACTATACTCTCTCTCTAAGATGGTAGACATCGATATTAGGTGTTTAGATTTAGTCTTGTAGTAGTTAATACCCCCTAGGGTATATGCCAGTTCTTCTTGAGATGCTTTAGAGAGTTCATTTGATGTTGGATATTTTTTAAACAGTTTCTTGGTAACCTTGTTGACCTGCTTGTCTGTAGTTTGAGCAGAGAGAATTATACACACTAAGAACTGGAATGGTGTTTTCCAGTTGGCTAACTCTGTAGTAGCGTTTGGGAATATTTTTTCGACTTCAAGAAGTAGTCTAGAAGCTAATTCTTTTTTCCGCATGTATTAAGAGATTTAAGAAACTTATATACAAACTCTTCACCATATATCTTCTCCAGAAGAGACACAATATCTATATGCTCATCTAAGATTCTTTTTACCTCATCCCTAATCTCCTCATTATACCACTCTATCCCTTCGGTAGAATTCGCTATACCCTGAGATATTAAAGATGATGCTTCATACATCCCCTGCTTCTCATTTTGCTTTAAAGATTCTTCTAGCAAATTTAGCTCCACAGAATCTATTCTAGAGCCCTTGTACAGACTTTGTAGAGCCTTACCTACCGAAAGATATTTTGGCTCCTTAGAACGCCCCACAGGGCTCAATTGGTTTCTTTTTCTGATAAATTCTAAACAATCCCCCATTATCTCCTTTCTTGATCTCCAACCTTCACGACCTTTACTTAATATATCTACCCAATCCCCCCCTATCTTGCTCTGGAAGATACCATATATTAGATCACTGATATCTTGAACCTCTCTAGATTCATGCAAATCTCCATCTTCCCTACTCCTACACCAGCTATTAGATTCAGTAAATATCCTGATTACACACTCATCTACCTTCATATTTTTTCTAAAGAGAAAATCAAGAGAAAGAGCAATATCTACAAGCTCTTCTTGATTCACACCATCTAATCCTTTACTAACAGCATATGCAATTGTTAAAGCATTACTAAAAGGTCCTCTGTCAAAAAGAAATACCTTACCTTCTCTATCCTGTACAATGTAGTTTAATATCTCCAATCTATTCAAAGCAAAAAGAGCCATTTTAGAAGATACAGACTCTTTAGGGTCTAATCCCAAGTTGTCAAAAATATCTTCCTTCAAAACACTTCTTACTGCATTACCAATTGGAGATGCATAACAGGGGAAAGATACTACAGAAACATCGTAGCCTTCAGTAGCTAATTGCAAGGAGAGATTTTTAACTACATCTCCTTTTCCTACTTGATCACCTCCTTCTACATCTACAGAGAAAAATTCTTTCATATTTTTTATAAAATTTAGAGACCTATAACCGGAGCATCCTGTTTAATATATCACAGATTGTTTCAGTTTGAAAATGAGATATAAATAATTGGAGAAGAGAAGATGTTGAACAAAGATGTTGAACTGGGTTTGTCGCCCTGCAGAGAGGTTCTCCCCATTCCTCTTCTTCTGGATATTTTTCGCAATACTTATTTACAACATTTTTACTCTTCTTTAAAAGAGGCCTAGACTTCCAAATGTTACGTATACGGGATTACCTACTATTCTGTGAGGGAGACAAGCCCTAATCGTAAAGTGAGAAAATTGTAAAAACAAGCAAAAAGTAGCCGATAGCAGAGACCATTCCCTAATATTTTATTAACAATCTTACCTTCGTAAGATGCAGATTTTATGGAAATTAATATCAGTAACTAAGATAGGAACTAATCAATCAACAAAGCTCTATTTTAAAACAAAACCCCACTCTTTCAAGTGGGGTTATCATATTCAAAATCCTGGCAATGACCTATTTTCCCGAGACCAAAGGTCCGAGTATTTTCGGCGCTGGAACGTTTTACTTCTGAGTTCGGGATGGAGATCAGGTAGTTCCGCTCCGCTACAATCGCCAGGCAACAAAAATCTGATATAAATATCTGTTGCCTGACGACTACTGATATTACTACCAGTAATCTTCAGGACTTTAAATTCTAAAGAGCAAAAGAGTGTTTGTACACTCAAAACCGAATAGATAGTAAAAATATATGAAGCTTTTGGTCTATTAGTACTCCTCGGCTAAGTATATTACTACACTCACACCTGGAGCCTATCAACGTGGTAGTCTTCCACGAACCTTTCGTCTCACCTAGTGAGACAAGTATATTTAATCTTGGGAACGGCTTCGTACTTATATGCTTTCAGTACTTATCCTAAAACAACTTAGCTACCCAGCGATGCACTTGGTAGTACAACTGGTACACTAGAGGTTACCTCACCCTGATCCTTTCGTACTAAGGGTCAAATCCCTCAAATATACAGCGCCCATACCGGATAGAGACCGACCTGGCTCACGACGGTCTGAACCCAGCTCACGTGCCACTTTAATCGACGAACAGTCGAACCCTTGGGGCCTTCTCCAGCCCCAGGATGTGACGAGCCGACATCGAGGTGCCGAACGGTGCCGTCAATATGAACTATCGGGCACCACCAGCCTGTTATCCCCGGGGTAGCTTATCTCCGTTAAACAATCGCGATTCCACATTCTGCGAAAGGGTCACTTGAACCTACTTTCGTAACTGATCGGGATGTCTCCCTCACAGTAAAGCCTCCTTATGCTCATACACTCTTCGCCCGATTTCCATCCGGGTTGAGGAGACCTTTGTGCGCTTGCGGTACTCTTTAGCAAGCAACCGCCCCAGTCAAACTGCCTACCATGCACTGTTCAACTTCCGGATAACGGAAGCGGTTAGAAATAAAACATTAAAAAAGTGGTATTACATATTGCGACTCCACAATCCCTGACGAGACTGCTTCAAAGTCTCCCACCTATTCTCTATATTCAAAGTCCTATTCCAATGCAAAGTTGCAGTAAAGCTCCACGGGGTCTTTTTGTCCTGGTATGGGTAGGCCGCATCTTCACAGCCATTTCAATTTCACCGAGCACGTTGTCGAGACAGTGGAAGGATCGTTACACCTTTCATGCAAGTCACTAATTAAGTGACAAGGTATTACGCTACCTTAGGACCGTTATAGTTACAGCCGCCATTGACCAGGGCTTCGATCGTCCGCTTCCTCACCATCAGAGCACCGAAGTGCATCTGACAGACGATTGACAAACTTTCTTAACCTTCTGGCATTGGGCAGGTGTCAGCACTTATACATCTTCTTACGAATTTGCAAGCGCCTGTAGTTTTGGTAACTAGTCGTCCTTCCCTATTTTGTGCCGCCATCATCACCACAAATATAAATATCTATAATGGATGGCCCCCCTTCTTGCGAACGTACGGGGTCAATTTGCCGAATTCCTTAACAACGCATCACTCGTACACCTTGGTACTTTCATACCAGTCCACCTGTGTCGGTTTGCGGTACGGTCACCAATATTTTTTAGCTTACCCGAAGGTAAACACGCTAGAAGTTTTTCCTGGAAAATTAATACAACAGATCGGCTTCCCGAAGGTTACCTTTGCATCGTAGCTCATTTTCACTTCACTAAGCGAAGAATATTTCTCCGGATTTACCTGAAGAAACTAATTTACTACTTACACCCCAAACCAATGAGGGGCCTGCTTTCTCAATTCTCAATCTCCTTCACAAATATTAGTAGTACAGGAATATTAACCTGTTATCCATCGATTACGCCTTTCGGCCTGATCTTAGGACCGACTAACCCATGGTTGACTGCCATAGCCATGGAAACCTTAGACATTCGGTGAGCAGGGTTTTCACCTGCTTTTCGTTACTCATCCCGGCATTCTCACTTCTATACGCTCCAGCAACTCTTTTCAGGTTACCTTCATCGCGATGTATCTACTGCTAAGTAGATCATGTATAGGACGCTCCCCTACCATTCATCCAGCTAACTTATAGTACAAAAAGTGGATTAACAAAATTTACACCATTTATACTCTAGGTTAGCTGGGTGAATTTGCAGCTTCGGAATACATCTTCAGCCCCGTTGAATCTTCGGCGCAGAATCTCTTGACTAGTAAGCTTTTACGCACTTTTTAAAGGATGGCTGCCTCTGAGCCAACCTCCTAGCTGTCTGAGAAACTCCACCTCCTTTTCCACTAAGATGTAATTTAGGGTCCTTATCTGACAATCTGGGCTGTTTCCCTCTTGAACGTAGGAACTTAGCTCCCTAGTTCTAACTGCTGTAATGTTCACATTGGTATTCGGAGTTTAACTGGATTGGGTACCCTTTCGGGCCCCAGACCCAATCAGTGCTCTACCCCCAATGATTAAATTACAACGCTAGCCCTAAAGCTATTTCGGGGAGAACCAGCTATTACCAGGTTCGTTTGGCATGTTACCGCTAACCACAAGTCATCTCATAATTTTGTAACATTAAAGAGTTCGGGCCTTCAAAGTGATTTCTCACTCCTTCACCCTGCTCATGGTTAGATCACCTGGTTTCGGGTCTAGTGCATGCGACTTCATCCCGCTAATCTATAGAAAACCCAAGGGTTATACAAGTTTCCCTTAGATATCTCTATAGATTAGCGGCACGCCCTATTCAGACTCGCTTTCGCTTCGGCTCCCCAATAAACATGGTTAACCTTGCCGCACACAACTAACTCACCGGGTCATTCTTCAATAGGCACGCCGTCACCCCGCTAACCTGTAGCTCGAAATATTCTCTTTTTAACTCCATACCATACATTTCCATATTACTTTAATTTCTTTTCCCGATGATAAGCAATATTTTTTGTTAGATATCCTTCTACATAGAGAATTCTTCATCTGTTATTTTTTGTATAACCAGTATTAAATACAGAATTGTGTTGACCTAATCTTCGTAAAAGATTAGAACTAACTCCTATGTAAAGCTTATCTTTCCTGTTTAATGACTGAAGAACATAAACAAAGTACATTCCCTATCTTATACAAAAAGTATTAAGTATTTGTTAAAAAGAATTTCAAACTATAAGTTAGCGGGGCTACGACTGTTTGTAAGCACACGGTTTCAGATCTATTTCACTCCCCTTACAGGGGTATTTTTCACCTTTCCCTCACGGAACTACTCCACTATCGGTCGCAAAAGATATTTAGCCTTGCCAAGTGGTCTTGGCTGATTCCCACAGGATTACACGTGTCCCGTGGTACTCAAGATATTAGAAAGAAGATTTAACCTTTTTGAATACAAGACTTTCACTCTCTATGGTCTACCTTTCCAGATATGTTCTTCTAAAGTTAAATTTTGTAACTTCTCGATAAGACTGCCGTCTAATCTACTAACTCTTACTACACCAGTACTGCACGATCGGCAGACTGCGGATTTTCCTCCTCAATCATCGCAACGCGAATCATGATTTGGATCCTCCTTACACAGTATTGGTTTGGGCTATTCCCTTTTCGCTCGCCACTACTCAGGAAATCACCTATTGGTCTCTTTTCTCGCAGGTACTGAGAGGTTTCACTTCCCTGCATATCCTCCGATACAACTATTAATTCATTGTATGGTCGTTAGATTTGAGTCTAACTGGGTTACCCCATTCGGAAATCCCCGGATTAAAGCTTGTTTGACAGCTCCCCGAGGCTTATCGCAGCCTACCACGTCCTTCATCGGTCTTTTGCGCCAAGGCATCCACCGTATGCCCTTAATTGGCTTCATTGAAATTACTATTCTATTCAGTTTTAAATGTGCAACACTAAGTATTTATGTAGTAGCTACATATTAATAATTGGACCTACCCCAATAGCTACTAACGAGTAAATACTCTGTCTTTACAGAAATTAAAGATCTCTCTTCTTTTTCTGATATCTTTGGACCTGAGGAGAGTCGAACTCCTGACCTCCTCATTGCAAATGAGGCGTTCTAGCCAACTGAACTACAGGCCCACGGATTGACTGGTGGGCGTACCAAGTCTCGAACTTGGGACCTCAGTCTTATCAGGACTGTGCTCTAGCCAACTGAGCTATACGCCCATACTGTCCTTTTGTAAAGAGCAGTTCCTTAAGAGCTAAAAAGTGACAGGAAAGTCGGGTATCTCCTTGAAAGGAGGTAATTCAGCCGCAGATTCCCCTACGGCTACCTTGTTACGACTTAACCCCAGTCATAAGCGTTACCTTCGTCATCCCGCTAACCTGTAGTGCAAAGAATGGTTACCTAACAAACTCCATTACATATACACTATAAGTTAGCAGGACACCTTCGGGTATCACCTACTTCCATGGCTTGACGGGCGGTGTGTGCAAGACCCGAGAACGTATTCACCGCGACATGGCTGATTCACGATTACTAGCGAATCCAACTTCATGTGGGCGAGTTTCAGCCCACAATCCGAACTGAGATCGGTTTTTTAGGATTAGCTCCGCCTTACGGCTTGGCTGCCCATTGTGCCGACCATTGTAGCGCGTGTGTAGCCCAGGACATAAGGGCTATGCGGACCAGACGTCATCCCCACCTTCCTCCCCGTTTTACCGAGGCAGTTTCCCAAGACACTTGTAACATGGGATAGGGGTTGCGCTCGTTTCGGGACTTAACCCTACATCTCACGACACGAGCTGACGACGGCCATGCAGCACCTGTGTATCACCCTCGAAGGCTACCTCTGTTTCTAGAGGTATGCAGATACATGTCAAACCCTGGTAAGGTTCTTCGATTGCCATCGAATTAAACCACGCGCTCCTCCGCTTGTGCAGGTCCCCGCCAATTCATTTAGGTTTTAGCCTTGTGGCCGTACTTCCCAGGTGGGATGCTTAACGCGTTAGCTGCGGCACTTAGCACTTCTGTTTAAAACCCGAAGGTTAGAAATAGTTGTGCCAAACACCTAGCATCCATAGTTTACGGCGTGGACTACACGGGTATCTAATCCGTTTTGCTACCCACGCTTTCGAGCCTGAGCGTCAGGCAAATAGCCAGTGAACCGCCTTCGCCACTGATGTTCCTCCGAATATCAACGTATTTTACCACTCCACTCGGAATTCCGTTCACCTCTCTATGCCTCAAGTCTAATAGTATCCGGAGCATTCCCTCGGTTGAGCCGAGGTCTTTAACTCAAGACTTATTAAACCGCCTACGCATCTCTATACACCCAATAAATCCGGATAACGTTTGGACCCTACGCATCACCGATGCTTCTGGCACGTAGTTAGCAGGTCCTTATTCATATGGTACAGTCATCTATTCTTCCCATATAAAAGGAGTTTACAATCCGAAGACCTTCCTCCTCCACGCTGTGTCGCTGCGTCAGGGTTGCCCCCATTGCGCAAGATTCCTAATTGCTGCCTCCCGTAGGAGTGTGGACCGTGTCTCAGTTCCACGGTGGCTGACCGTGCTCTCACACCAGCTACCCGTCTTAGCCTTGGTGAGCCATTACCTCACCAACTAGCTGATAGGACGCAGACCTCTCTCGAAGCGCAAAAGCTTTACTCTAAAATACACGAAGTAATTAGAGACTATCGAATATTACCCCGTCTTTCGACGAGCTATTCCCGACTTCAAGGCAAGTTATCTACGTGTTACTCACCCGTTTGCCACTGCCATTGCTAGTTTACAGTCGCAAGCGACTATAAGTTAGCGGGCCGTTCGACTTGCATACCTTAGGCACACAGCCAACGTTCATCCTGAGCTATGATCAAACTCTCATTGAAAAACGTTTAACTTTGCAATATTTAGCTAAGTAGTATTACCTACTTAATAAACACAGACCAATCAACGCCAGATTGGATTTGTATATCGACTTAAATGAATTGTGTGACCAAAATCACACACACTATTAGAAAGTCATTAAATGAATATTTTTTTGACTTCCTGTCACTCTTTAACTTTTAAGGAGCTAAAGCAATAACCTAATCTAAACAAATCTTTAATAATTTCTCTCACAGGGGTTCATTAGAGTAAAGACTCTAAGAGGATTCCTTTGTCTCCATTACATATTTTTAAACATTCCCAAACTCGTGGGAGGAGTATAGCACACACAATGAGGTTATGCAAGTATAAAATACCTGTTTTAAGAATCAATATTACTTCATCTTAAACATGCTGATTAACTCGCTTACCCTGGTAGCATCATTAGCACTTTTATCCCTATCCCACTCTACTAATCTAGGAAACCTAAGTGAAAGGCCCCCACCAATATTTTCTTCTCCTAATTTTCTAGTAATCTCATCTGCCTCAACAGCAAAAACAACCTCTGGATATATCCAAACATCAGGTTTTAGATTCTCAGGACAGAGCACATTCTGTGGCTGACTTTCTTCTACCTTAGATTCCAACTGCTCCTTAATATTTCTTAGCTGTTCATCACTAAAACCAGTACCAACTTTACAAATTGCTTCATAACTATCAGTCTCTTCATTGTACAAAGCACCTAATATTGCACCAACACCCAAACCTGATCTCCTTCCAGAACCGTGATAGTAGCCAACACAAACAAGATCCACAGTATCTACTAAGGAACCTAACATACTCTTCTTTAACTTAATCCAATCATAGTTTCTAACACCTGGTAAATATCCACCTGTTTGCATCTTTGCAATAACTCCTTCATGCCCTCTCTCTACATTCTCATTAAAAACATTCATTAAAGCATCCAAATCTCCTACTTCCTTAGTCTCACATCTCTCTAAACTATCACCAAATTCAATCTTCTCAAGAACCCCTACCCTCTCCTTTGTATCCATATCTATTAAATCTTCTCCGTTTAGATACAGAATATCAAAAACCATAGCCTTAACAGGAACATCCTTAGATCTGTCCTCAACCTCATATTTTCTTCTTCTCTGCATAGTTTCCTGAAAAGGTAAGAACTTACCATCTTTAAACCCCATTGCCTCTGAATCTAAGATGAAGGAGGACTCTTTAACCAACTTTGCAGATTCCACAACCTCTGGAAACATCTTTGTAACATCCTCTAAATTCCTTGTAAAAAGCTTTACCTGTACACTATCAGACTCAACACCAAACAAACCAACAGACTCTTTCTGAATATATCTCTTCCAAAGATATTCTCTTCTCTCAAAATCCTCTTCCCTATACTTATGAATCTGACATCTCAAACCATCAAACTTAGGTTGAACCAATGCAGGAACTCCAGTCCTATCAAATGTCTCTTCAAAACTACCTACTCTCTCTACTAATCTTGCTAAGACTGGTATACCTGGTTGTAGTTTAACATCCTTTAGGCTTTCAACTGCTTCCTTTTCACTCTTTTTGGCAATTACAGAATATATATATCCAATATCTGCACTAACACCATACGCTCTATCCAACTCTTCTCTCACACTCTTACTACCAGATATTACAAAAGAGAAGGTATCTAACAATGTTTTATAATTAATACCAAACCTTAACTGACCACATATTATTCTTACAAAGTATTTTGATTCTAATGGTGAAAGTTTCTGTATTGTTTCTAAAACAATACTATTTTTTCTCTCTACAGAGCCTGTTCCCTCTATATTTATGATACCCCAAAGAGTATCATATATCTCCTCTACACTTAGTTTCTTTGATGAAAAGCCTACTTGTTCAGCAAGTTCTTTTACTGTATCTCCAATATCTCCTAACTCTATCCTTTTCTCATTAATATCAAAGCTAGGAATATTTAACTTACTGTAGTTGTTTAGTAATGTAAGAAGACTTCTTTCAGAGTAGTTGAATTCACTATCAAGAAAGAATGGAGCTACCCTACCCAATATCATGTAGGAAAGTATCTGCCCTTCCTCTTTGGTAAGTTTTTTATAGAAATCTGCTAGTATACTAGTTATTTCATTTCTAGAGCTTGTCTTCTCTATCTGTTCGAATATGTTTGCTACCTCGTTGAACTCCATATTATCCAATATATGTGTATTTAGTCGATTTGGTACTACCTTCTTGTCTAACCACTCCTTGCTCTACTAACACATCCATATCTCTTCTTAATGTTCTAGTAGAGAGATTTGGTTCAAGTGCATATATCTCTGATGGTGTCATTGTGCCTTTCTTACTTATCGTAGCCAATATCTTGTATTGTCTCTCATTGATTGGATATATCTTTTTTACTTTCTTTACTTCATCGATGGGTGGTCTTTGGATAAATTTTTCTGTTTTCTCAAAACCTCTCTTTCTATTAATGATTTTGTATATTAGAAAAGCTCCAAAAAGGAATCCTAATATGTTAGAGAGAACCGACCATATTGATATATCTTTCTGATTTTCCTCCATATTTAATTATATCTTTTGTATTAATATTTGTGAAATTTAACCCCACAGTTGTTTAGGATACTCACCTCTTGATATCATTTCCTCTATTGCTTTTACCACACTCTCCTTATCCTCCCTGTAAGTAATACCATACCATCTAGAAGTAGTAGGTAGAACTTTTACATTCCACTCTTTCTCAACAATACCTTCATATACTGTTTGAAAGATAAGGTATTCACAATTTTCAATATTATTTCTGTTTTCTTCTAGATATTCCTTAAACTTCTTTTTCATAAAAGGGAAAAGAGCTGGAGTAAAACCAAACATATTCATAGATACAAATTGATCATTACCAACCTCAAAAGGAGTTGTACCATCTAAAGGTGTCGCTACTATCTTCCCTTCCACTTTCTCACAACTACTCTCTGTAATTTTTTCTAACAATCCATCTTTGATATCACATACTCCTCTTTTAACTGCACCGTGTTCTGTAAGTGTATTAGCACATTGATATCCAATTACACAGAATTCTTTCTCTGATGCTTGTTTGAGGAAGTTTGCTAATACTACAAAAGCATCTTTACCGTAGAAATCGTCAGCATTAATTACACCGAAGTTTTCATCGATATTGCTCTCTGCAGATAGTATGGCATGTGATGTTCCCCACGGTCTTGTTCTCTCTGCAGGACACACAAAACCCTCAGGTAAATCATCCATTTCTTGGAATGCGTATTCCACCTTTATATATTGCTCTACTCTCTTTCCTACTGTTTCTTTAAATATATCGTAGTTTTCTTTTTTAATTATGAAAACAACCTTCTCAAACCCTGCTTCTAGGGCATCGTATATTGAATAGTCTATTATGAATTCACCACTTGGACCTACTGGCTCTATCTGTTTTAGACCGCCAAATCTACTACCCATTCCAGCTGCCATTATTACTAGTGTCATATATTTAGTATATCATATGTATTAAAAGCTTTAGAAAGAAATCACAACTTCTTGACTACCCCATCAACTCTGCCATATTATCTCCACTAGCAGAACTAACATCTAAATGTACTACCATTGATACAACATTACTCATAATCTCTTTTGCTCTCTTTTCAAAATCATTTACTCTATTCTCTTTAACTTCAAATATTAATTCATCATGAATCTGAAGAAGAATAAAGGCATCATCTTTAAAGTTCTTCTCAATCTCCTCATCTAACTTAATCATGGCTAACTTCATAATATCTGCCTCACCTCCCTGTATCGGCATATTAATAGCCTCTCTCTGTGCTGCTCTAACCATCCTAATATTCTTTGACCTAATACCCCTAATCCACCTAGTAGTACCAAACATAGTTTGAACATATCCTCTCTTGTACGCCTCCTTCTCTAAAGATCTAATATATTCTTCTACACCAATATAGTGTTGAAAATATTCTGTAATATATTTCTGTGCCACATCAGTAGGAATACCAAGCATACTAGCAAGACCGAAAGGTGTCTGACCAAACAAAATACCAAAATTGATTGTTTTTCCTAGACCTCTCTCTTCTTTAGTAACATCTTCTACCTCTTTCTTTAAAATTCTGCTAGCTGTTGCTTTATGAATATCTACATCGTTTTGGAAGTCCTCTACCAAAAGACTATCCTTAGACATATCTGCAAGAACCCTCAACTCTATCTGTGAATAGTCCATAGATACAAATTTGAAACCCTCTCTAGCAATAAAAGCCTTTCTAATTTTTTCTGCCCACTCTCCCTGTATTGGAATATTCTGCATATTAGGATTAGATGATGAAAACCTCCCTGAAGATGTACCTGTCTGCTTGTAATCTGTATGAATTGTACTCTCTGGACTCTCTCTGCCCATCTCTAATAGAGGAATCACATATGTAGTATGTATCTTACTCAACTCTCTGTACTCCAAAATCTTCTCAATTGCAGGATGAATACCCTTTAAATCAGCTAAAACAGACTCCCTAGTAGAACCCTTCTTCCTATTCGGTAAATCTAATTCATTAAACAGAACATCTGATAGTTGCTTAGGTGAATTAATATTAAATTCATGACCTACATAATTATAGATCTCTTTGGTAATCCTCAAAATCTCTTTAGTAAGTTCACTATCTAATCTTTCTAACCAAGCAGTATCTACTAGTATCCCTCTGTTCTCCATCTTAGAAAGAATTTTACAGATCGGTATCTCAATCATCTCCAGGCTGTTTTCAAAAAAGTTCTCCTTTACTCCCAAAAACTCAATCATGCTATTTCTCGTATAGTCATACAATTCAATACTATTCGCTTTCTTTATCTCTTTCTCCTTAATCTCCTCAAGAGCATCTAGGACCTTTCTCATCTCAGAGGGATGAATCTTGTCATTAAATATGCTTCCAGAAAAATCAAAAGCTAAATCTTTAAAACGATAGCTTCTCTTTTCAGAATTAATAAGGTGTGCAAAAAGAGAAACATCAAAAAGCTTACCACCAGGAATACCTACATCCTCTGTAATCTGCTCTAAACCATATATTAACTTCTCACAATCGGTTTTAATAATTTGATAAATATCCTTAAGAAGATAATCCTCAAACTTATCACTAGAGACTATCTTTCTTACAAAACTAAAACTCTCTCCAGTAGCTGATTCTGATTTATTAAAATATGCGATAAGGAGTCTCTTTGCATCTTTACAAATATCTTTTACATCCTCATCTTTTGTCCAATTAATTTCTAGTTCTGCTCCTGTAGAGAAAATATCTAACTGTGTACTTAGTTTTTCCTTCTCGTCTTCTTTTAGGTTATCAATCTTTTTAATTAATGACTTAAATGCATATTTATGGAATACCTGTAGTACCTCTTTCTTATCAAAATCTCTCATTAAACAATCTTCTAGATATATATTTAAGTCAACATTCTGTTCAATTGTAGCCAACTTTTTACTCATCTCTGCCTGCTCTATACCCTCTCTGAGTAAATTAGCATATCTAGGCTTTATTTCTGCTAGGTTCTCGTATATTTTATTTAAACTTCCATACCTATCTAACAACTCTATAGCTGTTTTACTTCCTACTCCTTTTATTCCTGGTATATTATCTGAAGCATCACCTGCTATGCCTTTGTAGTCTACTATCTGTTCTGGATACAGTCCGAATTTTTTCTTTGTCTCAACTCTATCGTATGCAACAAGATTGCTAAAACTACCTTGTGGTAGTGCTACCCTTACATTCTCAGATATTAACTGTAGCAGATCCCTATCTCCACTTAATATATATAATTCCATATTCTCACTACTCCATTTTCCCTCTTTTACATACCTTGATATTGTTCCCAATATGTCATCAGCTTCATATCCTTCTTTTTTTAGAATGGGGATATTAAATGATTGTAGTATTTCTTCCACCAGAGGGAACTGGTCTATGAGAGATTGGTCTGTGGGTTTTCTAGTAGCCTTGTAATCTGGGAATTCTACATGCCTAAATGTTGGTTTAGCAGTATCAAAGGAACAGAGTACATATTTCGGATTAAACATTTTTAATGCTTCTAAAAGCATTACTGTAAAACCATATGCTGCATTTACCTGTATCCCTTCTTCTGTTTGGAGTGTAGAAGGATATGCATGAAAAGCCCTATGTACTATTGCATTCGCATCTATGGCTAAAAAGATATCCTTACCATTGTCAACTATTGTCATACTGATATTTTACTAAAGACGGATTTCGATATCTACCTATTCAAAGATAGATTCAAACTCTTCTTTGCTAACTACCTCTCTTTCCAAAAGCATAGAGACTAATTTCTCTACATACTCTTTTTTCTCTTCTAAAATCTTTGTAGCCTTCTTAAGAGCCTCATCCATCATAGATTTAACCTCGCTATCTATCATCTCTGCGTACTTTTCACTAAAGTTCTTACCACCACCATATGCATATCCTAAGTGTCTAGTCTCCTCCATATCCCCATACTTAACCATACCTAACTTCTCGGACATACCGTACTGAGTAACCATCTCTCTGGCTATGGAAGTTGCCTGCTCTATATCAGCAGATGCTCCAGTAGTAATCCTACCTACAAATATCTCCTCAGCAGCTCTACCACCTACTGTTGATACCAAGTTAGCAAGAAGCTCATCTTTAAATACATGCTTTTTATCATCCTCTGGAAGATATACTGTAACTCCTCCTGCCATACCTCTAGGTATAATGGAGACCTGTTCTACTGGTGTTGCATGCTTAGTAAACTTCGCAACAATTGCATGACCAGCCTCATGATATGCTGTAACCTTTAGATCTTCTTCACCCAACTGTCCCTTCTTCTTCCTACCTAATTTTACCTTGAGATACGCCTCCAGCAGGTCCTCTTGGTTAATTTTCTTCCTATTCTCTTTTGCAGCCATAATGGCAGCCTCATTAAGTAGATTTTCTAAATCTGCACCTGAGTACCCTATTGTCTTTTTAGCAATTGAATCTAAATCTACACTCTCTTCGAACTTCTTGTTTTTTGCATGAACAGCAATTATCTCTTTCCTACCAGAGTAGTCTGGCATATGTACTACTACAGTCCTATCAAATCTCCCTGGTCTTAAAATTGCAGGATCTAAAACATCCGGCCTATTAGTCGCTGCAAGAACAATTACATTCTCTCTCTCTTCAAGCCCATCCATTTCAACAAGTATCTGATTAAGCGTCTGCTCTCCCGCACCAGAGTGAAGTACTGTACCCCTCTTTTTTGCAACAGCATCTATCTCATCGATAAAGATGATACATGGCGCTGTTCTTCTAGCCTTTGTAAAAAGATCTCTAACTCTAGATGCTCCTGCACCAACAAGCATCTCTTCAAATTCAGATCCTGAAGTATGAAAGAAGGGAACTCCAGCTTCTCCAGAAACAGCCTTAGCAAGAAGAGTCTTCCCTGTTCCCGGAGCACCTGCTAAAAGAACTCCTTTAGGTATTCTAGCACCGATATTTGCATATTTTTTAGGATTCTTCAAAAAATCCACTATCTCTGTTAACTCCTCTTTCACCTCTTCTATACCAGCTACATCTTGAAATGTAATACCACTCTTCTTACCAAAAAGAAGCCTAGCTTTACTCTGTCCGAAATCCATAATCTTCCCACCAGACTGTTGCATATTCTTTATTAACATGTATAGGAGGACTAAGCCTGCACCAAGAAATACTATGGAAACAATATCACCAAATGTAATACCTAATTTAGGTTCATAAAAGTCATTTTCTAATGTCTTAATATCAATATCTGCATCTGCAAGAACAGTATAGAAATCTGTCTTCTCTGAAAGAAGTGCATACTTACCTCCCTCCTTACTCTCAATACTAACCATATCATCCTTTAGAAGAATCTTTTCATACTTACTATCCGATATATCTGTAACAATCTCACTTAAAGATACCTCCTTCCCCCTGTCCCCTAACTTTAAAAATGTATTTAGAGAAAAAGAGAAAAGTAACGAAAGAATTACAAAGATTACAATGGAGGACCAAGACAAACCTCTTCTTCTAGGCTTAATCCTAATTATATTCCCTCCCTGATTATTTATATTACCAGCCATTTTCAAGACAAAAAATTTAAGAAAGATAAGTAGTGGAAGGTGGGATCGAACCACCGACCTTGGGTTTATGAATCCCATGCTCTAACCAACTGAGCTATTCCACCACAAAGTGTTCACTAATTATACCAGAAGTATGACTAATTTGCCTTAGCAGAGTATGTCCCACTCTCTGTATTAATCTTTATCTTATCCCCCTTTTTTATAAAAAGAGGAACCTGAAGCTTATACCCAGTCTCTACAGTCACTAACTTAGTAGCTGCATTAGCAGTATTCCCTCTTACTGCATCCTCTGCTTCTACAACTTCTAATATTACCGTAGGGTTCTCTTTTATACTTAATACTTTACCCTCATGTGTAAGTATTAGAATAGATTCACCTACTTTTAAGTAATGGATATACTCCCCTATCACCTCTCTAGCAATAGATAAGCTCTCGAAGGTCTGCATATCCATAAAGTAAGAGTTAGAATCATCACTGTACAGATACTGAACCTCTTTTGTTTGTGGAGTTATGTATTCAACCTTAGTTCCAGATTTAATAGTTTTGTTAAAGATACGTCCATCATCCAAAGCTTTCAGTCGCATAATGATAAGGCCTCCTTGTCTACCCTGTGTCTTTAATTGTCTATCTTGCAAAAAGAAGTACTTCCCATCCTCCACTATATACATTCCTTTTACAGGTGAATCTGTTAATGGCATATGTTTAGATAAAAATGTTAAAACCGAAGCAATTCTATCACGGAACTATCTATCTACTCAATATGGGAACTGGTTGCGGGGGTTGGATTCGAACCAACGACCTTCAGGTTATGAGCCTGACGAGCTGCCTCTGCTCTACCCCGCGATATTGTAAATATCATTATACAACAACAACTTCTTTAATTCAAATCCCTCTACTTAAAAACTCAACCCACTCCAAAAGAGTAAACTTCCTCCCTATACTGTAAGATTCAGACTCTTTAACAATCTTCTCTACCTCCCCTTTAGCCTCTTCTAGAGTATTTGGTGGAATAACGAAAACAATCTCCTCATTATCACCAAAATTTAGCCTATCTCTTGCCTCCTTCTCTAAATACCTATCCGTAGACATCTCTTTCATACCAAGAGAAAGATGTAAGTTTTGAAGCCTCAGCTCTTCAACCTCTCTTTCTGCCTGTCTGTGTATTCCCACTTTCTGAACTGTTATTTTTATCGAATTATACACAGAGTAGAGAATAAAGATTGAGGTAATTAGAAAAAAAAGTTTAACTGGAAGAGAGTTAAGAATAGGGAGAATATCAGAATCTTCCTTTCCACTCTCCCTCTCTCTTCTAACCCTTATACTCCTAGACATATAAAAATACTATCAGAAGAAGAAAAAAGATTCAAAAACAACTATTTACTTCCTTGTTGATATTATTCTGCAAGAGATGCTATAATCTCATAGTTTACATACTAGGCTATTATTAAATTAAAAATTTAATAACGTTGGAAAAGATTACAAACCCTGAATTTGCCAATTTACAAAGTAGCTTTACTGACGAACTTAGAAATAAAGGTCGTTCTGAAGCCACTGTAATTGCTTATGCAAAAGATATAGAGCAACTTCTTACATATTTTTCTTCTAAAGGAATTACAAAGTTGACGCAAACTACAATAGATAATCTAGAGGCGTATAAGAAACACTTACAGGACAACAACTACACTCCAAAAAGTATCTCTAGAAAGATTAATAGTACAAGAACTTTCTATAGATATCTTTTAGAGAATTCTCATATCAAAGATAATCCTGCAGAGAAGTTAGCACATCCTAAGTTTGAGACAAAACCTCCTAGAGTTCTTTCAGAGATGGAGTATAGAGCACTAAGAGATGTTAGTAGAGTAGATATTAGACTCTACTCCATTGTAGAGCTTTTACTACAAACGGGTATCAGAATTGGTGAGTTAGCTACTCTTACTTTAGATGATGTAAGAAATACTAAAGATGGTATTAACTATATATACATAAAGGCCCAGGGTAGTCATCACGCAAGAAAGGTCCCTATTAATAAATCTGCAAAGAAAGCAATTGATGAATATCTTGAGATAAGGCCAGAGACAGAAGAGGAGACCCTCTATGTCACAAAGAATGGTAGACCTCTTCTAGTTAGAAATATTAGAACTACAATAGATAAGGCATTTGAGAGAGCAGGTATTAAAAATGCAAAGGTTAATGATTTAAGAAATACATTCATAGCTCATCACTTAGCAAATGGTGTGAGTCTAGTAACAGTATCCAAACTAGTAGGACACAAGAGACTTTCTACTACAGAAAAATATCTCAATCTGATAGATAATAACAAGCCAGAGGCAGAAAAGAGTCTGAAAGATCTCTAAAATATAAAGAGTGGGAGTAGATGGAGTTGAACCATCGACCACGGCTTTATAAGAACCGCGCTCTAACCACCTGAGCTATACTCCCTTAACACATGCGATTTTACCAGAAACTTGACGATTTGTGCAGTCCCATATACTAAATGCCTAAAGGAGGAAACGCATCACTATTTGTAGCAGGTTCTTCTTTCTTCTCTAATTCTGATCGTTTGTTAATATCCAAATTTACAATATTTACATCTCTACCATACTTAAGTCTAGACATCTCTTTAATAATTCGAGCAACCTCTGAATTAGTTGGCATATCAAAACCACTCTCTGGGAACTTAGGACCGTATAGTGTATTTAACGAAAATGGACTCTGATACACTCCTTTGTTTAACATCTTTACATAGTAATGAGCCATAGCCTGATTTATTAAGTCAGAAGCTGTTACATATGACTCAAACTGTGGTTCTAAAAATGTTGCATCCTCAGTACCACACCTAGCGATAAAAAGAGATCCTACATTACCGAAAACAGCATTCTTAATATTTTCTGGTAATTGACCAATATATTGATGAGCAAGAGTTAGGTTTAATTTATACTTTCTTGCTTCAGAAAGTATTGACATAAACTCGTCTGTTGCAAAGTTTTGAAACTCATCAGCATAGAAGAAGAAGTCTCTTCTTTGATCCTCAGGAATATTCTCTCTACTTAGAGCTGCAGCCAATATCTTCTGTACTAAAAGTAATCCCAAAAAAGACATATTCTCTTCACCAAGCAAACCTTTAGCAAGATTGACTACTAATATTTTACCTTGGTCCATAATTTCTCTAAAATCGAATGATGACTCAGATTGCCCTATTATATTTCTAATAGCTAAGTTAGTTGTAAACTTATCAAATTTGGAAATGAAGTAGCCTAAACTCTCTGATTTTGTCTTTTGATCTGTTTTAGCAACCTGGTCTACCCAATACCTGCGTACTAACTCATCCTTAATTAGTGGTAACCATTTCTCCTGAACCCATTTCTCATCTTGCAATATTCTAACTACCTCTATCAATGTAGAGCCTTTCTCACTCATAGCTGTTAACATTGCATTTCTAACAGCCTGTTGCATCATAGGCCCAACATAACCTTGATTATGAGGGTCAAAAAGACGAATCAATAACCCTATGAAGCTATTAACTATCTGATGCATATGCTGCTCATTGTAGTACTCCATAATGTTTAAACCGAAAGGTCTTTCAAAATCTGCAGCATTAAAATATATAACATCCTCTACTCTCTCAGGAGGAATACGCTCTAAAACCATCTCTGCCGTTTGCCCGTGTGGATCTATAAAACAGACACCATCACCATTGTATATATCCTGAACTATCATTCTGACAAGCAACCAAGACTTACCAGTACCAGTTTGACCTAATATGTAGGTATGCCTTCTTCTATCATCTCTTCTAAAACATATAGCCTTTACTTTATCTCTAAATATGTTATTACCTACCCATACTGTATCCTTAGAATTAATATCCGAACTAATACTATTATCCGCCAACACTTCTCTTGCCAACAACCAGTTAATATTTGGAGTAGTAATATCTTTGTTAGGAAAATGATATATGGTAGCAAGCTCTTCTACATTCAATGTTGCACCTCCCTCCAATATACTTCGTCTGTATATTACATCAAACATAAACTCTCTCTCTTTAGCTTTCCCCTTTATATCTACTTTCTTAAACCTATTTATCCCAGGATTACTAAATTGATCAAAAGCTCCAATTATATTATCCAAATGCATCTTTGCTAAAGATTCATTTGATGCAGATGTAACAATTCTAATATCTACATTAAAACCATTCTTTGCAACCTTCTTACTAATACCTTGTAGCTTCTCCTGACTAACATTCATCTTTTTCTTCTCAGGATCACTGTTGTTGTTCTCTACCTTTTTAACAAAACTAGCTCCATTTTTCTGCCATTTATTATCCGTAGGAGAGACTAAGATCTGAATCATAGCTCCCTCTCCTTCAGACATCTTACTTAGGGTACTTAAAACATTTGCAAGAGGGTCACCAGTAAAATCTTCAAAGACTTTAATTGGACAGTACGGTTCATCATCTAATTTTAGTCTAGCAAATACGACTTTAGAATCCTTATTAAAAATATTATAATCATCTGCCTTCTTAACCTCTGCATCTTGGTATGAACCGAGAATCTGTTTCTCTACCAAATCTGCTAACTTTTGAGGAGTATATACAAAGAACCTAATTGCACCTGGTTCTGCCATTATCTCAAAACTAATATTGTTACTTACTGTAAATTTCTCCGCAATACCCTTACCTTTACCGCCGATACCAACAAGATTAGCAAACATCTTCTCTGCAACACCAATCTCTGTCTCATTACCCCTAGGAACTCTTACTTCGTAGAGTACCCACTCCTTAGCTTTATCATCTCTATCCCTCTGAAGTAGTCTCTTTCTTACTTTTAGAACAAGAAGAACACATATTCCTAAAAATACCAACAATCCTAAAATCCATCCCCATGGGATATTTATACTAAAGCCACTACTCTCTCCATACGAATCCTTTGGGTATTGAGTAGAATTACCAACTATTACCTCCTCATCTTTTTTGGAAGGAACCGGCCCTATTTGACTAAATATATATGATTTCATAAAGTGGACAGCTTAAACAGTTTCTATAAAAGAATACCATACTTAGAAACTGTAATCGAGTATTACCTTGGAATATCTGCTCCCCTATTCTCCCTCTTGTATTCCAAAATATTTGACCATGTATCACCATCTTGTACAGAAGCAGATGTATTAGGTAGCGAATTCTTTGAAGAGGTAGATTTTTCCTGTGCTGAAGGCTCTTTAGTAGGGGATGTTTTCTGAATTGTAGGGATATTCTCAACACTGTTGTTGTCAGAGATTCTATCGTTAGGTATTTCAGAAGTAAGTTCAGCAGAAGGCTTAATTCCTTCTACATTTTCTATTCTCCTAAGTTGTATATCTTTAATCTCTGCCATAACCTATAACATTATACCATATATTCCCTCTTGTCGTATAGTAGATCTCTATCCAAATCCTTCTCTTTCTCTGCTTTCTTCTTCTCATATCCCTTTTTACCTCTAGCAAGAGCAAATTCAACTTTTATTCTATCACCCTTTGTGTATACACTCAAAGGAACAAGAGTTAAATTCCCTTGTTTAATCTTACTCTGGATATATTCTTTCTCTCTTTTAGTGATTAATAGCTTTCTTGTTCTCTCTGGGTCATAATCACTACTACCATCATATTTGTATCTTGCTATACTAGCATTCAACAACCAAACTTCATCGTTTAAGATTTTTACAAAAGAGTTCTTTAAATCACACCTACCATCTCGTATCGATTTTACCTCTGCACCACTAAGTACAATGCCAGCCTCGAATCTCTCCAAGACTTCATAATTAAAGAATGCTTTCTTGTTAGATATTTTCATCCCCAATTATATCACTAATACTACATTCTAACCTTCCAAACTACTGAGGCATCCAGAATATATATATATTTCTGTTCCTTATCCACCGCCAAATCCTTAACATCTTTCCATACATCTTCTCTATCACCTCTGTAAAGATATTGGTTAATAAGTACAATCTGATTAGGATGTCTAATCTCACCTCCTCCCTCGATAGGCTTTTCAAAACGCATTACTCTCCTATCCTGATCATCAAAAAGATAGAGGTCAAAAGTAAGTTCCTTCCTAGTATATCCGTAAGCTAGGTTTTTAAAATTCCCTTCTAAACCTAAAACTTCTAGTGGAGCAGGAACCTGTTTCTGTTCGAAATAGCTGTAGACATATCTGTGTAAACCGTTCTCACCAGAAGTTAATATATATATACTTAAATCTGCTAAAATATCATTTGCTTCTTTAAATGCATCATTTTTCAAATATGCGTGAGAAAGCCCATATCCAGAACCAACATTAGTAGATTTAAGTAAAGACGAAGTTGATCTATCTAATACATATACATTGTCTGTTGATGTTAAAACAGCAAACTCTGAGATATCACCAGCACCAATATTATCAATACTAAGACCTGTTAACTTAGTAAAGTTTTCAAACCAACCATCTGAAGTATACTTTGCTCTAACAACACCAACTTTGTAATCTAATACGAAAATACCAGACTTACCAACATATATCATACGAGGATCTTGCAATATTTTTTCTGTATCAGGAAGTTTCTTTACTTCTTTGTCATAAAGGGAGACTCTAAAAACACCTTTAAGACCTGAGTCAACAACAAGTAGATATTCGTTGTTGTTGTCATCCTGATATATTACAATATCTGTTGGTTTAGAACCCTCTCCAAAGGCAAGTCTTGTTGTTAAGAATGACTCTATCGATCCACTAGATTCATCTACCCCTACCCTTTTGTAAAGTGTGTCTTGAATACCCAGAACCTTACCTTCTAAATTATCTCGTTTAGCCTCATCCTTCTTACTTAATCCCACAGGAACTTTCTCTAGTTCATTTTCTGCACGAAGAAGAAATGTTCCTGCTCCTGTAGCATCTGTTCTACTCTTCTCTTCTGCTTTAGACAGAAGATCTCCAACCATTGTAAAGATTCTATTTGCCTCATTACTAATTGCTCTTGCTTCTTTCTGATCTATGGTAAACTTAACTCCACCTACAAGTAATACAATACCTACTAAAACAAGTATCGCTATTCTAAACCTCTCTACCTTCTTGCTTCTAACTTTGTATCCATCTACTGTAAAGCCTTTAAACTCTTCTTTTTTACCAACATTAGGCTTAGATTGAGATATCTTTGCAAATATCTTTTTAAACTGTTTGTTCTTCTTTAGTCCTTCCCCTACCTTAGTAAAAAGCAGAGATGTTTTCTGTTTAACAAAGGTAAATACCTTGTTAAAGAACTCTTTAAATTTCAATTTGGGGAGCTTAATTTTAGTAAACGGTTTAGAAACTTTAGAAAAGAAAGATGAGAGAACACTCTTTAAATCTCTCTCCTTAGGAGGTTCCAAAATACCCACTTCTGCTTCTGGCACTATCTCCTCCTCAACAGATACTACAACCTCTTCTACTACGATATTTTCTTCCTCTATCTCCTCTTCTCCTTTAGCAAAGATTAACAGTCCTTCTCCTGCAGAGAGAAGATGAGCTACATCATCTAAGGTCTTTAATATCTCTTCTTTGCTCTTAAGTCCTATTAATTTCTCCATATTCTTTTTAAGAAAAGACTCTGTTGAACAGAAAAGTAGATCTCCCTCTTCCAAAGCCAAACCTGCCGTATTAGCGTTATTCTTCTTTAACATCTCAGAAATATCTACAATTTTGTCTTTCTTGTACACATATATATCTGATTCTCCGATAGAGCCTACATAGAGACCTGCAGGTGTAGATACAAACACACAGAAATGTATATCTACTCCATGGATAGAGATCTCTTTATCATTTACAATTAACTGTTTTACTCTCCTTGTAGACTCTTTTAATCCACTTTTTAAAGCTCCATTCATGGAATCTTCATTCGAATATTCAAAACCATCTACTAGGCCGTCCCAAGCAAATTTAGCAATGTTTTGTCCAGGTATATCGATAGGGCTATTAATAGAGAGTAAGCCGTAGATCTCTACAGACTCTTCATGTTTACTTCTA
The DNA here is from genome assembly GCA_050950165.1 of Candidatus Dojkabacteria bacterium. GTDB lineage: Bacteria > Patescibacteriota > Dojkabacteria > SC72 > SC72 > UBA5209. The sequence goes on along the minus strand of JBMNHC010000001.1, from coordinate 358,209 downwards.
ACAGGTCTTGTGTAATGGAATACTCCGATAAAAGATTTATTCTCATTAGAGTTGTTTAAATACTGTAAAGCAGATAGAGACATATTCTTTAGCTTAAAATAATGATAAAGGTACCTACAATACCAATAAATATGGATAGAATGAGATTAAGATATACCAGTTTCTTAATTTTTGAGTTTCCCTCTGCTTCCACTGTATCTATTAATATTTTAATCTTCAAAGAGAGCATCAGGGAGTAAAAGATATTGCCTAAGAACAGTATAACTAGAGGTATTTTAAGTAAGTCTACAAAATTAACATCTACTTTAAAACTTTCGTCAAAGATTTGTTTTGTAATATCTTTCATATTAAATCTCTCCTTTCTGCTTCATTTCAAGCAAGTCATTTAATATATCTTGTATCTCTCTTGGTCTAGGAAGCATATTAAGTGTGAAATCTACACCGTGTCCTGCAGTATCAACATCTAAATTACCTACATCAAAAAAGGTACCAAGGAAACCAACATGCCTATGATTAATATCCTCTATTTTTTCTAGCTGAGCTTCAGAGTACGAGTGGTAAAGTGCACTGTTCATCTGGATGATTATAATTCTTTGATCTGTCACTATATGTACAGTGTAATACCATTTCAGAAGAGTTGTGGTTGCTAGTGTCCACGCAACACCTACACTAAGCAATAGAACTCCTAAGTGCAATGCTGGAGATGTCTTTAGTGCAAAGTTTGTAGAAAGCAAAAACAGGAGAAGCGGTAGTAAAAGAACGAGAAGGATAAAGAGGAGATCTGGTACATACGCTATCCAATGTTTTCTAGCAATGAATACAATATCTTCATCGCTATCTTTACCAAAGAAACTTACTCTTTTAGGGAATGCTAAGAACCCTAATGTATGCTTATCTTCTTGTTCGTGGAAAACTCTTTGTACGAATGTCTTGTTTGATTTACGAAATTTTCTAGGTACTCTTTTACTCTCTTCTATCATATGATAAGGATATCATAAAAAAAGACTCTTTAACAAACTATTTACTTCTTGTGAATATTAATATGAACAAACCCACTCTGAGGAATTCTTAAATGTCCAGGAGCTCGTAAGTTGTAAATTGTTTTAAACTCATTAGCACTCATAGAGATAACTCCTGCATTAGTACCAAATATTACAGTTCCACTAGAACCATTACTATTCGAAACTGCTACCGAAGATACAGAACTAACTGGCTTAGTTGCAAGAGATTTAGCTTCTGCATGTGTATACTGCCCTTTGTTAGTATGACAAGCATCAATAACGGGATATATTCTAGGGTCATTTCCGCCACTAGCTTTCCATATCTGATATATATTTATCAGATCTGCCATCTCTGCTTGTGTTAACCAGGGGTTTCTACCACAAGTAGAGCTACTCTCACTATATGTTTTTCTATACCATATTTTATAAAACCAAGAGACATTTGATATTCTATCCCACGCTCTACTCATCCAGTCACCATTACCTGTTCCATCTGTAGTGTCCCAGCCAATCTGATTACCCCATCCACCGTGCACTGCTGCATATTGAGAAGAAAAAACTCTTCCATTTTTATTCATTACTACCCCTCTTGTTGCATCAACTGCGGTCTTCCAAGTTCCCAGTTTTTGACCAGCGATAACCTGACCACACTCATCTCCCCAAATACTGTTTTTTCCATAGTTAGTCGCATTCAAAGCGTATGTTCTTGCAGATATCGCTTGAGCCTTTAAGGCTTCCGTCGGAAAATACTCAGGCATCTCTCCTAAGCGATATAGATAGTCATATTCAAAATTATAGGTAGCACTCCTTATTGCAACAGCACATTGACTACAAGTTTTACCAGAGACCCACTTGTCACAAAATTTAACAGTTATATTATTCATAGTACCGTTAGCAAGAGTAGTTCCAGGATAGTATGCAGAGAGAATCTGTTGGTAATTTTGACCTGCATCAGCTCTAGCTCTAGCTCCCCACTGACTCATTCCGTTTCTATGTGTATACGCACCGATTGAAAAGACAGCAAATGTCCCACTAGGAGCATTAGCATTAAAACCAGCTAATGTAGAATTGTAATCTCCAGAAGCAGGAACAGAATTAATATTTACATATGTTCCTCCCTGTCTTGAAATTAAAAGTTGGTACTGCAAATCAGAGAGTGTTGCACTAAGTCCATTTATTCTCCTTGTTACACTCTTCTTAGCTGCTACCTGAGCATTAAGTTCTTTTTGCAACTTGTTCTTCTCCTTTAGTACTAAAGCATATGAATCATCTAAATCTTTCTTCTGGGTATCTAGTTGTACTTTCTCCTGCTCTAATTCCCGCTTCATTTGATTTAGAGATGTAAATTCCCAATTGATTTTCTCAATATCTTCTTTCAGTATCCCTATCGCTGTCTTCTTTACAAAAAGGTTCTGTAAAAGATTCTCTAAATTCTCAAAAGAGAAAAATATATGAACATTAGTATATCTGGATTCCATATATAGCTTGGTAGATACCATATCAAAGAGCTCTTTCTTTTTACTAAGAAGTTCTTCTTTCTCTGAAATTAGTTCTAACTTCTGTTCTATTTCAGCACTCTTTAAATCGATAGCCTCTTGTAATTTACTAATCTCTTTATTCAAAAGATTAACCTTCTCTACTAATGGATATTTACTGTTATTGATCTCTTTTATCCTCTTCTCTATCTCAGAAAGAACTGTTCTATTTCTATTTAGTTCTTCGTTTTTCTTGTTTATTTCACTTTCTAATTGCTCTATCGTATTAGAATATACAGGGAATACACCCCTAAAGAGCAAGAGAGAGAAGAATATTAAGAGGAGTATAAATTGTTGAGCAGCTTTACGGCTAGACATTGGATAAATTATAGCATGTGTAGAGAAAACGCCAAGCTACCCTTCTATAGCATTAAGAACTACTGTTAAAACAGCCTTAATGATAAAAAGGAATATTAAACCAAGTAATGCCCATGTAAGGGTTCCTTGTGCTAGTTGCTTCTTTGCAGGATCTCCACCTGAGATAATCCACATATATCCACCGTAGATTATCATACCTACAGCAATTATGGCTCCTACTGGAAATATATATCCAAAAAGATTTTCAATGGGACCAAATATGTCTCCAATCTCTGGAGGTCGACTCTCTCCACGTTGAGCGTATACTGGTGAAGCAAGAACTTTACTAATCAGTAATACAATATTTCCTACCAACTTACTTACTTAAAAAGTTATCTATTACAAATTGTATAACAGATGGTGCTAAGAATACCAGTATCATACCTATCAGAGAAAATATTAGAGACCTGTTTGCAGCAGATATCTTTTTCTCATCTCCCATAGAGGTCATATATTGAAAACCTGCAACAATTATCATAATTATAGTTAATACTACTGCAAAATTAATAAACCAATTAACCATCCCTATTACAAAAGCAGAGAGATTCTCATAGCTACTAACTGTATATATTCCACTTAGATCCATAGTAATAAAAAAGGGCCCTCTTGGGGCCCTAGTTCAATCCCTTCAATTTACTTTAACACATTATTAACTACAAACTGCACTAACATTACTGCAATGAAACACACAACTAAACCTATAATTGCAAATGTTAATGTCTTTGTTGCTTTCTCTATCTTAGCCTCTTCACCACTTGCAGTGATATATAGATATCCAGCTGCAATTAACATAACTACTGCAACTAATGCTGCTAAACCAATACCCCAGTTAAGCATAGTTACAATCCAACTATCCAACTCCTTATCAACTCCATCAATACCCATATTTAACCATTCAGATGCTTTCTTCTGAGCAAAAGCTTTTACTATAAAACCAGAAAAAGCTACATAAGCTACAACTACTCCACTTGATATTTTTGCTAAGGTATTTTTCATTTTTTATATTTAATATTTTATATTTAGCTCCCAATTATATGCTAACAATAAAATCATTGCAACATCTTAAACTAGAATCTCCTCTAGTAAGAAAAGAACTAATGCTTTTGCAATAAAGACGATAAACATACCTACAATAGCGGCAGTTAATCCTTTTCTTCCTTTCTCTATCTTCTCTGCATCACCTGCTGATGTAATGAAAAGATAGCCAGAATATATAATCATAGCTACTGCAACTAATGCAGATAAACCTATAAAGGTATTAAAAAGAAACTTAACAAAAACTAAAACTCCCTCTACAGAAGAGAAATCCCATTTAAAAACAGGTACATTTGTTATCTCATACCCCCCTATTGTTACCCCTAAAGGAATTATATTTTTCTTTTTACCTTCCACTTGTAATATCTACACCAAACAATTTACCTAAGAATATTAAAATAGCAACAGACATTAGTATAAAGAGAAAACCAATTACTGCATTAGTAATTACCTCTTTTGCTTGTTTTAATTTATCAGGATCTCCCTTACTTGTCATTAGTTGATAAGCAGAGAAAGCTAGCAGGACAACTACTGAAAATACTGCTAAAGGGATAGCAATAGAGAGGACAGAATCTGTAAAAGATCCTACCGTAGATGCCTCTGACATATTTGTAATACCACTTAGGGCATCACTTAGTGAATTTGCATAAATTTTTGTAGTTATCATAAACATTCGTTATTATACAAGAAAATCTCAATATATTAAATCAGTTATAAAATAGCATCTTCACATATATGTTTAAAGTCACAATATTTACACCCAAACATATCTGGTAGAGCAATAAAATTACCTTCTTTGATACCAGCAATTACCTCATTAACATTTTTTAAAGCCTCCTCTCTTCTCTTTTCTGAAATATCTACCTCTACTTCACTCCCATGCTCAACAAAGAGATACTTAGCACTTACTACTTTAACTCCGAAAGCCTGCTCTGCAAATATAGAGTAGAGAGCAAGTTGTAAATCCTTTTTCATATCTGCACTACTCTTCTCTTTACCTGTTTTGTAATCTACAAGCTCTACATGAGCAACGCCATCTTTAACTTCAACTAGATCCATCCTATCTATCTTCCCTACAAACAGGCCCTCCTTAAGAGGTATAGTGAATGTTTCCTCTAGTCTGTAAGGATTCTGATTCTCGTTATACAGTTTCCTAAAAAACTCTTTCATCATCTCCTTACCGCTTCTCTTTCTCTCTAGTTCATGTTTCTTACTTTCATACCCTACAGATATCCAATGTTTTTCAAAAAGAGAAAGCAAATTCTCTTCGGTAGGTAGTGCAGCAAGTCCTAACCCTTCTTTTGTAATCTTAACAGTATTAAAGAAATCTCTAAGAGCATTGTGAACTGTAATACCGAAAGAGAGAGCTGCGTTAGGTTTAGTTGGTAATTGAAGAATATATGCATATTCATACTGCTTGGGACAATTTTGATACATACTAACTTGAGAGTAGCTAAGCTTCTTACCTCTCTCTATCTTCACACTCTTAGGTTCAATACTTTCTCTCTCCTCGTACATCGCTCCTGGAGAGTCATTTCTAAGAATTGTAGGATTATCAAAATCTTCAGATATGTCTCTATCCAAAAGTTCGTAGAGAAATATACTCCCTTTCTTTCTCCTTTTGGCAGTACCGTAGTAATTTGCAGCAGTTAAGAACAATTTTTCCTTTGCTCTAGTAGCTCCTACATAGAACAGTCTTCTCTCTTCTTGCAAGTGTTCTTCTTTTTCATCCAGACCTGAGAGAGATTCTTTAATTAAAGCATCTGGAATAGGTATGGCATCTCTTCTACTTTGAGATGGGAATCTATCTGATACCAAATTTACTAAAAATACACATGGGAATTCTAAACCCTTAGCACCATGCACAGTTAAAATATTAACCGCATCATACTCAGGCATCTCCATCTGATCAACTAGGGGAGAGTCTCCCGTTTCAATACTGTAGTCAATAAAATCTACATATTCATAAATATTTGAATCCCTGTTCTCTTTCTCATACTCCTGTATTGAGTTAAAGAATTTAGAGATATTTGAAATCTTAAACTCTTTCTGCTCATCTTCACTCTTTAGTAAACTATCTATGTACCCACTCTCTGTAACAAAATTGTAAAGTATTTCTCCACTACTTCTTCCATCTTTAATATTCTTAAAACTCTCATTAAGAATATTTAGAAGAAGCAAAAGGCCTTCCTTTGCCTCATTGGAGAGAATCTTATTCAAAGCATTACTACTATCTATATCTATCTCATCTTTACCTACCTCCCCTATCTTAAAGCCCAACTTCTGCTCTATATCCTCCAATACTGAGAGTTTGTTGTTTCTTGCCCCCCTATTTATCTCGATAAACTCTCTTGCGGATATATTCCATAAAGGTAAAGTTAGAAGCTTGTAAAGAGATACTTCATCTTTGTAATCTACTAAGACTTTTAAGAAAGCAATTAGATATTTAATCTCATCTCTTACAAAAAGTCCTCTCTGTCCTCCCATCTTGTATGGAATACCTAGATATCTCAAGTTCTTAACTATTAAATCAGAGTGAGCATGTGCTCTTACTAATATTGCAATATCCGAGAAGTTATACTTCCTATCTGGAATTAACTCTACAAAGCTAGACTGCCCTTCTCTATCGAATTTCTGTGCCCTATCTGCAACATTCTGATCAATATGTCCTGTTAACTCTAATATCTCCTTCGCAATCCACTCTGCCTCACTATCCTCATCTTCTGCAACTACTAATGAAACGACATCATCATCTTTATCAAAAGAGAGAACAGAGAGAAGCTTCTTGTTTACTTTCTCCGTCACTTCTAATCTGTAAGGGTTGTTGTGAGATATTAAAGAGTAAGAGGCGTCTAAAATCTCTTGTCTAGATCTGTAGTTTTCTACTAACACAACCTCTTTTGCTTTAGGGTATAGCTGTTTAAATTGCAAAATATTAGATATTGCTGCCCCTCTAAACTTGTATATCGCCTGGTCATCATCACCTACTACAGTTAAATTAGGATTAGGTGTCTTTTTCCCTTTCTTTTTAGGATCTAGACCACAGAGAATATTAACTAATACATTTTGTGCATAGTTGGTATCTTGAAACTCATCGATGAGAATATATTTAAATTTCTCCCTATACTTCTTCAAAATGTTAGGCTTCTGTCTGAAGAGATTAATCACTAGAACAATTACATCTCCAAAATCTACCTTAGAATTTTCTACTTTAAGTTTAGAATATTCATCATATACCGTAGCTAATTCTAAGGTGTCCTCATATTCCTCTTTCTGCTCTTTTGTTCTCTTAGGAAGACTCTTTGCAAAAGCAAGATATTCTTTAGGAGAGATATCTTCATCTTGTAATCTAGAGAAGTGCTTAAGGATATCGTTAATAAATTTGGTAGGATTTGAATGAGGTCTAAACTTTTTAAGAGAAAGATTAAAAAGATTCTTTCTAAAAAAGATATAGCTTTGTGCTGCAGACATCATTGAATAATTGGTATCTATACCGATATACATACCCTCCTCTCTTAATATCCGATCACAGAAAGAGTGAAATGTAGAGATCCACACATCACTGTAGCTAAGAGGTAGACCATCGTCTACACGAACTAACATCTCTTCTGCTGCTTTGTCTGTAAATGTTAATGCTAATATTTCACTCGGTTTAGCCCATTTCTTGTTAATGATATGGAGTATTCTTTCTGTAATTACAGCAGTCTTACCAGTACCTGCTCCTGCTATAATCAAGAGTGGTCCTCTTTTGTGCTGTACAGCTAATTTCTGTTTTTCGTTTAAATTAATATTCATTACTTAGCTAACTCCTTTAAAATTTTTATCTCCTTACCCATTGTAGATGCACTCTTTAGTGCAGGTGTTTCTAGAATGAAAGGTATATTTTTAAACTCTTTTCTCTTTAGAATATTTTTAATAGTTTCTCTACCTAACTTTCCCTCTCCTAAATTAGCATGCCTATCTTTATTAGAATTAAGTGCTGTCATGGAGTCATTTAGATGAATGGCTTTTACTCTTTCAAACGAAAGTGTTTCCCCTATCTCTTCTACAACACTATCTATCTCATTTACCCAATCATATCCAGCAGCATATGTATGTTGAGTATCTAATACAAAGCCTACTCTGTTTTTAGTATTTACGCCTTCTCTAATCTTTGCTAACTCAGTAAAATTTCTTCCCATATTTCCACCTGTTCCTGCAGTAGATTCAATTAACAGCCACTGTTTACCTCCTACTTCATTAAATACCCAGTCAATACCGTATGAGATTCTCTCTAAGCTATCTTCATAGTTAAGTTCTTTCTGTGATCCAGGATGGAAACATACTCCTAATATCTCTACATCTAAATCTTTTTTCTTAATTAAACTGTCTACTCTATTTGCAAAATCTAGATATATTGCAAGACCCATTTTACCCAAATGAAACAGCTTTTTATCTTCTCTTGCTAAGTTAGTAAGGTATATTCCGTGTATTAAAATCTTCTTTACAACACTATTCTTAAGAGCTTCTACAAATCTCTCAATACTTTCATCGTCTATCTTTTTTGTTGCCCATCTCATAGGGGTAGTTGGCATCATCTGTATGCTGTTTATCTCATACTTATTCCCTTCTGCTACAGCATTCTCTATTCCTCCCCCTGAAGATACATGTGCTCCTAAGTACATAGTAGTATTTTAGAGGAAATTACAATCTATATCTACACCAAAGGTATGGTATAATTACAAGGTTTAGGAGAGGTGCCTGAGTGGTCGAAAGGAACTCACTGCTAACGAGTCGTAGATCTAAAAGTCTACCGAGGGTTCGAATCCCTCCCTCTCCGTAGTTTATCCCAAATATCTTTTATGAAATATTAAGCTTTAATCTTGTAACAAACGCTCTTCTTGTTAATGAATGTAAAAGTATAGAGATAGAAATTACTGACTTTATAGATAAAGAATAGTTATAAAAAAACAGAAATTACGATTGTAAGTCCTCTCTTTCTTCAGGAGTTACTTCATAATTCTGCCAATCTCCTGAGGGTAAAAATTCTGGAATAGTATCTCCCGTATCCCACGCATGTAAGAGTGTTGTTCTCTCTTCTGTTGTTAATGTGTTTTTTAAAAAGTTTTTATAAAAACAATACCACTTTAAGAAATCTTCTGATAAACCGTAAACTCTTCCTTCCACAAAAGTTCTTGGGTTTAGTCCAAACTTTTTTGTTTGTTCGATACAATAATATTTTGCATAGATAACCTCATTCACATCTTCTACAAAACCCGGTTCCAATGCCATACTACGACCAGTATACCATCGATACATTAGCCAATTATAATCATACCAAAACCTATTTATATGATAGAAAAGAGCAAACTCCGATAAGTTTTTAATCTCTTCAGGATCTTTAATCAACGGTCCTGGATATTCTCCCAAAATTTCCTTAGATTATTTCCCTAACTCTGGAATCTCTGTCATCGTTTGAAATTAAGAAGTTATTATGGGGAGTGTTTAAGTATATCAAATCCAGAAATAAATGTGTCGTCTTGTGCTGAATATGAGAAAAGCTGTCTGTAACAAGTAGATTTGTAATATAAAAATATTAGTAATATAATAGCCCCAATGTCCTGGTTTAAATACCAGCTCATTAACAATAGAAGTAATAGGCACATCACAAAACAAACTTTTGGAGGAAAAATGAATAACAAGATTACTGTATCCCTTCTACCGACAACAAACTTCTTGAGGAACGATGGGACCTTTGATCTAAACACTGCTATTAGGACCTGCGGTCGAATTGGGGGAATCTGTTATAGTCCAGAGGACTATGAAAAGTTGCAGGGCGAAGACCCAAAGAAAACAGAAAAAAGAGTTAACTTGACTCTGGATTCTGGACACCATAGTCTCTATGACCATGTCCAAATTTCTTTAAATATCTGTAATATGCCAAAAATCTTGGCAATGGTACTGAATAACGAACATCAGTACACAACAAGTGAAAGGTCAGCCCGGTACACGAAAATAGATACATCGGCGGTTAGCACCATCGAGGCTGAACTATACAACAAGTGGATCACTATTCTGGGAGTTTTGATTAAACAAAGATATCCAGACCGGTTTACTCCTAGTAAAATTGAAAAACTTGCAATGGAAAATGCTCGATATTTTATTTCTATTTTCGTTCCTACGAACTTAATCTACACTGTCCCTCTGGGGCAACTTAACAGGATTGTAGGATGGTTAAAGGACTATCTGAAGTGGACAGAACACCCTCTCTGTGCAAGACTAACTCCTTATATCAAGGAGTTTATCGAGCAACTTAAGATGTTAAATCTTCTCGAGCCACGTTTGCAAAGAAATGAAAAAGAGAGGAGACTGTCTCTCTTCGCAACAGAGGAAGAGAAAAGGAGATGGGAAGAACATTTCTCCCTGTCATACTCAACAAATTACTACGGTAGCTTTGCACTATTAGCGCAAGCTCACCGACACCGGACTTTAGATTACCAAATCTTTATTCCCCACGAATTCAAAGTTTTTGTTCCCACTATTTTATTTCTCTTCCCAGAGTATATGAACCTCTGGCTTAGTGATATAGAGAAAGTTAAAGAACTCTACCCACAAGGACAACTAGTAAAAATTTTGGAGCAGGGAACGCTAGAGAATTTCCTGCTTAAATCTAAAGAGAGGCTTTGCACCAATGCAATGCCAGAGATAATGTGCAGAACTATCATAACACTTAAGAAATACTGCACAGTAGCTCAGGGAGAACTACAATCATACTTATCCCAATATCTAGGGAAACCCAGATGTGCATTCCCCGATTACACTTGTCTTAAACCATGCGGATATGCTCATGAGGTAAATCTCTCTAGAGCTATTTAGCTGGATATCTCCCAGGGGACGAATAGAGGAACTTCCTCTTTCACTATTACTTCTATTTGTCCCTTAAGGTTTTATTTCTGATATTTTTAAGTAAACAGATTTTCCTTTACACCTTTATTCAGAACCCCCTTTAACAACTACGCCATCTAACAGATTTTCTCCTTCATCATTATCTGTTTGAAATCTATAATCTTTATCACTAGTTTCTTCAATATCATCATTTCCTAAAGAATCTATTATCCTCACAACCCTATATATCTTCTCCTCGTCTTTTTTACTTAACTCTTTAAAATATCGTACTAGAAAATTCACTTCAAATTCCTTAATATCTTTTACACCGTCACTTTCTCTTTTAAAAATAGTTATTTTCATTTCTAAAATATACGAAATGTAAAATACTTTGTCTATCTAAGAACTCTCCTCTCTAGTACAATCTTTGTCCATATTGTATATTTACATATGGAAATAGAAAAGAAAGTAGACTTTCTAACAGGACTAACCATTACACTAGGCACTATCATCGTAGGCTTAGTCAGCTATATCTTCTACACAGAAAATACAGAAATATTCATAGAACCAAAAAGATGTGAGTACAACGGATGGGCATATGCAGACAAAGAAATATATGAAGCTACTGATGGATGTAATATATGCTTCTGCCATAGTGGAGAGAGTGTATGTAGCGAGAAAACCTGTACAGAAGAAAATACTAAATATTGCAGTGATGGGACTCTCTGCCCTACCCCTCTCTAGCTATTGATTTCTGCTAAATACTAATGTAGGTTTAATATGTATAATCTTTGTATTTAAGTACTTATGGAAAACACAAATGCCTCTTCTGTACAAAACACTCATACAGAATCGCCTACTCCCAAAAAGGAGAGTAACAAAACTCTCTTTTTTGTATTAGGAGTAATCTTCTCAATTCTTCTTCTTGCAGCAATTCTTGGTGTTTGGGCATACAAACAATATGCTGTAGACATTTTTAAGAAAGAGGGTGTATCTACTATAGAAATAGATGAAGAACAACCTCAGGAGAACAAGGCTAAAGTAAAAGAGATCTCTTTTAAAGGTAAAACTTTTACAGCAACAATGCCAGAAGGTTGGAATATTAAAGAATACTATGACGGAGAAGGTTCAGAGACACTGGCAGAAGGAGTTAAATATACAGGTTTAACAGGATTAAAGATATTCAATGGAGAAACTTCTGTATTCTCATTAAGAGCAATTTCTGGTATTGGGTTTGTAGGGTGTCCATCGTATATAAAGTTTTCTGATTTTAATCCTGAACATTTACAAAAGAGTCAATCTGCAGCAGATCAACTAGAAGATGAGATAAAAATTACTGACTACTCAAATTCTAAATATGTAGAACTAAAATGGTTAGGAAAGAGACTTAGAAGGGTTGGAGTTATGTACTACTTAGATGAAACAGATGGTAATGAATATTTTGAAGTTTCTTGTATGCCAGGGGTCATCTCTATAGAGGGGGTTAGCTTTACACAGGATTCTACAGATGTAGGTGAGGCATATTTCTTCGGTTCAACATCAGATGCAACAGAGGGGGATCTGGTAGTTGTAGACGAGATACTTAAGAGTATGAAATTAAAATAAATTAAATTTTTATAGAGTAGTTATGAAAAGAAAGCCTCTGTTTTATGTATTACTGTCACTTTTCTTACTTCTTCTAACTTCAGTATTCCTGTACACCTCTCCCGTACTGTTGAGTATAAACCCATTCTATACACAAGAAACAAATGGAGAGGAAGGAGTAAAGATTTTTGTAAGGAAAGACTTAATATCTCAAGCAAAGGCAGAGTTGCCAGAGGGTTGGAAGATTAAAACAGAGAGCTATTACGGGCGTTTTAATTCTGTAGCAGATGAAAGTGAAGAGATTCGGGGTTTAGCAAGAATAGATATCTTAAACAATGAGAAATTAATATCTTCTATCTATGCTATTACTGATTATGGAGCTCTAATTACTTCGTTTAAGGCTTTTCCTGATTCTAGTCCTGAGTATTTACAAGAGATGGAAGGAAAAGGATATGAGAAGATTGAAATTAAGGAAGGTGAATACTCAGATATATCTCTCTTTGGCACAAAAGCTAGGTGTATAAATGGAGTACTTATGATTAATGAAAACACAGAAGATAGCAATTACTTTGTAAACGAGGAGAGTTACCTACTCTCTTTCTCTAAGCAAGGGCCTTCGTACAAGGTTTATATAAACGGAGAGTTAAATAAAGAGTACGAGGCTAAATATATTCAAGTAATTGAAGAAGGTTCTACTGCAGAAGAATTGAAGACCTTAAGTACTATTTTCAACAGTATGGAATTACTATAAACTAGTTGGAGAGGATAGTTTTTAGTCCATCAGATAGTTCAGTAATCTCCTTTTGGTCATCTTGATTGTAAAAAATTATTGAATAGATGATATTGTCTTTAGCTAAATCAACAATACAGCTTCCAGAACCAGCATTAATTTCTTTACAAGTATAGTGTTCTCTGAAGTATTCAATATTGTCTGGATTTCTAACAACCTTAATCTCGTATGAAATTTCTTCACCAAAATCTACATTAATATCTCGATATTCATAAGGGAATCCTTCTGGATTTATTTCATGGTTCTTTGTCCAAGTCGTATCATCTTGACAAGTGACAGTACCTGTTAAGCTATACAAGCCTGTTATCTTATCACATAGATTATCAAATTGGTCATTAAATATCTTTTGATCTGCAGAGTTTTTTGAGGTACTCTCTTCTACTCCTCCTGTCTCAGAAGTACCTTCACCTGTTAGACTCATCACTATAATCAGAACAGCAATTACCACCACTATTGCCCAGATCCATTTATTTTTTAATATTGGAGGTACTTTTATCTCTTTGTTTTCCATAATAGAAAGATACTCATTTTATAAAACACGCCCTACCTTTAAGAGTTGGTGGAGACGGTGGGATTTGAACCCACGTCCAAAAGCTAGCAGTAGTGTCATTTACAAACATATTTAGATTTGTATAGTCAAACAATACTAAAAAATCTAACAAAAAGTATTCTTTGCTCAGTAATTACATTCCTCTACAATACCCTACCGACAAGAGAAAGTAGATATACTCTAGTAACGACTATCTAATATACTAACTAGAGATAGAAATATTAGACACTAACCGAATTAAATCAGTTAGACTTATGCAAAATTGTAAGCATACAAAGGTGCAGTAAATGCAGCCTTTAGCTTACTTGCAAAAGCGTTAAGTTTGTTTTCTACACTTATCTGTGTTTTAGTTTTACGAACTAAAAAACGATTTGTGACAAACAACCACCATGACTTCTGTCGAAAGCCTTACGCCCCCATATTCTTAAAGAGCTCTCCATTATACCATAATGAAGAGGATATTTACATCTTTACAGCTTAGCCTGTTAGACCACTTCTTGAAGTCAGAAATTAATCCCTACTTGCTTCCCACATACTAATACCTACAGCAACAGAAAGATTTAATGAATCAATATCATCTGAATGAGGAATATACACACTCTTACCTAAGTTCCTGTATCTCTCATCTAAACCTGAAGACTCGTTACCATGTACCAATGTAAAAGGCTTCTCAAATCTAACATCTACTACACTCTCCTTCCCATCAAGCATAAAAAGGTAAAGATTGTTTGAATATCTCTCTACATACTCCTCTACAGAATTAAAAAATTCAAAATTAATACTAAATATAGCTCCCATTGTAGATCTAATAACCATAGGGTCAAATATATCTACAGCAGGCTTTACAATACCCAAATCCCTAATACCAAAACCTAACATACTTCTAACAATTGTACCTACATTACCCATATTACTAGGATTAACAAGAAGAAGGTGATTAGCACCCTCCTCTAGTTTAGAACTGTACTTCTTAAATACCCCTACCACATATGTATTCTCCTTAGCAGCAATCTTCTCAATCTGCCTCTCACCATACTCCAGAGGAATATTTTTTTTACTACACAACTTCTTAACCATATCTACCCCATCACTTTCATCACCCTCTTTTTTGAGCAAAACCTTGTACACAAGATTAGGATATCTCTTTAGTAAATCAATAACGGTATATGCACCAAACGCATACGAATATTCAAACTTCTTCTGATATCTCTTAATCTTAGGAAGAACCATACTACTTCTTTTTCAAAATATCTTTCAATATATTATCCACACTACTCTTACCTTTAGATATCTCCCACTTCTCATTCCTAAGCACCATATACGCCTCCTCTACCTTCTTCTTAGTCTCCATCAATATCAAATTCTTCTTCTTCAACTCCTTCTGAACATTCTCTTCACTCTTGTACATCTCATATATACTAAACAAAAACCCAATCAACAGTACCAAGTAACTTAAAAACTTAGCCAAAGTAGAAAGATTCAACATCAAGGTATACTCAATATTCAAAAAAGGTAAGAAAAATATCTGAGACAATATTGCAAATGCTAATGAAAATATTAACCAAAAATCAAAATTCCTTTTGTACATACCCTTCTCTTTTACATACGCAACCAAAGTCAAAATATATACCATCATTGCAACAGTCTGAACAACAATCGCCAAAAGATACTCACTCTGACTAGAAAATATCTCAGAAAAAACAGTAACTACCACTATCAACAATGAAAAAGACACAAACAAACCTAAAAACACCCACTTCTGACTCAACCTCTTCTCTCCCTCCTCTTGCTTAGTAAAAAACCAACTTAAAAAGAATATTAAGGAAAGAAACAATCTAGAAAAGATAACACTGTTTGGAAACACCTCTGCACTCTTTAATACAAAAAGATCTCCAAATGTATCCAAAGTAAGTAATATCTGAAATATATCTAAAAACCCTACAACCAAAAAACCAATACCCAAAAGTAAGTAATTGAATGAGTTCTGTTTAGTATAGAAACGCAATATTGAAAGAGTAGCAATGAAGAAAGCAAATATACCTGCAAAAAGATCCAATATCAATTGAAAATCTTCTAACCATTTTAAAGTACCAGCAATATATCCGAAGACAAGGAAGATAATTGTAGATATTAATATGACAATCCCTTTCTTCATTACATTTACCTTAGTAAAATTCTTCTCCATTCTTAATATTTTAATACATCAATTTAGAAAAAGATATTTTCTCATTCCTCTCTGCATGAGGAGCACATACAGTCACATATTTCCCATTTTGGGATATGTAGTACCCTACACCGTTAATTGATACATACAGAGGATCCTGTGGCATCTGAATAATAGTTTCAGTCCCACCATCACTAAGAAAAGACATATTAACTAAATCAGTACAATCATATGGTCCACTTTTACATATTTCATTACCAAAACTAACACATTCTTTAGACTCAGGTACTTCTTCAGGTAACTTACCATTCTTACTACTCCAAGCACTAACATGAGAGAGTATGGAGGATACATCAGCAGTTCTTTTAATATTTCTAGCTTCAGCAGCTTCTTTACTTGGGTTAATGACAAGTAGTCCTAAGAGTGCAACTACAGCAACAGCAGAGAGTACTACTAATATTTCAAGAAACTTAAAGCTCTCTTTTTTCTCTGGTTGTGGTTTAACAGGAACAAAATTTATACTTTCAACAGAAAAGTCAGATTTTTCCATACTACATAATACATAAAAGTAACATTTATTTACAGCCTGTCCCACTAGCTTATAGAGCGATAATTGAAAATATATAGTAATCAAGAGTCGTAAAAGACCTTTGTAGAACCACTTCCTTACTTATCCACACCTAAGGTCTGTTTTGTGAATATTTAACCAACGGAGAGGGTGGGATTCGAACCCACGACTCCATTTAAGGAGTAGTACTTTTCGAGAGTACCCTATTCAACCACTCTAGCACCTCTCCAAATCAAATAATTATACTTTTCTAAAAAAGAAAAAGCACCTAGTAGGTATATGTAGAAGAAAAATATCCTCATACTAACCTTTCGGTGCTTTACTCTCTAACGATGGAAAAACTTGTCTCCCAAAAAGAGAATTATTCCTACAGCCGTGCAAACTACTGCAGGTAGAAGATCTCTTTTCATTAAATTTACTGCTGCTACAAAGAACAGCAGTACTGTGGTACTGTACACAAGTACCATCAACAAAGTAACTTCCCTATCACTCTTTCTCTTCATTTTCTCTCCTTTACTTTTTTTTAAGCATATCCGAATGGATAGCACACTAAACATATACATATGTACAATGTGCTACCCACTCTATTTCATCGTATAAAGAGCAAAAGAAGTATATAAATACCTCTATCCTTACATTATACCAAATCTAAGGGTACAACTATAGGTCGGGAGAATCAAACGGAATATATTCACCATACATCAACTTATCAAACCTACCCTGCTTTCTAACATCTTTGTACAACAATTTCTCTTGAAGAAGTAAAAATATCGGATCCTTATCCTCCCTCTCTAAAAGAAATATTAACCCCTTAGGATATCTAAGCCTAGTCTCTACAATTAAAAAATATTGAGAATCTCTCTTTGAAAACCAAAAATTATTAAGCATAAACCACTCATACAACCTATCCCCTACATCTATCCCCCTTGCCGTTATCTTATACTTAACCTTACTCGGCTTATTCGTACCAGCTACATAGATAAAAAAGAGCAACGCTATTACACAAGCCATTAGAAAATAGTTTTCTAAAATAGCGAGAAAAAGTACAAAAGCCATTGAAACAACAATGATTATTCTAAAAGTCTTCTGCTCAAACTTAAAAGAATACCTATCTAACGCCTCCCACTCAAAAAGCTTAATATTCTGAACAACCTTCTTAGTAGGAATATCTCCCTCCTCTAAAACAACATCCCTCTCTACAATCTTTCTCCTCTTCTCTGCCTTCTTCCGTTTAATAGCTTCCCTTTTAAGCTCTTGAATCTTCTCTTCTCTCTCCCTTAGTGAAAGCTCACCAGAGATTATGGCAAAGATATCTGAAAATTCTTTCTTTAATGTCTTCTTTTTCATCTCCCCCCATTATATTACAGAACAAGTGATATTACTAAAAGAATAACTACAATACCTACTCCCCAGAAGATATTTAGTATGTGAAAGAAGTGAAGTACTGTAGAGAGAAATATAGCTACTGTTAAAAGAATACCTAATTTTGTTGAATAAATCTGAACTAGTAAAGAGTCCGTATTTTTTGTGAACAGAGATAGTAGTAAATATGTTATCAATGATATCAAGGTAAAAAGAAACAGAAAAGAGAGAGTAGCAAATACAGAGAGATTAAGAGAGTTGTAATTACCATCTACTGTTGTTGGAAGAAAATTTTCAAGTGAGAATAAGTATAACAAAACTACAACAGAGAATATATTAAGAAAGGACAAAGAAAGTATAAATTTAATATTTCTCTCCCTATAAGTTTTCTCAACTACTACCTCTTCCATTATCCTTAGAAATTAATTTTACTTTTCTGTATGATGAATATCTTAATTATAGAGAAATCTAAAACTATTTCATACATCCTTAAAAAGACTCTCATTGCCTATGGATATAATGTGAGTGAGGATACTGCAGATTTTAATAGTATAAATATAATTAATAGAGATATATTTGAGGTAATAATATTGGATACTAATCTCAGTGGTAAAAACAGTACTTTAGATATACTAAAAAGGATAAATAGTCAGAGTAAGAAAAACTGTAAAATCTTAGGAATATGTAGTACTGGTAATTGGAGAGATAAAGTAAATTTTCTAAACAATGGAGGAGATGATGTACTCTCATATCCATTCCCTATGCAGGAGTTAATAGCAAGGATTCAATCTCTGCTCAGAAGACCCTCTAGCTATATCGATAGTCAGATGTATGTAGGCAATGTGCTGTTAGATATGAGAAACAAGAGTGTCTCTGAAGATAGGAAAGATATTAACCTTCGTAAGAAAGAGTATCAACTACTTGAGTATCTAATGAGGAATAAAAATAGAACGGTTAGTAGGTGTGAACTTTTAGATCATGTATGGGATTATCGAAGCTATACAGGTTCTAATACTGTAGATGTACATATTAAAAGAATTAGAGATAAGATTACAAATAAATCTCTAATAGAGACAGTACACGGTCAAGGATATAGAATAAAAGACCGTAAAAGTACTAAAGCATCATCGGCATTACAAGGTGAACAAAGTCAGGATCATCCTCAATCTTAAATACTCCCGGTTTTACAGTCTCACTACACTCAAAAATAATATTTTCAGAATCTATATGATTTAAGATATCAGATAGTAGTCTTGAACTAAATGCAATCTTTATACTATCTCCTTCTATACTACCTTTAAATATACTCTTGTTACTACCTAAATCTGTTTGCGTTGCAGAGAGAGTTATACTATCTCCCTTTGCATCAATATCTAATACTAATTTATTTCCCAATACACTCTTAGCAATAATGTTGGTAATTTTAAGAGAATTAAGAAAATCACTCTTCTCAATCTTAGCCTGTGTTTTATACCCAGTTGGAATAATCTGCCTATACTCAGGAAACTGCCCATCTATTAATCTAGAAACAATATCAATATCTGCGTATCTGAATAATACCTGATTTCTCTCTTCAATCAAAAATACCTCAATATCACTCTCCTCTCCTATCTCACCTGCAATATGTGCTAACTCTAATAGAGCTTTAACTGGTACTAAGATATTAATATCACTCTGAGCATTAGATTCTAATTTGATAATCTGTCTAGACAACCTTAACCCATCAGTCCCTACAAAAGATATACTCTCTCCTGATACCTCTAGGAGTATACCTGCTAAAACAGGTTTAATATCATCAACAGCAGCAGCAAATGCTACTCTATTTACAGCTTTAATTAATAACTCTCTTGGTATTCTAAGAAGAGGCTTCTGCTTATCTATAGTTGCAACAGTAGGAAAATCCTCAGCAGGCATAGTATTAAAACTTGCAAAGTTTCCAGTACTAGATATATTTAAATTCTGATTATCTAGCTCTACATCTATTACTTCACTCTGCACACTATTTACAAATTCAGTTAGCTGTTTAGCAGGTACAGTAATCTTACCCTCAGACTTAACATCTGCTCCTATCCATGTATTCAACCCTATCTCCAAATCAGTAGCTGTAATTATCAATTTACCTTTCTTAGTTTCAAATTGAACATTATTAAGAATTGGTAATCCTGGTTTACTGCTAACCATCCTACTAACAATATTCAGATACTTAGAAAATGTATCTTGATTACATGTAAATTGCATATTCTATTAATATATAAATATTATGTATAGGCAGTAAGTACTATATTCTACTCAATATTCAATCTCTTTTCTACTTTATTTAATTTAAATATAAAATAAGTAGTATTAGTAGTAGGTAGTGTTGATAAGTTGATAACTTTTTAGATTGATTAATAGGGATATACTTTCTTCTACTTTTTTTTTCTGTTGAGAACTTATAGATAGTTTTTCTTAATTACTGCTAAATATGTTTATAACTAATACCTAAGTAACAACTAGACTCTAATGTGAACTACTTAGGATAAGTAGAGCCTAAGTGTGAATAAAAAGTACTTTTAATTAAAGGTTTTTTAATTAACTCCTATTACAACAATAAATCTCTATCTGTGGAATACCCATACCCTTATACCTACCTTATCCACAGATATCCACAAGTTATACCCCTTACTTACTAAACTCTCTCTTACAAAGTTCTACCTTTTCTGCAAACCTACTATCTTTTTCAATCTTTTCAGATATCTGTTTGTATGCATGTATTACAGTAGTATGATCCTTCCTATTTACCTCTTTAGCAACTCTCTCAAGTGGAAGAACTAGCTCTTTTCGAAGAATATACATGACTACTTGCCTTGCCAAAGCTACATATGCTGTTCTCCTATCTCCTTTTATCTCAGCTACAGACACATCAAAAACATTTGATACTGCCTTTATTACCTTCTGGGGTGTAATCTTTAACCTCTTACTCTCAATATCTAACTGCAATATCCTTGCTACATCATCATATGTAGGATTACCACCTAACTTCATTAAAGTAGCAACCTTATTAAACGCACCTTCTAACTCTCTAACATTATTTTCAATATTCTTGGCAATTAACTCTACATATCTATCTTCTATAGTGAAATTTTTCTCTATCATCTGCTGTTTTAGTATAGCTACCCTAGTTTCATAATCAGGAGCCTGTATATCTGCAACTATACCCCCTTCAAACCTAGATCTTAACCTATCAGTAATATTCTTTATCTCTTTAGGAGGCCTATCCGATGCCAATATTATCTGTTTATTCGTCTGATACAAACTATTAAATGTATGAAAAAGCTCTTCCTGTGTCTTAGGATATGTCTCTACAAACTGTATATCATCAATAATTAAAAGATCTACACCCCTATACTTAGCTCTAAACTCTTCATTCTTTTTTGTTCTAATTGCCTCTATCATTTCATTAAGAAATTGCTCTATCGATATATATATAACCTTCTTACCACTATCTCTTTTTAGCACCTCATTACCGATTGCTTGCATGAGATGAGTCTTACCAACACCTGTACTACCATAGTAGAAAACAGGATTGTATACCTTCCCTAAACCATCAAGTACTGCCTGTGCTACAGCTTCCGCAAACCTGTTATGTGTCCCTACTACAAATGTATCAAAAGTATATTTAGGATTTAAACTTGCTCTATGCACAGCATCCTGATATCTCTTTTCAGCACTCTGAGCCTCAGAGAAAAGATTAACCTCTTTCCCCTTCTGTTCTAAATACTCATATCTACTCTCTCTTCTATCTTCTTTAGGTTCACTTTTAACCAATATCTCTATCTCTAAATTCTGTCCCGTTGATTGTAAAAGATACTTCTTAAGAAGACTCTTAAAATTCTTCTCTATTGTAATCTTCTTAAACTCATTGCTAGTAGAGAGAGTAGCTACTCCATTTTGTACTCTCTCCAAATATGTATCTGCAAACCAAGCATTGTAATCTACCTTCTTTAATGCCATCCTAAGGTTTTCAGATACAATTTTCCATGTATCATCTATATCTATCTCCTCTTCATACTCCCTCTCCTCTATTCTAGGTTTGGGTAGTACACTCTCATATTTTTCAAAATCTATTTTGTCCATACTTAACAAAGAAGTATATAGATATATTAAAGGCAGTCAGGGGGCAGCTCTAGTCGATTGGGACTGATGCTCCATTATATTCATTTTTCCTAAAATGTGGATAAGAGGGTAAGAGAATATTAGAAAACGTCTAGAATACAAGGGAATATAAAACTACAAAAATTATCTAAGATACTTAGACATATCATCTCTCTTAAATATTTGCCATATATACACATGGTAATATATAATAGGCACGTTTATGAAAAGAACATACCAACCTAAAAACCTAAAAAGAATTAAAAAGTTTGGCTTCCTCTCAAGAAGTAAAACATCTTCAGGTAAAGCTGTACTACAAAAAAGAAGAAGGAAAGGAAGAAAGAACCTTACTACTAGCGAAGAGTACAAAACCTTAAGAAAGAAAAACACATCTAGAATTAGGTAGTGTATACTTAGGTATGCTTCCATATCTACACAGATTAAACAGTAAAGAAATATCAAAAGTCTATAACGAAGGTAAGAAATATCGAGGAGAGTTCGGTATGCTTGTTGTACTACAATCTAAAGAAAATATAGCTCAGTTTGCATTTGTAGTTAATAAGAAGATAGGGAATGCTGTGCTAAGACATAGAATGACAAGACTCTTAAGAGAGATAACTATGGAGGTAATTAAGGAGCATGATTTTGAAAACAAACCTTTTAAGTGCCAATATATCGCTTTTAAGTATTGTGATAACTATGAAAAACTTAAAGAAGAATACTCTGAACAAATTAAAACTGCTTTTAGAGATTCCTAAGAGATTAGAATTACTACTAATACGAATATATCAAAAAACAGTATCCTTAGATCATGGATATTTAGGAAAACTTTTTCCTAACTGGAGAAGTTGTAAACATATACCAACATGCTCAGAGTATGGGTACAAAGCAGTAGAAAGATTTGGTGTTTTAAAAGGTACATATCTAACAACAAAAAGAGTTCTTAAATGTAATCCATGGAGTAAGGCAGGTAAGTATGACCCTGTTCCTGAAAAAAAATAAACTTTAATGTATAATACATCAGATTTTTATTCTTAATTCTTTATTAATATGTTAGCAACCCTTTGGAATACTTTTCTTTTTAACCCAATTTTAAATATTGTTACCATACTCTATCACTATCTAGGTGATAACTTAGGTCTAGCTATTCTTGTTATTGCTGTAGTAGCTCGTTTACTCTTAACACCTCTTGTAAAAAAACAAACTGCAATGACAAAGATAATGACAAATATGAAACCAGAACTAGAAAAATTGCAGAAAAAGTATGCAAATAACCCAGAGAAACTATCACAAGAACAGATGAAACTGTATAGGAAAATGGGATACAACCCACTTGGATGCCTAGGAACTTTCATACCTCAACTACTCATACTTTCTGTATTAATAGGGGTGATACGAGCAGTAACAAGCAGTAATTTAGATGGTCTTTACGATTGGACTAGAGAGTTAGTAGGTATATCTAATGGATATACAATTAATCCTCAGTTTCTAGTTTGGGATTTAACAAAATCATACAACTCTGTTTCCTCTGAATATGGAAAACTAGCAACAGAGAGCCTACCTTACATAGGCTTAGCAATACTTGTTGGAATAGTACAGTATATGACATCTCTCTTTACACAGAAGATTCAAGGTATAACACCTACTAAAAAAGATAGTGGTAAGAAAGGAGAGAAAACTCCGGAACAGATGCAAGCTCAAATGCAAAAATCCATGATGCTAATGTTTCCATTAATGACAGTATTTTTCACTATCAGTATGCCTGCTGCACTAGGTTGGTACTGGATGATTCAATCTTTTATGCTCGTAATACAATATTTCATACTAGACTTTGATAAAAGTAAAAAGGGAGTACAGAATCTCTCTACTATTCTTTTAAAGAAAAATAAATTAAAAAATACATAATATGGAAGATATTGTTAAGAAAGAGCTAGATACTCTCTTAAAATTAATGAATATAGATAGAGAGTATTCTCTTAAAACAGAAGAGATTTCAGACATTACATATATTAAAATCTCTTTTGAAGGAGAAGACCTTGGATATTTAATTGGAGGACACGGTAAGCACTTAGACTCTTTGCAGTTTGTACTAAGCTTACTTCTTAGAAAACACTTTGACGAAAAGAAAGAAGTTAGAATTGTTTTAGATGTTGGTGGATACAGAAAAGAGAGAGATGAAAAACTAGAAAAATTTGCTATGCAGAAAGCGGATGACGCTAGAATATTAGGAGAATCTATCGATCTTCCTCCAATGAAACCATCTGACAGGAGAGTAGTACACCTTACTCTTCAAGTCTTTGATGATGTAAAAACAGAAAGTGTAGGAGAAGGTAGAGAAAGATTTGTTAGAATCATACCTCTTAAAGAATCAGAATTAGGTATTGACCAAGAGGGAGAAGAATCAGAAGAGAGTGAGGAGTAGATAGTTCTTTGATAAAATATATCAATGTATGTATTTTTAAAGAAATATTATGCCCATTTTCTCTACACCATTCTTACCATTGGAACTATTCTCCTTACCTTCCAAAACATCCCTAAAGGAATATTTCTCATTCTTCTTTTTACCATTTGGTATATATTTACACTTAAAAAACCTAAATCTCTTACAACATTACCCTTTCTTCTTTCTGTAGTTCCCTTTAACATTACTTTACAGATACCTTTTTTTAATACAGAACCCTTTGTTGCAGGCTTCTGGGTAAACTATCTAATACCAACAATATCAATTTTAGATATTTTTGCTATTCTCCTTCTCATCCAACTATGTTTCCTACTAAAGAAAGAAGTAATTAAAAAATATTTAAAAGATAAATACTTACTAATTCTTCTACTCTTTTTCATAATCCATACCTTAATTACACAAAACCTCCTATCCACCCTACTCTACACAAGGATCTTCCTCTACCTCATTACTTTCCTTCTCTTACTTTCATACCTTAAGAAAACAGAATATATTAAAAAGGTTGCAAAAGAGAGATGGGTATTCTTCCTACTGTTAAGTTCAGTACTGATACAGGGTGTTATCGGTATATATCAATTTTTGAAAGGAGCTTCTCTAGGCGTATTTTTCCTTGGGGAATCAAAACTTGTTTCTGGTATGGGAGATACAAGCTTTATAGATATAAATGGACAGCTGTATCTGAGAGCATATGGTACATTTCCTCATCCTAATATATTAGCTGGTTGGTATCTATTCATCTTCTTACTTTCATTTGCTCTGTATAAAGAATCTAAAAAGAAAATATATCTTTTCTTAATATTACTTACTTCAATATTACTTCTCTTGACTTTTTCTAGGGTCTCAATTCTTCTCCTTTTATTAATTCTTACAATCTTTTTTGTAGGTAAAAAGGTTTTCTCTTTTAGTTCTCTTCTCTATTTCAGATTTATGAATATCTTTTCTAGTATGGATAGTAGTTTTAGTGACAGAGTAAAACTAATTGAACTAAACTTTAAAATATTTAAAGAAAATATATTACTAGGTACAGGCTTAGGTAATTCTCTTTACTTTTACAAAGAAAATATCCCTTTTACACAAGGGGGGAGATTACTACTACAGCCTGTGCATAATATATGGGTATTAAATTTTGTAGAACTAGGGTTATTTCTAGGTATATATTACTTGTATATATTGTTTAGATATTTTTTGAGGGGAGTGAAGATGAACAGATTTACTGTTTCTATTCTTCTTTTTTTAGTTATAGTTGGTATGTTTGATCATTACTTTTTTACTCTACCACAGGGTAATGTAATATTCTTTCTCTCTTTAGTATTAATTTCTACTTCTAAATTATTACTAAAAAGAAAAAGCACCTAATAGGTATATGTAGAAGAAAAATATCCTCATACTAACCTCTCGGTGCTCTGTTCTTTCATTTTACGGGGCGGATCTCTATAAGTAAGGATAGGAGGTACATAGCTGCTATTACGCAGCAGGCGATACCCCAACCTATTGGCAGGAAATCAAGAAAAAGGGCCATAGCCACGTACCCCAGAATTGAGTACGTATAAAGAGCAAAGTTGATTTCCCCCAGATGAGGAAACTTCTTTTTGAGAGCATCTCCCGCCATCCAAATGAAGTGCAACAGGAAATAAACAAAGAAAAAGGCACCTCCGTTTTCCATAAGAACCTCCTTTTTTTTTAGTTTTGAAATTTTGCCTTTAAACTAATTTTTTTTGAAAGAACAGTAAACAATATAGTTTACAGTTACATTATACTAAAAATCTCCCTGAAAAGCAATACTATAGGTTGGTGCGGAGAGAGTGGGATTCGAACCCACGGTACAAGTTAATGTACGCACGCTCTCCAAGCGTGTCCTTTCGACCGCTCAGGCATCTCTCCATATTACATCCAACACTATAAGTTAGCTGGACGCGTACCCGGCCGGAATCGAACCGACAACCTACTGCTTAGAAGGCAATTGCTCTATCCTATTGAGCTACGGGTACATATAGCATGCAATTTTATCAATAATTTGGTTGAATTAAAAGCCTTACTCTATACTCTTTAACTCCACTATTGAAAGCAGTACCCCCCCTCTTCTATTAGGAAACCTCTTTAAGAGCTCTGGATAGTTGGTAGGAATAAACAAAACCTCTGTCTTTTGCTCTGAAAAATCTAATGTAGTTATATAATCTAACCCCTCATGCCACCCCATACTCTTCAATTTCTTCTCTATCTCCTCCTTATCAATCTTCGGCCTAATTGAAGACTTAGCTATTAACTTTATCTCAACAGGAGTCTTAGTATCATCAACAGTTAACTCCTTCTCTATCTTCTCTCCCAACTCTAACTCTATCTCATTTTCTGTCTCAAAAAGATTCTGCTCAGTAGCCTCCTCTCTTAAAAGAGCAGTTAACCCATCATTTAGATCCTTGGTTAAGTAATATGTAGCAGTACCCTTAATTGTAATCTCCAAATTAACAACAGTTGCCTCTTCCCCAACCTTTTTATCCGTTTTAATACCATCTTTTTCTACCTGACTCTTAATACTATTCTCAATAATTTCCCAAGAACTCTCTTTCTCTCTCAAAGTAGACTTCATCTCCTCTATTGCAGTCTCACTAAGCTCCTTTACAGCATTATCCAAATCTTGTTGTGAAAGAACGGTATGCTCCTCTTTTGTACCCCCTGTAAATGTATTTTTATTAAATCCTGAAAGCAAAGAAGAAGAATACCCAGCAACAGAGAAAGACTTACCAGAATTTATATTATATTCAGTCCCTATATCTACAGCCTCAACATTAACATCTACAACATCGGGACATGTTAATTGTTGTACAGCAGTTATTAATTTGTATGACTCACCTGTTGTAGCCGTAATCTTATGACCAGCAGCCAAAGATATTGGAGTATTTGTCTCTCCACACCCATCTGTATTGTTATATGTAAGAGTGACTACTCCCTTAGCCTTATCTCCTTTAAATGCTTTACCAGTAGGATTAATAGTTCCAGAAAGAGTCTTATCTATCTCCTCTGTCTTTATTGGTATCTTTAGGTTATCAAAATCTATTTCCTCAATATTTGGATCTCCAACAAATATCTTCTCTATTTCAATTGGCTTAGCTTCAACAAAAATCTTTACCTTTACCAAAGGAACCATCTGATTATATATTGCAAAAACAGAACCAGGAAGAAGAATAAATACTGCAAGAAGAATTAAGAGAATACGTGTAGTCTTTTTATCTTTAAAATTAATACCCCTAAAATTAAAACCCTTAAACTTAGGTCTCGGAAATCTTCTCTCTTGTTGAATATCGCTTTGAGAGTCTACATCAGGCATAGTTGGAGCAAAATCTTTACCAGCCAAAGACTCTTCTTGCTGTGCAGACGGAATATCTTTGTTTATTGATATGAAAGAAGTATCTGGTTTAATCCCTCGTCTATCTTCATATTCTTCTTTACTCTTGTTAAGTACGCTATTTACTCTCTCTTCGAATGCAGAACTCTTAGGAGCCTCTTCCTCTTTTGCTAGTTTGGCTACTTTCTTTTTAGATACTAACTCTCTCTCTTCTTTTACTATCTCCTCTGCAGCATCTTCCCAATCTTGAAGAGTTGGAGAAGAAGGCGTCTCTATTACCTTTATACCTGCCAGTTTGCTATTTCTTACCCCAGTAGGATTCTGAATAATCTGAGCTATTAAAAGCTTACCTTCTCTTTGAGCTACCTCTCGTAAAACCTTTAGATTTATTGGACTTATTAAAATATCTGTTTGATCTGTAAAAGTAAGCACTACTCTCTCTGCCTTACTGTTGTGTATCTCTTTTGCAATATCTGTAAGCTCATGCGAGGCATTGATTATAATTTTCTTTACATTTATATCTTTAGGCATCCCATTCGATATCAAATTTAATTTTGTCTATCTCCATATCATATACGAATTTTGCTAAAGATGCAGGTGTAATATCGTAGACATTTTCTAATTGACCACTATTATCAACAAGATTACCCAACAGATCTGGTGTAAACATCTCTATCTTAGGTACAACTGTAAAAGGTAAGTGCTTTTTCCAAGGAAATTCGAGCATAGCCTCTTTTATCTCAGGAAGTAATGCTCCTCCACCACAGAGATATATTTGAGATGGAAACACATCGATACCCTCACAACTATCAAGAGCAATCCTTAATGTCTGCATCCAAAGGTTTGCAGTAGAATACATAACTCTTTGTACTTGTCTAGCAACTTCTTTTGTTAATTCTTTGTTCGAATATTTAATCTTTCTCTGCTCAGCGTGTCTAAAGTCAGTATCTGTTAGCTTTGCCAACTCCTTAGTAAATACTCTACCTCCAAATGCAAACATCTGTGTTTCAGCAATATTACCATCTTTTACAACCGCAACATCTGTTGTTCCTCCTCCTACATCTACAAATATTGCAGAAAAATTTTTATCCTCTCCTGCTGAGTGAGCTCTTGCTACAGCAAATGGTTGAGAAACAATACCAAGAACTTTAAAATTTAAACCAGCAGCTACTTTTCTAAGAGCCTCTGTATATGTTTTTGGAGCAAAAGAAGCATAGAAATGTAATCTAACATCTCTCCCTTTATATCCAATTAGGGTATTTACAGGCATTCCCCCTATCTCTAGTCCTGTTGGAGTAATATGTAATATCTCAATATCTTCACTTTTAAGTCCTGTTCTTTGACTAAGATCTTCTTTACCATTTAAGACTATTTGGGACTTAACCTGAGATATTATTCTCTCCTGCTCTTTTTTTGTTACCTCTTTATCGTAATTCTCTTCTCTTTGATAGTTAACGATGATTGATACTCCTTGTATATATTCTCCTGCAATTCCCGTAATTACACTATTTGGTAATTCATCATCTTTTAAATTACTAAGAAGTTTACTTATTGAAAGCTTACAATTTTCTAACACAGTATCTAGATTAGTAATTATTCCACTCCTCATTGCATGAGACTGTTGCTGAATTCTGGAAACCCTTTGTACTACTACTCCAGACTCTGTCATTGTAAAAAGTAAACTCTTAACAGTCTCTGTCCCTATATCCAATGCTACAACGGATTTTTTACCATCTAAGAGATACTCTTTAGGTTTTAAGAAAGGCAGCTTTATCATCTTACTGCAATTATATCATTTAGATATTTACTTAAGAAGTACTAAGAAGCTAAACTATAACGACTAGAATAATTGGCTCTCTTTCAGTCTTTTTGAAGATAAATTTGCTAAGAGATTTCTCAATATCTTCTTTAAGATTCTTAATCTCATATTTTTTTCTATCTTTAGACTGATTAACCCATGCTCTATGAATATCGAAAATCATCCCCTCTATCTCCTTAAGTATCTCTTGTGAAGCCTTCATGTAGATGAACCCTCTAGATACAAAATATGGTCTCCCTATTAATGCTTTGCTCTTTTTACTAAGGTTGAGTACAACAGTAAACATTCCATACTCTGCTAGTTGTTGTCTATCCTTTAGTACAATTTCTCCAGTATCACCTACTCCTAACCCATCGATTAATATTGGTTTTGATTCTATCTCTTTCTCTTTTCTCCAATGTTTTCCATTGTATGCCCATACTTGACCATCTTTTGTTAGAAGTACATCTTCTCCTTTCATCCCCCACTCGATGTAATTCTTTCTATTAAAGTATCTAAATGTAAGGGGTCCGTGTATAGGCATAACCTTCTTCGGTCTAATTAGATTATGCATAATTTTCATATCCTCTTGATTACCGTGTCCAGTAGAGTGTATTTTTGTCTCTATGCTATCTTTTACTAAATCTGCTCCTAAAGCTATTAACCTATCTGTCATCTGTCCAATACTTGCAACATTCTCTGGTATTTCAGAAGAAGACATTATAACTAAATCCCCTTTCTTTATCTTTATATATTTATGCTCATTAAGAGAGATTCTGTTTAATGCAGCAAATCTCTCTCCTTGACTACCTGTAGAAAGTATTAAGAGTTGGTTATCTTTGTATTTAGGAATATCTTTCTCTTTTACAATTAGTCCTTGTGGAATATTGATATATCTTTGAGAGCTTGCGATGGACAGAGATTGTTCTAAACTTCTTCCAGATATTACAATCTTTCTGTTTGTTCTCTTCGCTATCTCAAACAGAGAGTGAAGCCTAATTAGCAAAGATGAGAATGCTGCTACTATCACCCTACCCTCAACCTGTTGTATTACTTTCTCTAAATTCTTAAATACCTCTGTTTCGGAAGGAGCCTTTCCTGGCTTTGTTGCATTAGTACTCTCCATCAAAGCTAGATCTACTCTTCCTCTTAGAGATTTTAATTTGGCGTAATCTGCTTCTAACTCACTTATTGGCTGTGTATCTATTTTGTAATCTCCTGAGAAAAAGACATTGCCTTTGGGAGTATCTAGAAAGATAGAGAAAGCATCTGGAATACTATGGTTAATACCTATGAAAGTTGCTTTAAAGTTTTTCCCTATCTTAACAGTACTATGTCTGTTTACACCGAATATTTTTACCTTTCCTTTTAGATTATGCTCTTCTAGTTTAGCCTCTATTAATGCTTTAGCAAAAGCTCCTGCATATATTGGAGGGTAATCTAGCTCTGGCAATATCCATCTTAGTGCACCTGTATGATCTAGGTGTCCATGAGTAATTAATATTGCTTTTACCTTATCCTTGTTTTTCCTTAGATATTTAATATTAGGTATTAAGTAATCTATACCGTACATCTCTTGTCCTGGGAATGAATATCCTGCATCTACTATCACTATCTCATTACCTAATTCTAAGAAGTTACAGTTTCTCCCTATCTCTTCTGTACCTGAAAGTGTACATAGCTTGAGTACACTATCTCTAAAGTTTCTGTTTTTTCTTTTCATATCGTCTGCATTATATCACAGAAGTACACCTTTGCTTTAGTAAAGGGTTTTGTAAAAGTATTTTTAGGCTGATATAATACTGGCTATGAATAGAGAGATTCCAAAAGCATTTGATTCCGAAAAAGAGTTTCAGATTTATGAACTTTGGAAGAACTCAGGACTAACTAATCCTGATTTAATGAAGGAGTATTTAGAGAGAGAAGGTTTTGAAGTTAGATCTCCTTTTACAATTACACTCCCTCCCCCAAATGCAAATGGGACTCCTCATCTAGGTCATATGTGTGGGTATGCTTTTCATGATGTAGTTGGAAGATACAACAGAATGACTGGACACCCAACTCTTCTTTTGCCTGGAAAAGATCATGCTGGTATTCAAACAGAAGCGGTATTTACTAAGCTTTTACAATCGCAGGGAATTGATAAGCAGGAGATGGGTAGGGAGGAGT
The DNA here is from genome assembly GCA_050950165.1 of Candidatus Dojkabacteria bacterium. Taxonomy (GTDB): domain Bacteria; phylum Patescibacteriota; class Dojkabacteria; order SC72; family SC72; genus UBA5209. Next base: position 326,497 of record JBMNHC010000001.1, on the reverse strand, counting down.
TCTACAAGCAGTGCTATGAATTTTGCTTAATAAATATGGAGAAAGCAAGAGAGTATGAACAGAGAATCGGTCTCTCTGCAGATTTCTCAAGAGAGTTTTTTACATTAGATGAGAGATTAACAAAGATAGTCTATGACACTTTCTACAAGATGTATGAAGATGGTTTAGTTTACAGGGATAAAAGGATTGTTAATCAGTGTCCAAGTTGTAAGACTGCTCTGGCTGATATAGATACGGAGTATGAAGAGAGGAGAGGGATTTTTGCGTATATAGTGTATCCTTTTGTTGATGAGGAAGATAGAAAATTGGCAAGAGAGAAACTTGGAACAGATGGTATTACAATTGCTACAACAAGACCCGAAACAATGTTAGGTGATACTGCTGTAGCTGTAAATCCAAATGATAAAAGATACAGAGAATTTGTTGGTAAAAAGGTTCTTCTCCCAATTGCAAACAGAGAGATTCCAGTAATTGCTGAAGAGGAGACAGATATTGAAACAGGAACGGGAGCTTTGAAAGTTACACCTGCTCACTCTCCAATAGATTTTGAGATAGGGAAGAGACATGACTTACCAATAGTTAATGTAATAGATGAGGATGGTAAAATGACAGGGGATATTCCAGAGAGGTTTAAGGGTATGGAGACAATTGATTGCTCTAAAGCTCTGGTTAAAGAGTTAGATGAGATGGGTCTTCTTGTTAAGATTGAGAATATTAAGCATGAGGTAGTAATCTGTGAGAGGTGTAAAACACCTATTGAACCCATTATTTCCAACCAGTGGTATCTAAATGTAGAACCTTTGGCAGAAAAAGCACTAAAGGCTTTAAAAAATAAAGATGTTAGTATAATGCCATCTGGTCAGCAGAAAGCTTTGGAGTATTTTTATGAAAATATTCAACCTTGGTGTATTTCAAGACAGCTTTGGTGGGGACAACAGATACCTGTTTGGTACAGTGGTGGAAAGAAACTCTATGATTGGTTGAGAGAAGACGAGAGTAGAACAGTTGAGGATTTTGAAAGAGAGTTTAATACTAAAGTGTTAGGAACAGGAGAGATCTTTGTAGGAGAGTCTGCTCCTGAGTCTACAAACGAAGAGGTTTGGGAACAAGAAACAGATGTTTTTGATACTTGGTTTAGTTCAGGTCAATGGCCATACACTACTCTTGGAGGACCAGAAGGAGAAGATTACAAAAAATACTACCCAACACAGATGATGATTCATGCAAGAGATATTCTCTTTTGGTGGACAGGTAGAATGTTAATGTTTGGCTTTTACAGAACAGATCAGGTTCCATATTCGTTGGCTTGGTTAACAGGTATGATACTTGCTGCTGATGGTTCAAAGATGTCTAAATCTAAAGGTAATGGTGTAGAGCCAGATGAGGTGTTTATTAAATATGGTGCAGATGCTCTAAGACTTTGGTATTACTCAGATGCACTGCCAGGTAGTAATGCTCCTTTGAGAGAAGAAAAGATTAAGGGAAACAGAAACTTTGTTAACAAGATATGGAATGCATCTAGATTTATCCTTATGAATATTGATGAAAGAGAAAGAGAGAATGTTGCTAAGCACAGAATAGTGCATACAGAGAGAACAGAAATAACTAAAGAGCATATTAAGAAAGTTTCTAAATATATTGAAAGGTATCAATTTAACCTTGGAGCAGAAGCAATCAGGGAATTCTTCTGGCACCAGTTTTGTGATATTTGGATTGAGCAGGTAAAGGATGAGATAAAGGGAGAAGAGATTGGTAGTAAAGAAAGGGTAGAGAAACTCTCTGAGCTTCTTTACATATTGAAAGAGAATCTAAAGATTATGCATCCTTTTGTTCCTTTCGTTACTGAGTCAGTTTGGCAGGAGTTAGTAAAACTGAATCTTGCAGATGGTATTTTAATGGGTAAGCAACTCTCTGAAAATTAAGATGAAGAGAGTTCGCGATATTAAAATCGTTGAGAGTATGAACTCTCTTCATCAGGCCAAGTGTTTTCACTCAGCCTAGATAGAGTTAGGATCACCTCCTCTCAATGCTTACACCAACCTCTTTTCTTTGCGGTTGGCTTCTGTCTTCTTTTTTCATTATCCTTTTTTTGTTTTCTTGTCTCACGACAAGAGTGGGATATGGAAAAATTTTTGAGATTCATGTGACCTCCTTAGGGAGTTATAACAAAAAAGTATTTATATTGGAAGAGATGTTTTAAATAAAGAGAAATTGGAATATAATGGTGGGTATGGAAAAGATATATATTACAACAACCTTACCTTATGTAAATGCTGAACCTCATATTGGACACGCTTTGGAGTTTGTTCAGGCAGATGCAATAGCTAGATATTTCAGACAAAAGATTGGAAAAGAGAATGTCTTTTTTAATGTAGGAACAGATGAACACGGTTTAAAAATTTATAGATCTGCACAAGAAGAAGGTTTAAGTATTGAAGAGTTTGTAGATAAATATTCAAACAGGTTTAAAGATTTCTGTAAGCTCTTCTATATCAATTATGACTTCTTTTATAGAACATCTACAAAAGAACACCACAGTGCAGCTCAAGAGTTTTGGAGAAGATGCGATGAGAGAGGAGATATATACAAGAAGAGATACTCAGGTAAATACTGTGTAGGTTGTGAGAGATATATTACAGAGAAAGAGCTTGTAGACGGTAAATGCCCAGATCATAATACTGTTCCAGAAGAGAGAGATGAAGAGAATTACTTCTTTAGATTAACAAATTACAAAACAGAATTACTTAAGTGGTTAGAAAATAGTCCTGATGTATTAAAACCTAAACAGAAAAGAGAAGAACTAAGAAAAATTATTGAAGATATTGAAGATATTAGTATATCTAGATTAAAAGAGAATTTACCTTGGGGTATTGAAGTACCTAATGATTCAGAGCAGGTCTTCTATGTTTGGTTTGATGCACTAACTAACTATGTAAATGTATTAGGTTTTGGAAGTGATGAAAAGAGATTGAATGAATGGTGGCCTGGTATTCAACTTTTTGGTCCTGACAATCTGAGATTTCAAGCTGTAATATGGCAAGGTATGTTGTTGTCTGCAGGTCTTGCACAGAGTGCAAAGCTTCTTGAGCACGGTATGGTTCTTGGTCCTGATGGTAGGAAAATGTCAAAGACATTGGGGAATATAGTTTCTCCTTTTGAACAAGCAGAAAAGTACGGAGCAGAGATTGTTCGCTTCTATCTTCTAACGGGTATTTCTACGTATGCAGATTCAGCATACAAGGAAGATGATTTAATAAATATGTATAACTCTAGATTAGCTAATAACTTTGGTAATTTGCTCAACAGGGTAATTCATCTCTCACAAACTCTTGGTGTAGAGATAAATAGGTATGATTTAGTAGAGAGCGAATTTAAAGAGAGTGTAAACTCCTTTGAGAGAGAGATTAGTAGTCTCTATGATGAGTTTGAGATTGCATTAGCAGGAGAGAAAGTAGACGAACTTGCTGATTGGGGAAATAAATATATTACAGAGAAAGAGCCTTGGAGTAGAGAATTGAGTAAACAAGAGAGTGGCACTATCCTTAATAATCTTAGCTATCTATTAGAAAGGGTTATCTTCTACTACACTCCCATTATTCCTGTTAGCTCTATTAAGGCCAGAGAAGCATTAGAGGGGAATAAAAAGATAATACTTTTCAATAAGGTATAGGTGATATATACTATACTAACAATTTAGATGACTGCCCATGTTTAAAAGAGAACAAGAAGCAAAATCTATAAACTTTTTACAGCCTGTTAACGATGAATCTTCGGCTTTAGCTGGTGCTATTTCTTGGGTTTCTACGATAGGTAAACGATTGTTAATTGTTGTTGAGATAGTTGTTCTACTTGCATTTTTTGGTAGATTTATTATGGACGGAAGGAGTAATGATTTAACTGAGAAGATTAATGCTCAGGTTGTTGTATTAGAAAATGATACTTGGAAACAGAGTTCTGTTAGATATGATAATCTGCAAACACTTCTTTTTGATATTAAGAATATAGAGACGGGACAGAAGATTAACTCTAGTGTTGTTTCAGAGATAATAAATAATATCCCTATGACTATTAATTTAAATAACTTTTCATTTAATGGTACTAGGGTTTCTCTTGCACTAACGACTCCAAACTTTAAAGCACTTAAAGATTATGAAGATTCTCTTAAGAATAACTCTTACTACTCAGATGTTAGATTTAATATTAATAAGTCTACTGATGAGTTAGAGGTAAATGTTAGTTTTTTAATTAGTGAACCTAAGATATAGATATGGCGAAGCAGAGTAAAAGATCGGAGATGGTAAAATTGGTTAGTAATCTGCCCTCTAAGCAGTTAGAGTCAGTTTTTACTGGCTTAACTTATGTCTTTGCTGTTTTGTTAATAGTCTTTGCAGTAGTTCCCACTATTCAAACCATATTTAGTATAAATAAAGAGATTAAGGAGAAGGAGAGAGTGTATAAGGCGTTGGAAGATAAACTGGTAGCACTTTCTTCTTTAGATGAAGAGTATAATGATAAGAGTGAGGAGTTTAAGAATCTTTCTTTACTGTTTCCTTCTACTGGTAATTTTAGTCTTTTTCTTTCTAATATAGATGCTGTAGTTTCAAGAAATAATTTTATATTAGATTCCATTAGTTTCTCTGAATATGATAGGGAAACATATAATGTAAAGAGTGCAGCATTAAAACCTTGGAGTGTTAGAATATCTGTTAGTGGTAAGAAGGTTTACTTTGTTACACTTCTAAGGGACTTAGAGGCTATGCCTATGTATCCAGTTATAGAGAATGTCTCTTATAGTAGCGAAGTAGATGATAATGGGAATGTTAGATATTCAATTGGATTAAGAATTTATCATATTGAGAATTCTAAATTTTACGATTAGATAGTATGGAGGTAATAAAAAAATATATTGTTGGAATTGTACTGCTTTTAATCGTAGCTATTCTTTGGTTGGGTATGTTTCTACTTTCGGATAAGATTTTCTCTGATGTTAATCCAAATGCAGCTTCATATACTAAACCTCTAAATAAATCTTTTGATCTAGAGGTATTAGAGAATGTTAACGAGAAGATAGATAGTAGCTTCCCTGTTAAACCTTCTGAGTTTTTTAATCTAGAAGAAGAGAATTAAAGATTTATATAATCATCTAATTTCTTTTCTGAAGATCTATCTTTTAGTTTTTTTAGTGCTTTTGCTTCAATCTGTCTAATACGTTCTCTTGTTACTCCAAATTCTCTACCTACTTCTTCTAATGTTCTTGTGACACCATCATCTAGTCCAAATCTTAGAGAGAGTACTCTTCTTTCTCTATCTTGTAGAGAATCGAGAATATCTCTTAGTTGATTTTTAAGATACTCTGAAGTTGCAAAATCTTCAGGACTCTGAGACCATTCATCAGGAAGAATATCTTGTAATTTACTATCTTTCTCATCTCCTATTGGAGTTGCTAATGAGGAAGGATTCTGCTTTATCTTTCTAATCTCTGCAACTTTTTCTAAGTCAATATCCATCTCTTTTGCTATCTCCTCATCTGATGGTTGTCTGCCTAGCTTGGTAGTTAGTACTCCATTTACTTTGTTAAACTTATTGATAGTCTCAATCATGTGTACAGGGACACGAATAGTTCTAGCTTGATCTGCAATTGCTCTGGTAATTGCTTGTCTTATCCACCAGGTTGCATATGTAGAGAATTTAAATCCTTTATGATAGTCAAATTTCTCTACTGCTCTCATTAGTCCAATATTACCCTCTTGTATTAAATCTAATAGTTCTAAACCACTCTTACTATATTTTTTAGCTATACTAACAACTAATCTTAAGTTTGCAGTTATTAGTAGCTGAGCAGCTTCTTTATCTCCCTTCTCAATTCTTTTTGCAAGTATTACCTCTTCCTCTCCTGTTAGTAGTGGAATCTTCCCTATCTCGTAAAGATATGATCTAATTGCATCTGTAGAGATAGTGGATTGTATGGTTTTAAGAATACGAATCTTTTTCTCTAAGGTTAGCTCTTCATTAGTTTTATCCTGATCTTCTTCTGGTTCCAGTACCTCTATTTCATTTTCTTGAAGTTTTTTAAATATTTTATCTAGTAGAGCTATATCATCTTCTATAGTAGGAAATACCTCTAGGATGTCTTCTTGGCTTAAGAATCCTTGTTCTTTTCCTTTATCTACTAGTTTTTGGAGGTTTATAGATTTTTGAGAAGTCTTTGCCATTCTTTCTTATGGTATAATTTAATATATGAGTAAAACAGTAAATATTGAGAAATTAAATAAAAGAAAGCAGTTTTTCATAAACATCATTGCTAAATTTTGTGATAAGTGCGGAACTCCGTATACTGAGAGTAATTTAGAAATAATTCAAGATAGCAATATCTCGAGTATTATACACTTTTCATGTTCTAATTGTAAATCTAATCATATAGCAACATTTATTAAACCTATGGGTGTTAGTAATAGGATGCCTATTAATACAGATTTAGATGTAGAAGAGATAGGAGCATTTGCATCTAAGAATGAGACGTCTTTAGAGGAGATTTTAGATATATATATTTATTTAAAGGGTAAAGAGAAGATTGTTATTTAATTATCTTTGCCAAGATATATCGAAGCTTTGATCTCTGTCTAGCTCAAATCTTTTGTTTAGTTGATTCCCTATACTACTTAGTGAGTCACTGTTTTCTACTGTCCAGTTCTCTGGATATATTACATTAAGGTTATATGCATCCTTTTTACTACCTGGTTGCTTATATATATTTAGATTTAATGTATAGTGAGTATCAGTTTTAGAGAGTAAGAAACTACCAAGAGAATCACTTTCAGATATTCTGTAGGATATTTCAAAAGTTTTATTTCCTTTAGGAGGAATATTGAACCATCCTCCTACTACTTTATATCCCCCTTCGTTATATATATCGTACCTATTATCATCTATACCAACTATACCGAGTATAGTTGCACTTGAAGGAATGAATATCCTTATATAATTCTTGTACTCTCCTTGTGGGTATTCATTTGAAGTAGAATCATTTTGTATAGCTACTTGGTATTTATAATCTATGCTTTTTTCATCTCTGATATTGATATCTAAAGTATGATTCTTCTTAATGTATAGGTTAGCTTTGTTTCCACCCCAGTTCCAATCTATATTAATTGGTGCTCCTTGATATTTACTATCTAGGTTACCATCCCAGTTTTTACTATCAAAGTACGATCTAGCTATTGAATTTTTAAATGTAGCTTGTATATGTTTCTCTTCCAAGGACTCTATAATGATATCTGCTACATCCTTATACTGTGCATAGCTAGAGGAGAGTAGTTTTGTAACAGTTTTGTTTGCCAAATTAGCTAAGAAAGATGATTTCCTAGTCGATCCTGGTGTAAATTCAGTATGCATTTCAAATATTTTTTGGTATAGATTAGTAGATGTAATTATCTCAGACTCGCCAGGTACTTCTACTCCTCCCCATCTATCTAAGAGTTTCTGTAAAAATACTGTATCTATTGTAATTATTCCATCTATATCATTACCCTTACCCAAATCATATATGAACTGTTCGGAATCTGTCATGATACTGTCTAGATTAGGATTCCAGTTTATTAAAGAGAAAGTATATGGAATATCTGACAGGGCTCTAATCATTGAGGTAGGTGTTTTGTATGAATGTCCTTTTATCTTTAAGGTTCCTTCTGCATTATATATATCATCTACGAACAACTCCCTTATCTGTCCTCCTTCTATGGCTAAAACTGCATAGCTTGTTATCCATCCTCCACTACTTCGTATCTCTCCATCATTTTGTAGCAATATTAAATATCTCTGTCTCTCATTTACTCCTAAAAGATCTGGTAGAAATTGTACAACCTTCTCTAATGGTAGTACTGCATTATTAACATCTTCTATTGTACCTTTGTATTCTAGTACGAAATTTTGTAGATATTTAGGAAAACCCTTTGTGTTGACACTATCTATTAAACTCTGAGCTAGACTCATTTTATATATCCCCTCTCTCAGGTTATACTGATTATCGTTCATAGCTAAAAGATATTCTCTATACTCTCTTGTTGTAGATGTAGTTGCAGAGTCAAAAGTAAGTGCTGGTTTAAAGTCTTTAATATATTCTCCTAGTGGTTGTAAGCCTAGTACAAGATCTGATGCACTATCCATTGCATATTTACTACCTTGAATGAGTTGACTTGCACTTCTGTACATCTCTTTACTGTTAGTAAGGTTGAATAGCCAGTAAAGTCTAGAGAGATTATTCTCTATCTTTACAATATTGTTAGATATTGCAGGTGCTTTTCTTCCAATTGTTTCAAAGTCTAGTTTTTCAAATGAGATTTTAATATTCTTTGTTTCTGAATATATCAAGTATGAACTTAGAGATATCCCTAGTATTGGAGAGAGAAAGTAATATATTGCTATTATCGATACAACTATTGCTGTTAACCATCTGAATATCTTTGTATAGCTAATTTCACTAAAGAATTTTTCTGGAGATAAGGCCTGTTTTATAGGTGAGAATATGTTGTATAGGAAAAGTCCTAGTTTAGTTTTAGATACCGTAGAGAGTTCTTTTTTCTCCTTCTTCAGTTCTGCTTTAGAAACATCCCATTTTTTATCAGATTTTGCATAGTAAGACTTAGCTTGCTCTATTACAGATTCTTCTAGTGCAATTCTCTGTTTCCAAGAGTAGTCTGAAGCATTAGGTGCAGGTGTGTAAAGGTCTTGTAAAACAGAGTCAGTATCTGTTCTTTCTACAAATCGTATAGCTTTAGACTCTACATCTAATTCTAGTAGTTTGTATGCTAAGGATAGTGTAGTGTAGTCATTTTTGTTACAAAGAGATATTACTTCTCCCTTTGTTTTGTCATCAAATGTTAGTTTAAGAATACCGTATATAGCATCACTTTCGTGTATTAGGTTATGTACCTCCAACCCTTCTCCCAATATCTCTATTTGAGGTTTCTGTGTAGCGTCAGTAAAGAGCTTATCCAAAACATTATCCGAGAGATTCTCTACACCTTTTCCTAAAACAGTTCCTAATCTTAATATTCTAACGTTAGATTTTGTTTTATCTACATACTCAGCAACAAAGTTTTCTGCATATCTTTGTAATTCTAGTGTTGTGTAAGGAGAGCTTTTCCCACTTCTTTCGTTATTTACCCTGTTAGAAAGCTCTCTGTTTAACCTAAGTGATGTTACTAAGGATACTTTAGCTTTAAATTTATGTGCAGAGGTTAAGCTACTTCCTAAGTAATCAGTCTCAGAGAGGAAATCTTTACTATCTACGCTATTTTTCCTCTCTAGCAAATCACCAAGTAGATAGAACATGTAATCTATTCTTGCTATTTTTTCATAGAAGTTTTTTAAACCTTTAAAGTCTATAAAGCTAACCTTTCCACTCTTTTTAAGTATAGAGAAATACTCTTTCGATTTAGATGTATATCTATCTATTATTACTACCTGACTTCCCTGTTCTAACAATGTTTTAGCAAGAAGAAACCCAATATATGTTCCTCCATGTACTATTATCGATACAGGTGTTTGTCCTTTTATCTTTGTTAAGTCTGTGTTACTCATTGCTCTCTTGTTTATCAAATATTAGAGATATTGGTAGTAAATATCCCTTTATATTAAGTATATATCCTTTTCTAATAACTACTGGTAGGCTTAGGGATTCATAGCCTTCTGCTTCTAAGAGTAGTTCGTATTCTCCTTCATCCATATCTAGATTTGTAATTGGTGTTGATTTTAAGAATTCTGAATTTAGGTATACCTTTGTACTGGGAGAGTTTGTAGTTATTGTTAATTTCCCCTTATTACTAACACTTCTGTCTTCAGAGTAGTAGAGTATAGAGCCGTGTAAGTTATCATCTGGTCCTATCTCCATATTTATTCTAGATGTACTGTTTTTAGTTAGTAAGACTTTAAACTTCTGAGGTTTGTAATACCCATCTTGAGAGGATATTCTTTCTAGTTCTACTTCATACTCTCCTGCAACTAAACTTTGTATATTTGTAGGTGTTTCTCCATACTCTTTTCCATTTATTTTAACCATAGCTTTTCCATTCGGCATAGTGATTTCTAAAGTAGTATTTTGATAGAAGGTCTTTATTATCGGTATCTGTTTAAATATATTCTCTGGTGGTAAAAAGAAGAGAAGTAAAGAGAGAACAAGAACAATAGATATAGCTATTAAGGCAGATTTCCACTTTTTCATATATATCCATTATATGAAAGCATTTCTCGTTTGTCTATAAAGGAGAGGTTTATTAAATATTAGAGTTGGTGAGATGTAAACAAAATAGATTAGAATATTATCAAGCTAGAAGTGAATTATCCTAGTCTAAAAGGCAAAAGTGTAGTATAATAGGGTGTTTGTTAGATCTTTGAAAATAAAAATAAGGAAGGAGATTAAAATGGCAAAATTTAGCATGACTGCAGAAGAACTTAAACAAGTGGAGAAATTTTTAGTCTCTAAGGCTAAAAGAGAGGATACAGGTGTGCAGGAAGACCTTCATACAGTCTTTGTGCATTTTTCTAAGAAGGGAGTCCCCTTTCCGGGGATAGTAAGTATACTGGAAGGTTTATTCCAAGAACTAGCTATCCCTTTGGAGGCTCAAGAGGAAGCAAAGAAGATGATCCAGGTAAAGACCACATTGTGGGAATTGTGGGAATTCTTCGAAAAAATCTAGCAAATAACACCCAGTGGGTATATATGAATATATATATGATATACCTGCTAGGCTTTTTCTTTTTGATTAATAACAGTTATTCTTCTAACAAGTCGATCATCTTAGGGATTACATTCTCAGAATAATCATTTTCAACGACAATTACATTTACAGGAGTCTCATATTTTAAGAATTTTTTGCTTAGATGTTCCCTTAAACCCTGTGCTACTTTCTTCTCTAGTTTTTCTACCCCTTGAAGAGCAGGAAACTCTTTTGTAAGTGCGTTATGAACTAGATTTTTCTGAGATGTCTTTATATATACAAAACAGACATCTTCACCAAATTCTTCTGTAAATCTATCTCTGTTTCTTTGCTTACCGATAGCTGAGGCAACAACAACAGATTTTCCTAATTTAAGCTTTTCTTTTATCTTCCCTATTACCGTTGAATAGAACTCTTCATAGACCTTCTCTGTTTCTTCTGGAGATATTTTTGTTCTTTCTCGGTATTCTTCTTTGTAGTCATCATCAGCTTCGTAAAATGTGTAACCTTTGTATTCTGCATATTTTCTTCCGAGGTATGACTTACCAGAACTAGGAGGTCCTATGAATATATATATTTTATTTTGCATATGACTTTTTGTTAATATACCGTTATTTTAAATAAGGAGTAAACTTTTTACAATCTAAAATTCAAAGTATTTGAAAAATGTAGAAGAAGACAACAGAAAGGCTCGGTACAAAAGGTTTTCAATACGAATACTTAGATTCAGGAGACTTAGGTTTCTCTTCGTCTTTCTTAGTTGCTTTGTAATTTACAAATACAACAAAGGATATGGCAAATGCAATACCAAATATTAAAACAAAGTATCTCATTGCACCTACTGTTAATATTGCAAATGACCCTATTAGTAAAGATACTGCTGTTTCTATTAAGATTACCTGTTTTCTAGACAGATTTAGCTTAAGAAGTCTATGATGTAGATGAGAGGTGTCATTTATTTTCATCAACTCTATTGGATTCTTAGGCTTGTATTTTATTATTCTGTAGATAATTACATAGATGGAATCAACTATTGGTATTGCAAGAAGCATTATCGTAGTTGAGAATTTTAACCCTCCAACCAGTGCTAATATGGCTATTAAAAACCCATATATTGACTTACCACTAGAACCAGACATTATTTTCTGATTAGGTGGATATGCAAAGTAAAGAAGTGAAATCATTGCTCCTGCAGTTAATATACTTATACTGGATGAAAAGAGAGAAAATGTTCTTATTCCTATTATAAAGAGTAAGAAAAATATCACTAAAGAGTAGGATTCGACTAAACCGGGAGAACCTGCTACCCATTTTACAGAGTTAATACAGAGTAATATCCAAGCAATTAGAATTAAATCTCCAGGAAATACAAAGGAGAGTGGAAAAGAGAAAATATTAAAGCTCCATGTATACATAGAGAGGTTTAGAAAATCGTCTGTAAAGAAACTAACAGAAGAGAAATCAATTGTAGATATGGCTATAATTGAAGCAGCTAGTATTTGATATCCTAACTGTACTTTAGATGAAAGAACTAAAATATCATCAAGAGTCGCCCCTATTGCTAATACAGTTAGTGCTAAGAGGATAGGTATTGTTGTTGCATCTGGTTTAAAAAGAAGTAGTATTCCAAGAAGAACTACTACAATGATAGAAACTCCTCCTAGAGATGGAGTCTCTATATCATGTACTGCCTTTTCAGGATTATCAAACTCTCTATCATTTTTTCCTTTGCCTGGTACATATGTAAGATTATATTTCTTTGCAATATTACCAACGATGGGAGTTAGTAAAAAAGAGAGTATTAATCCTATCAATAGAAGTGGCCAGTAATTCAAGTACTTATCATACTCTGTTAAGATACTAAGCTCATTTATTCTAAGTATTTTTTCTAATATTGGTGTAGGAATAGAGATATCCATAGTTAAAAAGTATAAACTAATTTCATAAATATTATTGCAAGAGAGATATTAGCTAAAAGAATAGTAATTAATAATGTTTTTGCAAGATCTCTCTCTTTGTGGAAATACTTGTTTGATATATACATACCAGTAAGAAGGATTACTATTGAAATTATTGGATAGAGATATATCCAATGCGAGCTTACAAGTCTTGAAGAGAGAGTAAGATAGTAGCTAAATACGGGTATCTTGGAAGGTAATCTATCCAATGTCTCTATTGTATAGATCTGTGTAAATATTAAGGATATACTAATAATTAGTGTAAACCATACTAATATATCTTTCATAAACTTGTTAGTTTCTAACCTTGCAAGCCATAATTCGTATTGATCTTTGTATTTATAATATACATTTTGGGGAGGATTTTTTAATCCAAAGTCTAGTTGTTTCTCTTTCTTTTCCTCTTTGCTTTTTTCCATTAGGCAATTATACCATTTAGCAAGAGTTGTTTAATAATATGGAGATATAGTTGTCTAATGAGAGCTCTTCCGCCCTAGCAGATTCAAAGCCTTCTAAGTTAATATATTTAGTTCCTTTTAGATTGTTCTTTAGTGTTTTTCTAGGTTGTTTAAATGCCATAGTTATTAATTTTTCTAACTCTGCATACTTACCAAATATCTCTTTTTTAGGATAGAAAACAACTAATGAACTCTCTACATTAGGTTGTGGTTTAAAAGAGCTAGGGGAGATATCTAAAAGTTTTTTAACATCTGCATATATTGCAGTAGTAAGGGATAATATATTGTAAGGTCTTATATATATATATTTCTCTGCAACTTCTTTCTGTATTATAAAATATGCAGGGTTTTTAAAAGTATTGCTTTGAATTATCTTTTTGATAATTGGTTTTGATACATTGTAAGGAAGAGAACCAAAGTATGTAATATCTTTAAAAGTATCTAGTTCTAGATCTAAAAAATCCTCATTAATTACTCTAATATTGGGAAAAAGTAGTTGTAAGTTTTTAGCTAAGGCATTATCTTTTTCAACAACAATTAAATCATTGAAAACCTTAATTAATCTCTCAGTAAAAAATCCTAAACCAGGACCAATTTCTAATACGCCCTTACTATTACTCTTTACTAAGGTGTTAATAATGTGGTCTCCTAGATTTTTGTTAATAAAGAAATTTTGTCCTAACGCTCTTTTTGGCTTCATTTATACTCTAAAATCCCAAATATTGCCTTCTTTTTTAAATCTCTTACTACACTTTTTGCAGTAAGCAGTATTACTATTAAATTCTAAATTACTCTTACAAGCTGGACATACAAGTATCTCTTCTAATTTGTTGTACTCTTTCATATCTCCATCTTCTTTTATAACCGTACTATCTAAGAATATACTAGGAGCAATGTTTGTCCATGAGAGAGTCTTTTGTAAAAGGTTTTCAATTAGGAGTAACACTTTAGTACTAAACATCTTCTTTAGAAACCCTATTCTTAAAAATGAACACCCATACCTCTTTACTACTCTAAAGCCTGTTTTCTTTAAAAGATCTTTAACCCAAAGGTAGTGATAGTTGTAGAAGGCAACATTAGAGTCCTTTCTTGCTCCTTCAAAGTTTCCTTGTGTAGGTTGTTGATATGGGTCTTTGGTAAATATGGAGAAATTTAGCTTAAGTATTGCTCTTATTACCGCCTTTATATGCAGTTTATTAGCAAATTCTTGTATATATTTACCATTAGGCTTGATTGTTCTATATATCTCTTTGAAATATTGGTTAGGCTTCTCTATATGGTGCAGTACTCTCACCATGAGAGCACCATCAAAAGTATTCTGTTTAAAAGGTAGGTTATATGCATTAGCAGCAATTAATGTAATATCGGGATATTTTTGTATTAGATATTGATAGTTCTTTTTTAATGTTTTTAGAGAATAGTCAACAATTATTGGTTTTTTATATTTTTTATAATATATATCTGCTAATCTTCCATACGACCCCCCTATATCTATAAACCACTTACCACCTTTGTTCTTCATGATTCTTGCAAGAAGAATATGTTCTGCCATGTTTTCATACTCTCTTTTTAACCAATATGTTTGGTAGTTGTAATCTAAGGTGTCATAGTTTGCTACTCTGTTCATGTTTTCTTTTCTCTTCAGTTAAAGTTTGATATTTTCGCAGTAAGCGTTCACTCTCTTTCTGATTTCCCTCTGCTTCTGCTATTGATATCTTCATATTAATATCTTTTTCTTTTTTAAGGAAGTAGTCATTTACAATATTCTTATACACAGAGTCTAGTTCTTCTTCGTCTGTTTCTGTTCCTGAAAATGAGAATATCATATTTTCTATTAATCTCTTAGTTTGGTCATCTTGAAAATGGGAGAGTATCTCTGTTCTAGTTATTCCAGGATTATTTTTTATATATCTAAGAATTTCATACACACTTTCACCTTTAAAGTATTTTAAAACGTGGTACTTCGGGAATTTTATTTCATCGAGATAGAGGAGAAGTTGAGTGTATATATGGGTTCTTGGCATGGAACTTGCGGACTTTTTAAAATGTGATTTCTTAGTGTACAATTTTGTTGTACTAGAGCTACTATTCGACACGTCAATTTTGGCGATTTCACGGACTCTTTTCACGTAGAAGGCAAAAGTGGCTTTGTTACGCTCATTTTTGAGCATTCTCTCTATCCATGAGAGGACTTTTGTATACTCTTGTAGTTTATTTAAATCTCTATTCTGAAGTTTTGAAATTAGAAGATATGTAAAAGTATCTACTCTTTTTGATATTAAAGTTTTTAATTTTTTAGAATCTTTGCTTACTAATTCATCTATATCTTTGTAAGGGAGTGTGTTTGCTGCAAAAGTAGTTAAGCCAAGCTCCTGAGATATTAAAAAAGCTCTCTCTAGTGCTAACTGTCCTGCACTATCACTATCGAAGATGAAAAGAATATTCTTTGTTAATTTAGAGATCTTCTCTACCTGTTCTTTTGTAAGTGAGGTTCCTAATGGAGCAACGATATTCTTTATACCTGCTTGGTGTGTAGAGATAACATCTGTTGTTCCTTCGCAAAATATCGCTAAATCTTGTTTTCTAATCTCTTGTCTTGATTCGTATTGACCATACACATTCTCCTTCTTGTGATATATTGGTGTTTCTGGAGAGTTCATATATTTTGGACCGAAGTCGTTACTAGGTAGTACTCTTCCAGTAAAAGCTATTACTTTACCTGAACTAGATCTAATTGGAAACATTATCCTTTTGTAAAATTTTGATCTTACTTTTCCCTCTTTTAAAACAAAGAGACCAGAGTTAATTAATTCATCCTTACTATATTTATTATCTTTTTGAACAAAAGAGAGAAGCTTTTTACCATCAGAGGCATATCCTATTCCAAAAGTTTTAATACTTTCTTTTGTAATTCCTCTGCTTTGTACATATTCTAATGCACTCTTATTTAGTGGATTAAGTAGTTCTTTGTAGAAGAAGATAGCTGCTTTTTTATTTATCTCTTCCAATCTAGTATATATTGTATTTTCTTTTCTTTTCTTAAGTACAACTCCTGCCTCTTTAGCTAGCTTCTCTAGTGCTTCTGGAAAATCTATATGCTCTATATTCTGAACAAAATTGAATATATCTCCTGATGCTAAACATCCAAAACATTTATATCTTTGTAGCTCAGGACTAACAACAAATGATGCAGTCTTCTCTGTATGAAATGGGCAGAGGCCTAAAAAGTTTTTACCAGCTTGTTTTAATTGTACATATCTGCCTACAACATCTACGATATCTAATCTGTTCCTAATCTCTTCAATTTGGTCTCTATTTGAATCCATATGTGGATTATACCAAACTATTTACATTCAACCCTATTTTGAACAATATTACACTCTACTTGCCCTATACCACTAGTAGGTGATGCAGATATATTTATCTTTTCATTATTAATCTTTAGAGATGTAGAGGTAATCTTACCTGTCACAAGAGTTAATGTCTGAGTAAGAGTAAATTCTTTTGATATATTTGGTTCTAATATTTGAGCTACTTTGTTTTTTCCGTCAATGTCCAACTTAATCCAAGCAGAACTTTCACTAATCTGAAGTAAGACCTTAAACTCTGTAGGCTTCTCTTCTTTCTGTTCTGGTTGCTCACTCTCTATTTTATAGAAAACTTTTAAAGTTTCTGTACTTTCTAAAGAACTGTTCGATTTCTTTCTTGCTGTTACTGTAATACTGTTTGCTCCTTCGTTTAGTGTAATCTCTTTCTCAAAGTATCCTAATGCATCAATATCTGTTGGTAGGCCATTTATGGAGATGGTAGAGCCAGCGTCTGTACTACCTTTAACAAATATTTTTTCTTGATTAGATTCATATTCATCTGTTGGGTATGTGATGGTTAGTTGTGGTGGAGTTTGAAATTTATATATCTGATATCCAATATATCCAATTACTAACAGAAGAAAGATAGAGAGTGCAGTTATTGATATTAGTTGAGGAGTTAGTTCGATTTTTAATCTTTTTTTTGTTTTTAAAGATGAAGACTGTTTGTTCTTTACTTCTTTTTTTTGAAGGTTACTTCTTCTGTATACAGCTAGTACTTTTTCAACATCTAAGCCTAAGTATTTGGAGTATATTTTAATAAAGCCAGAAGCAAATACGTCTGAGTCAAACTTCTCGTATTGATTATTCTCTAGATATTCAAGGAATCTCTTCTGTATCTTTGTATCAACAGATACAGTATTTAGGTTTTTACCAAGAGATTCTCTCTTGTTTTTTAACACTTCTCCTGCAGTAATCATTGCATAAAGAGTATATCAAACTCTAGGACTCTTGTGTTGATTCTCCCAGTATCTCTTCTGGAGAGTTTACAAGTACTTCTCTTGGTTTTACTCCGTCTTGAGCAGCTATTGCTCCTGCTTCTTCTAATTGCTCTATTAATCTAGAAGCTTTGTTGTACCCAATCTTTAATCTTCTTTGAAGTAAGGAAGCGGAGGCTTTACCCTCTGCTATTACAATTTGTAGTGCGACTTCAAATTCAGGTTCTCTTTCACCACTAGCAGTACCGTGTTGTGTTTGTGGTCTTTCAATTGCACTCTTTAGCTCTTCTGAGTATGTTGATTGGTCTTCACTTACTTGAGCCTTAACTTGTCGAATTATATCCTCAGTATCTTCAGTAGAGATGTAGGTACCTTGTATTCTGATAGATTTGGGCATTGTTTGGTCTTTAAAGAGCATATCTCCACTACCTAGTAAGTTCTCTGCTCCAGTTTGGTCTAATATTACTCTTGAGTCCATGGAAGATGTGACAGCAAATGCCATTCTTCCTGGAATATTTGACTTGATTAATCCTGTAATTACCTCAACTATTGGCTTCTGTGTAGCGAGAATTAGGTGTACTCCAACAGCTCTTCCCATCTGTGCAAGTCTTTGAATTTTTGGTTCTACCTCTTTACCAGCTACTAACATTAAGTCAGCCATCTCATCTACAACTATTACCAAATATGGCATTGCAGTATATCCAATGTTTCTGTTGTATTCTGTAATCTTTCTTACTCTTGCTTGCTCTAGCATACGGTATCTTTTCATCATCTCATCTATGGACCAGTTTAAAGCATTAACAACTAATTCCATATCTGTAATTATTGGAGTTAGAAGATGAGGTATTCCATTGTAAGGAGTCATTTCTACTCTTTTTGGATCTACCATTATTAACTTAAGTTCATCTGGGGTTTTTGTTAGTAGTAATCCAGCAAGGATTGCATTTATACCAACAGATTTACCTGTGTTTGTTGCTCCAGCTACAAGCAGATGTGGAATATTTACTAAATCTTTTATTACAGTTTGACCTGCGATATCTTTACCTAGAATCATTGGAAGTTCATATTTATCTGCCTGAGAGAGAAGTTTTTTAGCCATCTCTTTTGCATATACAAAGTTTGGAGTCTTGTTGGGTATCTCTATTCCAACAAAAGAAGTTCCTGGTATTGGAGTTTCTATTCTAACTAGCTCTTTGTTAATCATTAAAGATACAGCTAGGTTATCTACTAAACTCTTTATCTTTGCAATTCTTGTATCTGCAGAAAGACTTAATGCATATCTAACTACAGTTGGCCCTATCTCAACTTTAACGGCTTTACCATTAATACCGAAGTTCTTTAAAACTCTTTCAATTACTCTAGAATCATGTTTGTATGCTTCCTCATCCTGCTTTGCTTTCTGTGGCTCTTGTAAATTATCTATCTTAGGGTATACCCAGTTTGGATATTTAGGAAGTGAATCAATATCATTGGTCTCTTCAGAAGGAGGCTGATGAATATGACGAGGCAAAACTGCTTCTCTCTTTACAGTAAGATTCTCTATCTCAGGCTCTATTTCGCTCTCTTGAGGTTTTTCGCTAGTAAACAGATCAGGTTCATCTTCTTCTGTTAGTCCACTGATAACGAGATCTTTTTCAGCTTTACCTTCGGCTAACCTATCCTTCAAATCTTTAATTTTAATATTGCCGAAGAGTTGGTGTACAAATGCAGTTATCTCTTCTAACTTGACACTTGTTATGAAAGAGAAAGCTACAACAAGTAGTATTAGTAATATTACGAGTTCAATTATCTCTCCAAAGGTACTATTTATTGCTAAATGTAAAGTTTTACCAAAAAGACCACCAGCTCTCTCTAGTCCTTCTGTAATATCCAATGTTTCTTTGGGAAGCCAGAAGGTAAAAAGAATATTTAAAGTAATTGCTAGTGTTGTTAAACCGAAAAGTCTTCCCCAGTTTTTACAACTTTTACCTTGAGTTAGTAAATATATTGAGAGGTAAAGGGTAGCTATTCCCCATATTGTAGATGGCCAGCCTAAAAATTTAGATATATATATGAATATATCTGCTTGTTGATCTACCATCGGTGCTATTAAAAGTGCTACACCTAAGACAAGAAGTACTAAACCAGAGAAGATTTTAGTCTCTGAGCTTTTTATATTTATATTTTTTATTTTCTTTTTTCGGGGCATTTCTTTATTTATTAGGATATATTAGATAATAGAGGAATCTGTGCCTTTTGACAAAGGTTATATCATATTATATTATTTCCTTGTATATATACAACCTAAAAGAGCAAGAAACCCTTTGACTATCTAGCATAAATATGCTAAACTCCCCAGAGTTATCTAATTTTTGCTTTAATTGAGAGGATTATTGCCGTGTTTACATCCATTTTTGCATATGGCTTGTAGGCTCCTCTTTGTACATGCATGTAATTTATAACCTATAAATAATTGTCCTATGGTAGAACCTAAGCGTAATAGAGCTTCCAGAATTAATCTAGGAAAGGGATTTTCCTCCACTTTTGAGATACCAAGTCTGATAGAAGCTCAGAAGAGATCGTTTAAAGATTTCTACGAGAATGGTTTCCAAAGATTGTTTGAAGAGATAAGTCCTGTTAAGGACACTATGGAGAAGATGTGGACTTTGGAATTTAAGTCATTTAGATACGGAGAGCCTTACAGAGGTATTGAAGAAGCAATTGCTAAGGGTCTCTCCTACGAGCTTCCAGTATATGCAACTGTTCAGCTTCTAAACAACAAGACTGGAGAGATTAAGGAGCAGGAGATTTTTGTTGCAGATTTACCCATGATGACAGACGATGGAGCTTTTGTTGTAAATGGAGTAAGAAGAGTTGTTACACACCAGATTGTAAGAGCAGAGGGTGTACTTTTTGAAGAAGCAGATGTACTTCCTTACAGAACTCTTTACAAGGCAAGACTAATGCCTGGTAGAGGTCCTTGGTATGAGATTGAGGTAAACAAATACAATGTAATTTCAATGCGTATTCTTCCTAAAAGACCTAGGGTATTAATTACAGAACTTCTTAGAGTTTTAGGATATGAGAGTGACCAGGAGCTACTAAAGCTTTTTAAAGATGTAGATACTAAAGAGGAGTACAAATATATTGAAGCAACATTAGCTAGAGATTTTACTAAGAGTAAAGAGGATGCAATTATTAGTATCTACAACAAACTTAGACCAGATGAGTCTGTGACGTTGGATAGTGCCGAAAAATATATTAAGAGTAATTTCTTTAACAGAAGGAAATTCGATTTAGGCAAAATTGGTAGATATCAATTGAATAGGAAGCTTGGGACTTCATACGATGTGAATAATCCAGATGAGGCAGTACTCTACCCAGACGACATTATCAGGATAGTGAAAAAGTTAATCAATATTAATAACGGTGTAGAGAATCCTGATGATATCGATCATCTATGCAACAGGAGAATTAGGAGTGTAGGTGAGGTATTAGAGAGACAACTGCTTGCTAGTATTAGGAGGTTAGAGAAAAATATTAGGGACAAGATGAGTTTGTATGGTCAGGATGCAAAAGTGACACCTTCTATGCTTGTTGGTACAAAGCCAATAGCTGCATCTATTCAATCTTTCTTTGGTGCAAATCAACTTTCTGCTTTCATGGATCAAACTAATATATTGGCAGAATTAGAGAACAAGAGAAAGGTTACTGCTGCAGGTCCTGGAGGTATTGTTAAGGATAGAGCGACATTTTCAATTCGTGAGGTTCACAACTCACAGTACTCAAAGTTTGACCCTGTGACAAGTCCAGAGAGCTCAAATATTGGTGTTGTTACACAGTTAGCAATTTTAGCAAGAATTAATGAGTATGGTTTCTTGGAGTCTCCATACAGAAGAGTATTAAAGAAGGTAAAGAACAGTAAGGGAGAACTCCTAAACAGAATATTGGATGAAAATATTACTGGTATTGCAAAGAAAGGGACTTTAATAACTAAGGAGATAGCGGAAAAAATTAGTAAGAAGAAAGATATTAAAGATGTCAAAGTTGTTCCATTTATCTCCGAAGAATATGACTATTTTGATTCTTTAGAAGAGGAGAGTAGATATATTAGTATCGCTTCTATACAAACCGATGATTACAACAATATTGTAGAATCTTTAGTACCTGTTAGACATGAAGGAGATTTTATTTTAGAGGATGTAAATCTTGCTACACATGTTGATGTACTAACATATCAGCAAGCTGGATTGGGTATGGCATTAATCCCATTTGTTTCTCATGATGACGCTATGAGAGCCTTAGCGGGAGCAAATATGCAAAGACAGGGTGTACCACTAGTAAAACAGGAGGCTCCTCTTGTTGGTACAGGTGTAGAAGAGATTGTTGCTAGACAGTCTAACTGGGGAATATTTGCTCAGGAAGACGGAGAAGTTGTATATGTAGATGCTAACAGAGTATCTGTTCAATACAAGAAAGCAGGATTGGTAGATTACAATCTATCTACTTTCTACAGATCAAATGATAATACATGCTTTAGTCAGAAACCTGCCGTAGAAACAGGCCAGAAATTTAAGAAAGGAGATGTATTAGTTGATGGACCCACTATGGTTGGTGGTGAGTTAGCTATAGGGACAAACTTAAGAGCAGCACTAATGTTCTATGAAGGATACAACTATGAGGATGCTGTAGTAATTTCTGAAAGAATTGTTAAAGATGACTTACTAACCTCTGTTCATATCAGAGAGCATAAAGTGGAGGTAAGAGATACTGAGTTAGGTCCCGAAATTATTACCTCCGATATACCTCATGTAAATGATAGGATACTGCAGAAGCTAGATATGGCAGGAATAATTAGAGAAGGAATGAAGGTTAAAGCTGGAGATATTCTAGTTGGAGTAATTGCACCTCGTGGAGAGAAAGAGCTAACAGCGGAAGAGAGACTTCTTAGAGCT
The DNA here is from genome assembly GCA_050950165.1 of Candidatus Dojkabacteria bacterium. Lineage (GTDB taxonomy): Bacteria > Patescibacteriota > Dojkabacteria > SC72 > SC72 > UBA5209. The sequence continues at coordinate 304,126 of JBMNHC010000001.1, read as the reverse complement.
ATCTTTGGAGAGTCTGCAAGCGATGTTAGAGATAACTCATTAAGACTTCCACACGGTGAAGAAGGTATTGTAATTCATACACAGAGACTCTCTGTTGAAGAAGGAGATAAGCTACCTCCAGGAGTATTAGAAGAGGTTAAGGTATGGGTTGCAAATACAAAGAAACTTGGATATGGAGACAAAATCTCAGGTAGACATGGAGATAAGAATACTGTTGCAGCAATTCGTCCAATAGAGGATATGCCGTTTACAGAAGATGGAGAGCCTGTAGATATTGTTCTTACTCCTACATTCTTAAAACGTATGAATATGGGACAGGCAGAAGAAGTACACTTCGGTCTGTATGCAAAACTTCTAAAGGAGAAATTTGCATTTCCTCTTTTTGAAGGTGTAAATATTGCTTGGTTAGAAAAGGAGATGGAGAAGAAAGGCTTTAAGATGGAACAGAAAGTAGATCTTTACGATGGTAGAACTGGTCAGAAATTCCCACGTAAAGTGACCGTAGGTGTTAAATATATTCTTAAGCTTCACCATATTGCTGACGAGAAAGTTCATGCTAGGTCTACTGGTCCATATACAGCTGTCACTCAACAGCCTTTAGGAGGAAAAGCTCAAAGAGGTGGGCAGAGATTTGGAGAAATGGAAGTATGGGCACTTGAAGCACATGGTGCACCATACACCTTACAGGAGATGCTTACTATTAAATCAGATGATGTTAAAGGTAGGTCAACAGCTTACAAAGCTATCATTCATGGAGAGAAGATAGAGAGTGTAAATGTACCAGAATCCTTTAAGGTGTTAATAAAAGAGCTTAATGCTTTGTGTCTAAATATGGAATTAATTTCTAAAAATCCAGAGGAGGTTGTAGAGTAATGAATAACAAAAGAAATACATTTGAAAACTTTGATGCTCTTAAACTTACACTAGCTTCTCCAGAGCAGGTATTAGATTGGTCATATGGAGAAGTAACAAAAGCAGAAACTATTAACTACAGAACTTTTAGAGCAGAACCTGATGGTCTTTTCTGTGAAAAGATATTTGGTCCTACCAAAAACTATGAATGTTACTGTGGTAAGTACAAGAAGATTAGGTACAAGGGAATAGTTTGTGACAAGTGTGGAGTAGAAGTTACAACAAAGGATGTTAGAAGAGAAAGAATGGGACATATTAAATTGGCAGTTCCTGTTGCTCATGTATGGTTTGCATATGGTATTCCTAACAAGATGTCCATTGTTTTAGATATGTCTCACAAAAAACTTCTCTCTGTAATCTACTACACAAGATATATGGTAGTAGAGTTAGAGAACGAGCAGAGAAAAGATGCTCTTGCAAGGATAGAGAGATTAAGAAAAGAAGAGTTAGATATATTACAAGGAGAATTAGATGAAGAGCTTAAAGAAGTAGCCTCTCTTTTTGACAAAGAGTTAAAATCTTTGAAAAAGAGTAAAGAGAGTTCTGATTTCAAAGTTAACCAACTAGAGCATAAAAAGAAACAGACTATTGCAAAAACAAGAAAAGAATATGCAGAGAGAGCTGAAGAGTTAGAAGCTTTCTATACCAAACTTGAACAAATTATTAGCAAAGTAGAGGTAGGTTCTGTTCTAACAGAGGATGAGTATATTGATTTAGAGGATAGAGACCTTCTCTTTTTTAAAGCTATGATGGGAGCAGAAGCAGTAAAGAAGCTTTTGGAAGATTTAGATTTAGAAAAAGAGCTTAAGTCTCTAAGAAGACGTGCTAAGAAAGAGAAGGGAGACAAAAAAGCGTCTACCATTAGAAGAATACAATACTTAGAGGGGTTTGAAAAGAATGGTATTAATCCTAGCTGGATGGTAATGGATATCTTGCCTGTTCTACCTCCAGATCTAAGACCTATCATTCCTCTACCAGGAGGTAAATTTGCTACTTCAGATTTAAACGATCTGTACAGAAGAATTATAAACAGAAACAATCGTTTAGCTAGACTAATGGAGATAGGAGCGCCCGATGTAATTCTTAGAAATGAAAAGAGGATGCTTCAAGAGTCTGTAGATGCTGTAATAGATAACTCTCATAGACCATCTAAGCCGATGATGAATAACAAGAGACTTCCTTACCAATCTTTAACAGACGACCTAAGAGGTAAGAAAGGAATCTTTAGAAAGAATCTTCTAGGTAAGCGTGTAGACTACTCTGGACGTGCAGTAATTGTAGGAGACCCTAGCTTAAAGTTAGACCAGTGTGGTCTTCCCAAATCTATTGCTTTAGAGATGTTTAAACCGTTTGTAATACACCAACTTTTACATCTAGAGATTGCTCCTAATGTTAGGATTGCAAAAGAGATGATTGAAGAAGAGCAGGAGATTATTTGGGACCTATTAGAAAAAGTAATATATGGTAAACCAGTACTTCTAAACCGTGCTCCTACACTTCATAAGTATAGTATTCAAGGCTTCTATCCTAGACTTGTAGAAGGTGAAGCTATTAGACTACACCCATTGGTATGTAAAGCATTTAATGCAGACTTTGATGGAGACCAGATGTCTGTGCACCTACTTTTAACAAAAGAAGCAGTGGAAGAAGCAAAGAGAGATATTATGGCTTCAAAGAATATTGTAAATATCTCACAGGGACATGTATTAGCTACACCTGCTAAGGATATGTTAATTGGATTCTACCTCATGACTGATATGAATGAGGTTGAAAATCCTAGAATGTTTGCTTCTGCAGACTTAGCAATAAAGGCATATGAGAGAGGTGTAATTAAGATAGACGAGCAGATTCTAGTAAGTATTAATGGAGAGGTAGTTAAAACTTCTGCAGGAAGATGTATTTTCAATAGAGCTTTACCAGAAGGCTATAGATTTGTAAATGAGAGAGTTAGTGGAGATACCATCTCAGAGATAGTTGATGATGTAAAAAACAATTATCAATTAGAGATAGTTGTAGAGCTTCTTGATAGTCTTAAATACATGGGCTTTAAGTATGCTACTGATTTAGGTTTCTCTTTCGCTATCGAGGACTGTAAGATCGACTTTGATGTTGCTTCTGGAATTAAGGAGATGGAAGACAAAGACCTTCAGTTACAGGAGAACTACTTACAGGGATTAATTACAGAAAAAGAGAAAATTGATCTCTCTACAGAGATGTGGAATGACTTTGCTGATGATATTGCAGAAGAAGCTTGGAAGACATTGGATAAAAATAACTCTGTATTTGAAATGGTAGAGTCTAAGGCTAATGGTGGTAAGATTCAGGCAAGGCAGGTGTTAACAATTAAGGGTGTAGTTAGAGACTCTAGAGGAAACTGGGTACCACTACCAATTAAAGGCAACTATCGTGATGGACTTGGTGCTTTTGAGTACTTTGTTGCTGCAAATGGTGGTAGAAAGGGTATCGCAGACAGATCTCTTAGAACATCTTCATCTGGATATTTAACTAGAAAACTAGTAGACGTTGCTCACGATGTCATTGTTCGTTTCGAAGACTGTGGATATAATGGAGAGGGACTAAAAATTAAAAGATCAGATGACAGAAGATTAGGCTATAACCAGAGACTCTTTGGAAGAGTTGTTGCAAAGGATGTTGTAAATTCTAAAAAAGAAGTTCTTGTTCCTAAAGGAGAATATATTACTAGAGAGATTGCAAAAAAGATTGACGAAGAAGGAGTAGATGAAGTTGAAGTTAGAAGCCCAATCCTTTGTAAAGCCCCTATGGGAATATGTAAGAAATGTTACGGCTTGAATCTTGAAAACGGTAGTGAGACAGATATGGGTAAAGCAGTAGGAGTAATTGCAGCTCAATCTATTGGTGAGCCAGGTACTCAGATGACCATGCAGACCTTTCATAAAGGAGGAGTACAGGCAACAGATATTACTCAAGGTTTGCCTAGAATAGAGGAGCTCTTTGAAGCTAGATCTCCAAAAGCAGAAGCAGAGATTGCATCTATTAGTGGTAAAGTTAGTGTTGAAAGAGCAGAAGATGACTCTGCAGTTATTACCATAGTTGGAAAGAAAAATATCTCAAGAGACTATGTAATCTCTGATGCTAAGAAAGTGTTGGTAACAGATGGTGCAGAAGTAAAGAATGCTCAAGCAATATTTATTGATTCTGATGAGGTAGAAAAACAAGCTCCTTTTGATGGAGTAGCAAAAATTGAAGGAGGAATTCTTACACTCAAGGGTAGTGTTAAAGCAGAGGAGATGATATCTGTACTTCCAAATATTCCTGTATTAGTATCAGATGGTGCTGAGGTAGAAGCAGGTGATCAACTAACAGAGGGTTCTGTGGATCCTAAGAAGCTAGCAGATGCTGCAGGTATTCTTAAAGCTCAGAAATATGTCTTAGATCAAGTACAGAAGGTATTTAACAGTCAGGGTGTTTCAATTGGTGATATACATATTGAAATTATCATCAGACAGATGGCAAGATTAGGTAAAGTCTTAGAGAGTGGAGATAGCGAATATCTAGTAGGATCTCTTGTTAACAGATTTATCGCTTCTGCAAAAAATGATCAACTTCTCTCGGAAGAGAAGAGAAAAGTATTGATATCTCCTAAGCTATTAGGTATTAAAGCATCAGCTCTGTATACAGAGAGTTTCCTTTCTGCTATGTCATTCCAGGAGCAAGTAAGAGTATTAACAAACAGTGCGATACTTGGTAAGACAGATTACCTAAGAGGTATGAAAGAAAATGTAATCATTGGAAGAAGAATACCTTCAGGAGAGGATGCTCGAATTGAGGATATAAATGATTTACCAGAGATTAAATTTTAGTTGATTTTGTTGTATAATACGAACCATGCCAACGATTAATCAGTTAGTTAGAAAACCTAGAGTATCTAAGAGAGAGAAGGTAAAGCACCTAGCATTAGCTACAAACTTTAACCCTCTTAAGAATAGGTACAAGAAAGAGAAGAACCCTTTTAAAAGAGGTGTATGTTTGCAAGTAAGAACTTTAACTCCTAAAAAGCCTAACTCTGCACTTCGTAAAGTCGCTAGAGTAAGACTTTCTAACGGTATGGAGGTAACAGCATATATACCTGGAGAGGGACATAACTTACAAGAGCACTCAGTTGTTCTTCTTAAAGCAGGAAAGAAGAGAGATTTACCAGGTGTAAAATATATCGTTGTTAGAGGTAAATATGATGCAGCAGGAGTAAAAGGTAGAAAGAAGGCTAGATCTAAATATGGAGCTAAGAGAGCAGAGAGTTAATAATTTAAATAGATGAATAAATGAGAGGCAAGAGAGCTAAAAAAAGAACAATTGCAAAAGATAGGAAGTATAATGATGAACTTATCGGTAGACTTATCAACAAAGTAATGCAAGGAGGGAAAAAATCTATAGCAGAAAGTATTGTATATACTGCAATAGAGACTGGTTCACAAAAAAGTAAAACACCAGTTATTGAATTTGTACATACTGCAGTAGACAATGTTAGACCTGCATTAGAGATTAGATCTAGAAGAGTAGGTGGTGCAAACTACCAGATACCTGTTCCTGTTAATCCTAAAAGGCAGGAGACTTTAGCTATCAGATGGTTAGTAGATTCTGCAAGATCTAAAAGTGGAAAATCTTTTGAAGAGCTTTTAGGAATAGAGGTACTAGATGCTTTTAATGGTGAAGGAGACGCTATTAAAAAGAAGAGTGATGTAGAGAGAATGGCTGAGGCAAACAAAGCATTTGCTCACTTTAGGTGGTAATAGCTACACTGTTTTCTTTTCTGGTATACTTTCTTTGTGACCAATTCATATTACAATCCATCTCCTTCAGATCTTAAGGATGAACTTCTTACCCATGTAGATGAGAATGACAATGTAATATCTTCTGTTAGAAGAGAGGAGTGTCATAATGAGAGCAGTAAGCCTTGGCACAGAACTATTCATGTTTATCTTCTCAACAGCAAAGGAGAGCTTCTTCTAACAAAGAGATCTACTACTAAAGATACATCTCCAAATCAGATCATTGCTACTGGTGCAGGTCATGTTAGATATGGTGAAGATCCATTAACTACTGCAGAAAGAGAGATGTTTGAAGAACTAGGGCTAGATGTAAAGCTAAAATTCATAAAGAAATATAAAATAGATTATGGATTTGAAAGAGAATTCATATATGTCTACTTCTCAACAGTAGATTCTAAACCTGTACTTAACAGTGTAGAGGTTGCAGAAGTAATATATGTACCCTTAGATGAGTTTAAAGATAGATTTGTTAAAAGAGAAATCTTCTTTGCTCCAGGTTCTCAAGAAGTATGTGAGATGTTAATAGCGGATGGATTGTTAGAGAGAGAAAATTTCTAATATCTCTTACTTAGTACTTTCAATTCTAACCCATGTATCAGTGAAGTCTTTTTGTATGATAATTCTCTCCCAATATATTCTTAACCATGTTAGTAGTCTTACTGGAAAGAGAGCTAAAGACCAGATAAATTCTTTTAGATTTTTAGGATATGTTAGTACAAAGAGAGCATATGGTAGTTCAATTAAAAAACTTCTACTCTGTTTGTCTCTTTTGAATACTCCATACTTTCTAAGTTGTACAAAACCACCGATAGATCTTACCTTCTGTTTGTAATAATCACTTAAGGTTTTAGGATATCTAACATAACATTTTGCATTAGGTGTATATGCAATCTCCTTGTTCATATTTCTAATGAAGTAGGAGATATATGCATCATCTGAGAGTACATCTTTAGGTATATTCATATCTAGTTTTCTAGTTGCCATAATATATCCACTCATTGGGTAAAATCTTTTACTACTTTTGTAATACTTCTTTCCTTTTACCTTTTTCATTAATCTAGATCTTCTGTGATGTCCTGAATCAGAGAGTAAGTTACCCCAATATCCCCAAATATCCTCTCTTGTATCAGCAGATATTGGTCTTCCACTAACACCATATATTTCTCTGTCTTGGAAAGGCTCTATTAGATACTTAACAGATTGTTTCTCAAAGTGTGTATCTCCATCTGTGAATATTAGGATGTCTCCTTTTGCTTGTTTAATAGCTAATTTTAAAGCAAAGGGTTTACCTTTTTTAGGGTCCTGTATCTGTATATATTCACTCTTTGAAAGTTTTAACTCCTTTGCAACCTTCTTACCAGCATCTAGTGTTTCTTGATCTGGTGATAGTTGTAGTATTTCAAAAGGTCTAGTTATTCCTGAATATTTACTATCTGCAATGCATCTTATACATTTGCCAATGGTATTGGGTTCTTTCCAAGATGTAATTATTACGGTAATCATATATACAAACCTTTTAATTAAAGGATGCTATATTACTCTGCAACTTCTTTTGTTTCCTCCTCAGCAGGTGCTTCTCCTTCTGTTTCTCCCTCTTCTGCTCCTTCCTCTCCTTCTTCAACTACTGGTTCAATTTCTTCAACTTTCTGAGCCTCAGTTATCGTAGCAATAGCTGCAGTTTTCATATCTTCATTAACCAGTGTCATACCTTCTGGTAGTTTAATATCTTCAACAGTAATTGTTTGTCCTACTTCTGTTAATTGAGAGATATCTACTTCAATCTCCGGTTGTAGTTTACTTAATTGACATTTAACATCAATATCATCCAATGTGTTTACCAAGATTCCTAAGTTATTCTTTACTGCAGGGGATACTCCAACTAGTGTAAATGGTACTGTAAATACCATTGGAGCATTTTCATCAATTTCGAATATGGAAATGTGATTAATCTCTCCAGTTAGAGAGTTAATGTCAAAATCTTTAATCAAACATTTGAATTCCCTTCCTTCAAATTCTGCATCTAAGATAGTAGTAGATGTAGTATGTCTATAGAGATTTTCAGCATCTTTCTTACTAATCTTCGTATTAAAAGATTCTCCCTTAGTATTGTATACTACAGTAGGAATAGTTCCTTCTCTTCTTAGTGCTTTAACTTTTTTACCTAATGTTTCTCTTTTTTCTAGTTTTAGTTTTTGCATAACGAGTGAAAGTATAGCAAAGATAAGGTGATTAATCAACAATATCTATTAGCTATTAAGATATTTTTTTTGTGCTTGTCTATTTTAATATATTTCAACTAGTTATTGACACAATTGAAAAATACCCATATACTTTAGCAGGTAATCTTTAAGAGTGCTAATTAGATGGATATTACAGAGAGACAGAAAAGGATACTAATGGCAATAATTGAGGAATTTATGGAAAATGCCGAAGAAGTTGGATCTCTGTATCTTCAAGAGAAGCATAACTTAGGAGTTAGTCCTGCAACAATTAGAAATGAGATGGCAAAACTAATGGAACTTGGATTGTTGGAAAAAAGCCATGTCTCTTCAGGAAGATATCCTACTGATCAAGCTCTTAGATTGTATGTTAGTAAAATATTGAATAGTAGCTCTTTAAATCCTTTGATAACAGTGGAGATAAGGCAGGGTATCTTTAGAGATAGGTTCTCTAAAGAAGCCGTTCTTAATTCCATATTACAGATTCTTTCAGAAGAAACTGAGTCTGTAGTTTTCCTAATTATTGATAACCAGTGTAGGTATTGGGGTCTATCTAATTTCTTTAAATATGAAGAGTTAAGGGATTGGGAGAAGCTACAGAGAGTTGTTAATATTTTGGAAGATAGGGATTTCTTAGTAAATATGATGCATAAGTATGGTGGATCTGGAGTATCTCTTCTAATTGGTGAAGAGTCGGGTATTAAAGATTTAGAAGGTTGTTCTTTGGTATTTACGACTTTGCCTTTCTGGGATACAGAAGATGCATATATTGGTATCTTAGGATCTAAGAGAATGGATTATGCAAAATCTATACCTGCTCTGAGAGAGGTACAGAGCTCTATGCGTAATATATTGAGAGGTTGGAGTTAAACTAAATATTCTAGTTATGAAAAAAACAGATAGCACAAAAAGTGTTCACAAAATTGAGAGCCAAGAAATTAAGCACTTGGAGGGTGAGATTGCTAGGTTGGAAGAAAATATTAAAGAGTTGGCATTGACTGTAGACAAGGTTGAAGATGAGAAATTGGAGGTAATTAATCAGCTTAAGAGAGCTTTAGCAGATTATCAGAACTTAGAAGCAAATACTCAAAAGAGATTAAATCTTTCTGTATTGCAATTTAAGAGATCTTTAGCAGAGAAAATTATACCAACCATTGATGATATGGCTATGGCACTAAAGGTTAAAGGTGAGATGAAATTTGATGAAAGGGGAGAATCTTGGGCAAGTGGAGTTGTTGAATTGATCAGTAATTTAGAAAAAGCTTTGGCTGAAATTGGACTACAAAGATATGTACCAGAGAAAAACTCTAAATTTGACCCCTCTATACATGAAGCACTAAGTACTGTAGAGGGTGAGAATGAAGGTGAGATATACGATGTCATTCAACCTGGATATATGTTGGATGATATCGTGATTAGACCATCTAGAGTGGTGGTAGTAAAAAGTAAATAAATTTTTAATATTAATTAATATGGGAAAAATAATAGGAATAGACTTAGGTACAACCAATAGTGCAATGGCATATATGTCAGGTGGTAAACCTAATATCATTGCTAATACACAAGGAGGAAGATTAACTCCCTCTATTGTAGCAGTCGATGATAAAGGGGAAACATTGGTTGGTGCTCCTGCAAAGAATCAGGCTGTTACTAATCCAGAAGGAACAATCTATTCTGTTAAGAGATTAATAGGTAGGTCATGGGGAGATGATGAAGTTAAAAAAGATAAAGAACTTCTTCCTTTTGAGATGAGAAAATCTGGTAGTGATGGTATTGAAGTAAAGATGGGTGACAAGTGGTACACACCTCAGGAGATATCTGCAAAGATCTTGGCCAAGATGAAGAAGGATGCAGAAGAGTTCTTAGGAGAAAAAATTACTGAGGCTGTAATTACTGTTCCTGCATACTTTGATGATTCACAAAGACAAGCTACTAAAGATGCAGGTAAGATTGCAGGTCTGGAAGTAAAGAGGATTGTAAATGAGCCAACTGCTGCTGCACTAGCATACGGCTTGGATAGTAAGAAGGATGAGAAAGTTGCTATCTTTGACTTAGGTGGTGGAACATTCGATATCTCTATTCTAGAGATAGGGGATGGGGTATTCGAAGTTCTTTCTACTAATGGTGATACTCACTTAGGAGGTGATGATTTCGACCAAAAGATTATTGATAAACTGGTAGTAGAGTTTAAGGATAACGAGGGAGTAGATCTTAAAGAAGATAGGACTGCATTACAGAGATTAAAGGAGGCCTCTGAGAAAGCAAAAATAGAGTTATCTACTTCTGAGGAAACAGAGATAAATATTCCATATATTACAGCAACATCTAGTGGACCAAAGCACTTGAAGGTTTCTCTTACAAGAGCAGATTTAGAGAAGTTGACTGCAGATTTAATAGAGAAGACAGTATCTCCATGTAAGAAAGCACTTAAGGATGCTAAGTTAGAACTAAGTGATATAGATGAAGTACTTCTTGTTGGTGGTATGACTAGAATGCCTGCTGTTGTTAAAAAGGTTAAAGAGATTTTTGGTAAAGAACCAAACAAGAGTGTAAACCCTGATGAAGTAGTTGCTATCGGAGCTGCAGTACAGGGAGGTGTACTTGGTGGTGATGTAAAAGATATTACACTTTTAGATGTTACTCCACTTTCATTAGGTTTAGAGACATTAGGAGGAGTAATGACAAAATTGATAGAGAGAAATACCACTATACCTGTGGAGAAGAAGCAGATATTTAGTACTGCTGCAGATAACCAACCAGGTGTAGAGATTCATGTATTACAAGGAGAGAGAGAGATGGCATCAGATAACAAGACATTAGGTAGGTTTGTTCTCGATGGTATTCCTCCTGCACCAAGAGGTGTTCCTCAGATAGAAGTAATATTTACTATCGATGCTAATGGTATTTTAAATGTAAATGCTAAAGATTTAGCTACAAACAAGGAGCAGAAGATTACCATTACAGCATCTACAAGTCTTAAAGAAGAAGAGATTGAAAAGATGGTGGAAGAAGCATCTAAGCATGCAGAGGAGGACAAGAAGAAGAGAAAGAGAGCAGAGGAGAGAAACAATGCAGATTCCCTATGCTTTAGTATAGAGAAACTTCTAGAAGAGAATGGGGATAAGATAGAGGAAGATGACAAGAAGGATTTGAAAGAGGGTGTAGAAGAGGTTAAAGAAATAATCGAGAAGGAAGATTTCGATGAAGAGAAACTTGCAGAAGAGGTTGAGAAATTAACTAAGAAGATGCAAGAAGTAAGTAAGAAGATGTATGAGAAAGCATCTAAGGAAACACCTTCAGAGGAATCTAAGGATGAAGAGAAGAAAGATGATGATAAGGATGAAGTAAAGGAAGGTGAGGTAGTAGAATAGTTGTCTTCTTTTAGAGGGGGCTTTGCCCCCTCTTCTATTTTTGCTAAGATATTTGTTAGTAAATAATTATTTATCTGTCTTTAATATGCTAACAAATGAAAGTAAGACAAGTACCTCTGCCAGTGTAGTTGATATATCTCTTTTTCAAAGAATATTTTTCTATATACTTCTCTTTTTTATTCCTTGGTTGGTATTACCTCTACCATGGGATCCTACTGACCAAGTTAAGATTACATTTTTTATAGTATTTTCATCTATAATACTTTTGTTAGAGTTTATTAAATGGATATGGGATGGAAAGGTTGTCATATTTAAATCTTCTTTGGATAAAGTATCATTACTTCTATTACTTTCATTTCTAATCTCTACCATTTTTGCATTGGATAAATGGACTGCTATATGGGGATTTGATGGTAGATTAGGAACAGGATTCTTATCTATTTCTATTCTTTTGGCATTCTTCTTCCTCTCTAGAAGCTTTTTAAATAGCAGTAAGTATATTGTTAAATCATCTGTAATTTTAAGCTTAGGAATATCTACTCTATTAATACTAAGCTTACTCTCATTTCTAAAGATTAATATTTTTGGTTGGATGCCTGTATTTAAGAATTTCTTTGTTACAGGTTTACCTTTAACATTTTATTCAGATGAGATAGTTTTACTATCTGCAGTATTAATATTACTCTCTATATATCTACTACTGTACTATCTTAAAGAGAAAAGATATCAGAGTACTATTCTTCCTTTTATATCCATATTCCTAGGCTTTATATCCATACCTCTGTTTTCTATTAAACAGGGAATATTACTTCCAGTACTTCTGTTTGTAGGTTTTCTCTTCTTAATTATCTTTCTGTTCGTTAAGTTAGAAAAGAAATTAAAATTTATTCCATCTATCCTCTCTCTTCTTGTGATATTAGCTATGGTATTTACGATAGGGCTTCAGTATGATTCTTTTAAAAATTCTCTTCTTGGTAAATCTTTTGATGTTGTATCACCAATACACTTAGCCTCTGATCTCTCATGGTCTGTAGCTAGTAAGACAGTAGTAGAGAATTTTGGTAGAGGACTAGTAGGTGTAGGTAATGAATCTTTTTCTGTAGCCTACAATCTTTTTAGACCTGCTACTCCATCAACAATATCTCTTTCTAATGTTAACTTTAACTCTTCTTCCAATGAGTTCTTTACTACATTAGCAACTAGAGGTATTTTAGGAGTAGTAATATGGATATTAATTGGTTTAGTTCTCATTAGAGTATTTATAGAGGATCTTACTTCTCAGAAAGGTAAGGAAGGTCTCTTACTTTCTATCCTTGAGATCTCTACCATTATTTTCTATCTTTCTGTATTCTTTGTATCTTTCTCTTTCCTTTTGTATTTCATATTCTTTGTTTTACTACTTCTTTCTTTAATGAGTAGAAATATTGTTAAGGGAAGTGATGAACAGTTTCTTTTAAAATTTTGGGCTGTACATGTAGGTCGTGCTTCTCAAAATGTTAGTAAGACGATAAATAGTGTTAATTGGTTCCTAACGATTCTTTTCATTCTTCTCTGTTCTGTATCTATGTTTTCGTTAGGATCTAAGCTTCTCTCTGCTATGTATATTGCAAGGGCAGAAGCATACTCTATAGAAGAAATGAAGAAATATACTGAGGAGTCTGAAGTGACTATGGAGGTAAGAGAGAAATTTTTTGATAGATTAGTTTCTTACTACCTTACTGCTCTAAGATATGATAGTTCTAGCCCTGTGGCGAATAGAAAGGCTAGTGGTACAGTTGTAGAGATTATGAATGTATTAAGTGAGTTGTACCAGAAGTCATCTGAGGAAGAGAAAGCATCTGTTCTCTCTGAGATAACTAATTGGAAGAATTCAGCTATAGATCTATCTAGAGAGGCTGTGACGACTGCTCCATTTATATATTCCAACTGGTACGCAAGAGCTAATGTATATATGGGTCTTCTTTCGATAGGGCTCTCTGATTACAGTGAGGATGCCCTTTTTGCTCTACAAAGAGCTACCAGTCTTAATCCTTTAGATTTTGAGTCTTACTACAGAGCTGGTCAGATATATATGATTAAGCAGGACTATGAGAAAGCATTAGCTGCATTTAATGCAGGTCTTACTATTAACGGTCAGCATGTTCCATCATTAGTCCTCTCTGCAAGTATCTTAAAAGAGTCAGGAGAGACTAAAACAGCTATTAGCTACTTAGAAGCTGCAAAGAAGATTATGGAGGTTAACAAATTGCAGGAAGATCCTATGTATAAAAGTATCCTAGATTCCATTGAAGAGTTTGGAGGGAGTGCTTCCTCAGATGGAGATATTTTAAAAGAGAATGATGGTGATTTCTCCTTAGAAGATTTTGAACCTGCAGATTAAAATATTGTTAGGATATTAATTCTTTTCTCTTGTACCTCTTTTAACCTGCTTAGTAATTTCTTTCTATTTAATACTCTCTCTCCAATTAGAAAAAGAGGTTCTCCTTTCTTGTTATTGTTGTACTTTTTAGAGATACAGATATCTAGATGAGAGCTAGTTAATGGGCTTGTTGTTAAGTTGTATTTGGAAAGTCCTTTCTCTTCTAAGAGTTTATCCATGAGAAATATATATATTGAAAAGAGAGAGTTCTTTCTCTTTAGATCAAATAGAAATCTCTGTTTCTTAGATAGATTCCATCCTCGTATCCATACAATATCTTTATCCATTTCTAAACACTCTCTGTGTGGGACTCCTTGGTTGCTAAGTCTATTGCAAAATATGCATGTAGGTAAAGCTTTAGGTATCTCTGTTAGACAGTGATCACATATTTCAAATCCTATTCTTGAACATACTATGCATTGCTTAGGAAAGAGAATATCCATCATATTCATACTTAGATATTATCTAATCCTTATTAAAAATATTTGATAATTATTATCTTATCTATTATTATATTAGTCGCTTATTAAATATGAAAAAGAAAAACGGTGTATTTACAGTAATGCTTCTGCTATTAGTAACGAAGCTTTTAGGTTTCTGGAAGTTAAGAATATTTGCAGAACTTTTTGGTGCATCTCATGAATTAGATATCTTTTGGGCTGCCTTTACGATACCTGATGTTATCTTTATGGTATTAGTTGCAGGCTCTATTAATGCTGCCATTATTCCAATCCTTTCTGATGTCTTGTATGACAAGGGTAAGGAGAGTTTTAATAGGTTGTTTAAACAACTAACGATTCTTTTTTTCTCGGTAACATTCTTAGCTCTATTGGTTGTATTTGTATTTACTCCTCAAATTACACATTGGGTAGTAACTAATGAATATGCAACCAATATCTTTAATATGTCATACAGAATCTCTCCTACAGACTACGACCTATTTATTAACATGTTTAGAATTGGTCTTCTGTCTCCTCTTTTTCTTAGTATTAGTGCATTTATTACAGCATATCTACAAGTTAAGAAACAGTTCTTTGTTACATCTTTAGCACCTCTCTTTTACAACGTAGCTATGATAATTGGCTCTTATGTATTTGTACTTTACACAGATTTAGGAGTAGAAGGTATTGCTTGGGCAGCGGTAGTAGGTTCAGTAGTACATCTCTTTATACAGGTTCCACTTCTTCTTAAGTATTACAAAGAAGAGAAAGGTAAAAGTTTTACATTCAGAAGTATCTTTAGGGAGCCTAATGTTATTAGAGCAGTAAGACTTGCTACTCCAAGGATGTTAGGTGTACTAGGTGAGCAGTTTAATACCATTGTTAATACCTTTATTAGTTTTACACTTACTGCAGGAGCTTTAAGTGCATACAGATTTGCATATAGCTTACATCTGTTTCCTATCAATATTATTGGTAGTGCAGTAGCTCAGGTTTCTTTACCTGACTTTGCAAAATATTGTACACAGAAGCAGGATAGGGAGTTTAAGAAAGCATTTAATGATGCTATACAGCTTGCACTCTATTTAGTTCTTCCCATTGTAGCTGTTATGGTAATATTAAGACTTCCAATTGTTCGTTTAATTTATGGTACTGGTGCTTTTGACTGGCAAGATACAATTCTAACCTCATGGGCCTTAGCTCTTCTCTCCATCTCCATTATTGGTCAAACAGTTGTACAGATAGTATTGAGAGCATTCTATGCATTAAAGGAAACCTGGGTACCTCTTCTTGCCATTATTGTGGGTATTGCTATTAATCTTTTAGGAGCATATTTTTTTACTAACTTCTTTAGTCATTACTATGACTGGCGCCCTATTTTAGAACAGATTTGGATTCAACTCTCTCAAGCAAATGGAGAAGGGGTTACTTCTGTTCTTGGTTCTTTTGGTAGAGATTTAATCAAGTGGATGACAACTAGGGGAGGTTCTAATTTTGGAGTTGGTGGTTTAGCTTTAAGTTTAAGTTTGGCATATTTTATACAACTAATACTTGCTATGTTCTTGTTAAACAGAAAGAGGAAGTTAATCTCTTGGAACGATACTGTGTATCCAACTCTACTTAAGACTCTTAATACTATCATTATGATGTTTGGAATGTATCTTGTCTTTAGGTTGTTTGACTTCCAACTAGATACTAGTAGGACGGTATATGTAATCATATTAACAGGCTTAACTTCTGTGTATGGTTTGTTCTCGTATCTTGTCGGGTCTAAGATTTTCTCTCCTGAACAGTTTGTACAGGTAGAGAAACTGCTCAAGTCTTTAAAGGGTCGCTTTAGTAGTACTACTAACTTGAGTAAGTAAAAGGTGAGGAAATTTCTTAAAATCTTTTCTATCACAATCTCTACCATCATCTTGTTAACAATCTTTGGTATTGGTGTTTTCTTACTTAGCTACAGTAGATGGTATACGGAATTTAGAGATGGTATGTTGCAAGAGAATTTAATTCTGTCTGATAGCTCTATGGATGAAACTTTGGTAAAGAAGATATCTCTTTTTACTCTCTCTGAGCAGGATACAGACTTTCTCTCTCTTACTCCCTCTGAGTTTGGTCATATTCTTTTAAGTGTATTAGATGAGTATTTGGAGAACAAAGTAAGTATTGAGAGGGTATATATTGAGCCTTCTTTAAGTAGTTGGAATATATATTTAGGAATGAAATACAGAGTGGCTTCTGTATGGACGATGTTTACTTTAAAGAAAGACAATGTACAGAGTGCTCAGCTATATGTAACAGATATTAAGATTGGGTATCTCTCCTTACCGTTTTTAATTGAGAAGATAAATGATGGGATAGCGAGTGGGTTAGTTGTTGTAAATGAGAATGGGTTCTCTGGTAGATATTTGGAAAATATCGAATTGTTAGATGACAAGATTGTTATAAAGGGGTCTAGATATTGACATTTTCTGTTTATAACTCTAAAATCATTAGCAGTCACTTGCAATATTTGCTAATTAAATTGTTACTCTAATTTTATGTCTAGCGAGATTAAAATTACTCCCCTTGGTAATAGGGTTGTTGTTAAACCTCAAGAAGTACAAGAGAAGACTCCTGGAGGTTTAGTTATTCCTCCTAGTGCTACGGATGATAAAAAGCCAGCATTTGGAGAAGTTGTTAAGTTAGGTACAGGTAAGGATAAGGAAGGTAAGGTATTAAAGTTTGATGTTAAGGTTGGAGATTTAGTATATTTCAAGAGATATTCTCCAGAAGAGATAGAGGTTGATGGAAAAGAATTCTACATTTTAGAAGCTGAAGATATTCTAGCTATTGTTAAGTAGAACTAGTTTAAATTTTTACTAAATTAAATATGGCAAAATCAATAATATATGATGAGGAGGCAAGAAAAGCTCTTAAAGCAGGTGTTGATACCATTGCAAATGCTGTTAAAACTACTCTTGGACCAAAGGGAAGGAACGTTGCAGTAGCTAAGAGTTTTGGTACACAGGTTGTCACAAAGGACGGTGTTACAGTTGCAAAAGAGATAGAGGATAAAGATCCTTTTAAGAATGTAGGGGTAGAGATGTTAAAAGATGCATCTAGGAAGGTTAATGATTTAGCAGGAGATGGTACTACTACTGTTATAGTGTTAGCTCAAGCTATAGCTAATGCAGGTTTTAAAAATGTTGCAGCAGGTGCTAACCCTATCGCAGTTAAGAGGGGTTTGGATAAGGGGGTAGAAATAGTTGTGAAGGCTTTACAGAAGTCTGCTAAGAAGATAAATAGTAGGGAAGAGATTGCTCAGGTAGCAACAATTTCCTCAAACAATGATAAGGAATTAGGAGATATGATCGGTGATGTATTTGAGAGAGTTGGTAAAGATGGTGTAATTACAGTAGAGGAAGCTAAGGGTTTTTTAGATGAAATTGAATATACAGAGGGTATGCAGTTTGATCAGGGGTATGTAAGTTCATATTTTGTTACTGATGCTCAGACTCAGGAAGCAGTTATGGAGAATCCTTACATCTTTGTGACGGACAAGAAGCTATCTAGTTTGCAAGAGATTCAAGCTATTGCAGAGAAGGTTTTGGCTGCAGCAGATAGGCCTTTGGTAATAGTTGCTGATGATATTGAGAATCAGGCATTAGCTACATTGGTTGTTAACAAACTTAGAGGTACTCTTAATGTAGTAGCTGTTAAAGCACCTGGGTTTGGTGACAGGAAAAAAGAGATGTTAAAAGATATTGCTACTATTACAGGAGCAGAGTATATTTCCGATGAGATTGGTAAGACTTTAGACTCAGTAGGACTTACTGATTTGGGTAGTGCAAAGAAGGTCATTATTAACAAAGAGAAAACAATCATTGTAGAAGGTGCAGGTAAAGATACAGATATTAAAAAGAGAGTATCTGAGATTAAAGCTGAGATGGAGAACTCTTCTTCTGACTATGATAGAGAGAAATTACAAGAGAGAATTGCAAGGATAGCGGGTGGTGTAGCAGTAATTAAAGTTGGTGCAGCATCAGAGGTGGAAGCTAAAGAGAAGAAACAGAGAGTAGAAGATGCTATTAATGCAACAAGGGCAGCTATTGAAGAAGGTGTAGTTGTTGGAGGAGGTTTAGCTCTTCAGAATATGATTCCATCTTTGGAAAAAGTTTCTTTGGAAGATGCAGATGAGCAGTTAGGTGTTGAGATTTTAAAGAGTGTACTAAATGAGCCTCTTAAACAGATTGCAGAGAATGCAGGTAAGGATGGTGCTGTAGTATCTTCAAAGTGTAGTGGTAAGATTGGATACAATGCAAAGACAGATGAGTATGTAGATATGCTTGATACAGGGATTATAGATCCTGTGAAGGTTACAAGGCTTGCGCTTGTAAATGCAGCATCTGTAGCTACAATGTTGATTACAACAGAGGCAGTAGTAGCAGATATACCAGAAGAGAAATCTTCAGCTCCTGTCTCTCCAGATATGTCAGGAATGGGAGGAATGATGTAGTTTCGAAGCCCCGAGTTAGTTCGGGGCTTTTAATATCTAACCTCTTGGGCAATTAATATACCTAAAATCTTTTCACTGTTTTCTCCTTGATACTTTTTTACCTCTAAGGTGGTAGAGTTTTTAACCACAATATATTCATCACCTTTTAGTTTGTACTCTGTTGATACATACAGTAAGCCTTGAGTAGAGAGTGTAACTACATTAGATTGTACTATTGAATTATCCAATGCGATGACACCCTTGTGATTAATGAGTATCCACTCAGGACATTGATAGTAGTAATTAGTTTGAGTAGGACTAAATCTAGGAGGAATGGGTATTCGTGTAAAGAGAGGAACACGCAAGTCCATGCTATTTATACTACTAGGTATATGTTCTTCCATTAATTGGGATTTCTTTACGCCAAGTGCATCTGCAAGCTTTTCTATCTTGTTTACGGGTGAGCTAGCTAATCTTTCGTATCTAGATATCATCTCCCAAGATACTCCTACTTTATCTGCTAACTCTTGTTGTGTTAAATTAGCTCTTTCTCTGTATATACGGATATTTTCTCCTATATAATCCCGTTTCATGTTTAAGAATTGTATGCTGTAAACAAAGAAAGAGATATGTAATATGGGTTCTTCTTTAAGAAACAACTTTTACCCAATTACTCTTTAACCACTTTTTAGAATCTTTATAGATATCTGCTAACCCTCTTTTTGCTAATTCTTTTTTAATAATTCCTCCCTGATGAGGATATCTATACATTCTTTTTAGTGGAGAGTTAAAACCATGAGCATAGTGACATAGTTCATGAGCAATTGTTGATCTAATTACATATTCTGGAACTTCTGGATCTGTAAAATATCTTGTAATTAAGATTAGGGATATGGAGTTGTTATCAAAAGAATCTCTCTTTAATCCTAACTTCTGTATATATCTTTTAAAGATATTTCTCTCTTTAATCATCTTTATACTCCCTAACTGTCTTTTAGAGTATTTGCCATATTTAATTAGTACAATATTTAGTCTAGGAATATCGGAGAAATTGTTCTCCCAGATGTCGTATAGTAAATTTTCTAAATATTTATTATCTCTCATGCTATTATATTCTTAGATGAACTCCATTATACAGAATAAACTGAAAACATTGTGGTACGTTATACAGTTCTTTTACGGTAGATATACCAAAGAGGTTGTATTTAGGGATTTAGTATTTATAGTAGTAATTACTGCTGAGATGGTAGGTATTACTGTTGCTGGTAAGTTCTTAGATGCTACTCTAGATGTAATTAAACAGTCTACAGGAACCTTTGATATATATGCATATCTTTCTACAGATTCTTTCTACTATCTATGTATATCTCTTCTTCTTCTGATTTTTGTTTTAATAGGTACAGATATTCGAATGTATATCTCTGGTAATATTAATGGTAAGGTATGGAAAGATACAGGGGTTGAGCTTATCGGTAAGATATCTAATGCTAATCTTCAGGATGTAGAGAAACCACAGGTACAGAATTTAATCGATTTTATTCCCAACTATTCGATAAATAATATGCTTCTTTCATATGAGGCGTTTTCTGTAATCATTTATCAACTAACAAGAGGTATTACTGCATTTATAATTCTCTACTCATATCTAGGTTGGAGTGCTCTTCTTTTAGTAGTTTTTGTACTACCAGAAGTCTTCTTAAATCATTTTAATAGAAAGAAAATACAGCTCTATGATGATGCACAGATGGGGAGATTAAAGTTAACAAGCTATATATATTCTACTCTTAGTATGGATATTCGTAATTTTATGGAGTTAAGAGTAGATAATACTTATGATTTTTTGAGAAAGAGATATCGAAAAGAGAAGAATGAATATTTAGATGGTCTTTTTGAAAGACGTAAGCATTTCACTATAGATGAAATATTTGGTGGAGTAGTTGGACAGTTGTTTAAGTATGTGTACATAGTGTATCTGGTAGCGTATGTAATAATACATAAGATTACAATCGGTAGATTTAGTGCACTCTTTAACTATGTAGAGGTAGTACACAGTAGTGCTTTGTTGGCATTTAATACAATATCTCTTCTGGATACACATCTAGCATATGCATCTAAATATTTTGAATTGATTCATTACAAGGGTTTTGGAGATGAGAAACATGGGTTTGCGAAATTGGGTAGGAAAGTTCCTGATCTAGTATTTAGTAGATTAAATTTTGCATATCCAGATGAACCAGAGACTAGAGTTTTGAAAAATGTTTCTGTTGAGATAAAGGCTGGAGAGAAAGTTGTATTTTTTGGAGGTGATGCATCTGGTAAGAGTAGTTTAATTAAGATATTAACAGGGTTGTATGAGGTAACAGCAGGTGATTATCAGGTGGGTGAATATTCAATTAAAGAATTAGCACGAGGAGAGCTTAAGAGAAAGCTGTCTGTTGTATTTCAAAACTATGTAAACTACAACTTTAGTATTAGAGAGAATATTACTTTAACGAGTGAAAACAAGAATATAAATATGGAGCTATACAAAAAGGTTTTAAAGGTTTGTGAGATAGATAAATTTATGAAGAGAGAGAAGATTACAGATAGGTTAATACTAGGTAAATACCTAGATGGGAAAGAGCTCTCTCCTGGTCACTGGCAAAGGTTTGCGATAGCGAGGGCTTTGTATAGGAATAGAGATATCTTTATCATGGATGAACCTTTTACTTTCATAGATGCACCTTCTAGAGATGTTCTTTTAAGAAATATTATAGATTTTGTTGGTCCAGATAGAACATTGATTCTCTTAACAAGAGATACTGATATGTTGGATGAGTTTGATAAAATCTATGTCTTTAAAGATGGCTCTATCGTTGAGACGGGTAACTGGAGAGAGTTGATTAAGAGAAAAGGGGTGTTCTACAAAGAGGTTAAGTATAATCAATAGGTGTTTCGCAAAGATTATTAATATTTTGTAAAATACATTATTAAAGATATTTGTTTGACTTGAAAACATGATTCTACTAGATGGTAAAAAACTTTCAGAGAAAATATTAAGTACTCTTAAATTAAGAATTTTAGAAAGTATTGAAAATGGGAATAGGGTTCCTAGGTTAGATATTATTCTAGTTGGTGAAGATTTCGCTAGTAAGAAATATGTAGGTTTGAAGATGGATAGAGCTTGTGAGATAGGTATAAAGGTTGTTTTACATGAGTTTGATACTAATGTTTCTACTGAGGAGCTTCTTTCTCTTGTTAGAGAGCTCAATCAGGACAGTAGGGTGGATGGAGTAATGGTACAATTACCTCTTCCTGACGGTATTGATACTTCAGTTGTACTGGATAGTATATGGGTAGAAAAGGATGTAGATGGGCTTACTTCATCTAATTTAGGTAAACTTTTTAAAAATGATAATACTGCTATTATCCCTGCTACAGCTAGAGGGATTTTAGAATTGTTAAAGGAGTACAAGATTAATATTGATGGTGCAAAGGCTGTAGTAGTAGGAAGGAGTAATATTGTTGGATTGCCTACTTCTGCTGTTTTACAAAATAATAATGCTACTGTAACAGTGTGTCATTCTCATACTAAGCAACTTAAGAAAATTACTACTCAAGCAGATATATTGGTCGTTGCTATTGGTAAAGGAGAATATATAGATAAAGATTTTGTGAAAGAGAATTCTGTAGTTATAGATGTAGGTATTAATATAAATGATAAGGAAAAGATGGTTGGTGATGTAAAGTTTAATAGTGTTAGTAAGGTTGCTTCTTTTCTCTCTCCTATTCCCGGTGGTGTTGGACCTATGACAGTAGCATCACTTATACTTAATGTTGTTGAGATATATGAGAGGAATGTTAAGAGATTTTAATTTTATTCAATACAGTTATGATTCTTTCAGATAGAAGTATAAAAGAGAAACTAAAGAGTAAAGAGATTAGTATTGAGCCGTTTTCAATTGATTGTTTACAACCTGCTTCATATGATCTCTCTTTGGATAAAAATATATTGGTATTTAATACTAAAAAATATAAGGGTATAGATGTTAAGAAATCGGCAAAGGATTTAATGTTAAAGATAGAGATAGATAGTGAGATGGGATATACACTTGAACCTGGTGAATTTGTTTTAGCAAATGTAAAAGAGATTACAGGTGTAGATAACAAACATGTGGGTAGATTGGAAGGTAAGAGTTCATTAGGGAGAATGGGGTTAATTATTCATGCTACTGCAGGATTTTTGGATCCTGGTAATAGATTGAGGTTAACATTGGAGATAGCGAATCTCTCTCCTTTGCCAATTACAATATATGAGGGTATGAAGATAGCACAGATAGCTTTTGAAGAGTTGGATAGAGAGTGTGAGAGACCTTACGGTTCCTCAGGTTTGAATAGTAAATATATGGGAGATATGACTGTACAGGCAAGTAAGATGTCTGAGAATTTCTAATTTTATTTATATTAAAAGTGTTTGAAGATATTAGAAAAGAGTTTCCAATTTTAAAAGATTCTTTCTTAAAAAGAGGACTTGTATATTTAGATAGTGCAGCTACTACCCAGAAGCCTAGTTATGTAATAGAGAGGCTTACTTACTACTATACTCATCAGAATGCAAATATACATAGAGGTCCCTACAAGCTCTCTTTAGAGGCTACTGAGTTTTGGGAGTGGGCTCATAAAAAGGTTGCATCTTTTATCAATGCAAAGTCATTTAGAGAGGTACTGTTTGTTAAGAATACTACAGAGGGGTTGAATATGTTAGTCAATACAGTAGGTAGAGAGCTTCTTGGTAAGGATGATATTGTTGTAATTAGTGAGATGGAGCATCACAGTAATATTGTATCTTGGATGCTTCTGCAAAAGGAGATACCTTTTAAGATAGAGTATATTCCAGTTAGAGATGATTATAATTTAGATATAGATTGGTTAGAAGAGTTAATTAGGAAATATGGTAGAAGGATAAAGATAATATCTGTGGTACATATTTCTAATGTATTAGGTGTTAAAAATAATGTTAAGAAAATATGTGAGCTGGGTAAGAAGAATGGCTCTTTTACGATAGTGGATGCAGCTCAAAGTATTGCTCATGTTAAAGTTGATGTACAAGATATTGGGTGTGATGCTTTAGTATTTTCTGGTCACAAGGTATATGCTCCAACAGGAACAGGTGTGGTGTATTGTAAGGAAGAGATTTTAGATAAATTAAGGCCATGGATGGGAGGTGGAGAGATGATCTCTTCTGTTTCTTCTAAAGGGTTTGAGTATAATGAATTGCCTTGGAAGTTTGAAGCAGGGACTCCAGATATCGGAGGAGGTATTGTACTTGGGTATGCAATTGAGTGGCTTGAGGGTGTTCTAAAGAGAGTTGGGGGTTGGAGGGCTTTAATTCAACATGAGCAGGAGTTAATAGGTTATCTTCTTGAAGAGTTTGATGGTATAGAGTGGTTTGTTCCATTTGGTCCTAGAGAGAGTAATCTGAGATATGGGGCTGTAGCTTTCCATATTAAAGGTTTTACATTTAGAGGATGTAAGGATGTATTGAGTATGGAAACAAAAAAAGATGGTAGTAGTATATCTAAGTTCTTGGATAGGAAAGGGATAGCTTTTAGAGAGGGGTATCATTGTGCAGAACCTCTTCATGATAGGTTTGAGGTTGGTCCATCTCTTAGGTTTAGTTTCGGTATATACAACAACGGAGAGGATGTTAAATATGCAGCTAATGCTCTAAAGGAAGCTGTGCTTTCAGGTAACTAAGATTATGCAAGTGTGTCTTTAATGTGATATATTTTGATATGGATAATACTGCCTTAAAAACCGATAACGGTGGGAATACTTCATTAATCTCAGAGATTGTAGAGCTAAGGAATAAGCTTAGTTCTTCTAATGCCCCTATTGAGTTGAAAGAGAATATAATGAGGACGATAGATCGTTTAGAGAGGATAGCTAAGTGGGGTAGTTATAGTTCGGAGTTTGAGAGTGTTGATAAATATATAGATTGGGCTATAAGAGTTCCTTGGGGAGTAGTTACGGAGGATAGATTGGATATAAATAATGCAAAAGAGTTAATGGATTCTACTCACTACGGTATGGATACTGTAAAGAATTTGATTCTTGACTATCTTGCAGTTATGCAGTTACAAAAGAGAGGGAATACTGTTCAAGAGGAAGAGGCGAGTAGTTTAAGAGGGTCTTCTGCGAATGCTCCTGTATTGCTTTTTCTTGGCTTACAGGGTGTAGGAAAGACCTCTATTGCTAAATCTATAGCACAAGCTATGGGTAGAAAGTTTGCTAGGGTATCTCTTGGTGCAATTGGAGATGTTAGAACGCTAAGAGGGACTCCTAGACATGAGATAGATGCAGAGCCGGGACAGATCATTAAGGCATTGGTACGAACTCAATCGATGAATCCAGTGATTTTAATAGATGAGATAGAGAAGGCTAGTGGAAATGTGGGTCTTTTAAATGATGTTATGGCAGCTCTGCTAGAGATTTTAGATCCTGAACAGAACTCTGCTTTTGTAGATCACTACCTAGATTATCCTGTTAATCTCTCTCAGGTCTTTTTTATCTGTACTGCTAATAACTTGGGAGGATTATCTGCAGCTTTACTAGATAGGGTAGAGATGATTAGATTTACTAGCTACTCTGATGAAGAGAAACATGTTATTGCTAAATCATATATTCTTCCTAAAGTGCTTAAGAATATTGGATTAAGTGCAGAGCAACTACAAATTAAGGAAGAGGTTTGGCCTCTGCTAATTAGACCAGTGGGTTTTGATGCAGGAATTCGTCAACTAGAGAGGAATATAGCTACACTTGCTAGAAGTGCAGCAAGACAGATTGTTAGTGGGCATCCTCTCCCTATTGTAATTACACCTGAGAATGTAAAGGAGTATGTATTACCAGATCAAGGACCTTTAAATTAGTATCCTTTAAATGGGTTAGAGAGTTGCAGAGCTTTCATAACTCTTGTTAATTTTATATTACTACTTCCTCTTGAGATATCTGTTTTAGCAGAGACTCGCTGTTCCTGTTTCTCTAGTAGTTTTAAATCCTCCTCTATTTTTTGTTGAGAGATATTTTTAATATCTACTGCTTCTGTAATTAGATATTTTTTTGTATCAACTTTATTGTTCGTCATTGCCTATCATTCCTTGTGGAGTTATATGAGTTCTTCCTTTATTCAATTCTTCTCTCTGTTTTTTAATCTGCCCTGGTACAGTATTCTCCTCTATTATCTCTGTAAAAGTTTTATTTAATTCTACCTTCTTAGGATTTAACATCTCTTCCTGTTCCTTTAATCTCTTCTCTAGTTCCTCTTGATATTTCTCTCGTTCTGTTTGAATCGTTTGAATATCTTCTTGCCTTCTCTCTACTGCTCTCTGTATTAATTCGCTCTGTTTAGTAAGGTCTTCTGTTCCAGCTTTCATAGGTTGTTGTACTGCAGGAGGATCGTATATCTGTGCTAACTGTGTAATTGTTCTTGTATCTGTCATTCCCTGTTGTTGTTTTCTAGCTTCTATCTCTCTTGGATCTGATGTTATTAACTCATGTTCTGCTTGACTAGAGAGTACCTGTATACCTACATGGTTTGCTCCTGCAAAGAAGAGTCCTTGTCCTCTGTCACAGTTAAGTAAGAAGTTTCTCTCTCCATCAGAGAGATTAAATACTTGTTGTAATTTTTCTACTGCAGATGGACTCTGTTTCATCAATACTTGAATTGATGAGTTAGATATGATTGCTTTACCCATATCATTGTTCATAAAGTCAGCAACATCTTGAGTAATGGTAGAGAGTCCTAAGTAGTATTTTCTAGCTCTTTTAGCTATTGAATACATAAATTTGGCAGAATCTTCACTCTGCATCATATACCAAGCCTCATCTACAATGAGCAATCTTCTACGCTGATCTTTTCGTATCTTTGTCCATATGAAGTCTAACATTAAGTACATAGCTAATGGTTTTAATTCTTCTTGTAGGTCTCTAATACTAAATACGGTAAAAGGATTGTTTATCTCAAAGTTACTTGCCTCATTAAATATGCCTGCACCACTTCCTATGATATATTTCTCCATTCTTCGTGCTAGTTCGTGAGCTTCAGGTTCTGCCATCCCTTTTAGCACTTTATACAGATCTTCTAGTAGTGGAGCAGGTCTATTCTGTGTAGCTGGGTCATATGTAATTCCTTTCTCTCTGTATGCTAGTATCAAGGCTCTATCTAGTATTGAAGATTCTATATTCGTTAATCCTTCAAACATTACTTTAAAGAAGCCTTGTAGTGCTAGTAGTTTCATTCTTAGTTCATCATCTCCTTCTTCTGAAACACCAGAGAGATCGAATGGGTTCATCTTATTCCCTTTATCTTGTGAGAATGATATATATGCTCCATTTACAGCCTTAGCTAAATCTTCATACTCTCTTTCTGGATCAATTATGATTATATGGCTACCAAGCATTAAGCTTCTAACAGCTTCTAGTTTAACAAAGTAGCTTTTTCCTGCTCCTGATTTTGCAAATATTACTGCATTAGCATTCTCTAACTCAAACCTATCAAATATGACTAAGCTCTTGTTGTGCATATTTATTCCATACATGATTCCATGGTCCATTGTTAGCTCAGATGTTACAAATGGGAATGTGGTAGCTAGTGATGTAGTATCCATATTTCTTGTTATGTATAGCTTGTCTAATCCTAACGGTTGTGTACTAATGAATGCAGCTTCTTGTTGAAGAGTGGCTGATTTTGCTGTCACATTCATTGCAGCTAATGTAGAGGTAACATTTCGAGAATATTTCTCTAGTAAATCTTTAGAAGGAGCGTAGATTGTAATATACATAGCGAAATGGAAAAACTTCTCAACACCCTCTGCTATGGAGTCTTGCAGTTGTTGTGCGTCAGAGAGGGCTACTTTAAGTGAAGGGTCAACTACCTTTCTATCCTCCATCTGAGAGTAGAGTGTAGCTTCCATCTCTCCTATTTTTTTCTTAAGTTTATCTAAAATGACTTTTGAGTCTACTGGGTAGTAGAATGTACTAATTCGAAGAGAATGTTCGAAGTTAATTATTGGAGAGAGCCAATTTGGTCCTACAAATCTAGGGTATCCACTAATGAAGAATGTTCTAGAGTAGTAATTACCCATTAGGAGAGTATTAAAATCTACTTCAATATCTATTGGAGCTATTATGTCTTGTGTAGTTAATCCTTCAAATTTTCCAACCTGAGGTTGCTCTCTTAACTCCTCTATTTTTTCTTTCTCTTTCTTTTTACTAAGACCTGCTTTAAAAGTATCTAAGAATTTAAATAGGGGATTCCTATTATCTTTCTCTTCTTTAGGATCGTTGTATCTCTCTTTCATATTAGGGTTCTTCTCTGTCCTCTCAACAGTACTTAGTTCTTTTTTTAGATCTTCTTGGAAAGTAGCATATTTATTTTCAAACTTATTCTGACGCTCATCGAGCATCTGTGAAGTTTTTGACATGTAGTTGTTTTTATTCTGTTGGTTGTCCATCCTGCCTTTGTGCTTCTTCATCTGGATTATATATGGTGTATAGCTCTGCTATTAACTCTTTATTTGTCAATTGGTGTCCAAAGAGTCCCATTCTTCCTAACTGTTTTAATATGTGGTCTCTTTTAGGGTAGAGGAATATTTTAGCTTTCTCTATTAGCTGTTCTTGTTTCATCTGCATAGCTTTCTCCATCTCCTCTTTTGTTTTTTTAGATTTTAATAATGATGAACCAGGAATTTCTGCTGCTGTATTAAATGGTATCACTATTAAAAATGTTTTATCTAATACATCATTTTGAATGATTAGGTTTTGTATAAATTCGGTATATATATCTAATTGCTTTTGAAGACCCTCAGACATAGTAGATCTATCTTGACTCTTTAAGTAGTCAACATAGTTAGAAATATCTATCCTTCTAGTTCTTATTAAAATTTGTATATGGAAGTTTAGTGAGTTAAGTAAACCTGCAAAAGCATAAATCTTACTATCTTGCTCATACTCAGCTAGAAGATCAAAGTTAATTGCAGAGGTCTGTATTACTAGTACAGCACTACCACTCTTTGTAATGATTAAATCATCTACAATGTCTTTGACTTCTAAATGCTCTTGGGTAGAGGCAGTTGTTCTTGCTCTCGCTCGACTATCCATTATGTAGGCATTATCTTTAAAGGTAATTTACTTTGGTTTTCACCAACTAATATTTTTAATTTTGGTAAAGTAGAAATTGTACCTTCAAATTCTACTATATACAAACCAGGAGGAAGTATCTTGTTTGTTAAGAAATATCCATTTGGACCAGTTTTGTTTGCATAGAGAATTTTACCATTAGAATCTTTTAAATATGTATTTATACTAGGGATTGGTTGACTATCTTTGGTAGTAAGCCAGATATTAATATTACCAGGTAGTTGATCAACACTTTTTATTGGAACTTGGTATTTATCAATATTCTCTTCCGTTATTGTAATATATTCATCATCATTTCTTAATACAGGTGTTTCTTTTTTCTCTTCTTTTGTAGTAACCTCTTCTATACTTTCTGCTTCAGCTAGGATATCGTCTCCTGTTTTTTCTGTAAAAATCTGTGCTTTCTCTTCCTTCTCCTTCTCTGTAGATGCCCCTATTATTTTCTTTTTATCCATATTTGGATTTACAAGAGGTTTTGTTCTCTGTTCTTTCATAGCTTGATTTAACCATACTCGTTGAGTAGGCCTATTTATTACAGAGAAGAAATTTACAATTGCTTTATCTGCTGGTTGATCGTTTATGGGAACTAAAGCAAGGAATGCTCCTATTCCAGAGAGTATTGCAAAGATGGGAATCCCTATAATGCCAGGTATATCTCCCCTTACCGTAAAGTAGAGAAATATTCCTCCTGTACCGACTCCTAATGCAAGGTAAGCAAACTCTTTAAGTGTAAATTTCGTAAAGAGTTTGAATTCGACATCTAGTACATTTTGTGGAATAGGGTGTTGTTTCATTATCAAGAATAGTTTACCAGAATTATCTGTATTAGTGGAGTGAATACTTCTTAAAAAGTATAGCAACTGCTATCATATCCTGTAATGTATAGAAAAAAGATAGATAGGATTATTAAAGAATTTATTAAATTTAGGTCTAATATGGGGGTTAAACTGACCCTTAAAAAAGCTCGGTATATATGGGGAAAGGAGAGAGTTTCGCAACTTCCGAAAGGCATATTTAATCTTTTAGGGAAAAAGATAAATCTTAAGCAGGAGAGAGTTATATTAAGTAAGATTAGGATAGCTAAGAGCAATATGAATATTCTGTTAGTTTCAGACTGGGTTAAGTTTATAGGTGTTTCTGGTTCTGTAGCAGCAGGTTTTGCTAAAGAGGAAGATGATATTGATCTCTTTATTGTTGTTAGAAATGGTAGTGCATGGATATATAGAGGAGTTATTAGACTAAGAAATCTCTTTAAGCATGTTATTAGAGTAAAAAGAGATGGCGAAAATGTAAAGAATCTGTTTTGTACAAACTATATTGTTGAGGAGAGAGGATTGAGTTTAGAGAGAGATATTTTTAATCTTCATGAGCTATTGTATATGATTCCTATTTATCAAAAGGGATATCTTTCTTCCATTTTTAGTGAGAACAGATGGTTAGAAACAGAGTATCTTGTAGATAAAAGGTTGTTTAATAGTAAGAGGAGAGTGTATAGAGGAGTTAATATCTTTATAGTTATACTTAATTACTTGGCATATCTGTTACAAGTTTTATTTATGCTTATCTCTAATCACAAACCAGAGATTAAGAGAATACAAACTAACTACTCAGAGGGTAGAATACAGTTTTTTCCATCGGATTATAAAGAGAGAATATTGAAAGGGTTTTATAAATGAAAGAGATATTAATTCTTTCCATTTAGGTGTATAAGTTGGCACTCTTTTAGAATATTTTTTGGTAGAGTTTTATAATCAATAACTGTGATAAAGGTTTGTTGTTTATCTATTAGCCGTTTGTTAAATATCTTCTTTGTATTGGGTGTGTCTAACTCGGAGGCTATATCATCTAGAAGGAGAATAGGGTAGTAGCCTGTCTTGTTATATATTACCTCCTGAGATCGAAATATTAACGCTCCTATAGCTAATCTTTTTTCTCCTCTTGATCCAAATTTTTTAATATCTCTTTCTAAAAATATCTCCCAGTCATCTCTGTGAGGCCCTATATTTGAGTATCCTGTTGCAATATCCTTCCTTTTACTATTCTCTAAATCTTCAATTAGTTTCTCTTTTAGATATTCTCTGTTAGATATTTTTCTCTTGTCGATAGAGAATCCTGTTCTATACTTAAGATCATATCCGTTTTTAGAAAGTTCTTTAGTTAGATTAATTCTCTCTTGTAATATATCTAGAGATTTTTCTACGAACTGTTTACTCCAGAAATTAAGTTGAGGGTCATTGATAGCAACGATGCCTTGTTCATAGAAGAGTTTTGCTAATTTTTTTAAATATGCATTTCTCTGTCTTAAAACTTGTTTAAATTCTTTAAGAGTGTATTCATATTCATAGTTATACTTCTCTATTACTTCATCTAAAAAGTTTCTTCTTTGGGATGGTGATATCATTAAGAGTTCTATTTTTTCAGGATTAAATATTGTAGCAGAGGTATTTGCTAAGAATGTTTTACTTCTTACTCTCTTCCCATCTATTTTAAATATTCTTTGTTGTTTGTCTTTGAAGTATGTATAGTTTCTTCCATCTCTTTCTATTTCTATTCTGGTATGTACTTCTTTACTTTGGTCAGTATTAATATATTCATCTGTTGATGCCCATGGGGATTTACCATTGTTGATAAGGTATATGGATTCTAGAATTGTACTTTTTCCTTGTGCATTACTTCCGTGTAATACCACAATTTTTTTATTAATATCTATCTCTAGGTTTTTAAATTTTCTGAAGTTTACTAGCTTGATATGGTTAATCATTAGTATTGATTATATATGATAAAAATGTATTTGTAGAGAGAAAAATATTGGTGTATAATTGCGAAACTCCCCAAGAATAAATTTTATATTTATACTGAAATGAGTATAGAACAGGAATCTAATTCTACTCAGGAGTTGTTTCAAGGTACATTAGAGTACGATATTGCTAAAAAGCAAGTATTAAAAGATTTGAATGAATATTCAGCCCAGGTTGAGAAGGCTAAGGAGTCTGGTAATTGGATACCTAAATATGAAGGTCTAGATGTTGTACAATTCAAAGATGATCCAGATGTTGTAATTGAAGCTGTACACTGTCAAGTTATTACAGTAGATGAAGAGGGCTGTTTATCATCTTTCGATCTTAAAGACTCAAAGTTGCTGGAAGATAAAGATTTTGTACTTAAATATGTTCGTACTATAAAAAAAGGAATGGATCATTTATTTAAGAAATCTGGTTATAACTTTAACTATCATTTCAGTTATGTAAGGATACCTCTTCTAGATTATGTAGATCCGAGTATTCTTTCGGATAAAGAATTTTTTCTAAAAGTAGTGAGTATTTTTAAAGAAGAGAATTTAGCAGAAGAACTTTTCTTCTATATTCATCCAGAGAAAATAGATAAAGAAGTTCTATCTGTTTCTAAGGATATCTTTAGTAGCTATGCTAAATGCTTTGAATGTTTCATTGATACTTCCAGATATGAAGATAATAGGACTGAAGAGAATCTGTGTGCATTGTATAAAGAGGATACAGATTTTGCTTTAGATTTTTTTAAGAAGGTTTTCAAAGATTTTGTAAAGTCCAAAGATCCTAAAGCTCACAGGGAGATACTTAGCCAGTTTTTGATGGATATACCTGGGATAGATGATGAGCTTAGACTTTATTTTTCGGAGCATAGATTGTATTTAGGAAAAGTAGAAGATGCTAAGACTGTAGCGAGAGCCGCAGAAGAGGGGCTTTCTACTTTAATTGCTGTTCATGAGGATGTTATACGTTTACGCCCCGACATAGTAGACAAAGTAGTTGAGAATGCTGTTAAAAAAGGACGAACTCAGATATTGGATATATTTGGTACAATGGTTGCAGATAAAGAATACCTACAAGGTGTATGCAGGAAACTTTTAAGTATAGATCCTTCAAATTTTCAATATTTACCAGAGGAAGATAGGAATAATCCTTTGACATTTCTCTCTGTTTTTAAAGTTTGGCCTGATGCTCTCCGCTTTGCTCCTATATTTCAATCAGATTTTTGTCGTTTTGCCCTCGAGCATAAAAATATGAGTGTGAAAGAATTAATACCAGAATTTTATATTTATATTGAAAGCTGGACTTCTAGAGCTACTAGAGCTAGATATTTATTAGATGAGAGAGAGTACAAACGATATCAGCGAGAGAGAGTAGCAAAGTCTTAATAGAATCTGCTATGTCTTTAATATACTTAGAAATGCTTCTTGTGGGACATTTACTTGTCCAATTGTTTTTAGTCTTTTTTTCCCTTTCTTCTGTTTCTCTAGTAATTTTAATCTTCTTGTATAGTCTCCTCCGTAGAGTTTTGCTGTTACATCTTTTCTAAATGCTTTTACATCTTCCCTAGCTATTATCTTTGCCCCTATTGAAGCTTGTAGTGGGACAGGGAACTGTTGTCTTGGTATCTCTTCTTTCATAATTTCTAACATCTTCGCAGCCCTAGTACGAGCATGATCCTCTGTTTCTAGGAAACTTAATGCAGGAATGTCTTCGTGGTTAATTAAGATGGATACTTTAACAAGATTAACAGGAAAGAAATCTATAAACTCATACTCCATAGAAGCATATCCACTAGATTTGTTTTTAAGCTGATCAAAGAAATTAGAAACAAGAGAGGCAAGAGGCATATCATATTCAAGTTCTATATATTGATCTTTTAGTTGTATATCTCCTTTATTAGCTGTTAGGTAGTGAGTGTTTACATAGTCACCTCTTTTGTATTGGCAAAGTTCCATTAGAGGTCCTATATATCTGTCTGGTGTCATTATTTTAACTCTAACCCATGGTTCTAAGACTTCCTCTATCTCTGCTGGATCAGGTAGTTCTTGAGGTGTTTGTATTTTAATCTTTTCTCCAGTAGTTTTTATTACCTCATATTCTACTGTTGGTGCTGTTATGATTAGGTCTACATCGTATTCTCTCTCTAATCTTTCCTGAACTATTTCCATATGTAGTAATCCTAAGAATCCACATCTAAAACCAGAGCCTAGCATATTTGATTTTTGGTCAGTAAAGGTTAGAGCTGCATCATTCATACTTAATTTATTAAGTCCTATTTTAAGAGGTTCATAATCGTCTGGTGTGACAGGAAAGAATGTTGCAAATACATTCGGTTTTGGTGTTCTGTATCCTTCTAATGGTTCTGTTTTAGAACTATCAGATATTGTATCTCCTACTGTAAAGAAACTAATATCTTTAAATCCCGTAGCTATATATCCTACTTCTCCTGTATCTAAAAATTCTGTTTCTTTTAAATCTGGCGAAAAGACTCCTACCTCTGTGGGTTTGAAAACTTCTCCTTTTTGTAAGATGTAAAGGTCGGAAGGTTTGCCTGGTATGTATCGTATCTGTCCATCAAAGACTCTAACAGCTACTACTACTCCTCTATGCTCATCGTAGAAAGAATCAAAGATTAAGGCTTTAAGTGGAGCTTCTTTATCTCCTTGTGGTGGAGGGCATAGCTCTACTATCTTATCTAAGAGAGTTTCGACGCCTTCTCCTGTTTTGGCTGAGACTTTAACAATGTCTTCTTTTTTAAATCCTAAGAGTTGTTCTAATTCTAGTTCACTTTTTTTAATATCTATGTTTGGTAAATCTATCTTATTAATCACAGGTATTAGTGTTAATCCTAATTCTAAAGCTTTCTGTGTGTTAGATATTGTTTGTGCTTGTACTCCTTGTGATGCATCTACAAGAAGTATTGCAGCTTCACATGCAGCTAATGACCTTGAAACTTCGTATGAGAAGTCTACATGTCCTGGTGTATCTATGAGATTAAGTTCGTACTCTTTCCATATCATTTTGCATGCTTGTAGTTTAATTGTAATCCCTTTCTCTTGTTCTAGATCTAGTCTGTCTAAGACTCTAGAGTCTCTCTTATCACGAGAGATATCTATATGTGCTGTTTCTAACATTCTATCAGCAAGAGTAGATTTGCCATGATCTATATGTGCGATTATTGAAAAATTCCTTATTTTGTTTAACTTACTATTACTCATATATCTGAGTATTATATCTAGAATGTTGCTTTATTAAAAGAAAAGAGAGTAGTATATATACTTTTGGTTATGAGTATAGCTAAGTTATTGTATCTCTTTTATTGTTAATTCAAAATCTTCTTCAAATTGAATATCTGAAAAATTCTCAACGTAGAGATATACAATATATTTTTCTTTTGCAGGTATTGAGATATTCTGAGTCTCTATATTCCCCTCAGTACCTTGTAATCTGTACTTTTGGTCTTTAATTATTACCCCTATCTCTGATTTTGTAGGAATTAGAGTTCCTCCATATATCTGTAGGTTAATATTCTCTCCTTTAGTATTTACAATCTCTAATATTGGTTTTGAGTAACTATCTGCATTTCTCTTTACCAACTTAGTTTTATACAGATATATTCCATCATCGGCTTCAATCATTTCATTGAAAAATATCTGGTGTGTACCACCTACAATATTTACTTTAAGTCCTTCTGTATTTGTGACACCCAAAACATTTAACTCTTTTAGTTTCTTAGTTATTGGTTGTAGATTAACTACAGTTATTGCAGGGATTATGAAAAGGAGAGCAACAAGACCTAATGCTAAAGGTTCTACTACTAATGCTAATGTTTTCTTAATTTCTTTCTTTCCCATATTTAAAAGTATCTCCTCTTATCAGGATATACCTTATCTACTTCAAGTTCAAATGTTTTGAGAGCACCGTATCCACATATGAATGCTATTGATCCTGCAACTATTCCTACCCATGTGTAAGTGCTGTTTTGGAATGTATTTACAATCACTATTGCACAACTAATCCAGAGAAATGCATTCCAGATGAATATTTTAAGAAAGGTTGTATCATCTTTAGTTATCCATTGTAGTATGTTTAATTTAGCTACTTTAACAATGGTTTTGGGATTATTCATTGTACTTTGAAATATTGCAGTTTTAGATATGAAGTAGATTGTAGGAATGGCTAAAAAGAGAATCATTGAGAGATCTGAAAAAGAGTTTACAAAGAGTGTAGTTTGAGGATCCTCAAAGTATATCTGAGTAGAGAAAGGTCCTTTAATATCATTCCCTATTTCAAAGGAGAGGGTATAGAGGGCACTAATGAAGAAAATACCAAACACTTTACCTGCAATCATTAATATTGCAGGAATTATGGAAGTTTTAAGTGCTCTTTTGATTAGTTTTGACATTATCTATGGACAGTTTGTTAAGTTGAGAGGCAAGTCTGGATTTTCTCCTACTTGCGTTGCCTTTACTTATAATATTCTTCTTAGCTGCTTTGTCAAGAACCTTGTATGTCTGTTTAAGTGATTTTGAGGCAGCATCTCTCTTCTCTGATTTTACCAGTTCTTGAAAATTTTTGATAGATTTCTTAACTCTTTTTCTTAATCTATCGTTATACAGTGTTCTTCTTTTTGTTTGTCTTAAATCTTTTATTGATGCTTTTAAATTTGGCATTATGAAGTGATATATAAATTGATTCAATATTGCGATGTATTATATCTGTTAAGAGTTTGTTTGTAAACAGAAATGTTAATTGATACACTATTTTATATGAATAGATGGAGAACGAGGAAGATAGTGGCGATAGTTATATTCGTTTTAATTATTGCAGCGTGTATTGTTTCTGCAGTTTACCTTCTTAGAAAAGAAGATGTTAAGGGTATTAGTACTGAGAGATATATAGTGGAGAGGTCTGTACGTATTACTAATCTTATGCCTAATGTAGCGTATGCTAATGTGGAGTATCTTTTTGTACCGAAGATTGATAGCAGTAATTTTAGTGATGTTTATTTAACACTTGTTGAGGCTCCTGATTGGATGTGGATAGATGAGCAGAGGATAGTTAGGGGTACTCCTTCTTTAGAAGATTTAGGGGTACAGAAGGTGGTTTTAAGAGTAGAGGATGGTAGTAGTAGTTCTGAGGTTGTAGATTATATTATCGTAGAAGAGAATGAAGAGTAGGGTAATATTTACAATATCTTTGGCATCTTTCATAATTATTGGGGTTATACTCATATTTGTTTTTAAAGCTTCTGGTTCAAATTCATCTCCTTTTGTTGGTGGGTGTGATCCATACAATGTTGAGGTAAGAAAAGGGGAAGGAGAGAATTCTGTTGTTATCTCTTGGAAGAGTAAACAGAGATGTTCAGGATATGTGATATATGGTAGTGAGATGAAGGATCTTCGTCTTGTGGGTATAGATTTAGAGAATGAGATTAAGGATACAAAGCATACAGTTGTAGTAAATTCTTTAGTATCTACAAAGACATATTTCTTTTCGATAATATCGGATGGTGTTAGCTATGGTAAAGAGGGATTACCTATCTCGTTTTCGATTTCTGCTCTCTAATTATTTTCTCCTCAAAATATTTCTTAGGATTGGTTAATCGATATTTTGTTAGTTGTACATCCTTGTATACCTCTGAGTTAAGTATCATCTCTGAAAGTTTAGATCCTTCTGGTCTTGTGTATACTAGCCATGCAGTAATGAAGAGCACTATTCCAACAATTATTCTTGTTATGAAGTGGTCAAAGATACCAGTAGCTGGAGTAGTAGGTTTAGTAGTGGGAGTGATGTTTGTACAGTCTTGAGCTACTGTAATTACTGCTTCTGATCTTAGGGTGGCAGGGTCAGTTGGGATTTTAACAGGATTTACTATCACTTCATTCATATTCTCTCCAGTTATGGCTTCTGCTCCTGCAAGAGCTTTAAATATGAGTACTAGTTGTCCTGTTGTTGCTATCTTCCATGGTGTTTGTTGTTGCCATACTATCTCTTGTGTAGAACCTACCGTTGTTACCTTAACAATATCGCTATCTTTTACAGGTTGTCCATTTATTGTTGAACTATTAGCAACATATTGGAATCCAAGAGGTAGTTTGTCTTTAATGTATGTAATCTCTTCATCTGTGGCGGCTGCATTTTTAATTGTGATTGTAAATGTTGCTGTGTTTTTCTCTGCAACTCTTTCTACACATTGTGGAGTAGAAGTTTTTGATACAGAGAAGTTTGATTTCTCTTCTTCAGGTTCTTCGGCAGGCTGTTCTAGTGTGGGTGTTTCAAATTTTACAAATGAAAGATCTGTAGAGACTTTCCCTACACTAGAGTTATCTACATGTACTTCAGCAGTAATGGTTAGCTCTCCTGTGTGTGTATCTAAAACGGCAAATGATTCTGGTGATACAAAGTTAGATGGGTCGTAGAGATTAGCTTTAGATATTGTTATTGTTCCTTTAGCAGCTTCTATATTTAAGCCATCTTTCATAACCAAGGTGGGATATTTATTACCAAAAGAGAAGGTAATCTTAACGTTCTCACTAGTTAGCTGTCCTATTGATATTATTATCTTACTAATTCTTGTACTACCGTCGCTTTGTTTCTCTGTAGTTGCACTTATTGCATTTGCACCTACTCCTCCTTCTTTTTCAATCTCTACTACTCTTCTACAGATGATAGAGTTAATGGTATTACCTTGTTTATCTGTTGCACTAGCAGCTATATCTATTGAATCAAAAGTTGAAAGGTCAGAGATGGTTTTAGTAATTGTAGCACCCTCTGTTTCATCAGGTTCTTGGTTCTCTGAGTTAACTGTAAAGGAGTAGTTCATGTAGTCACTTTTGTCAAAAGTTGCTTCTACCTTGATACTGTCAGTAGGATTTACTTTACCTGTAACAAGCTTCCCGTCTTGATCAAGTATTATCATATTTTTACATCTTGCATCTGCAATACTTCTAACAGTACACGATTTATAGCTTGCTTCTGGAGTAGAGCTTTTAGGTGTGTATCGGGTAAATATCGAACTGTCACACTGTGCTGAACAGGCTTGGTCTGCAGGTACACTCTTTGTAGTAAAACTAATGGCTTTTTTAGGATCTCCACAATCATTTACTATTGCAGGATCTATTAAGTAACATCCACATGTTAGCTCTGTGGGGATATCATCTGGTTGTTTAGAATCCTTTATTGCATAAAAGTAAACGACAGCACCAATTAATGCCAAAATGAGAATACCTCCTATGATGAGGAGAACTCTTAATGCTCTTTTTGTAGTTCTGCTTCTTGTTGTAGCCATCTAAAGGCAGTCTTAAGTAGATAAAGATTTCCTTACAATAGAGTTTATGAGATTAGCTGTATCAATGTCAATTATTCTATACTATAAAATGGTGGATAGTAGAGTGAGTCCTAAGTTAGGTTCAAGTTTTCCACTTTTTATTTCATAGTCTAAACTAGCTAGTTTTTCATATATCTTTTTAATTCTATCTATAGAATACCTATTACTACTATCGATAAGGGATTTTAAAAGGAATGGGGGAATCTTAAGAATACTTGCCATCTGAGAGTATGGTGTTCTCTTCTCTATTAAATGTTTAGTTAAAGCTATTAACCTAATATTTCTTGAAATCATAGAGATGATAAAGTGTGGGTCTACTCCTTGATTGAGTAATCGATTGAGTACCGTTAAGGGTTTTCCATTATTATTTATCTCATCAAGGAATTCCCATATACTATCTTCCAAAGTATTTGTAGAGAAATCTCTAATATCTTCTACTTCAATTTTTTCTTTGTTTAAGAGTTTTAATTTTTTAAGACTATTTATAAATCTCTCTGTGTCGTAGTTAGAATATTGTGAAAGAAGTAATATTGCTTCATTAGAGATATTTATCTCTAACTCTTCTGCTTCTTTTCTACCCCATGACTGAAAGGTTCTTTTGTTAAGTTTACTGTTTTCTTCAAGTAGGTTGTTTGTTTTAAAAAATTTTACATATTTTGTCACAGAACTTACTTTCTGATCTTCCCATATTACAATATGGTTTCCATTTTCATTCTGTAGGTAGTTTAGTAAGAACTCTATAATGATGTCTTTCTCTTTATTTCTGTATACTCTTTTTAAAAAGAATATTCGTGAGTCTGAAAAGAGAGAGTTAGAGCTTAGGTTATCTATTAAATCAGAAGCATTTATTTTCTCTACATCTATTGTAATACTCTCTAAGGAGTTTTCTTTTTTAAGCTGGTTAACAAAACTTTTTGCTTTAGTAAGTGATATGTATGTGTCATTACCTATATACAGTTTATACATATTTTTACTGTTGGGTTTCTAATATTACTTCTTTTCCAAAGAGTATGGAGATGTCTTCTCCTTTAAGGTTTGTTGTAATGTATTCTGGTTTCTCTTTTTTAATGTCTGTAATATTTTTGGATAGCTGGTCTATGGCGAAGTTAAAACTTTCGTCTTTTGCAAAGATATATGTACCTTCTTTGTCACTGTAAAGATTGCCTCGGTATTTAATATTTAAGTATTTAAATTGAGTTCTTAACTCTTGTACTTGTTTGTAAGTATTTTGGTAGCCTAAACCTATGTTGTAAACATTTATTGAAGGGTTTGTGGAGTATAGCTTAGGGTTTTGGAGTAGAAGAGATACATACTCTTGTATTTTGGTATATTTTCCTAATCCTTCTTTAGGCATTATTTCATATACATCGGTAGTAATTATTGCAAAGTTTCCTGCTGCTGGATCTAGTACGAAAGAGTAGGAATGGTCTTGGGTATCAGAGAATTTTTTAAATATATTTATACCAGCTTGTATATCGTTTAGATCAAACTCTGAGACTTTTAAGTTGTTCTGTACTGTACTCATTAGGTCTGTAATTTTTTTAGGGTTTAGTAAGGTCTCTGAACTTAGTAAGATGTCTTTGAATGCCAATATTACTTTCTGTTGTCTTCTTGCTCTTGCATAGTCTGAGCCTTCATAGTTTTGTTGAGAGTGTCTGGATCTTGAATACTTTAGAGCTGTTTCTCCATCCATTAATTGTGGACCAGCTACAAATTTAACAGTTTCATATCCTTTATTTTTTGGATATTTGTAGTCAGTAAATGAGTTCTCAACATTTACATATACTCCTCCTACAGCATCTATTAGATCTATAAAGCCTCTAAAGTCAATCATTGCATGATACTGTATCTCAATTCCTGTCATATCTTCTACTACATGTTTAAGTGCTTCTAAACCAGATCCTTTGTTTCTTCTCTCATGTACTGCGTATACAGAGTTAATCTTGTTAAACCAAACTCTTCTCTCTTCGATTTGAACATTAAAATCTCTAGGTATGGATATCATTACAACATCATTTGTTTTATGGTTGTAGGATACAATCATTATGGTATCTGTATTCATTAAATTCCCTTTTTCTCTTGTGTCTATTCCTATAAGGAGGGCATTTGTATATTGTCCAGTGCTATCTTTTTTAAGTTCTGGGTCTGGCTTTGGTTGTAGTATTGAACCTGGTGATATTTGAAATCCTATCTCCTTAGAGACTTTATACCCCTTGTAGAGCATGTATGCTCCTGTAGAGATTACAGCAATTAAGATTATTGCTATTAAAATTGGAAGTACCTTAATCTTTCTCTTAGTACCGTTTGTTTTAGAAACTTTATTAAGTTCTTTGTCATTCATATCTATTGAGACTTCCATTGGCAGTTAAAGGTTTATATTATCTAAGATATTTCTGTACATTACTGTTATGTTCAGTATTTGTTTTTGCAAAATGGACATTACCCTCTTTGTCATGGATGTAGAAGTAGTATGGATTAGATTTAGGATTTCTAACTGCATTTATTGAGACTAACCCTGGATTACATATTGGTGTAGGAGGATATCCTCTATATTTATATGTATTGTATGGATTATCAGAGGCTTTATCTGCCTTGGTAATGGTAGCTTTCCAATCTTTTTTAGGATAGAGGAGTGTAGCATCTATTTCTAACTTCCAATCTTCTGCATATCTTCTCATTATGACATCTGCTATCATCGGTCTGTCTTCTGATGTACGTCCTTCTCTTTCTACCATACTAGCTACAATGATATCTTCGTATGTATCTGTGAGTCCTACCTTGCTTTTGAAATTCTTAATCATTGTCTCAACGACACTCTTAGCATCTGATTTTATAGAGAAGGAATATTTATCTGGAAAGAGAAGGCCTTCTAAATCTACTAGTGTATATGGTAGTTCTAGGGTAGCGATGAAGGTAGGGTCTGTTGTTAGACTCAGGAATTCTTCTGCTGAGTATTCGATATTATCTGCCTTCTTAAACTCTTCTCCAACAATATTGGCTATCTCATCTTTTCTTAGTCCCTCTGGAATTGTCACCCATACAGCTTGTTCTTTTGAGGATTGAATTACAGAAGCAATTTCTTTAATGTTTAGGTTCTTAGGAATTTGATATATTCCAGCTTGAATCTTAGGTACTAATTTATTTAATTTCATATATATTTCAAAATATTTTGCCCAGCCTTCTTTTAGTATCCCTTCTTTGACTAGATTATCTATGATGGTGGAAAGTGTGGCTCCTTGCTCTATCTCAAATGTCACTTTCTCAGTACTATCACTATTTGGAGCCTCTATGGTACTGTTGTAGTTCTTCTTAATTAGAAAAATTCCTAAGATGACAGTTACTAAGGCTAAGAGAAATATTTTAATTATGGTTTTCATATTTTTGGGTTTCAGAGTTTAAAAATTCCTGTAGGAACAGGGTAGCAGCTATTTTATCTAT
This sequence comes from Candidatus Dojkabacteria bacterium, assembly GCA_050950165.1. Lineage (GTDB taxonomy): Bacteria > Patescibacteriota > Dojkabacteria > SC72 > SC72 > UBA5209. Next base: position 261,750 of record JBMNHC010000001.1, on the reverse strand, counting down.
CTTACCTTTAGAAGATTTGATATGCTGTCCTAGCGATAGTAGCATATTTTGAGCCTCAATTGTAGAATATGATTCGTCGTAGTAGATGATTGGAAGGTTAGTTAGCTTAGAGAGACTCTTTTTAAAGGTTTCTATTTTTTTAATAGATTTACTCTCTTTTATATCAAACTGTTGAGGTTTACCAAGTAAGATTGTCTTTACTCTATACTCATTGGCAATATTAAGTATGTCTTGAAGTATTTCATCTATTCCTCTCCTTTTTGTTATCTCCAATACATCCAGTGGTGTAGCTAAGATTCCTTTAGAATCTGAGATGGCGAGTCCAATTCTTTTGTCACCATAGTCGATGGCTAGTATGGGTTTTTCTGTTTGCATATTTATTCAAGTATAGCTTTTATTCTTTTAATACCCGACCCTATATTTTCCTGTTTTAATATTTTAAACCTTCCTAAATTACCTGTTCGTTTTACATGTGGTCCGTTACATATCTCTATGGAGAATGGGTTAGTAGAATCTCCTACAGTATATATCTTTACACCCTCTCCATATCTATCCTCAAAGGCAGCAAAAGGAACTAGCTTCAGTGCTTCTTCCAATGGATACTCCTTAAATGAGACTTCTAGGTCGCTATCTATTGCTTTGTTTACTAAATCTTCTACTTCTTTAATTTGTTGATCTGTAAGTTTCTCATTATTAGGAAAGTCTAATCTGAGTCTTTCAGATGTGATATTACTTCCCTTTTGGTATACATGGCTTCCTAATACCTTTCTAAGAGCAGCTAAGAGTAGGTGTGTAGTAGTGTGATATTTAGTAGTCATCTCTGATTGTTCTGCTAAGCCACCTTTGAACATACCTGCAGATGCAGTTCTAGACTGTTCTTGATGTTTCTTCTCTTCTTCATAGAAAGATTCTCTCTCCTTTATCTCAGATCCTCTCTCTTTAAGTATCTCTTCGGTTACTTCTAGTGGTAATCCGTATGTTTCGTAGAGTTTAAAAGCTCCTTTTCCATCAATACCTGTATCTTTATTAATTATCCTTTCTAATTCTCTTAATCCCGCTTCTAATGTTTTATTAAACTTTACTTCTTCCTCTTCTAATGTATTTAAGATATATTCTTCTTTTTCAAGTAGTTGAGGCCATATGTTTTTAAATTGATTAATTGCAACTTTAGCGATCTCTTTTGTAAAAAGTTCTCCTATCTCTAATTTCCTACCATGTCTTACTGCTCTTCGTATTAGTCTTCTTAGGATATATCCTTGTTGAGAGTTAGATGGTATTACACCATCCATTATTATCCATGTTGCAGCTTTAATATGGTCTGTAATTATTCTTTGAGATTTAATGTTTTCTAATTTAGAGAGTTCTTTTACTTTGTTAAAGATGGGTAGGTATATATCTGTTTCGTATACTGAGTCTTTGTTTTGACATACACTTGCAATCCTATCCAACCCTCCTCCAAAATCTACATTGTGTCTGCCAAGAGGTTTGTATTCTCCATCTTCTAAAAGGTATTCCATGAAGACATTGTTTCCTATCTCTACTAGTTGTCCGTTATCTGTTTTGTAAAAGATCTCACTGTCTGGTCCACAAGGTCCTCCTGTTGTTAGTCCCCACCAGTTGTCTTCTTTACCTAGTGTTCTTATCCTGTCAGTTGAATCTATATTGTACTTAGAGTAAATCTCTTTCCATATCTCTATTGAGGTAGTATCTTGTGGTATATCTCCTTCTCCTTCAAATACTGTTGCATATATCCTGTTAATATCTAATCCTAAAACTTCAACAAAAAACTCTACTGTCATCTCAATTGCTTCTTTCTTGAAGTAATCATTTAATGACCAGTTGCCTAACATTTCAAATGATGTTACATGGAATTCGTTACCAACCTGATCTATATCTCCTGTTCTAATACATCTTTGAGAGTTTACTAATCTTTTACCTAATGGGTGTACTTCTCCTTTAAGGAAAGGAACTAGAGGAAACATACCTGCATTAACAAAGAGAACAGAGGGGTCATCTTCTGGAACTAGAGGGGCACTAGGTATTAATTTATGCTCTTTGCTTAGAAAGAAATCTAGGTATTTAGATCTAATATTTTCGTATGAGAGGTCTTGCATAGATATGATTATATCAAAAGGAGTCTGTATATTCGAGAATATTTTTACTTTCTTTCCTCCTTACTATCTTCAATCTGTTCTAGAAGGATATTAAGGTCTGTATCTGGTTCTGGAATCTTCTCTTCGGTTGGTTGTGGTGCAGAAACTAATACTTCTATCTCATCATCAGGAGGTTTGGTATATGCTGGTACTACTATGTTGTCTTTCGGAATTGATGGTGGTAGTGTAGGTTTTCTACTCTCTTTTCTTTCTGAATCGTCTTTCCAAACAGCAAATATTATTATTGGAACAAATATGGCTAATACTACTAGAGCTATTCCTCCAGCTACTATTAAAGCTACTCTCTTATTAATGAGATATCCAAAGATATTGTAATTCTCTGTATCTTCTTTTGAACCGATTGTAAATGTCCATGATTTCTCTATCTCTTCGTTTGATGAGTCACTAAATTTTATCTCTACTTTATGAACACCTTTTGTAATGTTTTCTGTAGGTAGATATATTACAGTATATTCAGAGTCAGATATCTGATTTATTTTAATCTCTTTAGTAATTTCTTGGTTATCTAGAAGGACTTTAATACTTTCTGGAATTATTCTTTCCCCTGCAGATGCTATTAACGAGGCCTTTATTGTAGGCTTTCTGTTCTCAACAGTATCTGAACTTGTTGGAGAGAAATTAACTACTTGAGGCTTATCTAAAGTGACAAAGTCATCAGGAAGTTTTCCATCTTTTTGTCCTTTTGCAATTACTATCTCTTGAGATATATCCATACCTACTCCTTCTGGTTTCTGATTATCAATTGCTTTAACAATTATTCTGTATGTTCCATCTTTAAGTAATTTTGTGTTTAGTTGGTAGGAGGTAGTGTTGTAGGGGATATTGTTGCTTAAAGTAATCCAGCTTTTTTCATTTGTAGGGTTTTGTGAAGCGTATACCTCATATTTGATAATCTGATTGTCATCAGATGCATCCCAACTAATATTTAAGAGGGGTTCGGTAATGATTGTTGTTCTATGTATTGGTGATGTTATTTTAACTTTAGGATTATCGTTTTCTAATGGACTTACAGAGATTACCCATGATTGAGATGAGAGATGGTCACTGTATCCATCGTGTATGAATATGTTTGCTAGATAGCTGGCTGGTTCTTGAGAGGAGCCTTTAAATTTGATAGTTAGTTTTCCTCCACCACCATCTTCTATGACTGTAGGTTTTAGCCAGTTAGCACCTTTTGTAAAAGAGAAAGAGTAGTTAATTGTATCTTTATCTATATCTTCAGCTATTAATGTATATTCGTATATATCTCCTGTCTTTATACTCTGTGATGGTTTAGAATCTTTTGGCTGTGTTGTAAATACAGGCTTAGAGTTAGTACTAATGGCTCTTACTCCATCTATATCGTAAGGGCTACTAATTACGCATTCGTAGCTCTTTTTATTCATATCTACCATTATTCCCTCAATACTATACTCTCTAGCTACTCTAGGGGTGAAAGAGAATGACTCAGAGATGGTTTTAGGCATATCTTCATATGTTTTTGTTAAATATTCTTCTCCATTTGCATCTTTAATGGAGATAGCTTGTATGCCTAAGGTCACAGAGAGAGCATCTACTTGTATTCTAAATGTTTTATCTATTTCCAAAGAGTATGGATTGACATTGGGGAATGAGATTACACATGGGTTTCGTTCACTAACCTCTATTTCTTCAAAGGCTCTGTTTCTGATATCAAAGTTGCTATCTTGTATTAATCCGTATACAAAAATGGGAATAGAAAGTAGTAGAAGAAAGGTTAGGAAAATACTTTTTCTCTTACTTTTACTTGGGGCATTTCTGTTATTCATTAGGTATATAATAAGGGTTATTTATTAGTTACTGCAAGTTGATTATTTATATCCTCTTCTGCTTTTCCTAAAACACTCTTGGGTTCTCCTTTTCCTTCAGATACTTGTGTTATTGCTCCTCTTATCAATTCTTCAACATATGATTGATCTCCCATCTGCCAAGATTTCATAGCTGGAGCCATTTCAGCTATTGCATTTGTATATGGATTTTCAAGCAAGTCACTATTAAGACTAACTCTAGAGTATGGCTCTCCAAAGGCCCTTATCTTAGATGCGTTAGAGAAAAGTAGTTTCTGTTGTTCTGGCTGACTTAGGAAGTTAACAAATTTCCATGCCTGTTCTGTGTTAGAAGAGGCTTTACTAACGGTATCTCCCCAGTACATAGCGTAATATACAGGGTCATTGTTAGGTAATTGTGGTAGTGGTGCTACTCCTAATTCAATTTGTGGTGCTGCTTGCACTATATCAAATATCCTCCAGCTTGGACCAAACATCATTGCTAATTTACCTTGAAAAAATGTAGTTAAGTCACTAGCTAAATATGGTGCCCAAAGAGGTTTCTCTCCCTGTGCAAAAGATGAATATGTTTTTAGTGCTGATACAGCTCTTTCTGATGTAAGACTTACTTTGTTTCTACTACTATTTATAATACTAGCTCCGTTTTGAAGCATTAGGAAAGCAAGAATATCTGCTGAATGTGAGATATTTTCTGATGTTCCGATAGCTAATCCTGCCTGTGTAATTCTTCCTGAACTATCTCTTTTTGTTAATTTCTGTGCTGCTTCTACAAAAGAATCCCAGTCTTGAGGTGGTGTTGTATATCCTGCTTCTGTTAGTAATTGTTTGTTGTATATTACTGCTAATCCATCTATCTCCCAAGGTATAGCATATATCTTTCCATCTGAGCCTGTAAAATCGTCTAATGCTGTAGGGTAGAACTCTTCTGCATACTCTTGAGCAGAGAGGATAGATGTAGGTAGTGGTTCTAGGTATTTCTGAAATTTCGGTAACCAGGTATTGTTAATTCTTATAATGTCGGGAGCAGGCTCTGTCGAGCTACTAGATTGTTCTAATCTGGTATATACACGGCTTTCATAGTTTCTAAATGCTTGTTGTGAGTAAAGTATCTTAACTCCGGGGTTCTCACTCTCATATTTATCGATGATAGGTTGCATTACCTCTGCAGGTTCCCACAGTCCCCAATATATTAATTCAACATTACTGGTTGGAGTATCACCTCCTTGCGTATTTTGTTTTTTCTTATTCAGTATTAGTGCTGCAACTATTATTAATACAATGAGTATCCCTATTACTGCAAAAAGCAATATTACTGTTTTTTTCTGTTTACTATCCATTTAGAATATTGTACAAAAATTAGAGCTTCTCTGCTACAACTACTAACCTCTTAGTACCAACACCTAACGGCCAACATGTCATCAAAGTTATCGTCTCTTTATCACCTTGTGCTTTTAGGATGGAGAAGTCATCTGGAGATACTATCTTCTTGTTTCTAACTAAATATTTAATATCTATATTATCTCTTTTTATAACTACACTATCTCCAATATCTACACCTTCTAATCTGGTAAAAATAGTTTCTGGTAGATTAGAGTGTTTGTTAAAGAAACTCTGTACAGCACTATGACCATAAATGAAAGAATTACCTCCATCACCAGGTAGAGGTGTTCCTTTGAAGTGAGCTAATCCAAATTTAAGATATCGGTCGTATACTTTTTCGTCTGAACTTTCTACATTTGGAGTAATCCTAATATTATCTATCCCAATCTTTTCGATAGATATGAACATATTCTTTTTGTAATCTCTGTTTACTTCAATCTGTTTATTACTTTTGCTAGTAGGGTCATATGTAAATACTCCTTGATATTGTAAGTTCTCTGCACTATTGAAAAGATTCTCAAAGTAGCTTTTACCTGGGTCATAGTATGCAAATTCATTTGAGATATATTGTCTGTATTGATCAGGGAATGGGTCTTTTAAGAGTTTCTGTTTTAATGTTTCTATCTCTCCCTGTATATATGATTTACTTAGTGGAAATACTTGGCTTAGTATTAATATTAAGCCTATGAAGCAGAGTACCCATGCAATTGTGCTCTTTATCTTTTTTATTTTCTTTTCATCTTTTGTCTTTATATCCATATATCTATATTACCAACTATATATTTCTATGTCATTTGTTGGCACTCTTCCCAATTGTTTGCTAGAATTATACCGTCTATGAACAAAAGAGATTACTATGAAGTCCTAGGGATTTCAAAAGATGCTAAAAAAGAAGATATTAAGAAGGCTTACAGAAAGCTAGTTAAGAAATTACATCCTGATGTGAATAAGGAGGCTGGATCTGAAGAGAAGTTTAAAGAGGTTCAAGAGGCGTATGAGGTACTTTCTGACGAGAGTAAGAGAAGGGCATATGATCAGTATGGTCATGCTGGTACAGAAGGATTTAGTCCTGGAGGAGGAGGTTTTAATGGATACAGTACATATGGACAAGCTCCTTTTGATATGGGGGATATCTTTAGCAGTTTCTTTGGTGGTGGTGATTTCGGTTTTAACTTTAGTGGTACACGAGCTAGGAGTAATTTAGGAGAGGATTTGAGGTACAGAATACGATTGAGTTTTGAGGAAGCTATGCATGGTGGAGAGTACGAGATCAAGGTAAGGAGAAATATTAGATGTTCGCACTGTAAAGGTAGTGGTAGTGAGGGAGGAGAAAGAAAGACGTGTGATGTTTGCAAAGGGAGTGGTAGAGAGAGAAAAGTTCAGAGTAGTTTCTTAGGTCAGATTACAGTAATGGCTGAATGTTCTAAGTGTAAAGGGATAGGTACTGTGCCTGAGAAGGTTTGTTCTTACTGTAATGGTTTAGGCTTAGAGGCTAAAGAAGAGAAGCTTAAGGTAAAGATTCCAGAGGGGGTTTATGATGGTATGGTTTTAAGATTTAGAGAGGGTGGTAATGCAGGAGAGGTAGGTGGAGAATATGGAGATTTATACATAGAGATTGAGGTTGAACCTTCTAGTAAGTTCGAAAGGAGAGGAAATGATCTTTACTCGATAGAGGAGATTCCTGTACATACAGCAGTATTGGGTGGAGAGGTTAAAGTTGAAGCTGTAGATGGAACTGTTAAATTAAAAATCCCAAAGGGTACTCAACCTTCTACAGTATTTAGAGTTAAAGGATATGGTGCTCCTGTGCTAAACAAACCTAAGTCCAAAGGAGACCTTTATGTTCGTATTGATGTAAAGATTCCAGAGAGGATATCTAGGGAAGAGAAAGAGCTGTGGGAAAGACTAAGTGATATGTAAGGTTTACATTCTTGAAATTTTTTGGTATAACAGAGTGAAGTTATAAGGAGAGGGTGGGGCTAAGGTCTCACCTTTTTTTTAGTAAAGATATTTTAATTTGTTTTCATTGTATTAATCATGGCTATAACATCAGAATTAGTTTCAGCTATTAATCAGATTGCAGCAGAGAGAGGAATAGATAAGGAGGAGGTATTTCTTGCTTTAGAGTCTGCTATTCTTAGTGCTGTTAAAAAAGAGAAGTATGGAAGAGTAGAAAAGGAGAACGAAGAAACGGATGAGAAAGTTGGAGAGAATTTGTTTGCAGAGGTAGATAGAGAGAGTGGAGAATTTAAGCTCTTTGCTTCAAAGACGGTTGTTAAAAAAGTAAAAGATGCAGATACAGAGATAGCGTTGAGTGAGGCAGAGTTAATCTCTCCTAATGTGGAGATTGGAGACTCTGTGCAGATAGAGATGCCTTCCGATGATTTAGGTAGGATTGCTACTCAGACAGCCAAACAGGTCCTTTTGCAAAAGATAAGGGAGTCTGAAAAGGATGCAGTTATTAGTGAATTTAGTGATAAGGTAGGAGAAGTATATACAGCATTGATGCAGAGGATGCAGAAGGGTTCTGCAGTAATGGAGATAGGGAAAGCTACTGCATTTATGCCACCTGAGGAGCAGATAGCAAATGAATTCTATAGGGTAGGAGAGAGGTATAAGGTGCTTTTGAAGAGTATTGACGATTCTCAAATCTTAATATCTAGATCAGATCCTCAATTCCTTATTGAACTATTCAAATTAGAAGTTCCTGAGATAGAGTCTGGTGTTGTAGAGATTAAGGCAGTTGCAAGAGAGGCTGGTTCTAGAAGTAAGATTGCTGTAGTATCTCACCAAGAGGGTATAGATCCAATTGGCTCATGTGTTGGTCAAAGAGGTATTCGTATTGCTAATGTAATGAATGAGTTAGGAGAAGAGAAGATTGATATTATAGAATGGGATGAGGAGTTGGAGAATTTTGTTGCAAAAGCACTGAGCCCTGCTAAGGTAGAGTCTGTTAAAATCTCTGATGATGTTGCAACAGTAGAGTGTGATGCAGATCAGCTCTCTTTAGCTATTGGTAGAGATGGACAGAATGTTAGATTAGCATGGAAACTAACAGGTATAAAGATAGATATTGTGAATATTGGAGGAGAAGAGGTAGTAGATACTAAAGCTACTGATGCAGTAGAAGAGTATGCAGATAAAACAGAAGAAGATGTTGTAGAAGATTCTTCTAAAGAATAGTTTTAAAATATATATATGAGTCGAAAGAGTAAGAAACAAAATATGGTTGTTGAAAGAGTCCCAGTTGTCGCTATCTTGGGTCATGTTGATCATGGTAAAACCTCTCTTTTAGACTACATTAGAAAAAGTAATATCCAAAGTTGCGAGGAAGGTGGTATTACTCAAAAGATCTCCATATTTACTGTACCTACTGGAGATTCAAAAAAGATTACCTTTATAGATACACCTGGTCATGAAGCTTTTGATTTAATGAGACTAAGAGGTGGGAGTATTGCGGATATTGTAGTTCTTGTTGTTGCAGCAAATGATGGTGTAAAGCCTCAAACGATCGAATCTATAGAGATTATTAACAACTCTACTGCTAAGCCCATTGTCGCTATTAACAAAATAGATTTACCAGATATTAATCTTGAGAAGATAAAGAGAGATCTGGTTAATAACGGATTGTTGATAGAGGGTATGGGAGGTAATATACCTGTAGTAGAGATATCTGCTAAGACAGGTAAAGGGGTATCTGAACTTCTAGATTTAATATCTCTTGTTGCTGAAGTTGAAGGGTTACAAGAGAGAGAAAAATTACCTAAGGGTATTGTTGCTAAGGCGTATGTTTTAGAATCAATAAAAGATCATTCTAGAGGGAATATCTCTTCTTTAGTACTTACTTCTGGAGACCTATGCAAAGGTTCTTGGATAGGGTATCAATCAGAGGGAAAAATTAAAGTAGAGAGGGTAAAGGGTATTGTTTCTGAAGATAACGAGAATATTTCTGCACTTTCTTGTGGTTTTGGAGGTAGAGTTATTGGTCTTTCTGAACTACTTCCAGTAGGATCAGAAGTATATATTTTGGAAAAGAATGACCCTTCTTTACTCTCTTCTATGTATAGTGAAGAGACAGTAGAGGAAGAGACATCACTTGTAGAAGATGATTTTTTTGAAGATCTTTTTAAGAATGAAAAAGAAGAGAGGGATAATTCTTTAAATGTACTTCTTAAAAGTTCTTCAGAGGGTTCATTAGAAGCTATTGAGAAGGCTCTCTCTAAGTTAAAGCGTGAGGATTTTACAGTTAATATCATCTCTAGTGGTGTTGGAGATATTACTCTCAAAGATGTAGAGATGGCAAGACTTTCTAAAGCTATTCTTTTAGGTTTTGAAGTAGGTAGTGAACGAGGAGTAGAAGATATTGCTAGGAATAGTGGTGTTTTACTTCGAAACTACTCTGTAATCTACAAACTAATTGAAGAGGTGGAAGAAGCATTAGAGATGGTATCTACACCAGAGCAGGCAGAAGAGGAGATAGGGAATGCCGTTATTAAAGTGATTTTTACTCTCTCTGATGGTTCAGTTATATTAGGTAGTAGAGTTAAAGAGGGTATATTGAAGAGAGATTGTAAATGCTATGTAGTTAGGAATGATGAAATAATTGGGGAGGGGAAGATTAAGTCATTAAAAAAGAATAAAGATGTAATATCCGAAGCAAAGCAGGGTGAGGAGTGTGGGGTGTTTCTTACTCCACAGGTAGATGCTCAGGAGGGAGACGAGCTTTACTGTTACAAGGTAATTAGATAGTGGACAAGTTGACAGATAGCCCATAAGGATATAAAATAGGCTTTGTGTTGTTTAAAACCAGTATTGTAAAAATATTTACATAATGCTAATCTAGAATATATGTCGCTAAGTAGAGAAGAAAAGTCAAAGATTGTTAAAGAGTATGCCCTTCATGAGGGGGATACAGGTTCTCCTGAAGTTCAGATTGCTATCTTAACTGAGGAGATTCTTAAGCTAACTGAACATTTGAAAGATCATAAGAAGGATAATCATTCTAGAAAGGGTTTACTTCAGAAAGTTGGTAAGCGAAGAAGATTACTTCAATATCTTCAAAGTAACGAGTCTGAGAGATATGAAGCTTTGTTAAAGAAAATAAAAGTATAGATAAAAATCTTTCTTTTTTTTCTCTCTCCTGTTATAACTTCAAAGTACAAAGGGTATATCCCTTATTTATAATTTAAAGTTTTTTATTTATGCTTTTTAATCACAAAATACATGAGTTTGAGATAGATGGAAGAAAGTGTTCTTTCGAAACTGGTAAACTAGCTCTAAAGTCTGAGTCTGCAATATTAGCTAAGATGGGAGATACTGTTGTAGAGGTTAATGTAAATACATCTCCTGCACAGGGAGATGTTGATTACTTCCCACTCTCTGTTGAATATATAGAGAGATTTTATGCTTCAGGAAAGATTAGTGGTTCTAGGTTTGTAAAGATAGAGAGATTTCCTAGTGATGATGCAGTACTTAAAGCAAGAATGATAGATAGAGCTATTCGTTCTAGATTCCCAGAGGATTACAGAAACGAAGTAAGTTTAATAGTGACAGTAATGTCATATGATGAGGAAAATGATCCTGTTCTTTTAGCAATCAATGCTGCTTCTGTTGCACTACTTAACTCCTCTGCGCCTTTCAATGGACCAGTTGCTGGAGTAAGAATGGGAATTGTAGATGGGAAGATAGTTCCTTTGTACAAGAGTATGGAGGATGTATCTGAAGAAGAAAAGATGAACTATGTTGTTGGTGGAGATGGAGAACTTTTTACAATGATTGATGCAGGTTGTTATGAAATTCCTGAAGAGAAAGTATTAGAAGCTATGGAGCTAAGTCTTTCAGAGATGAAAGAGTGGATTAAGAATCAGAATATATTTATTGATATGCTAGAAAAGAAGAACAAGGAATATACTCCATTTAGTATTGAGGAGAGTCTTGTTTCAGAACTTTCGGAATTTTTAGGAGAGAAAGTTCTTGAGAATCTTTTGGCAGGAGAGAAAGAGAAGCATGAGGCTACTAAGGAAGAGGCTTTTAAGAATTTTGAGGGTAAATATTCTAAATCAGATATTGTTGAAGCATATGATAGATTACAGAAAAAGGCATTAAGGGAATATGTTGTAGAGAAGGGTAAGAGAGTTGATGGAAGAGGCTTAGATGAGATTCGTGAAATGGAAGCTGAGATAGATTTGCTCCCTAGAGTTCACGGTTCTGGTCTCTTTACTAGAGGTATTACTCAAGTTCTCTCTATCGCAACATTAGGTAGTTTGAAAGATGCAAAGTTAGTAGATGATATGTTGGGTGAGAAAGAGAAAAGATATATGCACTACTACAATGATCTACCTTTTGCATATGGTGAAGCAGATAGGGTTAGGCTTAATCCAAGTAGAAGAGCTGTAGGACATGGAATGTTAGCAGAGAAAGCTCTTATTCCAGTTATTCCTTCAGAGAGTGATTTTCCATATACAATTTTAGTAATGTCAGAGATACAGGGAGAGAATGGTTCTAGTTCAATGGCTTCTGCATGTGGTTCTTCTTTAGCACTAATGGCAGCAGGAGTACCGATTAGAAAAATAGTGGGAGGTATCGCTTCAGGGTTAGTAGTAGAAGATGGAGGTTCTTTCCATATATTGACAGATATGCAGGGAGTAGAGGATTTCTATGGAGATATGGATTTTAAAATAACAGGTACCAGAGATGGTATTACTGCTGTTCAGATGGATAACAAGATTGCAGGATTAAGCATGGAGATTGTAAAGGCTACATTTGAGAAATCTAAGATTGCTAGAGAGAAAGTAATATCTGTAATGGCAGGAGTTATTAAAGAATCCAGATCTGAGATATCTAAGTATGCACCTAAGGTTGCTAGAGAGAAAATCCCTGTAGACAAGATTGGTGAGTTAATAGGGCCAGGTGGTAAAAATATTAGAGATTTAACAGAGAGAACAGGTGCAGAGATATCTGTAGAAGAGGATGGTACTGTAAATATTTACTCTTCAGATCAGACTTCCATAGATGAGGCTTTAAAGTATATCAAAGGTTTAAGCTTTGTCCCTATCGTAGGAGAAACGTACGAAGGTAGGGTTGTTTCAATTATGGAATATGGTGCATTTGTAGATATTGCTCCTAATGTATCTGGACTAGTACATGTCTCTGAGATTACAGATGAGTTTGTTAAAGATGTAAACAAATTCTTAAAGGTGGGTGATACTGTTAAAGTTAAGATATTGGAGAAAGACAAACTAGGGAGATTGAAACTTAGTATTAAAAGAGCAGAGAACAATGGTGAGGAACCAAATGGCACTATCTCAGTAGATACTCTAGATTAAGACATTTACTCTTTAGTAATCTTTGTGATAAAGAATCCCATCATGTCAGCTGAAGGGGATATGCGTATACTCTTTTTAACAGATGGATGGTAATTGTTTCCACTCCAGTGTGTAATACCAGGGGAGATAAATTTTTTGTACTCTTTAAAAGTATCAGAGTTAATAATGTTAATACTAGATACTTTTGCATTGTTGAACTTATTTAGTAAGAAGGTAATAACACCTTCATTTTCCTCTGGTTCTAAAGTACATGTTGAATATACAAGAGTCCCTTTCGGTTTGAGTGTTTTGAATGCAGACTCTATTAACTCCTTTTGTATAGTAGAAGATGCTTTTACTTTCTTAATACTCCAAAACCTTAATGGTTTAGGACCTCTCAGATATATCATTCCCTCTCCACTACACGGTGCATCAAGAAGAACTCTGTCAAAGTAGTCAGGATATTTTTTACCAAACTCTCTTGCATCACTCATAGTTATCTTAACTGAGGTTGCTCCAAACTGTTCAATTACATTTCTTAAAGAGTTCGTTCTGCTAATCTCTAACTCATTTGCTAAGATATTGGCTCCATTCTTAGTTATCTGTGCAATATGAGTAGTTTTACTACCTGGAGCAGCACACATATCTAGTATCTTTTCATTCGGTTTTGGATCCAGTATTAGTGTATCTAAAATACTTGAGAGATTCTGAATGTAGAAATGACCCTCTTGATACTCCTCTATCTGTGATATTTCATCTTTATCTCTATTATTTACAAAATATATATCATTTGCCCAAGGTACTCTCTCTAGCTTGTATCCTCTTCTCTTTAATCTCTCATATGTATCTTTAGGTTTAGCCTTTAAAGAGTTAAGTCTAATTGTTGTCCTTGTTCTTTGACTGAAGAGTCCAACAACCTTGCCTTTAGGTACTTGAAGGATACTAGCCATTCTAGAAAGAAAGATATCTTCCTTAGTGTAATATTTAAAACTATCTTCTCTACCTTGGTATTTAGTCAATCTCTTTTTGTTAAATTTACTTCTTCCTCTTTTGTTTTTCATTAAAGTTCTCCTTTTAAATACTTTATTACAGAAGATATTACTAACCCTGCTGTTTCTGTTCTTAAAATATTACTGTTCAATTTAACAAACTTAAAATCCAAACCTTTAAATATCTCTAAATCCTCTATACTCCATCCTTTCTCAGGCCCTATGGCAATGACAAAGGGCTTCTTTATATCTATACTCTTAATGTATTTATCTAATGTTGAATACTGTATATTCTCTGTAGCAAGACAGACCCTATTACTTCCTTTCTCTATCTGTAGTTGGTTTAACTTGATTGGTTTTTCAATTATTGTTTCTCTTTGTGTTCTTGATTGCTCTGTTGCATCTCGTACTATTTTCTTCCAAAGTCCATAGTCTCTAATTGCTTTGTTTCTAGATCTTAACGAGTAGCTGGACTCTATTGGTATTATTCTATCTACTCCTATCTCTGTAGCTTTTTCTAAGAAGTAATTAAACTTTGATTCATTACTTAAAGATTGTATTACTGTAATATCTATACCTTCAATCTTCTCTTTCTCCAAAACTATTTCACTTATCTCTACCTCTACACTATTTTTAGTAATATCTACAACTATTGCATTAAAAATATATTGATAGTTTTCTATCTTTAGAATATCTTCAATTTTTACATTAAGTTTCTTTATTGCAAAAATACTATCCTTATCTGAAAGGTGTGTAGTATCTCCTAGAGAGAGTTTTTGTGGTATGAAGAAAGTTCTCATTAAGTAATTATACCATTAAGTAGCTTGACATATTAAGTAAAAAGTCATTATATGTAATATATATAAGCTGTGAATATTAGAAGTATGCAAACAATTCCTCCTATGTATTGGATGATAATTATTGGTGTGTTAGTAGGGTTTTTCTCCTTTATTCTCTTTGAGATAGCTCTGTTAATTAAAGAGTCTAGAAAAGCAGTAGCAGATTCTAGAGATGTTATACAGAAAGCTAGTAAAACTGTAGATATGGCTAATACAATTTTAGAAGATGCTACGGAGATAGTGTCTACAGTAAAAGGTACTGTATATGAGTTAAATAGTGCGATAGTGTCTCCTGTAAGAAAGATATCATCTATACTAGCTGCAGCTTCTGGGTTTGTAGAAGGAATAGTATCTAAAAGAGAGTAAAAATCGTTGCTATTATCCCTCTCTCTTTGTATTATTGATAGATGCAATTAACTCCTTATCAGAAAAGACAGTTAAAAATTGTAGCTATTCTCGTACTAGGTATACCCTTAACTATTTTTGCTGTTTATAAAGGGGTTCAGTATCTCTCTAAAGCAGGTACAGAGGCTGTACCAAAAGATGTAATAGTGACAAATCTAACCACTAACTCACTTACCGTTACATGGTTTACTGATATTGATTCAGATGGATATGTTGTTCCTGTTTTAAATGGTGTAGAGCAGAGTCCAGTAAGAGATAAAAGGGGAGAAGGGAAGAGGACTTCTCACTATGTAGAATTAAAAAGTTTAGAACCTAATACTAAGTATTCTTTCTTAATCGTATCTGGAGGTAAGAAGTATAGTGGACAGGGAACAAATGAATATGTATTTACTACTGCTCCCGTAGGAGTTGATACTCCTGTTCCTAATCCTGTTCATGGATCTGTAGAGGGAACATCTGCAGATAGTGTAGTTATATATGTCTTTTTAAAGAACAAAAGTGCATACCCTGTATCTTCTACAATACCTAGTGGAGCAAACTGGATTGTAGATCTCTCTTCATTTAGAAAGATATCAGATAAAAGTATGTTAAAAGTAACAGATGATACAGAGTTAGTATTAGTTGCTAAGAGTGGAGTGGACAAAGGGGCTTTTCTAGAGGGTAAATATTCTGCGCTTTTTGATAGTAATGGGAAATTAAATCAGACTTTAGCTCTTCGTGTTGAACAAAATTCTGATTTAATATCTTACTTCCCTGAAGAATCTAAATTAGGGATAGGGGTAGGAGTTTTATCACCGACTCCGAAACCAGATCCAAAGCCGACTCCATCTCCTCAGCCTACTGTTAGTGAAACTCCTTCTTTACCTGTAAATATGGAGTACGAGATTGTACATGACTTGAAATGGCTAGATTTAGTGACTGGAGAGGGTTTCTCTTCTTTGGATGCTGGAGAGAAGACAGTATTAATTACTAATTTAACAGATACTAGCTTTACTGTTGTTTGGAGAAGTTCTGCTAAAGAAGAAGGATATGTAAAATATGGTACTTCTCAGACAGCTCTTTCAGAAGAGGCATCAGATGTTAGAGATGGTCTCTCTAGTAGAAATTCTTACTACTCACATACAGTAGAGACAAAAAGGCTAGATCCAGATACTCAGTATTACTTTGAGATATATTCTGGTACAGAGAAATTCGACAATGGAGGTAAAATGTATAGTATAAAGACCTTTCCACTGTTGAGTACACCACCTCCATTTGAAACTAAATCTGGAGTATTAACAAACGGTGATACATTAGGAGATTGGGTTTTAGTTGGACAGATAGTGGATGAAGATGAGATGGGAACATCTGGTAGCTCAGGATATATCTCTACAATACCAGACGAAAAAGGGGATTGGATATTAACTGTTGGTGATGCAAGATCACAAGATGGATCTTCTTACTTCTCATTTTCTAACTCTGATATATTGCGTATGTATGTTCTAGGGGATAGTAAAAAGCTTTTTGATTTTGCAATGTCCCAATCTAATATCTCAATAGATTTGTCTACTATTGGTTCTTCTACTACTCCTAGTGTTGTTAAATTGCTTTCAGACTATGGAATAGCTAATATTAAGTAGGCTGTATATTACTTTATACCAACTGCCTGTGAAGAAAAAAGAGCTGTATGTAAAAATTAAACCGATATTGCTACTGTTTACGCTCTCTTTTGTTGCACTACTTTTTGTAGTGGTGATTAATTACTTAAAGGGGGATAGTAAGCCAATTTTACTAAATCAGCAGACCCAAGAGTTGGTGATTGTAGAGAATCCTTCTGAGATATCAAATAGTATGGATACTTCTACAATTAAGAAAGTAGAGGAGTCTGAAGAGGGTTTAGTGTTGAATGCGGTAGATACATCTAAAGGTTGTACAAGTGCTAAGATAAAGATACAGTCATATTCTGTATGTAATGCTCAAGGTGGTACACCTGTAGATTACAAATCTGGTCATAGATCTGGAACGAGAGTTAGTAAGAATGCAAAGATAGAGTTAGTAGAAGTCTCTGTTCCTCTAGAGCTTCTCTCTGGTTCTAATGTTAAGGATTCGAATAGGAAGTTGACCTCTACAACACCAATATACAAAGCAGCGGGAGAACAGTTTGATGAAAAGATTGCTAATGTACAACTTCCTCCAGGTCAAAATATCATAGAATATACTTCTCCTGTACAAGATAGTCCTTTTGCAACTCCTTACTCTACTGCTTTTGGACAGAAACCTGATCAGAAGACAGAGGAGGGAGATATTGTTGTTGATCAGAAATTAGTAAATGCGTGTGAGCATTGTAATAACAAATCTAATGTAAATCCTGATAAGTCAAACAAGATAGCTACATTTCTAATGAATAAAACTCATAGATATCCTGGTCAGTTAGAAAAAGTAGATGCACAAAAGGCAATAGAAGATTGTGGTCAGGCACAATTTATAGATTGGCCGAGTTCATCTAGAAAGGCTTGTAATTATTGGATTACACAAGCATTGGTAGATATTATTCAAGATATAGCTGATTATAAATGGAATGAGTGTAATAGACCGGATAAATATGATGCTAATGGTAATCTGATTCCTAGGTCTGAAGATTGTATATATGTAGAAGATATCATTGTTGTTATGAACTCCCCATTTGGTTCAGATAAGGAGTGTCCCGATGGTGTTTGTACAAACGCTTTTATGAATACTAGGAATAAAGTGGCAATGTATCCTGCAGCTGCAGGTAAATATTCAGACAAGGTATACTATACTACTGCATGTAAGGTTCGAATAGAGGGGATTGTTGGAAGTTCTACAGTTAAATGTGCATGGGACTTCTCTCATCTGTATAAAGAGAGAAAGTTATCAGAGTTTGATGATATTCCTAAGCTAGAGGCAACTCCATCTAAAGATGAGTATACGAAGTTCTTAACAGATGAAGCTAGTAAAAGGAGTGGAGAGACTCCTGTTAAAATATTTTAGATTAATTTATTATTAACGAGAGATGAGTATTTCATACAAAATATATAAGGGGATTGTGAGTATAAAAGACTTTGTAAGTAGGAAAGCCTTTTATAACTCCTTGCTTTTCTGTCTTAGTCTTCTCTTCTTTTTTGGTGTTTTGAATGTATATGCACAGGAGGATGTTAAAATTACGCCCGACTTTGAAGGTACTAAACAGTTTCATAACCAAGTGAGTGGAGCTGATATAAATGATGACAATATGGCAAGTAGCGGAGGATTGCAACTGATGAATAGTGCATGGCTTGGAGTTTCCCTATTAGGTGGGGAGGAGATATCTGAGTATAGTGAGTTAATAAAGCATAATCCTAATATCCCTTATGACTTAAAGAGAGGAGTATTGGGTTTAGCATCTGATGCTGGAGATTTTGCATATGCAATATACCCTACTGTTAATGTCCCTGAGCATTTAGCACAGCAGTGGGTTCCTGGGTATGCAGAGAATAGTGTTAGCTTGTATGCAGCAACTCATGATTCAGGGTATCAGGTGTTAACAGATAGTGGTATTGTAGGTCTCTGGAACAGGGTGTTAAATCTTTCATATGTTGTTTTTGTAATTATTATGATTATTGCAGGATTTATGATTATGTTTAGACACAAGTTAGGAGGGCAAACTATGGTGACGATAGGTAATGTATTGCCTGGAGTAATAGTGGCTTTAGTACTTGCTACTTTTAGTTTTGCAATAGCAGGTCTGATTATAGATTTAGGAGGAGTATTAACAGGTCTTCTTGTGTTTATCTTCGGAGAAGGGGGAATGGAAGCAGGCTCTATTGCTACACTAGGAGGATTAATGAAAGCAGTAATGGGTTGGGGAGTTTTTATAGGGGGAGGAGTGACTAGTGGAAGTTTGGTACTTGGAGGAAAAGGACTAACTGCAGTGATTAGTAAAGTAATTGGTTCTGCTACTAAATGGTTATGGCTCGGAAAAGGAGTTACAATCCTCGGAACTATTGGATTAATACTTCTTTTGGTAGTATTAGGTATAATTGTAGTTGGGGCTATTAAGGTGTTAATAGCATTGTATAAAGCATTATTCTCTCTGTTAATTTCTGTCATATTGGCTCCCATTCAAATAACTGCAGGAGCACTACCAGGTAATAGTCATATGATTAAAAACTGGTTTCTTTCAATCCTGAGGAATGTGTTAGTATTTCCAGTAGTACTCTTTATTGTAAATATTCCAACTGCAATACAAAAATCTGGAGACAAGTTATTACTTAGTTTCCCAGGTAAATTAGTTAATTCAGACCCAAATGTCTATGACCCAGATGGGCTCAATGCCACATCTGGTTTTTTGTTATTTATTCTTAAAATATTTGTACTCTACTTTGCAGCACAAGCTCCTAAGTTCTTAGAAAGTTGGTTCCCACCAAGTTCGCCTAAGGCTGTAGGTGAGGGTATGGCAGCAGCAAAAGCAAGTCTTTCTAAGATACCTTTAATTGGAAGTATGTTTAAGTAAGATATATGAGTAATCTATGGCAAATAAACCTAAGTCAGACAATTATGATGCTTTAGGTAGTGTATTTGATTTTCTTTTTGAAGAATCAAAAAAACCTCCTGAGAGGAGAAGACCCATTACTCCAACTGGTATAGCAGCAGATAGTGAATTAACAGATGGAATATTTGCTGCATTGGAAAGACCTGGTGCTTTTGTTTCAGATACCGTTATCAGTGAGTTTAATGATGCATTGAATGTTGAAATAGGGAGAATAAAGTATGGTGAGTACGGAAGTGTGAAGTTTACAACCATGGGTATGATTGATTTTCTTCGAGATCCTGCTGCAGCATTTGATAAAGCAATTAAGACCCAAAATGCTATCCGTAAGAGTCAGAGAGCTCTTTTCCTTGGTGCTTTGGCAGAGGATGTAATCACAACTGCGTGGGCACATAAATATGGAGATGAAGAAGCAAAGCGTGCAGTACTAGGAGGAACTATTAGCAGAGCAGATAGTTATGCAATAGAGAGAGCATTAGGACAGTATGGTGCATCTCATTCAGGAGATCCTCAATCTAAGATACAGGGAACTGCTGTAGGAGGGAGATTCTCGCCTAGAGATCTTGATTTTATGGCAAACAGATCGTTTGAACTTTTAGGAAGAAAAACTTTTGGTAGTAGTTGGTTAAGTTTAAGTGAGAAGGATAAAGCAGATTTTTCAAAACTTTTGGGAGAAAGTGGACCTGATGGGTCGCTAGCTAACTCTAGATTAGAAGTAGGACGAGAGCTATTTAGAAGATATGGCCATACTATTCCAGATATTGAAACTAGATTTACAGGAGCTGTTGGTGGAGTTCTTAAAGAGAGTGAAGGAGTAGATATTTTTGCAGGAAAGCTTTACAAGTCGTTAGAGAGGGATAACCTAGATGACAGAATTGCAGATCCTACTATCTCTGATGAGCAACGGGGAGTGTATAAAAAGGCTCGATATATTCTAGATAGGGATAGGTTGGAATTAAATAATACAATAGAACAACTTAGAACGGATCTTAAAAGTGCAACTACTTCTGCTGAGAAGAAAAGATTGAGGAAAGAATTGAGAGATGCTAAAGGAGCTTTGCGTGTAGTTAATGGGCATACTCTACTTGGTCGAATTGGGCAGTTAGAAGGATATTACAACTCTTTCTCTAATCTCTATGGTGCTAACTTTGTTGGCTCTATTCTTAATGGCTCTATTTATGATAAAAATCTAAACTCTCTTTTTCTTCCATCAAGTGAGAAAACAGTAGGTGGCGTAGACGGAATACTCGTTAAAAGAGAGGTCCCTTCTAAAATGCTAGGTAAGTATAACCAAGTAATGACAAATTTAAACTACTTAACGCCTAGATCTATATTTAAAACATTCTTTTACAATGGAGAAGGCTTTGCATATTTATTGAATAATAGGTTGGACAAGATTAAAAAACTTCCTGGTTTTGACAAGTTAGCTGGACTTGGCATAACTGCCGAATCTTTAGATGCTGGATTCAGTAGTAAGGATATTGATACTTTTGTTGAAAATCTACTTAATAGTCTTGCAGGAAATAAAGATGTAGATCTGCAGGAATTAACTAAACTTTTAAATTCAGGAAAGACCTTTAAAAAACTAACCCATGCTTTTAGTGGGATATATAGAGTACAGCAGAAGGCAAACCAGTTCTTCCAAGGGAAGTTAAAAGATGTTCGTACAAAAGTAATGGATTGGCTTTTAAAAAATCCTACTGTTAGGAATTGGTTTGTTAAATCACAAGCTTTGCACTTACTAGAGAAATGGGTAGCAAAGGGGGGTATTGATGTATTTGTAAGATCACTTATTGGAGCAGCGGCAGCAGCATTGGGTATAACTTTAGGTCCCATTGGAACTGTTGTTGCAGCATTGTTGACTCAAGCAATTTCTGGCTTTGTTATGAGAGTTATTGGTCAGCTTTTTGTAATTGCCAAATATGCTTTAATAGGTCTTTTTGGTGTGATAGCAGTAGTCTGGTTTACAGCTGCAAGTGCTACTAAGTCTTTCTTTAGGAAAAACTTTTCGTATTACCACACAGTACCAGGTACAACAATTATGTGCTCTGCATATGAAGAACAAGAGTTGACAAGTGGAGAATATCCATGGGGCCAACCTATAATTCCTCCTCCATCAGGAGAACAATGTCTTTTCGGTGCAGGCTCTTACGGATGTTCTCAAGGGTACAAAGATGTACAAGGTTGGAGCCATCAAAACTATACCAGTAATATGCCAGTTGACTTAACAAGTGTAGGAAATATCTATGCTCCTCAGTTCTGTTCTTCTGGAGATTGCCGTATTACTAGAATTGCAGTTATTAACTGTAGAGACAATTCTAAGGCAGGTGGTATTGTAGAGTTAACTGCTTCAGATGGTGTAAATACATATTTCTTTAAGTTCTTACATGTTAAACCATTAGCATCACTAGGAGAGAAGCTAGGTAGTGGTCAGGCAGTTGCTGTTGTACAACTACCTCCTGAAGTAGAAGTAGGAAACTGTTGGACTGGTGTTCATCTGCATTTAGAAACAAAGCAGAATGGGTCTGTAGTTGATCCCCTGTCTCTTTTGCAAAGCTTTGGATGTTCAGTACCTGATGAATCTGGCTGTAGTAGACCTAGGTAAATTAAAAAATATTTAGTATGAAAATTGTATGGAGTAAGAAAAATATATTTTTTGTAATTATTATTTCCCTAATTTTAATATTACTAGTAGTAGGGATAATATATTTGGTTAACAAGAAAAAATATCCTGAAGAACCTCTAGAAGCTAATAACTTAGGGAAGAGTAATGTTACTGTGAACATATCGGATATGAAAAGGGAGGGAGAGGGTAAAGATATTCCTGTTTACTCTGTCCTTATGAAAGTACATGTTTCAAATATAGAGGAGTTGATCTCTAAGTTGGGTCTTGTTTTAAAGAAAGAAGAGATAGAGAAGGATACCTCTATTAAATGGAGTGATGGAAAGAGTACTTTCTCATACAATTCGTTAGAAGATGTCCTCAATTTTCAACTAGGGGAAGGTATATCTATGGCGAAGGGAGTAGATGGATTTTCTGAACTTTTTAATAGGTATTTAGGTTGGGAGTATAAATTTGTTTTAAACAAAGAACATAGAGATTTAGATGGAGGCACTACATATTATGCATCTAGAGTATTAGGAGATATACCGATACAGTTTAGTTATGCATATGAATATACGGATGTTTTAAAGTTTGATAAAAATGGAAAACTTGTATCAGCATCTCTTCTTCTTGCTGAGATAGAGGAGTATGATTTTTTCCTTCCTTTAATTGATAGAAAGGAATTAGAAACATATATTAATCTAAAAGAATATCCAAAAGAGCACTATGTAGATACCTCGGTATTAGTAGAGACATTAGATTTACACTACCTAGATGACTCTTGGACAGAGATAGAAGAGAGTGTGACAGGGTGTATTGCAGATAAATCTGAGGTAATACTTCTGTACAAAGATACTAATCAAGGATATCTACTTCCAGTTTTTAAGATATCAAGTACATGTAAGGTGTACAAAGATGATTTAGAGTATTCAGTACCTGCTCTCTTTTATGTTAATGGTGTAAATCCTAGATATATTGCTTTGTAAAAGAACTTTTGTGATACAATATGCTAATGAAGATATTAAATAGATTTATAATATTAGTTCTTTTTGTTGTCTTACTTTTTACAAGTGGATCTGTAGTATCTGCTTTTGAAGTGGTAAATAGGCAAGATTTAAAACTAGATGATGCCTTAGCTGAGCAACAGGTCCTCTATTCTCAACCCATGAAGATATATATTTCTCAGGTTCATGTTGGGAATGAAGAGTTAAAGAATAATTCTAAAGGATTAATTAGAGCAATCTACTACTACAGTATTACAAGATTAAAGCTAAATGATATCCCTTACAACTACTTAATAGATGGTGGGGGAAATGTGTATGAGGTTTCAAAGGGAGGTGTTGGGGCTAATCCAGGATTACAAGGTGGAGAAAATATCGTATTGATTGGATTGTTAAGTGACGGCTCTTCTTTAACACCTAGAGTTAGTACATCGTTAGAAGAATTAGTCGAAACTCTCTCTTACAGATATGGTATTGTGAAAGGTTCATGGGATTTTGTTGATCTAAAAATTGTTAGTAAAGAGAGTCAAAGATCATATATGGTAGCTCAGAAGTCTCTCTCTTCGTTAAGAACAGAGATAGATGGAGCTTTAAGTTCTGTTAAGTGGTCTGATGCAGAGCATTTAGAGTATAAGGCTAGTATAGAGAGCGTTGAGTATCCAGAAGAGATAGAGATAGGGAAGCAGTTGCCTGTTAAAGTAAAAGTAATGAATGAGAATGATTTCCCTTGGTTTTTAGATAAAAAGTATGTATATATCTCTACAGAAAATGGTAAGGAGAGTCCATATGCTATTAATTCAGTTTGGCAAAGTTTTAGTAAACCAGCATATATCGAAGGGAAGTATTTAGCACCTGGAGATAGTATAGAGGTTAACTTCCTTATGGCTGCAAAGAATAGACCTGGTGAGTATGGAGAGAAATTTGTCTTTACAAAAGATGTTGGTTCTCTATTTGAAGGGTCTAAGTTTGAAGTAAAATTTAAAATTGTCGCTGGTTCTCATAAGTTGGTAGAGGTTGTTTCACCAGAGTATGGATTTGTAAATATTAGAGATTGTAGATGGTATAGCTGTAAAAAAGTAGAGGTGGCTAATGACGGAGATGTATTTATTACAACTAAAAAAGAGGAAGGATGGTATGAGATTGTGTATAAAGAGGGTAGTCTAGGTTGGGTCTATCAGAAATATATTAAGGAGTTGTAGCTTATAGTAAAGAATTCTCCATATCTTTATCTTATAACCCTTTTTTACTGTCTCTTCTAATTCAATTTGAATATAATCAACTACGTGGCACCCCAAGATATTATTCTCGGAAAACTAAATACTCCACAAAAGGTTGCCGTGGAGACAACAGAGGGGCCTCTTCTTGTATTTGCAGGGGCAGGTTCTGGTAAGACAAGAGTTATTACAAACAGAATAGCTTACCTGATTACGAGAAAAGAGGTCTCTCCCGAGAATATCTTGGCTGTGACATTTACAAAGAAAGCAGCAGGAGAGATGCAAGAGAGAGTATCATCTTTGTTAAAAGAGCTTTCTGTTAATACGAATAAGAAGCCATTAATAGGGACTTTTCACTCGATAGGGGCTCTCTTTTTGAGAGAGAATGCATCTAAGATGGGATTAGCACCAAACTTTTCTATCTTTGATACAGATGATTCAGAGAATTTGATAAAAGATATTCTCGTAGAACAGGATATTGATATTAAACAGATTAAACCAAAAGCAATTCTCTATTTCATCTCATCTGCAAAGGATAGAATGGTATCTCCAGATAACTTTCGTAATTACTTTGGTGGTTTTTTAGAAGATATTACAGCTAATATATATCCTTTATATCAAAAGCAGTTAAGTAATCAGAATGCTGTAGATTTTGGAGATTTACTCTATCTTACAGTTAAACTACTTTCAGAAAACAAGGATATATTAGATAGATATCAGGAGAAGTATAGATATATCATGATAGATGAGTATCAGGATACTAATAATGCTCAATATATGTTTGCAAAACTCCTATCAGAAAAGTACAAAAATATTTGTGTAGTAGGAGATGATGATCAAGGTATATATGCATGGAGAGGTGCTGATATTAAAAATATTCAGTCTTTTGAAAAAGATTTTAGTGA
This sequence comes from Candidatus Dojkabacteria bacterium, assembly GCA_050950165.1. Lineage (GTDB taxonomy): Bacteria > Patescibacteriota > Dojkabacteria > SC72 > SC72 > UBA5209. Next base: position 236,601 of record JBMNHC010000001.1, on the reverse strand, counting down.
TGTTAAGGTTGTAAAACTTGAACAAAACTACAGATCTAGTGCTAATGTAATTAGTGCTGCTACAGCCGTTATAAAACAGAATAACTTGAGGGTTGAGAAAGCTCTCTGGACAGAGAAAAGCTCTGGTGAAAATATTGTTGTATATCAGGCTATAGATCAGGATGAAGAAGCACAGTTTGTAGTAGATGAGATAAATAGATTTAGAAGAGAAGGTGCTACTCTTTCTGATATTGCAGTTCTTTATAGAACGAATTATCAATCAAGAGCTATTGAAGAAGCATTCTTAAAAAATGGGATACCGTATAAGTTGGTGGGAGGTTTTCGTTTCTATGAAAGGAAAGAGGTTAAAGATATCTTAAGCTATCTTAAGTTTATTTATAACCTTAAAGATGAGCTTAGTTTAGGAAGGGTGCTTAATATTCCTACTAGAAAGATAGGTCCTAAGTCAGTTTCTGCTTTATACGATATTGCTAAATTGTGTAAGTTAACAGTAGGTCAGATGCTTGTTGCAGCATATGAGATAAAAAACTCACTACCTAGATTAGTTAAGGGTATCTCGTATTCATCTTTGGAGAGCAATATCTCTCTATTGGATAAATATTCTCTACTTATTAATACATTCGGAGGTATATATACAGAGTCTCAGGGATTAGATGTCCTCTCTATTATCGATTTAATTCTTAGAGAAACAAGATATGTTGAATGGATGGATGATGGTTCTGAGGCAGCAGCGTACAAGAAGGAAAATATTGAAGAACTAAAAAGTGTAGCAGGTAGCTATGCTAGAGAATATGATGAGAAATCTTTAGATATCTTCTTGCAAGAGATAAATTTGATTGAGCAGGAGACGGATAAAAATCAAGATGGTAGTGGTGATTATGTTAATCTTATGACTTTACACTCTTCTAAAGGTTTAGAATTTGAATATGTATTTATAGTGGGTATGGAAGAGGGTATTTTACCTCACTCTAGATCCTTTCTAGATGAAGATGATTTAGAGGAAGAGAGGCGTTTGTGCTATGTAGGTATTACAAGGGCTAAAGAGAAGCTCTTTTTAACATTTGCTGAAAAGAGACAAGGAAGAGATGGGTATAATACTCAGATCCCATCTAGATTCTTAGGAGAAATTCCAGAAGAGATATGTGAGTATTATAGCTAATATCTATTGTGAGGATTGTTCATTGTACTTTTTATTACAAGCTGGCCATTGGTTTGCTCTTGTACTTTCTCCAGCCCTATATTTAGAAACAGTATTTTTTATCTGTGCATGTCCATCAAAGATATTTTCAGAGAATTGCTTTCTCCATGTTGTTGGACTCCACTGAAAGAGTCCCTTGTAGAAGTTTTTGTTAGATTCCGCATTACAACCTGACTCGCAGTGCATTACAAACTTTAGCCATCTCTTCTCTTCCTCTGTATATGGACCTGCGTCTACTACTTGATACCAATATGGACAGTTATATCCTCTAGGTTCTATACCTGCTAGGGAGTAGAAAGCTGTTCCAATTTCTACAATCTGCTTGACAGGTTCTTTAACAACTCTTTCTGCAAGTATTACTCTATCTACTAATATTCCGTCTTCATAGTAGCTAAGTAATTGTTGAGTTTTGACTCCTAAAACTCCTTGTTGAAGGATATTCTGTTCTCCTTTAGCATATTTATCAGTTTTAATAGTTTCTGAATTAAACGGTATCTCTATCTCTATCTGCTCAATTAGACTCTCTGTTTGTACTATCCTTACTAAACTACCATTTTTAATATATTCAGTATTGATAATGACCCTATCTTTACTATTCAGACTTATGAAAGATCCCTGTAATATTTTGTATATATCTGTTTCTAGTGTAAATATTGTATATACATATTCTCCTCTCTTTATATGAATGAGCTTTGGTCTTCTAGAGCTTCTCTCTACTTCAGTATTAGTTCCAAATACTAGATATTTAATATCAAAATCCGAACTAACGTTATTCACTTCACTAGCTAGAGCGGAAATGTTTGCAGAAGAGAGCAGAAATATGGTTAATAGGGGGACAGCTATTAGTAAAGTAATTAGTATCTTTTGTTTAAACTTGTACCTTTCTCTTCTTCTTTGTATATCAATATCAGTATATACTCTCTTATACTTGAGCATGGTATTAAGGAGTATAGCATGATTGTAAAAACATGTGTAAAATGGATTAGGAATATCTAGTTGGTATAAATATGAAAAACTTACACAAAACAATATTGTATATGGCTATCCTTTTAGTTAGTGTATTGCTACTTTCTGGTTGTACACCCTCTAAAGAGGATATCGCTAAATATGATCAACTAATATCTCAGGCAGACCTATTAATTGAAGGTAAAGAGTACTCCTCTGCTATGGAGATTTTAAGTGATGCTACTAGGTTAATTCCTTCTAAATTTGAAGCTCATCAAAGGATAGTAAATTTGCTTTTAGAAAAGCAGAGAGTAGAAGATGCAAAGAAGATAGTGGATGAGTCAGCGAACAAGCTAAATGATAAGGATAGGGCACTGCTGTATGAAGATGTTGGTGAGGCCTTCTATAATCGTAATGAATATTCTCAGGCATTAGTTTGTTTTGAATTAGCAAAATCTGCTGATGTAGATAATGACTCTGTACGTTTAAATATTGCTAAAACATACTTGCAACAGGGAGATATTGAAAAGGCGAAGAGTATTTTAAAAACTACTTTTAGTACAGATTTAGTTGAAGAAGTTAGATTAATCTCATCATATATCTTGGCTCTTTCGGACTATGAAAAAGCAGAGAGTGAGATATCTAAAATAGAGCCATCGGAGGGTATGAAAGAAGAGTATGCTGATTGGAAGGCTACTTTAAATGGTTTAGATGATAATAACTTGTACAACAGAGCTAAGTTAGCAAATAGCTATCTTAGTGCAGAATTCCCATACTTAGCAGTAGTTGTATTAGAGCCTGTTAAAAAAGATATGGGAGAGTATGTAGATGGACTCTATCTCTTAGCGAAAGGGTACTATGAGAGTGGTAATTATCAGAAGAGTTTGGATACATTAGTTGGAGTGACGACATTAAGTAAGTTAAATCAATATCTATATTGGTTAGTAGCACGTAATTACTATATGTTAGACGATTTGAACAACGCATTCTCTTACTATGATAGTGCAGTATCTTTTGGAGGAGATAATGGGGATGTTAAGTTGTATCAAGAGTATATAGATTTACTGCTAAGTAATAATCAGACTACAAAGGCTGAAGAGGTTTTAAGAAAAGCAAGTCTTTTGTTTAAAGAGCCTTGGGTAGATATCTATTACATTAAGCTTTCATATTTAACAAAGCAGAGTGAAAAGATTTTGTACTATTCTAAAAAAGTAGAGTACGAGGAGTTAGAGGGTGAATACAAGAGAGAGTATCTATACTGGAGAGCAAAGATTGCTATAGAGAATAACGAATTGGATGAGGCAAAGAGGACTCTGGATACATATTGGGAATTGGATAAATATGACCCTAGGTATAATTTGTTAATGGGATATCTAAAGTTTCAAGAGGGGAACTTAGATGAGGCCAGAAACTACTCTAAAAAATCTATAGAGTATGATATGCAGAGATTAACAACAGATGATGCACAGAAGCTATTGGCTAGAATTAATTAGTTTGTTATAATCCCCATTGCGTATTCTATCCTAATATCCCATTAGGTCTTAAATTTTATTATTAACAATATGCAAACGTATGATGTAAAAATGCCATTGGAGCAGATTAGAAATATTGGAATTATCGCACATATTGATGCTGGTAAAACTACAACTACTGAAAGACTTTTATACTTTACAGGTCAGATTCACAAGATTGGTGAGGTTCATGATGGTGCTGCAACAACAGACTTTATGGAACAAGAAAGAGAGAGAGGAATTACTATTCAATCTGCAGCTGTAACATGTTTCTGGGATTATGATGGGAAGAGGTACAGAATTAATATCATTGATACACCAGGACACGTAGACTTTACTGCAGAGGTAGAGAGATCTTTAAGGGTATTGGATGGTGCAGTAGTTATCTTCGACGGAAGAAAGGGTGTAGAGCCTCAATCAGAGACAGTTTGGAGACAAGCAAACAAGTATAAAGTACCTAGAATCTGTTTTATGAACAAGATTAATCTAATAGGGGGAGATTTTGAAAAGAGTTTTGGTACGATTAAAACAAGATTGAGTAATAAGGCAGTAGCTATAGTTTTGCCAATTGGAAGAGAGGCAGATTTGCATGGATATGTAGATTTAATAGAGATGAAGGCATATGAGTACTCTGCTGTAGAGTCAGAAGATTTAAAAGAGATTGAGATTCCTGAAGATATGAAGGAGAAGGTTAATCAGTATAGGGCTGTGTTAGTTGAAACTTTGGTTGAGTTAGATGATAGCTTAATGGAGAAATTCTTTGAAGGTGAAGAGATTACAGTAGATGAGTTAAAAACTGTTCTTAGGAAAGGGACTTTGGAAAACAAGATATATCCAGTATTAGGTGGAGATTCTAGATCCCCTATGGCTAAAACCTTGTTAAACTATATTACACTGTGTCTTCCTTCTCCATTAGATGTTCCTCCTGTACAGGGAGATCATCCTAAAACGGGTGCCGAGATTGAGAGAAAAGCAGATGAAAGTGAGCCATTTGCAGGTCTTGTTTTTAAGATAGTTAATGATCCACATATAGGTAATCTCTCTTACTTTAGACTTTACTCAGGTGTTATTAAAGCAGGTACGTATGTATTAAATACGACAAAAAATGTTAAAGAGAGAGTAGGAAGACTTGTTCTTATGCACGCTGATGATAGAGAAGAAGTAGATATGCTCAGAGCAGGAGATATTGGTGCAATTGTAGGTCTAAAGGCCTCTGTAACTGGAGATACAATTTGTGATGAAAATAACCCCATTATTCTAGAACAGATTACATTTGCAGAACCTGTTATCTCTCAAGCTATTGAACCTGCTACAAAGTCTGATGAAGAGAAGATGTCTGAATCATTAGCAAGGCTTGTTAAAGAAGATCCTACATTCAGAGTTGAAACAAATCATGAGACAGGACAAACCATTATCTCTGGAATGGGTGAGCTTCACTTAGAAATTATGGTAGACAGATTAAAGAGAGAATTTAATGTTGCAGCAAATGTAGGTAAGCCTCAGGTAGCATACAGAGAAACAATTAAGGGTATATGTGAACAATCAGAGGGAAGGTATGTAAAGCAGTCAGGTGGTAAGGGGCAGTATGGTCACTGTTGGCTTAAGATTGAACCTAACAAACAAGGAGGAGGCTTTGAATTTATCGATGCAATTAAGGGAGGTACTATACCTAAAGAATATATTCCTGCAGTACAGAAGGGAGTTGTAGAGGCAACAAAGGCAGGTGTTGTTGCAGGATATCCAGTTGTTGATATCAAGGTAACTGTTTATGACGGTTCATATCACGAGGTTGACTCTTCTGAAGTAGCATTTAAGATTGCAGCATCTATGGCATTTAGAGATGGTTGTAAGAAAGCAAATCCTATTCTTTTAGAACCCATTATGGATGTTGCAGTAGAGATTCCTCAGGAATATATGGGTGATGTAACGGGATCATTAAGTAGTAAGAGAGGTCAGATTCAAGGTAGTGAAGATATTGGTAGTGGTATTACTGTTATCAATGCACTAGTTCCACTTTCTGAGTTGTTTGGATATACCAGTGAATTAAGGTCTCTTACAAGTGGTAGAGGTAGCGCTAGTATTGAACCATCTCACTATGCAGAGGTTCCTAAAAATATTGCAGATGAAATTGGGGGTGCGAATGTACAAGGAAGTTAAAAATTAGTAATTAGATACTTGCATATCTTCTGTCTTTTTGATAATATTCAGCGCAGGTTTGCTTATTAATACTAAGTAGACAATTAATTGTAGAGGTAAACAATATATTTATATAAATTATTTATTTTATATTCATGGCAGAATTTAATAGAACAAAGCCACACATGAATATCGGAACCTTAGGTCATATCGATCACGGTAAGACAACTTTGGTTCGCGGTATCATTAAGACATTCTCTTCAGGGGATGCACAAATAGACGCAAAGATGATCGACAAATTGGACAAAGATCCAGAGGCTCGAGACAAGTCTATTACTATCTCAGTTGCACACGTAGAGTTTGAGACTGATAACAGGCACTATGCATTAGTAGATTGCCCAGGTCACAAAGACTACATTAAGAATATGATCACGGGTGCAGCACAGATGGATGGAGCAATTTTAGTAGTTTCATCTGATGATGGTGCTATGCCTCAAACAAAGGAGCACTTACTTCTTGCAAAGCAGGTTGGTGTACCTAAGTTAGTAGTATTTATTAACAAGTTTGGAGATGCAGATGATGAGATATTAGAACTTATCAAAGCAGATATTCAAGAGCTTTTGAACAAGTATGGATATGATGCTGACACTCCAATTGTTGTTGGTAATGCACTAAAAGCATTCAATGGAGAGGAAGAGGGTAAAGAAGATATTAAGGAGTTGATGAAGGTGGTTGATGAATATATTGAGTTGCCAGAGAGAGATATTGAGAAGCCATTCTTAATGCCTATCGAAGATGTCTTCTCTATTGAAGGAAGAGGTACAGTTGTTACAGGTAGAGTAGAGAGAGGTGTAATTAAGCTAGCAGAAGAGGTTGATGTATTAGGAATGGGAAGAAAACCTCAGAAGACAGCTGTTACAGGTATTGAGATGTTTAATAAATCTATGAAAGAGTGTCAGGCAGGAGATAACGTAGGTATTTTACTAAGAGGGTTTAAGAGAACAGATGTAGAGAGAGGTCAAACTCTTTCCAAGCCTGGTTCAGTAGAGACTCATACAGAGTTTAAAGCTGAGGTATATATCTTGAACAAAGAGGAAGGTGGAAGACATACTCCATTTGTTAGTGGGTATAAGCCACAGTTCTACGTTAGAACAGCAGATGTCACAGGAGAGGTAAAACTTTCAGAAGGAGTTGAATTAGTAGCTCCTGGTGATAATACTGAGTTTACAGTAACCTTAGTAGCTCCAGTAGTAATAGAGAAGGGGCAAGGATTTGCTATCCGTGAGGGTGGACAAACCGTAGGTAAGGGAATTGTAACTGAAATTATAAAATAAAAAATACTGCAGAGAGGTAATTAAGTTTACCTCTCTGCTTTAATAGTTTAATTTAGCTCTTTAAGATAGAATGAGTGATGCAACAGCAAGAATACGAGTTAAGCTTAGAGGTTATGATGCAGTAGTACTGGATAAGTCTGCTAAAAGTATCATAGAGTCTGCGATAAGTACTGGTGCAAAGGTAGCAGGACCTATTCCTCTACCTACGAAAAGGAGAAAGATGGCAGTAAACAGATCTCCATTCATCTATAAGAGTTCAATTGAACATTTTGAGATAGGTACCCATAAGAGGGTAATCGATATCATTGATCCTACCCCAAAGACCATTGATTCGCTTCAGCATCTACAGATGCCAGCAGGGGTTGAGATAGAAATACAGTAATAATATTTATACGAAAATGAAGGCTATACTAGGAATTAAAAAAGGAATGACAAGAGTATTTGACGGTGAGAAGGCTGTACCAGTCACTATTATCGATGTTGAGGGTTGCAAGATAGCCAATATTAGAGATGGAGAGGTAGAGTTAGCTCTTGGAAAAAAGAAAGGAAAGAAATCTTTAGAAGGTCAGTACAAGGAGTTAGGCTTTGTACCTAGATATACTAAGGTATTCAAAATAGAGCCTACTGAAGATATGAAAATAGGTAGTGATGTTAAGGGAGAAATATTTGAAAAAGGAGAGAGTGTTTCTCTAAGTGGTATCTCTAAAGGTAAGGGATTTGCAGGAGTGGTAAAAAGATGGGGTTTTGGTGGAGGACCAAGAACACATGGTCAATCAGATAGATTAAGAGCTCCTGGGTCAATTGGAGCAGGTGCAGATCCTGGTAGGGTGTTTAAAGGTAAGAAAATGGCAGGAAGAATGGGAGGTAAGAAGATTACGCTTAAGAACAAGAAAGTTGTAGATGTAAAGGATACCTTTATCTTAATTGGAGGTCCAGTACCAGGTTCTAATGGAAGTTTAGTAGTAGTTTTTAGTAAATAATATATATGCCTAAGAAAGAAGTAAAAACAACTAAAAGTAAAGAGACAAAATTAAATCCTAAAGTATGGAAAGTTCCATACAACGAGGATTTAGTTGCTCAAGTACTCTATGTCTTCTTTAGCAATGAGAGAAAAGGCACATCTTTAGTAAAGGGTAAAGGAGATGTTAGAGGTGGAGGTAGAAAGCCATGGAGGCAGAAAGGAACAGGTAGAGCGAGAGCTGGTTCCATTAGATCTCCTCTTTGGGTTGGTGGAGGTGTTACATTTGGACCGATAGATAGGAATTGGAAGAGGGGGATAAATAAGAAGATGGTAAAGAAAGCTTTGTGTGTGATGCTTTCTAAAAGATTAAGTGATAAAGATTTAGAGTTTGTAAATATAGATAGTGATAAAGAACTTAAGGAATTAAGATCTACTTTAACTAAGGATATAGATTCTAAAACTTTATTCATCTCTGCTGAGCAGAATGTATCTCTAGCTTTAAGGAATACAACTAATGCTACAGTAAGAGATCCTTTAAAGGTTAATGTAAAGCATGTTGTTGATGCAAAAAAGATATTAGTTGATAACGAAGCAATTAAGGTATTAGAAGAAAGATTAGGGAATGAAAAATAAAAGTATAGTAATAAAGCCAGTAATATCGGAAAAGAGCTATGCTCTTGCTAATGCTGAAAATAAATATACTTTTGTAGTTGGTAAACAGGCTAATAAGATTGAGATTAAAGATGAAATAGAGAAGAAATATAAGGTTGTTGTAGAGAATGTAAATATTGTAATTAAACCTGGGAAGATGAAGGTTGATATGAGGACAAATAGAAAAGGTAGAAGGAGTGATATTAGAAAAGCTGTTGTAACTCTTAAAAAGGGAGATAAAATTGATGAATTTTTAAATACTTAATATGGCAGTTAGATCATTTAAAGCTACAACTTCAACACGCAGAGGAACCAAGTTGGAAGACAGGTCTCATTTAGAGAAGAAGTCAGGTCCAAGGAGGTTAACTTTGCCTAAGAAGCAAAAAGCAGGAAGGAATAACCAAGGGAAGATAACTGTAAGGCATAGAGGAGGTGGTTTTAAGAGAAGAATTAGAGTTATTGACTTTAAAAGAGATAAGTTTGGCATTGAAGGAAAAGTAGTAGGTCTTTACTTTGATCCTAACAGAACAGCTTACTTGGCACTTTTACAGTATGTTGATGGAGATAAAAGATATATAATTGCTCCAAAGGGAGTCAGTGTTGGAGATGTTTTAGTCTCTGGTGAGAAGGTTGATCTTTTACCAGGTAATGCAATGAGAATAAAGAATATTCCATCTGGTACAGTTGTTCACTGTGTAGAGAATAGGGTTGGGAAGGGAGCGACATTTGGTAGATCTGCAGGACAGGAGATAGTAGTACAGGGTATCGATCCTACAGGTAAGTATGTACAGATTAAGATGTCTTCTGGAGAGATTAGGTTAGTACCAGCAGACGCTATGGCAACAATTGGACAGGTAGGAAATGAAGACAACCTTAACATTAAATTAGGTAAGGCAGGTAGAAAGAGGAACTTGGGTTGGAGACCTACAGTTAGAGGTATGGCTATGCACTCAGTAGAGCATCCACACGGTGGTGGTGAGGGTAAGGGTTCTATCGGTCAGGCTAAAGATATTTGGGGTAACAGAATTGGAACAAGAACAAGAAAGAACAAGAGAACAGATAAATATATAATAAAGAGGAGAAGGACTAAGACAAGGCCTTTTGCTAAGAAATAATTTTTTGATTTTTAGGTATGTCAAGATCACTAAAAAAAGGACCATTTGTAGATAAAAATATACAGAAGAAAGTAGAAGAGGCTCTTAAGAGTGGAAGTAGAAAACCTATTAAAACGTGGGCTAGAGCATCTACGATTACACCAGAGATGGTTGGTTTGACATTTGCAGTACATGGAGGAAAGAAGCATGAGGATGTTTTAATTGAAGAGTCAATGATAGGGCATAAGTTAGGAGAGTTTGTAGCTACTAGAAAGTTTAGAGGTCATGCAAAGAAAGGTAAATTAGCTAAGGTCTACGGTAGTAGCGGTAGATTTGAAGAATAATATTTAGAAAATATATATGGAAGTTAAAAGTACAAAGATAAAAGTAAAAAATATTGCACAGTCTCCACAGAAGTTGAGATTAGTTGCAGATATGCTTAGGGGTAAAAGTGTCTCAGAGGCTCTTGATATTCTTCAGGTAGAAAACAGGAAGGGAATTAAGGTACTAAAAGAGGCAATGTTGAATGCAATTGCTAGTGCAAAAGAGATGTTTAATGTAGATGAAGGAGATTTAGTAATATCTCATCTCTCTGTAGATGAGGCTCCGATATTGAAGAGATGGAGATTTGCTTCTAAAGGGAGAGTTTCTAGAATAAAGAAGAGAAGATCACATATTAATTTAGAATTAAGTGTAAAGTAATGGGAAGAAAAGTTAATGTAAATGCAGTACGAATGGGATTGAACAAGACATGGGATTCTGTTTGGTATGCAAGAAAAGCAAAGTATGCAGATATTTTTGCTGAAGATGTAAAGATTAAGAAGATGGTATCTGAAAAGATGAAAGATGCTGGTATAGATAATATTACTATTAAAAGGACTTTAAATAAGATAGAGATAGAGATTTTTGTTGCTAGACCAGGTGTAGCTATCGGTAGAGGAGGAGAAGGTATAGATCTTTTACAGAAGAAACTTTCCAAAATGACCAAGAAGGATGTTGAGGTTAAAATTAGAGAGGTAAAGAAGGCAGATCTTTCAGCAAAGATAATTGCAGATTCAATAGCGGAAGGTATCCAAAGGAGACAGCCTTCTAAGCTTTTAGTTGCTAATGCAAAAGAGAAAGCTATGATGGCAGGTGCTAAGGGAATAAGGATATGGGTATCTGGTCGTATTAATAATGCTAGTCAAGCTAGAACAGTTAAGGTAAATGCTGGGTCAGTACCTGTTCAGACATTTAAGGCAGATATCGACTATGCAGAGGGAACAGCAGAGACTCTAGATGCAGGATTAATGGGTATAAAAGTGTGGGTATATAAGGGAGATAAAACAGATATTGAAGAGTAATATATTTTAATATACAAGTATGCTACAACCAAAGAAAAGAAAATATAGGAAAGAGATGAGAGGAAAAATGGGAGGTATTGCTACTGTAAATAGCACAATTACCTTCGGTGAATATGGTCTTAAGTCAGCTCAGTCTGGATGGATAAAATCTAGAGAGATTGAAGCTGCTAGAAGAGCAATTACAGGATCTATGAAGAGAAAGGGTAAGGTGTGGATTAAGATTTTTCCTCACAAACCATATACTCAGAAGGGTACTAACAGTAAGATGATTGCAGGAAAGGGTGAGGTAGAAGGATATGTTGCAGTAGTAAGACCAGGTACAGTTCTTTTTGAGATTAGTGGTGTAGATAGGCAAGAAGCTATGGAGGCTATGAGACTTGGTGCTCAGAAGCTTTCAGTAAAGACTAAGTTTGTATCTAAAAAAGAGAATTAGGGTTGAGATAAAAGCTTTTAATTGGTAGAATACAAGCCGTTTTAATAGATAAAATATATATAAATAAAAATGGAAAATAGTGAGAGCAAGAAGGGAAAGAAAAGAGAATTAGAAGGAGTTGTGGTGAACAACAAGATGGAGAAGACTGTAAAGGTTAGAGTAGATACTACTCAGTCTCATCCTGTCTACAAGAAGGTAATTAACAGAAGAAAGATCTTCTTTGCTCGTACTGATGAGGAGTTAGAAATTGGAGATAAGGTAGTAATTAGAGAGTCTAGGCCTTACTCTAAGAATGTTAGATGGATAGTTGTAAAGAAATAGATATGGTACAAAGAGAAACATTTTTAAAAATAGTGGATAACAGTGGAGCAAAGATAGGGAAGGTTATTGGTATCCCTGGATACTCTAGGGTTAGGTATGCAGGGTTGGGAGATATTGTGAAGGTCTCTATACAAAAAGCTTTACCAAATAGTGCTGTTAAGAGACATGAGATGTTACTTGCAGTAGTAGTTAGGGTAAAGAAAGAACATAAGAGAGTAGATGGATCATATATTAGGTTTGATGATAATGCGGCAGTAATAATAGATAATAAGAAAAATCCTAGAGGGACTAGAATATTGGGTCCAGTAGCAAGAGAGTTAAAGGAGAAGGGTTTTGATAAGATTGTATCTCTTGCACCAGAAGTATTGTAATTTAATAAAAATAAAAATGAAGATTAAAAAGGGAGATATGGTAAAAGTTTTGTATGGTAAAGATGCTGGTAAGCAGGGTAAGGTTGTTGCTGTAGATATTAAGAGGGCTAAGGTTGTTGTTGAGGGAGTAAATATGTATAAGAGGCATGTAAAAGGAGATGGAAGGGGTAAGGTGTCAGAGATATTAAATATAACAAAACCTATGGATGTGTCTAAGGTGATGATGGTTTGTAATAGCTGTGGTAAGAGTACTAGGGTTGGAATAAAAAGAGAGAAGGATAGTGTTGTTAGAATTTGTAAGAAGTGTAATAAGAGTATTGAGGTTGTAAAAGAAGAGAAGAAGAAAGAGGTTAAGAAGGTTAAAGCTAAAAAGAAAACTGAAACTAAGAAGAAAGTAGTTAAAAGTAAGAAAGAAACAAAATAAATATGGCAAGATTAAGAGATGAATATAACAATAGAATAAGGAATGAGCTAATGAAAGAGCAGGGATACACCAATGTAATGGAGGTACCTACTCTGAAGAAGATAGTAGTAAATGTTGGTGCTGGTGCCGCTATTAAAGAGGCAGAGGCATTAGAAGATATTGTTGGTATTGTTACACAGATTACTGGGCAGAAGCCAGTAGTAAACAGAGCTAAAAAGGCTGTGTCTGCTTTTAAGATTAGAGAAGGTATGGAGATAGGGGTTTCTGTAATTTTAAGAGGAGAGAGAATGTGGGAGTTCTTTGATAAGTTAGTTAATGTAGTATTTCCTAGGGTAAAAGATTTTAGAGGTCTTGATCCAGAGGCATTTGATGGTGCAGGAAACTACTCCGTTGGTATTGAGGATCATACAGTATTTCCAGAGATTGATGCTAACAATATTCGAAGAGTTAGAAGTTTACAAGTAGTTATTGTAACAACTGCAAAGAGTGATAAAGAGGCTAAGCTATTTTTAGATAAGTTTGGGTTCCCATTTAAGAGAGATGTCAACAGAAGCTAAAGAGCATAAAGCTAAACAATTGAAGAAAAAATCAAAGTTTAGAACCAGGGTATATAACAGGTGTGAACTTTGTGGTAGAGCAAGAGGATATATACGACATTATGGAATATGTAGAATTTGTTTTAGGAAGTTGGCCAGTGATGGTAAAGTTCCTGGTGTTAAAAAAGCAATATGGTAATTTATTAAATATATACAATGAACGATTTAGTAGCAGATTTTTTAGCTAGATTACAAAATGGAATAGAGAGAAGAAAGGAATCAGTATTAGTACCTCTTACTAAGATGAATGGTGAGCTTTTAAGAGTTCTTAAGGAAGAAGAAATGATAGAAGATTTTAAAACAGAGGGGCAGAATATTGAGGTAGTTGTAAAATATGATGGTTCTGAGCCAGTAGTGACTAAGTTTAAAAGAGTTAGTAGTCCTGGACAAAGAATATATGTTAGTAGTAGAGAGATTGTACCAGTTATGAATGGTAGAGGTATTTCCATTATTTCTACCTCCAAAGGTCTCATGACAGGCTCTCAAGCCAAGAGTGAGAAATTAGGAGGAGAGTTAATATGTAAAGTTTGGTAATTAAAGAGATGTCTAGAATAGGGTTAGCCCCAATAACAATAGAAGAAGGAGTAGAAGTAGTAGTAGATGGAAGAAAGGTAGTTGTTTCTGGATCTGGTAAGGAGAATGTTGTTAGATTACCAGAGCAATTAAAGGCAGAGGTAAAGGAGAATGCTTTGCTTCTTACTAGAGTTGATGATGAGAAACTTACTAAGTCTTTGCATGGTACTTTTAGAGCAATTCTTGCAAATGCAGTAAAGGGAATAAAAGAAGATTTTGAGAAAAGATTAGAATTAGTAGGTGTAGGGTACAGAGCAAAGATGGAAGGAGAGACTCTTGTGATGAATTTGGGTTGGAATCATCCTGTTAAGGTAGAGAGTCCAGAGGGTATTAAAATTGAAGTACCAGAAGAAACAAAGATTGTAATTAAAGGTCATGATAAACAGGGGGTTGGGCAATTTGCAGCAAAGATTAGAGGTATTAGAAAGCCTGAGCCTTACAAAGGTAAGGGTATTAGATATGAGGGAGAGTATGTTAGAAGAAAGAGTTCTAAATCAAGTGTAATAGCATAGTATGAAAAAGAATAAAGCAGAAAAAAGAGAGAGAAGAAAGATGCATATTAGAAAGAATCTAGTAGGTAGTTCTGATAAACCAAGGGTATTTGTTTTTAAAAGCAACAGATACTTTTATAGTGGAGTTGCTGATGATGAGAAAGGTGTTGTACTGATGGGAGAGAGAGCAGAGAGGAGAAGAGAGGGGATAGTTGAGATGTCTAAAAAGTTTGCTTCTGATTTAAAGAAGAAGAAGATTAAAGAGGTGGTATTTGATAGAAGTGGGTATAGATATCATGGGTTAATAGCTCTGTTTGTAGAGGAGCTAAAGAAGAATGGAATTAAGATTTAGTTAAATAATTGAATGTTTAATAAAAGTAAAACTCAAAAAGAGAGATCTGCATATGATAAGAAAACTGTCTCTATTCGCAGAGTTGCTAAAGTAACTAAGGGTGGAAAGAGGCTTAGATTTAGTGCAATGGTAGTTGTTGGAGATCGTGCAGGGTCTGTTGGAGTTGGATTAGGTAGGGGAGTAGATACTAAGAGTGCTGTAGAGAAAGGAGAGAGAATTGCAACAAAGAAAATGAAGAAGATTCAATTAGTAGGTGACACTATCCCTCATGAGATTTTGCATAAGGAGGGAGCAGCAAAGGTTCTACTTAGGCCTGCAAGACCTGGTACTGGTGTAATTGCTGGTTCATCAGTTAGGGTTGTTTTGGAGTTAGCAGGTATAGAGAATGTGTATGGTAAATTACTAGGTACTACAGATTCAATAGTTTCTGCTTATGCAACATACGAGGCTTTAAAGAGATTAAGAAATGCAAGGGTTCTTTCTAGGATGAAAAATATGAGAGATAGGGTAGAGGCAAAGAAAGAGGTAGATAAAGAGAGAAAGATTAAGGAGGAGAAAAAGAGAGCAGAGAAAAAAGAGCAGAAAAAGAAAGAGAGGAAAGAAAAGAGAGCAACAAAGCCTGTTAAAAAGACAAAGAAGAGTTAAAGTATTAATATAGATTTATGTATTTAGAGAATATTCCAAAAAGGAAAAAGAGAATAACGAAAGGAAAGAGAGTTGGTAGAGGGTATGGATCTGGAGTAGGAGGTCATACTTCTACAAGAGGAAGTAAGGGGCAAAAATCTAGAGCTGGACATAAGTCCTTAGTATTTTTTGAAGGAGGTAATGTTCCTTTCTTTAGAAGAATGCCTAAGAGAAAGGGTTTTAAAAAGTCGGATAAGATTGAGGCTACTGCTGTAAATTTGGATGTTTTGGAAAAGAACTTTAAGGCAAATGAGGTTGTTAGTATTGAGTCCTTGAAGGAGAAAGCATTAATTTCTAAGAGTACAAAACTAGTTAAGATATTGGGTTCTGGTGATATTACGAAGAAAGTTGTAGTAGAAGGTATCCCTCTTTCTACTAGTGCTAAGGAGAAACTATTGAAAGTAGGAGGGACTATAAAGTAACTTCTATAAATATGAGCAAATTTATCGAGGTAACTCAACGTATTTTTAAGACAGTTGAGATACGAAAAAAAATAATATTTTCTTTAATAGTTTTACTTGCATATAGGTTTTTAGCTGCTATTCCTGTTGCTGGTATACCTGCAGATGCTATTAGGCTTCTTTTTGAAGGTAGTAGTTTTGGAGATATGCTCTCTACTGTATCAGGAGGTGTATTAGAAACAGCCTCTATTGCAGCGATAGGGTTAAGTCCATATATTAGTGCGTCTATCATATTTCAGCTGTTAGGAAGTGTGATTCCTAAGTTAGAGGAGTTAAGAAATGAAGGACCTGAGGGTAGAAAACAGATTAGTATGTATACACGATTATTAACAGTTCCCTTAGCAGCTATGCAGTCTTTTGTAATATATTCTACTTTGAGAGGTTTTGGGTTAGTAGGACAGTTAGGAACATTAGAATTAATTGTAATGGTTGCTACACTAACAGCAGGTTCTATTCTTGTAATGTGGTTAGCAGAATTAACTTCTGAAAGTGGTGTAGGTGGAGGGTCTTCATATTTAATCTTTCTAGGTATTATTGCTGGTATTCCTGGTACACTTCGATCGAACTTTACATTAATGGATCCGCTACAGAAGGGAGTGTTTATCACTATTACACTTCTTTTGGTTATTTCTGTTGTATATATTACCGAGGCACAGCGTAAGATAAAAGTACAATATTCTAGAAGGGTAAGAGTTGGTGGTGCGATGGATAGCTATATCCCTATCAAATTAGTACAGTTTGGAGTGATGCCAGTAATATTTGCAGTTTCACTTCTTTCTTTTCCTCAGTTAATTGGGAAATTTATACTTAGTAAAAATATGGGAGATGGTATTACTGATTTTACTACTAAGGCTATGGCATTGTTAGAGAATCCTTACTTTAGTAATACTTTGACTTTCTTGTTCATTGTTGGTTTTTCTTTCTTCTACTTAACAGTAGTATTCAAGACAGATGAATTGGCAAAGAATTTACAGAAGCAGGGTGGCTTTATTCCTGGTATTAGACCTGGTCCTAATACTTCAAAGTACTTAAGAAGTGTTGCATTTAGATTAGCTTCTGTGGGTGCGGTATTTTTAGGAATTATCTCTATACTTCCCAACATATTGATATCTCTTAACTTAATGACTGCTACTGTAATTACAGGTACAGGTCTTCTAATTATGGTTAATGTAGTTTTAGATATTAGGAGAGAGGTTTCTTCTATGATTGTAGTTAGAGATTACGATCGATATTTATAACTACTATTTGGAATTTCTCTCTATTCCTCTTGTGTAATTTTTCGCAATACCTTATTCTTTATTAGGTTAAAATCTGTACATTTAATATTACTATAAGCTAGCGGGATGAAGACAGTTCTTTTTCATGGGCCTTCAGGTAGTGGTAAAGATACTCAAGTAGAATTACTCAGAGACAAGTATGAGTTTGAGAGTATTGCTACTGGAGAGATGTTTAGAGCTATGTATAAACAGGCTGATTTGGAAGCTATTAAAGCTCACAACTATTGGTCAAAAGGACAATGGGTTCCAAATGAATTGGTGTATAGCATGTTAGATAAATGGATATTACAGTTTGATAGACAGAAGAATTGGGCCTTTATATCCGTTGTTAGAGATCCTGGTCAGATTCCAATGTTTGATAATACTTTAGCTAGTGTAGATAGGAAATTAGATTACTTTGTACACTTTTCTCTCTCTGAAGAGGCAGCAATTGAGAGAATGTCACTTAGATGGATCTGTCCTAACTGTGATACTACATATCATGAGAAGTATAAGCCAGAGAAGGTAAAAGGATATTGTGATAGATGTGGTACTAAATTAATTCAGAGGGAAGATGATCAGCCTGATAGGATAAAGAATAGGCTGAGAGAGTATAATAGGACGATAGGAGCAATATTAGATACGTATAGGGCTAGGGGCATATTAATTGAGATAGATGCATCTCCTAGTATAGAGGAGATTCATAAAGAGGTGGTATTAAAGCTAGGACTTAATCAGTAAAAAATGTACTTGATTTTATCCTAATATTCCTGTTAATATTTCTGCGTATGACAGATTACTCCATTCATATTAAGAACTTTTCAAAATCTTTTGGTCATCTTAAGGCTGTTGATAATCTCTCTTTTGATGTAGAGGAGGGTGAAGTTATGGCTTTTTTAGGTGCAAATGGTTCTGGTAAAACAACAACAATTAGGTGTCTTTTGAAAATATATACTCCAGATAGTGGAGAGTTATTAATAAATGAAGAAGAATATTCAGAGAGGGTGAATAGTAAGATTGGATATCTTCCAGAAGAGAGAGGGATCTACAAGGATGTTACTCCTCTTGAGATATTGGAGTATACGGCTGTACTAAGAGGTTTTAGTCGTAGTGATGCTAAGTCTAAAACGGAGAAATATTTGAAGGATGTTGATCTGTATGAGCATAGGGCTAAGAAGATTGCACAGTTAAGTTCGGGTATGCAACAGAAAGTACAGTTGGGTACGGCACTGATTCATGAGCCAGAGATATTAATTTTGGACGAGCCGTTTAAGGGCTTAGATGCTATGAATAGGCAGTTATTTGTTGATAAGTTCATAGAACAAGCTCATAAAGGGGCAACAATTCTTTACAGTACTCATGTTATCGATGAGGCTCAAAAGATGTCGGATAGTATAGTGATGATTAAAGAAGGAAGAAGGGTTGAGTATGGGAGGGTTGCAGAGGTAAGAAGGAAATATGGGAGTAATAATATTGTGATTGAGTTTAGTGGTAAGGCTCCACAGAGGGATACTAAACTGTATAGGAGTACTGTGACTAATACAACTGCAGAGATAGCTCCTAAAGATGAGAGTACTGATCCAAATGATGTAGTTACCGATTTAATTAAGAATGGGACCAAAATTATTAAAATGGAGGTTGATGCTCCTAGTCTTAATGATATATTTATTGAATTAATGAGTAAGAAAGATGAGTAAGGTAAAAGATATAGCAAAATTTGAGTATCTAAAGATTGTTAAAAAGGGTTCGTTTTGGGCTTCTACTTTGTTCTTTCCAATTTTTATGGCATTGATAATGTTTATATCTGGGTGGTCATCATATCAATCGAGTAAGAATATGGAGAAGGGTCTTTCTTTAGAGAAGGTGTATGTTGTTGATAATCAGGATATTATTCCAAGTGATAAAATAGTGCCTCCTCTTTTTAAGGCTGAGAGTAAAGAGGCTGTTAAAGATGAGTTGATTAATGATTCTAAGATAGTGTTAGTGGTTCTTCCAGAGGATTTCTTGTCTACATTGAAATATGAAGTTCTTTATAAAGACGATGGGGATTTGATGAGGGCTGCTAATGTTCCTGCATTGATGAGTGGTGTAATTAAATCAGGTGCAATTGAGAGTATTGAGAATGAGAGATCTAAGGTTTTACTCAGTGGTGAGATAACATCAGAGACGTATACATTAGATGCTGAGGGTAATGAATCTAAGCAGGGGTTTGATAAGTTCATTGTCCCTATTCTCTCAATGTTAGTTTTCTTCATGGCAGTATTTATCTCTTCTACCTATCTTCTTCAGAGTGTATCAAATGAGAAAGAGAATAGGATGATAGAGACAATGCTTTCAATTGTTGATAAGAAGTCCTTGATGATTGGTAAGATGGTAGGTCTTATGGCTGTTGTACTGACACAGCTATTGATATGGTTAATATTTGCGGTAGTGTTGACATTTGTTGCAACAAAATTTTTGGATATGAGTTTACCTATTAATCTAAATAATATTGATCTTAGGACATTGCCGTTTACGATTTTGATGATAATTTTAGGGTTCATTTTCTTTGGTGCGGTAATGGTAGGTGTTGGTGCAATTGGTACTGGTGCAGAGGATAGTAGGAATCTTTCTACTATCTTTGTTATGCTTTCAGTTGCTCCTTTGTATGTGATTCAGCCTTTAATTATGGAGCCTGAATCATTAATTTCTAGGATTTTTACATATTTTCCATTTAGTTCATATATGGTTGCTGTATTAAGAAATTCTTTGGGTACGTTACCTCCACGTGAGTTAGTGCTTACAATTGTGTTTGGTATTGTCTATGTCGTTATTGCAATCGCAATTTCATACAAATTGTTTGAGATTGGGTGTTTAATGTACAATAGGAGGCCGACAATAAAAGAGATTATGATTTTCTTGTTTCAAGGGAAGCAGAGGGATTAGATATGTTGTTAGGGTTGTAAAAAGTTTCTCTTTTTGATATGCTTAACTCGTCTTTGTAGCTTTCCTGGTGATATTCCTAAAGAAAGTGGCTTTAAATCTTTGAAAAAGGCGTATACTTTTGATATAATGCTCAGGACTCTATTTATTTATAGATAAGGGTTTATGACCGTAGATACAAAGAAAGTTTATGAATTTGAAGGTGAGGTGAAAGAGTGCTTACCTAATACAAAATTTCTAGTAGAAATTGATGTAAATGGTGTAAAGCACGAGGTTGTTGGCTATTTATCAGGAAAGATGAGAATGAACTACATTCGAATCTTGGAGGGAGATAGGGTGAAGATAGAGATGACCCCATATGATAAAACGCAGGGGAGAATAACATATAGAATGAAATAAAAATGAAAGTACAGGCTTCGGTAAAAAAGAGATGTGCAGATTGTTATACGATTCGCAGAAAAGGGCGAGTATATGTGTATTGTAGAAAGAACCCTAATCATAAGCAGAGGCAGGGGTAAATATTTAACTAGACTTAATAATATTAATATATATGGCAAGAGTAGCAGGAGTAGAAATACCAAATGATAAGAGATTGTGGGTCTCTTTAATGAGTATATATGGTATTGGAGAGAAGTCTGCAAAAGATATCTGTAGAGAGGTTAAGATAGATGGGACTCTTTTTGTAAAAGATCTTGATGAGTCTCAGCTAGATTTGATTAGAGGGTATTTGGACAAGAACTATCAGGTGGAAGGAGAGTTAAGGCAGAAGGTATTTAGAGAGATTAAGAGATTGAAAGATATTAAAAGCTACAGGGGTACTAGGCATAAGTTAGGTTTACCTGTTAGAGGGCAGAGAACTAGACATAATGCTCATACTAGAAAGGGAAGGAGTAGACCTGTAGGTGGATTAAATCGTAAATTAGAAAAGACTTAATATATATGGCAACTGCTAAGAAAAAAGCTAAGAAGAGTGTGTCATCTGGTATTGCAACTATTCAATCTACATTTAACAATACCATTATCTCTATTACCGATATGAATGGAGAGGTATTAGTACAGGGTAGCCCTAGTATTGTAGGTTTTAAGGGGACTAGAAGAAGTACAGCATTTGCAGCTACTAAGGCAGCGATTGATGCAGCGGAGAAGGCTATTAAAAAATATGGTTTGAGAGATGTTAAAGTTGTTGTTAGTGGCCCTGGAGCAGGTAGAAATGCAGCTGTTAAGGGTTTAGATTCTGCAGGGTTAAAGATTACAACTTTAGTGGATAAGACTCCTTTGCCTCATAATGGTTGTAGACCTAGGAAGGCACCAAGAAAGTAATATTTTATTTAGATATAAATGGGTAGACATACTGGACCAAAAGAGAGATTAAGTAGACGAGAGGGTGTAGAACTTTATCTTAAGGGTTCTAGGTCTTTTTCAGAGAAGAGTGGTCTTAAGAGGAAGCCTTTTGCACCTGGACAGCATGGGAATAAGAGGAGAGCTAGGCTTTCAAACTTCGGTCTGCAGTTAAGAGAGAAGCAGAAGGTAAAGAGGACATATGGTGTGAGAGAGAAGCAGTTTAAAAATATGTATGTAGAAGCAGATAGGAGATCTAAGGTATACAATACAGATAAGGGGTTAGAGCTTTTAAGGTTGTTAGAGTTGAGAGTAGATAATGTGCTTTACTTAGCAGGGTTAGCTCCATCAAGGTCTGCTGCTAGACAGTATGTAGTACATGGTCATGTACTTTTAAATGGTGAGAAATTTACAATTCCTTCTTTTGAGATGAAAGAGGGAGATTCTTTGGAGTTGAAGAAGGCAGCTTTGGCTCCAGCGGAGAAGTTTTTTGCTACTCCTGAATGGATTGAGTCTAAGGGTAATAAGGCTAAGGTGGCTAGATTACCTATTAGAGATGAAATTGATGAGGGGATTCGTGAGAACCTCATTATAGAGTACTACTCTAGATAATAATTTGTTTTATATAAATCATGGAAGTATTTAAAGATATAAAAGTTAGTATAAAGAAAGAAGAGGGTAATGTTGGTATCTATGATATCTCTCCATTACCAAGAGGGTATGGTCATACTTTAGGTAATGCATTAAGAAGGATTCTTTACTCAAGTTTGGTAGGTGCTGGTGTTACTGCTGTTAAGGTAAAAGGGGCTAAGCATGAGTATTCTACTTTGAATGGTATAAAGGAGGATTTGGTAACCATTATTCTTAATCTTAAGCAGGTTAAGTTTAGAGTAGATTCAGAAGATAAGAAGATTTGTAAGGTGTCTGTGAAGGGTAAGAAGGTTGTAAAGGCTTCTGATATTGAGGTGGAGTCTGGTGTTACAGTTGCTACTCCAGATATTGTGATTGCAAATTTAACAGATGATTCTGCAGAGTTAGTTATGGAGCTTGTTGTAGAGTCAGGTGTTGGGTATAGGGATGCTAGAAATATTGATAGAGAAGAGGGTGGAATGATTCCTCTAGATTGTGATTTTACTCCCATCGAGAGAGTAGGTATTAGTGTTGAGCAGACTCGTAAGGGGCAGGAGACGGATTTAGATGCAGTAGTAATTGAGGTAGAGACAGATGGAAGTATTACTCCTAAGGATGCTCTTTTGGAGTCAGCTAAGATTTTGCAGGAGTTTGCAGGTAAGGTAATGATTGCTATGGGGATTTCTAAGAAAGAGGTAGAGCAGAGAGAAGAGGAGATTAATACTGTTGAAGTAGAGGAGGTTGTTGAGGAAGAGTATGATGAGGTTAATGACTTGAGAATTGAAGATTTGCAGATATCTAAGAGGTCAAAGACAGGTTTACTGTCTGGTGGATACAAGACAGTAGGAGATTTAAGAGATGTATCTGTAGATGATTTACTTTCTTTGTCAGGATTTGGGAATAAGTCGCTTAATGAGGTTGTAGAGCTTTTGGGTACTTATGGAATTAATATTAAGAGTGAATAGTTGTGTATAACAAGATTGGAGTTAAAAAATTAGGGAGGAAGAGTTCGCATAGGAAGGCTTTGGTACAAAACCAGATTAGATCACTGGTTAAAAATGGTAGTATTAAGACTACCACTGTTAAGGCTAAGGTAGTTAAGGGTGAGATAGAGTCCCTTATTCTAAAAACAGTAAAGAGGGAGGGAGATTTGAATGTTAGAAGAGTGTTAGAGGAGATTTTGGGTAATAGGAGGTTGGTAGAGAAATTTATGGAGTTTTGTAAGAAGGGGGATAGTAAGGTTTTGATTAGAAAGGTAGGGTTTAGGGATGGAGATAATTCAGAGATGTCTCAGATAGTAGTGGGGGGATTGAGAGTTAAAAAGAGTAAGAGGGGTAGTAAGGCAAAGGTAGAGGAGAAGAAAGTTGAGGAGAAAAAGGAGCCAGTTAAGAGAAATATATTGAACTTGGGAGCTAAGAAGGTTTTGCCTAAGAAGGCAGAGGTTATTAAGAAAGAGAGAGCTAAGTCTAGATCAGGGCTTTAATTTATATTACCAACTAAAGAATGAAGTACAAGACAGAGTGGACTAAAAAAGAAGATGTAAAGAGAGAGTGGTATCTTGTAGATGCACAGGATTTGATTCTTGGGCGATTAGCAACGAGGGTAGCTTCTCTTTTGATTGGTAAGGGTAAGCCTGAGATTGTTCCTAATGTTGATTGTGGTGATTATGTAGTAGTGATAAATAGTGATAAGGTGAAGCTTAGTAGAGGGAAAGAGAATAAGAAGATCTACTATCGTCATTCTGGGTATCCTGGTGGTTGGAGAGAGGTAGTTTTTGCAGATCAGATGAAAAGGGATTCTACTAAGGTTGTTGTGGATGCTGTTAAGAATATGATACCTAAGAACAAGTTGAGAGATTTAAGAATGAATAGGCTTTTTGTTTATCCAGCTGGAGAGCATAAGCATGGTGGACAGAATCCTAAAGAGTATAAATTTTAATAGGCTTAAGTAAGTGGCTAAGGAGAAATATTTTGAAGGTATAGGGAGAAGAAAGAGGTCTACATCTAGAGTAAGGCTTTTTGTTGGAGATAAGGCTAGTATGGTTAATGGTAAGGCTGTTGATTCATATTTTGCTAGTACTCCTGCTGCACTAGATAAGGTGATGAAGCCATTTACAACTACTGGTTTGGAGGGGAAGTATCATTTTGTAGCAAAGGTTAGTGGTGGTGGTATTGTTGCTCAGGCAGATAGTATTACATTGGGGTTGGCTAGAGCCCTTTATAGTATGGATGAGACATTGAAGCCTGTTCTTAGGAAGGCTGGTTTGATAACAAGAGATCCTAGAGAGGTTGAGAGAAAGAAATATCATAGACTTAAGGCTAGAAAGAAGCCTCAGTTCTCAAAGAGATAGTTAAGGTATGGGAAGAAGGTTTCAGAGGAAGATTGAAGATTTCACTTGTGAGCATTGTGGTAGTAGTACGAGGGGTGATGGGTATACAGACCATTGTCCTGTTTGTCTTTTTTCTAAACATGTAGATATTAATCCAGGGGATAGGGCCTCTAGTTGTGGTGGTTTAATGGAGCCGATTAAGGCAGAGCCTTGGCATGGTGGGTATCGTATATATTACAAATGCTTAGAGTGTGGATATTTGCATAGGGTTAAGAGTAGCAAGGAGGATAGTTTGGAGGTAATCTTTTCTTTGGTAGGGTTATCTTAGAGATGTTTTTCTGTTGATTAAGTATTGTGGTTAGGGTATATTTTTATATATCATATTTTTAATATTTCAATATATGAGAAAGAGAACTTTGTTTGTTATTCTTTTTGTGGTTTTGGCTTTAGGTGTGGTGGTTTTTGTTAGTGTTCTGTTTGCTAGAGCTAGGTTTCAATATCGAGATGGTAATGCGATTGTTGGGTATCGGAATAGTAAGTCAACTGTGAATATGGATGTTGCTCCTTTGTATGAGCAGGATGATGTTGCATTTGATGAGGTAGAGAGTAGTTTTGAGGGTTCTAAGATTCAGAAGAATGGTAGTATATCTCTTCTTGTCGAGAAGATAGATGCGTCTTTAGAGATGTTAAAAGGGGTAAATGCAAAATATTCTGCTCAGGTTATGGATATAGATGATTACGGTAAAGGGAATGATAGGGTGGTAAATGTTACAGTGAGGGTTCCTGTTGCAGACTTTGAGGACTACTATGAGGATGTTAAAGAGATGGGTGTGGAGGTAGAGTATGCAAGAATTTCTACATTGGATGTGACAGAAGAATATATTGATATTACTTCTAGGCTTAAGAATTTAAGGAGTGTTGAGAGTCAGTTAGTTGGTATTTTAGGTAATGCTAAGAGTGTTACAGATATTTTAGCTGTTCAAAAAGAGCTTAGTAATGTGAGGGGTGAGATAGAGAGATATGAGGCACAGAAGAGGTATCTTGATAGTAAAACAGATTATTCATATATAACTGTAGCATTTAGTATTGATAAGGTGGGGTTGAATATTTCGGATGAGGCTTGGAGGCCGTTGGGGGAGCTTAAGGTGGCTTTAAATGCTTTGGTTTCTGTTTTGAAGGGTTTGTTAAATCTTGGGATATGGGTTTTGGTGTTTTCACCTCTACTTCTTCTTCCTGTTGGTGTAGTGTACTTTTTGGTAAAGAGAAAGAGGAAAAAGTAGCGTAGAAATGGTATAATATAGAGCGTAAGTATCATATACGGTCGCGCTAATTAATAATTAGTGAGGAAAGTCCAGACTCCGTGTTGTCTCACATTAGAGGTAAGAGCCAACGAAAGTTGGGAGGGAGTGATCTTTCGGAGAAAAGGGCAACAGAAAGTTATACCGCCCAGCTAATCTGTAGTATGAATATGGTGTAGTGGTAGGTAGAGGTTCATACTATAAATTAGCTGGGTAAGGGTGAAATGGTGGTGTAAGAGACCACCGGGTAGTGCAGTAATGTGCTACTGCGTGGTAACCCCCTCTTGGAGCAAGGCAAAGCCGCATAGATAGATGATCGTTTGATACAGAATCTGGCTTACTTGGTGCTTACGCATTTTTGTTAAGAGGTAATCCGTTGAGTAGGTCTCTTTCATTCATACGTTTTTTTCCTTCGATTTGTGCGTCTAGTACTCTGATAGAGAGGTTTGGGTCTTTGGTAGAGAGGAGTAGCATGTTGTTTTTGCGATGTAGAGTTCCGGGAGCAAGAGAGGATTGTATGGGAAGGAGTTGTACAGAGAAGAGTTTTAGGGTTTTGCCGTTGTGTAGTCTCGTCCAGGCTACTGGCCATGGTATCATTGCTCTTGTTAGTCTTTCAATGTATTCAGGTTCCATTTCTTCCCATCGGATTTCTGCTTTTTCTTTGGAGATATCTGGTTGCCAGCAGTATGTGGCTTTGTTGTGGTCTTGTTTTTTAGGAGATATTTCTCCGTTTATCCACTTCATTAGTACATCTCCAATTACTTCTGCGTTTTTTTTGACTAGGCGAGTTCTTAGAGAGAGGTTTGTGTCTGTTGGGAGTATTGGTTCTTTGAATACTTCTAGTATGTCTCCTTCATCTAGTTTCTCTGTCATTAGCATGATTGAGATGCCTGTTTCTTTTTCTCCTTCGAGTATGGCTTTTTGAATTGGGACTGCTCCTCTGTATTTTGGTAGTAGAGAGAAGTGGATGTTGATTGCTTTGTATTTTGGATATTCTAGGAAGAATTTTGGGATTAGCTCACCGAATGCCTTGCATACGACTAGTTCTGGTTTAAAGATTTCGATTGCTTTTTGGTACCTATCAACGTTTTTTTCTGTATGAAAAACCTCTATACCGCTATCTAAGGCATACTTTTTTACTTCGAAGGGGGTTAGTATTTGTTTTCGACCTACTGGTTTGTCTACGCCAGTTATTACGCCTACTACGTTAAATCTTTTGTCTTGGTGTAGTGCTTTGAGGGTTTCAACAGATTCCCAGCTACTACCTAAGAACACACATTTTACTCTTTTTTGCATTCCATATTTTATCACAGAAAGGTCATAGCTAACAGAAGTGGCTTTGTAAAGGGTGAAATGAACAGATGGGTGGGGTATAATTGGGGATATGAAAATGAGAGATTTTTGGTATGAATTGCCAGAGGGGTTAATTGCAAAGTATCCAGTTAAGAAGAGAGGAGAGTCTAATCTCTTGGTTTTGGATAGGGAGAGTGGAGAGATTGAGCACAGGAGATATTTTAATCTTGTTGAGTATATAAGGGAGGGAGATGTAGTTGTTCTTAATGAGACAAGGGTTTTGAATTGTAGAACTTTTTTCATTTCTTCAAGGGGTAAGGAGGTTGAGGTTTTTTTCTTGGAGGATTTGGGAGGTGGGGTGTGGTTTGGGTTGGTTGGTAGAGCGAGGGATGTTTTTGAGGGTGAGGTGCTTAGGGGTAGTCAGGGGGATATTTTAATTAGGGTTGGTAAGCGAAGAGGGAATGGGTTTTTAATTAGTTTTCTTAGGGGGAGTAGTGAGGAGCTTTTTGAGAGGTATGGTCATGTGCCTCTTCCTCCGTATATGAGGAGGGAGGATGTGAGGAAGGATAGGGAGAGGTACAATACGGTGTTTGCTAGATTGGGTGGGTCTGTTGCTGCTCCTACTGCTAGTTTGAATTTGACAGATGAGATTTTGGAGGGGATCGAGAGAAGAGGTGCTAGGGTTGTAAGGGTTGAGTTGAGGGTTGGCTGGGGAACGTTTCAGCCTGTTAGGGAGGAGAATATTGAGGATTTTCGAATTCATGAAGAGTATTTGAGTGTTAGTAAGGGGGTAGCAGAGGTAATTAATGGGAGGAAGGGGAGGTTGTGGGCTTTCGGTACAACGGTTGCTAGGGTTTTAGAGAGTGTGGCGTATATGAGTGATGGTAGGTATTTAGTTAGGGAGTTTTCTGGGCGTACGGGTCTTTTCATTTTTCCTGGGTACGAGTGGAGGGTGGTGGATGTTTTGGTGACGAATTTCCATATGCCAGATTCGTCGTTGATTCTTCTTGTTAGTTCGTTTGGTGGTGTGGAGAATGTGAGGAGGGCGTATGCTGAGGGTATTGAGAGGGGGTACAGATTTTTAAGTTATGGTGATAGTATGTTGATTGGGAGTGGTTTGGTTGGTTCGTAGGTTGTATTCGAGTAATGTAATTTAAGTAAGTAAAAGTGATGGACTTGGACATTCTGAAAGAGAGACTTTTCTTTATGCCTGATGCTACTAGAGGAGCAGTTAGATATTTGACTACGAGACAATTAGAGGAGACTGGTACGAAGGCGATTGTGACGAATACGTTGCATTTAATGATGTCTCCTGGGAAGGAGGTGATTGAGAGGTTGGGTGGGATAAAGAGGATGATGGGGTGGGAGGGGATAGTGTTTACTGATTCGGGAGGGTTTCAGGTGTTTTCGTTGATTCATTCTGGGAGGTGGGATGGTGAGGTGGGTAGTGATGGTGCTAGGTTTAGGTCGCCTGTTGATGGTCGTGTGTTTGAGTTGAGTCCTGAGTCTAGTATTGATATGCAGATGAGTATTGGGAGTGATGTGTTGGTGTGTTTGGATGATTGTCGGGATGCTGGTGTGAGTAGGGGGGAGGCGAGTGAGTCTGTGGATAGGAGTGTTGCTTGGGCTAAGAGGTGTAGGGATCATTTCGATAGGGTGTATGGGGGGAGTGCTAAGAGTGGTAAGTTGTTGACTGCTGTGGTGCAGGGGGGGAGTTTTTTGGATTTGAGAGAGAGGTGTGCGAGGGAGTTGGTTGATATTGGTTTTGATGGGTACAATTTTGGTGGGTTTGTGGTGGATTCGGAGGGGCGGTTGGTTGTGGATGAGCTTGCTGCGGTTATTGAGAGTGTTCCTTCTGATGGGATGCGGTATGCGATGGGGGTTGGGAAGCCTGAGGATATTCGTGTTGCGGCGAGGATGGGGTACAATTTGTTTGATACGGTGTTGGTTACTCGTAATGCGAGGCATGGTACGTTGTATACGTCTGAGGGTGAGATTCGGATAGGGAACAGCGAGATGGGGTTGGATGATTCTCCTGTGGACAAACGATGCAGTTGCGAATGTTGCGCTAACTACACGCGGGCGTACCTCCATCACATGATGAAAAACCGAGAAGCCGTAGCCCTCACCCTCGCTACAATCCACAACCTCACCTACTACCAAACCCTGATCTCAGGTCTGTCCTAGGTCTGTCCCTACTCTCGCTTGTTCCACCTGTATTCCGACGGCTTTCTCACCCATCCCTCCTGTACCGGGTTCTTTCTGACATAGTCTATCGCTCTGCGCAAGTCTTTTTTGTACATTAGGAGATTTGCGTTGTACCTGTTTTGGAAAACATGCCCGACTCTCTGGTATTTTCTGTTTATTTGAATCGCAAAGCTCGTACATATTTTTTGCATAAATTTCGAAAGGAGTTTGGGGTTTCCACCTGTTCTTATGACAAGGTGAAAATGTGTTTCCATGATACAGTAAGTGAGGATTTTGATTCCACACTCTTTGTTGTATTTGTATAGTAGGCTGAGGAATAGTTGCTTGTCTGAAGATGTTCGGAAGATGGAAGATTTGTTGTTGCCACGGTTGAATACGTGGTAGAAGCTGTTCGGTTGGAAGTTGCGAGGTGTGCGTGACATGGTTAAGGATAGCAGAGAGAGGTGAAATCGGCATGAAGTGGGGACAGACTTGGGACAGACCTCTGGTGGCTGGGGGTTGGGGGGATTTGTTTCTGACAGAGGTAGAAAGATTTGGGTAAAAATGATATTATTGGAAAGTCCTTGATGTAGCCAAAATTGTTGGGAGGCTTGTAGGAGAAGAGGATAGAAGAATTTTGAATTAATGAAAATTTTGAATAGTATATTTATTAATAGATATATAAGAGCGAGTTAGAATCTGCTGTAGGTTCGTTTTTCTTTCTTCAAAATCAAGGATTGATTAAATTTTTATGAGTAGAGTGATGGACTACATTATTGGTTTTGTTGCGGCTTTGTTGGGGGGTATTGTTGTTTTTTCTTATCTGAAGTATGTAAGGAAGTGGGTGGATGTAAGGAATATTCCGGAGGAGGAGATTGAGAGGGTTGCAAACAAGTTAATTGGTGAGAAGATTGAGAAGGCGGAGAAGGAGATAGAGGAGGAGAAGAAGAGTGCGGAGGGTAGGTTGAGGCAGATGAGGAAGGAGACTCAGGAGCATGAGAGTTTGTTAATAGAGAGGGAGAAGAAGCTTAATACTCGAACAAAGATGTTGGATCAGAAGAGTGAGGAGTTGGAGGTTGCGTCGGAGAATGTAAAGAGGATGCAGAGAGGGCTGGAGAAGAGTAAGAGTCAGCTTAAGGAGGAGTTGGAGAAGATTTCTGGTTTGACTCAGGAGGAGGCAAGGCAGAAGTTGATGAGTCAGGTGGATGAGGATATTAAAAATTACGAGGCTAAAAAGATTAGGCAGGCAGAGAAGAGAGTTGAGGAGACGGCGGAGGAGAAGGCAAGAGAGATTTTAGTCGAGTCTATGCAGAGAATTGCTACTGATTATGTTAGTGAGACTACGACTTCTGTTATTAAAATTGATGATGATAAGGTGAAGGGTAGAGTTATTGGTAAGGAGGGTAGGAATATTCGAGCGTTTGAGAAGTTGACGGGTGTCGATGTTATAGTTGATGAGTCTCCTAACACGATAGCTTTGTCGTCTTTTGATCCTCTTCGTAGAGAGATAGCGTCTGTTGCGCTAACGAAGTTAATTGGAGATGGTAGGATTCATCCTGGGTCAATTGAGGAAGCGATTAGAAAAGCAAAGAATGAGATTTCAATTGAGATAAAGAAGAATGGGCAGATTCTTGCTGAGGAGGCAGATTGGCCAGGTATTGATATTGGTCTTTTGAAATTGATTGGAAAGATGAAGTACAGAACTAGCTATGGGCAGTCTTTAATGTCTCATACTTTAGAGATGATGAAGGTTGGGGAGGTGTTGGCTACAGAATTGGGGGCAGATGTTAGTCTTGTTAAGAGGGCTTGTCTTTTGCATGATGTGGGTAAGGTTTTAACACACAAGGTGGATAGTCCTCATCATCATATTTCGGGGCAGGTAGCTAGGAAGTATGGTTTGGATGAGAAGTTGGTTAATGCGATTGAGAGTCATCACTTGGATATTGAGCCTCAGTCTGTTGAGGCGGTGTTGGTGTATATTGCTGATGCTATTTCAGGTGCGAGACCTGGTGCTAGAAAGGATAGTTATGAGCAGTATATTCAGAGGATTGAGTCTTTGGAGAATGTAGCTAAGGAGTTAGGTGGTGATAAGTTGGAGGAGGTGTTTGCGATTAAGGCTGGTAGAGAGTTAAGGGTGATAGTTAAGCCTGCGTTAATCTCTGATGATGAGATGACTGTTTTGGCAAAGGATATTGCTCAGAGTATTGAGAAGACGCAAAATTATCCTGGGAATGTGGAGGTTACATTGATTAGAGAGACAAGATCTGTGGAAATAGCTCGCTAGTCCAGCTAACTTCTAGTAAGCAATACTACAGGTACTTGGAAGTGATTGAAAAAGAAGGGAGGCAATTAAGCCTCCCTTTCCGTTAATGAAATGATAATATGTACACATTTTGATTAGAAAAATGCTGAACTATCAGAAAGGTTTAAATTTTGTGCTTATGTCAATTGTGCCTTTCCTAAAGGGTTTCTAGCAGGGCGTTTAATGAAACAGTGATATGCCAATATTTTTCTTAGAATATGTCATAATGGGCTAGCAAATTCTTTGTTCGTATTCTATTAAAAAAGCTATATTCAGAGAGGCTTTTCATATAGTTTTTTAAGGGTCCTATAATAAAATTAAGCTTGAAGTAGCTTTTTATTTACGCTATTTTATTCATGAGGTTGTACAAATCCTATGATATCAGGATTTGTGGCACCGTATCTCTAAAGAAAGGAGGTTTTAAAGTCATGTTAAAAAGAGATTTAGTTGAGAGAGTAGCAAAGTCTGCAGGTCTTACTAAGAAGCAAGCAGCTGAAGCTGTAGATGCATTGTTTGATACAATTACAAAGTCCCTTAAAGCTGGTGATCCTGTTTTACTAACAGGATTTGGTAAATTTGAGGTAAGGGAAAGAGCAGCTAGAGTAGGTATCAATCCAAAGACTCTAGAAAAGATTAAGCTTCCAGCAACAAGAGTACCAGCCTTCAAAGCTGGAAAAGCACTTAAAGTTGCTGTTAAGTAAGCAGTTCCTGCCGGCATTTCTCTCTAGATGAGAGAATTAGAGAGCCTGGGTTCCTGACCCAGGTTTTTCTATTAAATCTCTCTTTACATCTAAACTCTTTATATTTATGTAGAGTGTGTGATAGGATATATGAGATATGAAGAGCTTTTTTATTCCAAACAAAAAAAATAATTACAAGCCATATTTGTTAGGAAAAGTGGCTCTTACTATGTATACGATAGTTCTCCTTTTGGTTAATATGTTTGGTGGTCTTCTTGGGATTCCAGAAGCAATGGCGAGTACAATTACCCCTAATAATATCATTAATTTAACCAATCAAGAGAGATCTGCAGCAGGTCTAAATACTCTAAAGACAGACTCTAGACTCTCAGCAGCAGCCCAAGCTAAAGCTAACAATATGTTTCAAGAACAATATTGGGATCACTTCGGTCCTAATGGGGAAACACCTTGGATGTTTATCTCTCAAGCTGGGTATACCTATGTATATGCTGGTGAAAATCTTGCGAAAGGATTTAGAACTGCAGAAGGTGTTCATGAAGCTTGGATGGCTAGCCCTACACACAGAGAAAACATAATGAGTGGAAAGTACAAAGATATTGGAGTTGCAGTTGTAGAAGGAGTTTTGCAAGGAAAACAAACAATATTAGTAGTTCAGATGTTTGGTAATCTCACAAGCTCAGTGAACAAAACGTCACCTCCTGTTAAAGCAGTAGAAAGTGTCAAACCATCCATCGTAGACAAAGGAGAGATTAAATCAATTAGTATAACTAGCCCTAAAAGTGGAGATATTTTACAAGATGCCAATGTAAATATTAAGGGAGAAGTAAAAAATATCAAAGGTTCATATTTTGTAGAAATTC
The DNA here is from genome assembly GCA_050950165.1 of Candidatus Dojkabacteria bacterium. GTDB lineage: Bacteria > Patescibacteriota > Dojkabacteria > SC72 > SC72 > UBA5209. The sequence goes on along the minus strand of JBMNHC010000001.1, from coordinate 203,606 downwards.
TTGATGAAGGTAAAATCATTGGGGAAGTAGAAAGTAGTAGCTCAGAGTGGGAGTATGACAAAGTAAGTGATTGGGAAGAAGGAGAGCAGAAGATCTCAGCACAAGTTAAAGGTCTAGGAGTAAAATCAAAAGAAGTTATTTTTACTATAGATTCAACACCACCTGTATTAGCTCGTGAAAGTGTTGCAGTTAAGAAACAAGAAGATCGCTTTGAAATAATGTTTAAAGTTGAAGAAGATATGCACACCTTGAGATTTGTTACAGGTGATAAAATTTATGACTTTGAGATTACAGAAGATGGATATGCCGTATTAGGAATCGCTAAAGATGAAATAGGGGATAAATCATTAATTATAATTGGAGATGAAGTTGGTAATACAATGGAGCATGACATCTCTGAGTATTTTTTGGAAGGAGATGAACAAGTAACACACTCTCCTAGCCTTGCTCTGTGGTTTAAGAACTTTTTAGGAACAGTAGATGGTATTAGCTTGAGTATAGTAACCTTTGTATTTATACTTTTAATGATAGAAGTTTACGTATATTGGAAGAAAGGATTGTTAGGAAAAAATGCAGGAAGCCTGTTTACTCTTGGAGCTTGGTGGTTAATTATTTTAGTTGGAATATTTAAAGGTTTCGGAGGAATAATTAATTAAAACTGCCTAAAATTGAAAAAAAGTCTAGATTTAAAAACTGAGTTACTCTATTTACTATTAATTATCTTAGTAACTCTCTATTTTGCATACTCAACCCATGTATTAGATTCTATGTATCTATTAAGTGGAATTTTAGGTTGGATATTACTATTAACTTGGATAATTAGAGCATTCGCTCTCTACTCAGGTAGAAAAATATCACAGTACAGTGAAATCATTCAACGAATCTCAATAAAAGAAAGATTCTTTTCATACTTTGTTCTCCCTTCAGTATTTTATATATCTCTCTTAACATATATCTTTTTCAACACATCATTTCTTATGGATATAGTGTTAATATTTGTAGCCTCTTTACAACTACTTATCTTTTTTATCAATGTAAAAAGCTCTTTAAGAAAGGTATACACCATTGCTAGTCAAACTAAAGCAGTATTCGATTTTATATGTATCTCTACTTTCTTCCTACTTCTCTCAGTATTAATAAGGATAGGATTAGAATTATGGATATTTTTAATATTAGTATTTATAGTCTCTGCAATCCTTTTATGGTTTGATGTAAAGGTACACAACAGAGAAAGCCTATCTGCTTTCGGTATATCAATAGCATCAGCTATCTTTGTAGCGATATCTGCAGGAATATTCTTCACTACAAATATCTTTATAATACCCGCTGTTGGAACATTAGCCTTTTACTTAATTCTCTCTCTTTGGAATGTTCGTTTTGCTGGTAAAGTTAAATTAATTGACTATACCCTACCTTTCCTTTACTCTATTCTAGCTTTAATATTAATTTTAAATATATGAAAAATAGTATTGTACTAAAAGTAGGAGGCTCTATTCTCTATGACCATCTTCTTAATCTTAACTTTGAACTATTCAAAAGAATAAAGAAGTGGTATCTAAAAGCAAAGAATGAATATGAAACCATTGTCTTAGTAACAGGAGGAGGAGGTATATCTAGAAACGTTCAACAGAAAGTCTCAGAAGTCATATCAGAAGAAGATAGCCTACATAGTATAGCGATGTCATTAACACAAACGAATGCCACCATACTAGCCTCATATCTTGAAGATAAAGAGATATTTGTACCAGAGAAATTAGGAGATGCCTATGAATTCCTACTCTCTAGTGGAAATAAATATATGGTTAGTGGAGGTCTTAAAGTAGGTTGGAGTACAGATATGGATGCAGCAATATTTGCAGATGTTTTAAATATAGATAGGGTGTATAAGATATCTAATATAGATGCGATATATGATAAAGATCCAAAAGAGTTTTTTGAAGCAAAAGCTATTCGTGATATGAAATGGAAAGAATATTTTAAAATGTTTAATATATTACCAGGTCAAACGCACAAACCTAATGCCCATATACCTGTAGATGCTCACTGTGCAATATATTGCGAAAAGAAAGGTCTTTCATACCATATAACGGGAGGAAAACTCTTAGAAGAAATAGAAGAGATTAAAAATATACTTAAAGAAGGAACTTTCTTACACCCCTAACTACTTGATACTAATAATTGTACAAGTATTAGTACCACTAGGTGTCTTTATCTCAACCTTTACCCCTTTCTTCTTTCCCATTAATGAACTTCCAATTGGAGACTTGTAAGAAATTTTAGACTCCAGTGGATTAGCCTCATCCTCACCAACAATATGAAAAGTCTTTACTTTACCCCTCTCACACTCTATCTTTACCTCAGATCCAATATCAACAACACCATTTTTCTTTTTATCCACTATCTCAGCTACTTCCAACTTTGCTCTAATCTCAGATATCTTCTCCTCATTGTTTTGAAAATCTTCAATCGCTATCGAATACCCATCATTCTCTCTCAAATCTCCCTGATTTCTCATCTGGTTAAGTGTCTCTTGTAATTTCTGTCTAATAACTTCTTCCCTCTTCTTAAGCTCTTGTTGAAATTTGATAAAACCTTCTTTTGTTAGCAGTATTTTGTTACTCTTTGCTGCCATATTACTACTCTCTAATTTAGCTAGTCGTGGAATAATATATGTATTTCTAATGTATGTCAACCCTAACTTTAAAGGGTTTAACAGAGGACTTTTTGCTTAAGAAATACTTAAAAGTATGGTAAAATACTAACCTGATATGCCGCTATCGTCTAACGGTTAGGACACATGATTCTCAATCATGCAATCGGGGTTCGATTCCCCGTAGCGGTACCATCCAGCTAACCTATAGTGAAGGGATATTGTTCTTAATTATTCTGTCATAATAACGATTATGTAGGTCGATTCTGAGTTCTTACTTATACACTAAAAAGCGTGTGGTATTTTGGTACAAGTCTAATAAATATGAATATTGATAATTTAAGAAAAAACATATTAAAAAGATCCTTCTATACACAAGACACATTTGTATGCCTAAAAGAAAGTCTAGGTAAAATATTAGTACATGAAGAAGGGAAAAATACTACAGCAGGAAGAATAGTGGAAGTAGAAGCATATATTGGTGGAGAAGATAAAGGTTCACATGCTTATCAAAATAGAAGAACTAAAAGAACAGAAATTCAATTTAATGATGGAGGCTATGCATATGTATATAGATCACATATGTATGATCTACTTAATTTTGTAACAGAAGAGAAAGATATCCCTAAAGTAATATTAATTAGAGCATTAGAACCCTTGTATGGTCTAGATATTATGAAAGAGAGAAGGGGTAAAGATGATGTCATATCCCTAACAAATGGTCCAGGAAAATTATCTCAAGCAATGAATATTACTAAAGAACTGTATGGTCATGATATGACTAAGAGTAACTCAAAACTTTTTTTAATTGATGATGGTTTTAAGATTAATGATGAAGATATTGTTAAAACAGCAAGAATAGGTATTGATTATGCAGAAGATTACAAGGATGTACCTTGGAGATGGTATCTGAAGGATAGTATGTTTGTTAGTAGGAGGTAGGGTATGAAAGATATTGGTCGTTTTTATAGGATTATAAAGTATGTATAATATTTATAATAAGATGCTGATAAATATGTATGTAGTTAAATTAATATAGTTTGTTTTATGTCAGAAGGAAAAAATTCAGAAGGAAACCAAAAGATTACTATAAGGAGTGAAGTACATCAAAGACCGACACAAGAAGTGGAAGATGCAATTCTTAGAGGTGTAGATGAAAGTATTGATGCTTTTACAGGAGTCCCTTATGTTGATGGACGAATAGAAGCACCAGTGATTAGTAAAGAACAAGTGATTAGTTTAAGAGAGAAGATAGTAAATATGGATAAAGATTTTAGGACTCTAATAAGTGGGAGTAATCTATCTGCAAATGAATTACAATTAGCGAAAGTAATATATATAATCATATTCTGAGTACAGTAAGCTATGCTGATGTCGAATTTGCTAATGATGGCCATGTTTCTGGTTTGGATGCACTAAATCGTCAATATTCCACTGCTTCGGCATATTCGGCATTAGTTAAAAATGATTCTGTATGTGCAGGAATAAGTGATGCTATTTATCTGTCATGTAAATATATGGGAATAAATGCTGAAAAATGGTCAGTACAAAGACCGCCACATGCTTTTAATAGAGTCAATATAGGAGGTGTTTGGTATAAATTAGATGCTACATATGAAATAGGTCTTACTCCTGGTGCAAAAAAGGATAGATGGTCCTCAAACTATTTCTTAACAGCATGGGGGAATACTTCTAGTGATTATCCAAGGAAACAAATTGCTTCTATGAAAAATTTTCTTGCAGGTAAAGGACTTCGTTTTGAAGGATATCCAAAGAAACCTAAGATTCAAATTAAGCCACCTGGGATTGAAATTAAAAGCAGGGGTGATAAACGACCTAGGATTGACATAAGAGGTAGGAGTGACGAATAGTATTGCATAAAAATATCAAAGGTTCACACATAGTTAATAATTTTATATTCTCTAGGGTTATGTTAAGATATAAGCTATTAATAAATAAGAAGTAGTATAATAGATTATGGAATTAGAAAAAGAGGATAAGTTAGAAGCAGATATATCAAAAATATTAGACTATCAAAAAGAAGGATATCTATTTCATGGTTCTACTGTTAATAATATAGAATTGTTAGAACCTCGTCCTGCTAGTGATAGTGATCTAACAAGCACATTTAATAATGATACTGCGGTGTTTGCAACTTCAAATCCTCAAACTTGTATATTTGCCTTAATAAGTACAGAAAAAGTTCCAAAAGAAATCCTAAAAGGAGATATATGGATTACTGGAAATCAATCTTCTTTAGAAGTTAAGATACCTGCAAAGTGGAAAAGATATATGGAAGATAATGTAGGAACATTATATGTTGTTCCTCCTGAGAAATTCATAAAATACAACGATGAATCATGGCAATCAAAGAGCAAAGAAGCAGTAATTCCTAAAGATAAAATTACAGTAAGATTTGAACATTTTTTCAGATTAGGTGGAAAACTAGTTTGGACAGAGGAATAAATCTAGTTGTTCTTTATCTCTCTTCTTACCTCTAAAACCTCTCTCCTATGCTCTTGTAAAAACTCTCTATCTTCATCATTGGTTAATCTCTCTAAAGCTTCTTCATATGTAAACCATCCTACCTCTTTAACATTCTTATCTAATGGATTAAATTCTTGTTCCTCATTAATTTTGAAAAGAAACATATGTATCTCCATAGGATAAGCTCCTGGTGTGTCTTTTGAAATGTCATTTGGATATCTTTCATATATCCCTAATTCCTCTATTGATTCAAATTGATCTAAACCAGTCTCTTCTAAAACTTCCCTTTTTGCTGCGGAAATAAAATCTTCTCCATCTTCAACACCTCCTCTTGGAAATCCCCAAAGGTGTTCATTTGCTAACGCAATCTTATTCTCCTTATTAATTACTATCCCTCCAGCTCTATATGATTTCACTAGTAATTTTACAAACAGTTTATGTACTATTCATATTATACTAGTTATACTAAGGAAAATATATAGTATAGAAGTTGTGAAGGAAATTTTAGTATAATTAGAAAATATTTAAATAGATAAATATATAGAGGTGGATAACGAAAATTATGAAGTAAAAACAAGATTGGATTCTGAAAATACCGATGCTTCAGATAAAAGAAGTATTGCAATTCAGGAATTAAAAAATTTAAAGTTTCTGGTTCCCATGTCGGAAATGGAGCTGTTTCATGGTAGGGCATCTGATGGTAGTACTGAATGGAAAGTCGACCCCGGTTACGAAACTGAAAATACTTCAACTGTTTTTAAACTCCCTGTTCTACATACAGGTTCTCGTGAGCTTGCTTCTGCTTTTGCATCTGCTAGGCATACGGATAAAAAGAAATCTGAAATTCATGAGATTATGTCTTATGATCCAAATGTATATATAGTAAACCTTTTAACAAAAAGAGATGATGAAACTAAGAGGAAAATTAACGAGTGTTTTAAAGACTTGACGATTCATCACAGTGTAGGATCTCCTATTCCATTCAAATATAGAAAAAGTGCAAAACCTTTATTACAGGCTCTCTATAAGAAGAAATATCTGACATTTGATCAAATAGAGGAGTTTAGTCAAAATAATAGATTCTCTGATTTAACAAAGCAGGAAGTATATGGTTTATCTAAACAAGTTGTAGGATCAGGGATATCTCGTTATGCACTAGAGAATAATCCGGGATACGCATTCTTACTTTTCTTAGAGCAGAGCGATCATTACCCTGCTCCTAATGGTAAATTCCCATTTGACTCTGACTATATTCGTAGGTTTTGCAGAGAATATAAAATAGTTGGTGTAACAATAGGTATACACTCAGGAACTCTTCATAAAGATATCGAAAGTACTGCGATTTTTGATATGGGAATGGTTAATAAAAGAGAGTTGGTTGAAAAGTCTCGAATCAATCAAAGAGAGATAATGAAGAGAAAGTTTGGTGCAATAGCTCCCTATTTACCAAAAGAGATGTTAGGAATTCCTAATTTGAAAAATGAGAGATTTTTGTATGAGTTAAAAAGAAACTACGGTAGACCATATAAAATTATACAATCTGCTAAAAGGATAGGAGGTTATAAAGAACATTTTGAAAAGAAGATTGGCGTGTGGGAAGGTTTTACATTAGAGGAACATACAGAGACAGTATTAAGAAATTTTGAAGAATCTTTTGGAGATATCATACCCGTTGAGTTACTTGCTCCTATGAGATTAGCTATATTAGTTCACGATATAGGTAAACCTATTGCACGAGAAGGGGGTCATATAAATAAATTTAGAGAACAACAACTTAATAATGCGTACGCTAAACAGTTTTTAGAAGAATTACAAGTGGATGATAAGTTAAAACGTCTAATTCTAACAGTAATAGGAGAAGGATCAGCCGCAATACATGACAAGTTGGTTAATAAAATTCCTGATAATCAGACAGGGATTTATGATATAGCTACGAAAGCAGCGATTGATTTTTTTGATAAGGAGAGACCATCAAAGAGCGAAGTCTATTCAATAATCTCGATGTTTTACGTACTTTATTATTGTGATGGAGGAGCCTATACTAGTAAGGCAACGACACTACTTCGCGACTCAAAAGGGGAAGGAATCTTTTTGATTTGGAATTATGGCTCTTTTGACAAGAGTTTTGATTTGTCAAAAAATTCTTGGGATAGGACAATATATAGAGATAAAAGGTAGCAATTTAAATGACAAAATTCGATATAATAACAATATTTCCTAATATAGTAGAGGAATATATAAATACAGGAATAGTAAGAATAGCAAGAGAAAAAGGTTTAGCTCAAATTGATGTCCATGACCTAAGAAAATGGACAACAGACAAACACAAAACAGTAGACGATACACCATATGGAGGAGGTCCCGGAATGATAATGAAGATAGAACCGATATATAATGCAATAAAAGAATTAAAAAAAGAAAATACCATAGTTGCAATAACTACACCCAAAGGAGAAAAACTAGTACAGAGAAAGCTGGTAGAATTCTCTCAACAAAAAGACCTACATATGATAATCCTCTGTGGAAGATATGAAGGCTTTGACCAAAGAATACACGACCATTTAGTAGATTATGAATTCTCCATTGGCGAATATGTTCTCTCTGGTGGTGAGTTACCAGCACTAGTACTTGTAGATGGGATTACAAGATTAATACCAGGCGTTTTAGGTAATGAAGAATCTTTAATAGATGAGTCATTTACTAACAATACTCTAGACTTTCCTCAATATACAAAACCTGAGAAATTTCAAAACTGGCAAGTACCAGAAATTCTTCTCTCAGGAGACCATAGAAAAATAGAAGAGTGGAGAAAAGAAAAAGCATTAGTAGAAACTAAAACTAAAAAACCAGATATGAGTAAATAGTTTGACCTTGTTTAGCATATCCAAATAACTTACAATTTGTAAGGACTAAATTAAGAAAATATTCCTATGGCTAATAAGAAGTATAGGATAACGGAAGAGAAGAAGTTTGAATTGATTGAAGAACTTAAGAAACTTCAAGAAGAAACCCTTAAGGATATTGCTAATAGGCTTGCGGAAGCAAGACAGGAAGATTTAAGTGAAGATGATACTACTCTAGGAGAGATATTAGAGGAGAAAGAAGCAGTAGAGCGTAAAATAGATGAAATAAGTGATATATTAGAAAACTGTCAGATTCTTGAAGAGAAAGAATTCTGTGAACCCTACAGGATTACATTAGGATCTACTGTTAAGTTAAAACAAAATGATAAAGTATTTGATGTAAAGATAGTATCTTCATTAGAAGCTGATCCAGAAAAAAGCTATATCTCGGATAATTCTCCATTGGGGAAGGCCCTTATGAAAGCTAAATCAGGAGATAGTGTAGAAGTTAAAATACGAGGTAAGAAAACAGAGTATAAAATATTGGATGTTTGTTAAGCTTAGAGTATAGATTCTAAGTCTTCAATTTTTACTCTTCTTTGCTCCATACTATCTCTATCTCTTACGGTTACAGTATCATTCTCTAGAGTTTCATAGTCAATGGTAATACAGTATGGTGTCCCTATCTCATCTTGATATCTATACCTCTTACCAATATTACCTCTGTTGTCCCAAACTACTTTGTGGTCCTCTACCAACATCTCAAATACCTCTCTTGCCTTGTTAGTAATATTCTCTTTATTCCCTACAAGAGGGAATATTGCAGCCTTGTACGCAGCTATCTCAGGATGAATCTTAAGTACAGTTCTAATATTCCCATCTCCTAAATCCTCCTCCTCGTATGCATCAAAAAGAAGCATAAGCAGAGTCCTGTCTACACCTCCTGAAGTCTCCACAATCCATGGAATATATTTTTCTCCAGTAATGGGATCTGTATACTTAAGCTCTTTTCCACTAAACTTACTATGCTGAGTTAGGTCATAATCACTTCTCCAATGTATACCCTCGTTTTCTGCCCAACCCCAAGGTAAGAGATATTCAATATCAAAGGCCTTCTGTGCATAGAATACCAATTTCTCTTTAGGATGTTCATAGAAGCGTAAATTCTCATGTTTCCTGTATAACTCTTTATAAAACTTCATCCTCTCCTCTTTCCAATACTCAAACCAATGGTCCATATCCTTAGGATGTACAAAGAATTGTAAATCCCACTGTTCAAACTCTCTACTTCTGAATGTTAATCTACCAGAAGTAACCTCATTCCTAAATGCTTTACCAATCTGTGCAATACCGAAAGGAATCTGTTGTCTAGTAGAATCTACAACATTAAGAAAATCTAAATATATATTTTGACAAGCCTCACCTCTTAAATATGTAGTCACCTTCTCTCCCTCTAATACACCAACCTCTGTTTTAAAAAGCATATTGTACTTTCGAGAATCAGTAAATTCAGTACTACCACAGTTAGAACACTTCTCTGATATATCCTCAGGTCTAAATCTCTGATGACACTTCTTACATTCTACAATCTCATCAAAGAAGCCTTTTAAATGTCCAGAAGCTTCCCAAACCTTAGGATGTGAAATTATACTGCCATCAATACCAACAACATTCTCTCTCTTATCTACAATGTTTTTCCACCAGTATCTCTTTAAGTTATTCTTCATCTCTACTCCTACAGGACCGTAATCATAAAAGCCTCCGATACCACCATATATTTCAGAATTAGGAAATATTATCCCTTTTCTTTTTGCTAAAGCAGTAACCTTTTGAAGTAAATTTTCTGACATATTTTTAACTATTTATCTAATTCTTCAATTATACTATATTCCTTACTCGTTAAGAAAATATCTGATATATTATACAAAGATGAGAGGCTCTACCGCACTAAAGTTGTTAACTGTAATCAATATTCAATTAGCAATACTTCTAGGTTTGGTACTTTTTAATGGTCTTTCTAAGAGTAAAGGAGAAGAGGTTCCTACAGAAGACATATTAGGAATGGAGATAGTTAGAGAGCAGAAAGAAGAAGAGTATGTGGTATCTGTTTGTTTACAACAAGATTGTGTGGATATTCCTAGTAGCTTAGTAGTGGAGGATAAGAGAGTGGATAAAGCTAAGGTATATCAAGAGGTTTTAGAAAGAGTTGTTTCCTACTTTGATAAATTTTTCGGAGGAAGAAGTATTGCCTCTAGTAGTCAAGGTCAATTTATATATTGGAAAGCTGATATTAGACCAGATTTAGAAAATATATATGATAGAGTCTTTGAAGCATTTAAATTAGGAAGTAGTACTACGGTAGAGATAGAGTTGAAAGAACAACCTGGAACAGATGGGAAATATACAAGTAAATATATAGAGGTGGATAACTCTAGACAGAAACTCTTTGTATGGGAAAATGGCAAAGTTATAAAAGAGATATTGCTTTCAGGTCCTAAAGTAGGATATGAAGTATATGGGGTATATCCAATCATAGATAAAGGTATTGCTCCTCAAGCTCCTACTGGTTCATATATGCCGTACTGGATGGCGTTTTACTACTCAAAGAGACAAGACTCTTGGTATGGTTTACACGGTTTAATTTGGTGGTATGACTCTAGTGGTAATGTAGTATATGAGCCTACTTCTAATATAGGGGTTAGAAGAAGTGGAGGGTGTATCAGGATGCTTAAGGAAGATGCAAAACACCTTTATGACAATTTTGAGAGAGGGGACTTAGTGCTAATTCATGAGTAGGTACTCTTTATCTTCAGTTATTGATATAATCCCAATATATTAATTGAATGTATTTTAGATAATGGGAGAATCCTTATCAAGTGGGTTAATAGGGCAGAGAAAGTTAAGATTAGAGAAAATGTCTAAATTAAAGGATTTAGGTATTAATCCGTATCCAGCTAAATCTAATAGAGAGTTTGAGATAGGTAAAGTTGTAGAAGAGTTTGAATCTTTTGAAGGTAAAGAAGTATGCCTCGCAGGTAGAATAATGGCGTGGAGAACACACGGTAAGTTACTCTTCTGGGATATAAAGGATCAGAGTGGAAAGATTCAAGTAATGATAAAGAAAGATCTCATAAAAGAAGATTTAAAAAACTCATACATAGGATGGGAGAATTTAGACCTACTTGATGCAGGAGATTTTGTAGAGGTAGTAGGTGAGATAGGTAAGAGTAAAACAGGTCAAATAACTATCTTTCCTGAAAAAGTTAGACTACTTACTAAAACACTAAGACCAATACCTAGGAAACTAAATAGTAAGGAACAGATATTTAGAAGAAGATATTTAGATTTGGTAATCAATGAGGATAAAATAAAGCTATTCGAAAGAAAAGCAAAGTTCTGGCAAGTACAGAGAGACTTTCTTAAAAATGAAGGCTTTATAGAAGTAGAAGTCCCAGTATTAGAACCAGTCACGGGTGGTGCGGATGCAAAGCCATTCATTACTCACCACAATGCACTAAACCAAGACTTCTTTCTTAGAATATCGACAGAACTTTATCAGAAGAGACTAATTGGGGGAGGCTATGAAAAGGTTTACACATTAGGTCCAAACTTTAGGAATGAAGGTATAGATGATGAACATCTTCAAGAGTACTACCAACTAGAGTGGTATTGGGCATATGCTAATTTTAGAGACAATATGGAATTAGTTAAAAAGCTTTTTGTAGATATAGCAGAGAAGGTATATGGTAAAACAAAATTCACTACCAGAGGACACACCTTTGATTTAGCTGATGAATGGAAAGAGATAGACTATGCAGAAGTAATTAAAGAGAAATTCAGTATAGATATCTTCAATGATAGCGATGAGAAGATTTTAGAAGTAGTAAAGAAAAACAATATAGAGTTAGATGGAGATATCAATAGAGTTAGATTAATTGATAATCTTTGGAAGATTATTAGGTTAGATCTTTCAGGACCAGCTTTCTTAGTTAATCATCCTAAGTTTATCTCACCTCTTGCTAAATCACATAGTGACAAACCAGAGTTAACAGAAAGATTCCAGGTAATAATTGCAGGTAGTGAATTAGGTAATGGATACTCTGAGATTAATGATCCAGTAGATCAGTTAGAGAGATTCCTTGAGCAACAATCTCTTAGAGACTCTGGCGATGAAGAAGCTCAGATGTTGGATATAGATTTTGTAGAGATGTTAGAGTACGGTATGCCTCCTACAAGTGGCTATGGTCAGAGTGAGAGAATCTTCTGGTTTTTCGAAGACATTACAGCTAGAGAGGGAACCCTCTTCCCACAGATGAGAGTAGAAATAGAGAATGTGACTAAGAAAATATATAAGGATAAAGTGACTAAATATCTTAGTTCCAAGAAAAAATAGGTGGATTCAATTAAGGACATTTTAAAAAATATCACACAGAAGGAAGAGAGTAATCAGGAAGAGCTATTTGATACCTCTTCGCTTTCTAAAAAGAAAGTTATTCTAAATGACAAGCACAAATATATCTCTAAAGAGTATCAATACTACGGTTTAAGACTAGCTAGTCAACTAGGAGATAGTAAGAGAGCAACTATGTATATTAAATGGGCAAAGGAAAAACCGAGAGTTATTCTAGAACAAGCATTTAGCTTTGCTATAGATTACCCTAAAGCAAAAGATAAAAGCAGACTCTTTATGTGGAAGGTTAAAGAATTAGAGAAAGAATTAAAAACTAAGAAGAGATAAAATTCTTTATCACCTTTAGTACTATATCTACAACCTCTTTACCATCTTTAGCCTCTACCTTTGCAGCAGAAGAATATTCATGACCACCTCCACCTAAACTCTCTGCAATCTTATCTACCTTCTGATATCCCTTTGAACTTCTAAATGATATCTGCCATACATTCTCTTTGTAGAAAGATGGTTTAACAACAAAACCCCAATGAATACCCTGTATATATCTAATAATTCTATCCCTTATAAATTTGTGTGCATTATTTACAGACGTCTTACTAAGCTCCTTACTCTCAATGATATCTTTACTGATATATGTGTATGCCATATCATCTTTACTCTCTAAATTCTTAATATATTCCATCATCGGTACTAAAGTATCTAGAGGAAATTTACTATTCTTATACGAGAACTCCTCTACATCAAACTCAGCCACTCTTCTTAGCTGAGCCATCATTTCATATGTTTCAGGCTTAGCATTCTCATAAAGGAATCTCCCAGTATCTGTAATTATCCCTATCTGTCCTAAGATAGAGATCTCTTCCGTTATCTCAAATCTCTTTCCTCTCATCTGCATACAAAGAGAGAGTACTTGCTCTGTAGCAGAACTCATATTGTTGTTAATTCTTAAATCAGCATCAGCAGTATCAGTATCATGATGATCTATAATCACCAACTTACTCTGATTGTAATTAACAGTATCCTCACTTGTTAGGCACATATCTAAATTAGCAGCATCTGTTAATATTAGAAGGTCTTCATCTCCTCCCTCTATTCTTTCTACAACTTCCACTTCATGCATATATGGGATATTTTGTGTAGGAATCTGTCTTGTTTTAAAAGATACTTTTTGTTTGGGATGATATATCTCAATATATTTCTTTAGTATTAATCCACTACAAAATGCATCAAAGTCAGGTCCTTTGTGTGTCAATATTAATATACTTTTAGATCTCTCTAATATTTTTTTTAACTGTTTTGCTTCTTTTGTCATTGAGTTAAGTATATCAAAAAAGATATCATTAGAATATTAAGTTCGCTTGATAACAGGAAGAAGGGATAATATAATTAGCGAAGAGAGATTTAAATTAGACACTTTCACCTATGTTAGATATTAAGAGAATAGTTGAGCAAAAAGAAAAAGTAGAAGAAGCATTACTCAAGAGAGTAGATTCTAGTGAACTAGATTTAGATTCTCTCATAGACCTTTACAATGAGAAGAAGGAGTTAATAAAGAGTTTTGAAGAGAAGAGAGCTAAACAGAATAGCTTTAATGACAAGATGGCTAGTATTGAGAAAGGATCAGAGGAGTTTACTAAACTACTGGAGGAGTTAAAGAATATCTCTTCAGAGGTTAAGGAGTTGGAGGATAAGCTTAGAGATGTAGATAATCAATTGAAAGAAAGATTAGAAGTTCTTCCTAATACCCCCGATGATGATGTAGTAGCAGGTGGTAAAGAGAGTAATACTGTTCTTAGAAGTGTAGGAGAGCTTCCTACTTTTGATTTTGTAATTAAAGACCATGTTCAGCTAGGTAATGAGTTAGGACTTTTTGATTTTGAAAGAGCTGTTAAGATAGCAGGTTCAAACTTTCCTCTTTACAAAGGAATGGGTGCTAGATTAGAGTGGGCACTAATTAACTACTTTATTGAAGAGCATATTAAGGATGGATATGAGATGATATTGCCACCACATATTGCAGGTGAGAGTTCGGGATATGGAACAGGTCAGTTGCCCAAGTTTAAAGATGATGTGTATTGGTTAGAAGGTGAGAATCAATTCTTAATTCCTACATCTGAGACTGTCTTGACTAACTACTTTAGAGATGAGCTTTTAAATGGTGAAGATCTTCCTAAGAAGTTCTTTGCTTATACCCCCTGCTATCGTAAAGAGGCAGGTAGTTACAGAGCAAATGAGAAAGGACTAATTCGTGTTCATCAATTTAATAAGGTTGAGATGTATCAATTTACTAAAGCTGATCAATCGGATAGTGCTTTTGAGGAGCTAGTTGAGAAGGCAGAGAAGCTAGTTAAAGGTTTAGGTCTACATTATCAAGTGACAAAGTTAGCAGCAGGAGACTGTTCAGCAGCAGCAGCAAAAACATACGATGTAGAAGTTTGGCTTCCTGCAGTTGCTCAATATTACGAGGTAAGCTCTATCTCTAATGTTCGAGAGTATCAATCTAGAAGAAGTAATATTAGGTATAGGGATGGGAAAGAGAATAGGTTTGTACATACTCTAAACGCATCCGGTTTAGCAACTAGTAGATTGATGGTAGCGATAATAGAAACATACCAACAGAGTGATGGTAGTATTGATGTTCCTGAGGTATTAAGAAAATATATAGGAGTAGATAAGATAGAAAAGTAGATAAATGAATTACTTTTTAGGAATCTTTCCTGACCAGAAGTCCAATTACAAGATACGAAGGGTTGTAAGAGAAGTAGGTAGAATTTTTAAAGACTTCGGTATTCCTGTTAGATGGTCTAGTCCTGAATCACTGCATATTAGTTTACATATAGTTGGCAAAAGAGTTTCTCTCTTGGACAGATTTCTGCTTAGAAGAAAGATGGAGAAGATAATATTTAAGCCTTTTGAGATTTCTTTTAGACAGGTAAAGTTAGGTATCTCTAGAAAGTATAGGGAGTTAATATATATCGATATTGAAAAGGGTGGTGAAGAGATTAGGAATCTTTTTTGGGAAATAGGGAAGAATATTAAGAGTAGGCAAGCTTCTACATTTGTTCCTCATCTAACAATAGGTAGGGTTAGCAAAGAGCTGTCTGAACAAGAGTATAGGAATTTAGTTAGAGATATTCATAATATCTCCAAGAGCTTGAATGTAGAAGAGATATCTTTTATTGTTACTGAGATATATCTTGTTAGAAGTAAAGAGGGTGATTATTTCCCAGTAATGAAGTTTGATGCTAATTCATAAATATCCTCATAGCTATCTGTCCATATACTTTCTCTGTTTCTCTTAAACCAAGTCCTCTGTCTTTTAGCATACGCTACTGTATTTTTATATATACTCTCTTTTACCTGCTCAGTAGTTTGATTATTATTAAAATATTCTTCAAATTCTTTATACCCAATACTATTTAATCCAGGATCACTATATCTATACCCCATCTCTAACAACTTCTTGTTCTCTTCTAGAAGTCCACTGTTAAACATCTCATCTATTCTCTCTTTTATTCTCTCCTTAAGTATCTCTTTATCAATATCAATGACAAAATATATATGTTTTAGTGTTTTACCTCTCTCTTTCCCTAAGCTCTCTCTCTCAATTACTCTAATTAATCTATGCCTATTCTTCCTATCACTCTCTGTCATATGTTCTAGATATTTAGAAGCTTTCTTCTGAAGTTGTGTTAAGGTAAGGGTAGTAAGGTCTTCTCTCTTAATATTCTTTTTAAGATTGTAGTTAAATATTACGCTATCTATATACAATCCACTACCTCCAACTAAGATGGGTATACCTTTCTCTCTCTTTAATATCTGAGAAGTATTAAATTGGTAGTTAAAAAGAGTAAACTTTTCTTTAGGGTCTACAAAATCAAAAAGGTAATGCCTTATACCATCTATTACCCATACATTGTTATCTAATATCTCTTGTGGAGTAGGTTTTGCTGTCCCTATATTTAAATACTTGTATACCTGTCTAGAATCTCCATTTATTATATATCCTCCTAACTGCTTTGCTAGTTTAATAGCAAGTGAACTCTTACCAGATGCTGTAGGACCAGCAATTACAATTATCTTACCTGTATAGTTAATCATTTAAGTAGATATTTTGATATCCAGTATATACTCCAGATAGCTAGTAAAGCAGAGAGAATGGAGATAGCTAATATGGACTGTAGTAAGACTGGTAAGAAAAGAAATATACTGCTTCCAAGAAGTAGAAGGAATATAGTCTGTTTAAAAGTATCTGAGAAATATTCTACTCTAATATTAGAGATATTAAATCCTTTCCTGTTCTTCTGCTCATTAAATGTGCCTAGTAGAACACCTATATTACTTGCAAGAATGAGCAGTGTTAGTATTGGAACTATTTTAAATATTTCTACTATCTCTATTCTAAAGAGAGTGTTTGTAATGATGATTCCTAATGTATTAAATATGGCTACAAGAATTAAAGATATTGCAGAAAGAAGTGTAATCTTTCTATTTTTTGAGAACAGGTATATTAAAAGCAGAAGTAAAAAGAATATTGCAAGAAAGAGAGAAATATTCTCTATCTTTTCTGAGTTACTCCAGTTTGTCCATACTCTTGTTATTAAATTCATATTTTTGTCATCTCTCTTACTTTATCTATATATATCTTCGATATCTCTTGTGCAATTAGACCTAGAAGTATGAGGATAAAGAGATTAGAAGCAAATATTTTGGCAAAACCAGAACCTAGTAGTATGGCAAGAGAAGCTATTAGTACTAGTAATACATTTACCAATACCTTAGACTCTTTATTTTCGGATGTAATACGCAGTATTGCAATTATTGCTATTACCTCTATTGCCAGTATAGAGATGTCTATTGGAATACTGTAAATCTTAAGATATGAGATCCAACAGGAGATGGTAATTACGGTTGCTAAAGCAGACTCTATTAATATCCTCTTTGGAGTCTTATCTATCAGTAATAAGTAAGCGTATATGACTATGACAGCCACTATTACCCCTGCTGTTAGTTTTATGTAATCTACATTCTTATCTTTTACCTCTTTATCATTTACATCTACTAAAGTAAATCCAGAAGGTACTACTCCTGAATTGTAAAGTATATCTATCAACTTTATCTCTTCTTTCTCAGTAGAAGACACAGGAGTGGCAAAAAGAAGAGGTTGTGAAGTAGGAATCTGTACTGGTGTCACAAATCCGTCTATGGAGACACCAACCTGTGCACCTTGATTATCTTTAAGAAACTCATCCCATTTACTGTCCCAAGGCCATGTTTTAAAGAGAGCAAAGTATGAATATTGATTTGCTGCATTTCTAAGTTGAGTTAAATATACATTCCTAAAATCCTTCCTACTAAATTCTGTTTCAATGTAGTTTTGTGCAAGATATATTGCATAAGGATCTTCTTCATTTTCAAAGTCTACGTCAGGATTTTTTGTAACGATATGAATATCAAAAGGATTCCTAATTAACTCTTGAACATAGTCTGGAGAGAGTGAAGATTCTACCTCAACATGGAGAAAAGTTTTCTCATCTTTAGAAGATACTCTAGTACTAATCTTTTCAACACCCATCTTCTTTAGCCTACTGTAAAGTATGGATTTTGTTTTTTCAATATGTTCTTTTTGAGAACTTTCTAACTCTAATGTATATTCTTTTGACCAATACAGATTGTTTTTTACTCTAAGATCGTATGTAGCTTTAGATGAAATTGTTTCAGTTAGAGGAAGAGCAATTAATATACTTACTAGAATTAAGGAAGAGAGAAGAATTAAAAAGATATATGTAAAAAAGTTCTTCCAGTTAATATTTATCTTAGCAATCCTTATTCTTTTCATATGAGGTCTGAGTCTTTACCTAGTATCATTACATTTTCATTCTCTAAAACATTCATTAGAATTGGGTCTCTCTTTCTTCTACCAAACTCAAAATCTTCTAGCTTCATAGCGGCATACTTCATAGATCTATCTATCTCTTTCTCTAGTGCATTCATAGTAGATGTTAAATCTTTAATTTTCATAGTTCCAATAAAGAGCATATCTATATCTAAAGGATTATCATGTTTATTTTTTAAGAATGCTTCTGTGACTATAGCGACAGTAATACCTTCTACTGCAGAGAGTTTAGTTCTTAGTATCTTTCCTACTTCAGATTCCTTAAAGAACATAGATCTTAACTCTCCAATTATTGGACACTTCTTATCTATCATATATACAATCCTGTTTCCCTCTTTGGTAGATTTAAGAATACCTGCATCTTTAAGATTTAATAACTCTCTTCTAACAGCATTAATCTCTTCACCTATTTCACGAACTAAACCTCTTACATGGTAAGAAGCTTTAATATTACTCATGTACAGCTCTAGTATTCTAATTCTGACTTTTGAGATAAAAAGATTTTTTAACATAGCCCTTAATATAAATATATATTAGATTGGTCTGTTGACCATGGGGCATTTTATTGTTCAATTATAGCAAATTTTCCTTCTGAACGAGCAAGTATACTAATCCACACTCTCCCTCTATTAAATTGTACCTCATTTCCCTCATTATCGAAATATGTAGTTCTATCTAATCTAGTAGCTTTCTTCCAAGTACCATCGAAGATTTTTCCGTCCATTAGAAATACAGCCTTACCTTCTCCTATTATATCTTGTATTATTCTCCCAGCATCATCGTATGCTGGATGCATATTAACTTCTTGTATTACTAAACTTTTAGCATATACTTGGGTATTCATCTCTTGATCTATATCTATTTTCTTACCAGTCTCTTTTAGGTAGCTATTTGTTTTAGCATCATATGTCCATATTACATCATACATACCACTGTTATTTATTCTTGTGTGAAATACAATATTAACCTTACTTTTCTCTCCTCTCTCTTCTACAGGAGCATCACTTTTAAACTTCCATGTTTCAATTGTAGAGAAAGAACCCCAATTCATTTTCTCTGCATAATCCCATGCTGAGATTAATGAAGAGTATTCATTGTGAGGTGCATATCTTCGTCCATCATTGAATCTCCATGCACCAATTGTTGCAATCTTTTTAATATTGTATGTGTATAGATTACCACAGGCATCTGTTTTAGGATTATTTGTATTTGCACAACCATCATATATGTAGAGAGGGTCATATGGGTTTAGCAACTCTAGAAAATATTGTCTTGCACTTCGTATCGGTCCTACTTTGTCAGGTACTTGACTCCAAAATATTGCTAAGTATCTAGTTATTCCTGATTCAGTTAATGTCTCATATACAATATCTGCACTATTAAGTCCTGACTGGGGTCTTGCTGCAGAATGGTTATTTATCATTACTGCAACAGGTCTTCTTTTCCTAAGTTTATCTATCTCTGTTTTAGTAAAAAGTAATCCATTAATTGGACTTACCTCTGTTCTAGGTTCTTCAGGCATAATGTTGGCAAGATTAAAGAGCCAGTGACCTTTGGTCTTTGATATTAGATATTCACTATTCAGATTAATAACCTCAGAAGCAATCTTAAAAGGTTTAGCTTTGTATATACCGAAGTAGTAGAAAGCAGCTATTCCTAACAGTAGTGCTGTAGCAAGAGATATTAGTATGATAGTTTGAGTTTTTTTAGGTAGCTTAAAAAATCCTTTCGGTTCTTTCTGTTGTACAATAGGTGTTTCTTTCTTCTCACTCTTAACGACTGTAGGTTGTTCTGAAATATTAATCTCTTTTGCCATTCTTTATAGATATATATTTAGTTAGTATAATTTACCATTAGATTTGTATAATGTTAACATTCTAATATATTAAGTTTTAAATAATATCTTTATGAAAAGATATCTACTATACATTCCGTTGTTAATACTAGCTTCTCTTCTTTTAACAGGTTGTACTAAAAAAACAGACTATGACTCTTCTAAGATAGAATTTGTTGGTTCGGAGAAGAAAGAAACTGAGAAGAAAGTAGATACACCTAAAAGTGATGACTTGGGATATCTTTCTAATCCAGAGGAGTTTAGTAAAAGTAAACAGAGTGTAGGAGAGATATCTGATGGAGAGTATACGATAGATGGGTTAGAAGATAGTCAGGAGAGTGGGTATCATCTTTTCCTTTTTAAGATATCTTCTACATCAGAGTCTCCAGTTCCATATGTGTTAGTAGAGCCAGTATTGGATAGAGGGGTGTATAGGGTTAGTATAAAGGGGGTTGTAAAGGATAACAGTAATTTGGGATATCAAAAGAGTATAGAGGTTGATAAGGGAGCCATTACAAGAATATATAGGGCTGTGACATCTCAAGAAAAGACATCAATATATGAGGTAGGGTTTTTAGGTAGTAATCTTCTTAAATTAGAGCAAGAGGAAGTGGATAGTGGTGTATGGAATATATCAGTTAAGGTTTCTTACGATTTTAAATATTCTCCACCTACTGTAGATTTCGGTAGTACAGAGTTTGGAAGTGATATTCAGAAAATATCTGGTATGCAGGCTTCAGATGGTGCTAGGATATCCTCTTACTCTTACAGTTTCTCTGGTGGGGTATTGAAGTTTGTTTTTTCAGTAGCAAGTGGTACTTCTAATCCAATACCTTCTGTTGAAGCAGAATATGATTCAGAAAATATCTTGGTAGTAAGATTTCCTTCTTTAGAATCGGATAAGGTGTCTGGTTGGGCATCTACAATTTCTCTACCTGCAGGAATACAGGCTTCTGTATCTAGAGTAGGAAAAGAATCTGTATACAAGTTTGGTGGTATTGGAGGAAGTAAGCCTTTTAAATTAAGTGCATCTCAGAGTCCTAACCAGGTGTTAGTTGAGATTAAGACAAGATAGTATATGAATAGAGATACAGCAGAAAAACTGTTAAACAAATATATTACTACTCCTTGGTTAAAACTTCATATGAGGGAAACAGAAGTTATCATGAGAGGTTTAGCAAAAGAGTTAGGTGAAAATGAAGATGAGTGGGGTATTGCAGGGCTACTACATGATTTAGACTATGACTATGTCGAGAAAGATCCACAGAGGCATGTAGTAGAGTTTGATATCCTCTTGAAGAAAGAAGGTATAGAGGTTGGGAGAGATATTTCTAACGAAGTCTATCATGCTATTAAATCTCACTATGAGGAGCATCCTAAGATAGAGCAAAGGAGAGAGAGTAAATTAGATTTTGCTTTATCAGCATCAGAGAATTTAAGTGGTTTCTTAGTAGCTTGTGCATTAGTACAACCAGATAAAAAGATTAGTAGTGTATCTGTAGAGAGTGTAATTAAGAAACTTAAAAAGAAAGATTTTGCTAAGGCTGTTAACAGAGAGTATATTTATGATATTGAAAAAGCAGGTATATCTCTTGAGAGATTTATAGAGATTGCTCTTGAGCAGATGAATAGTATTGCTGGTGAAATAGGGCTTTAGTATAATGTCTTTGTGTACGGGGTGTAGTTCAGATGGCTAGAACGCTTGCATGGGGTGCAAGAGGTCGCACGTTCAAGTCGTGTCACCCCGACCAGAACAATGCAATTTTTAGAAATATCCTACAAAGTTTTGTACAGAGGGCAACCACGAGTTTACAAGCTGCAACTATAAAGTGATGGTTGTTTTTTCAATTTATGCTAGAGTAACTATTGTTCCTAAATTGGTAAATAACTTAAACAAAAAATATAATGATAATACTAAAAAACATTAAAAAAGACTTTCAACTAAACAAAGAAAAAGTTGAAGTATTAAAAGGAATAGATCTTGAAATTAAAGATGATGAATTCGTTGCAATTATGGGTTCTTCAGGATCAGGTAAATCAACATTACTAGGAATACTAGCAGGTATAGATTCTCCAACATCTGGTGAAATTATCATAGATACTGAAGATATATCTAAGAAAACAGAAGATGAACTCTCTGTATTTAGGAATGAAAATATTGGAATAGTGTTTCAAGCGTATAATCTAATCCCAAGTCTAGATGCAATACAGAATGTAAAAGCACCACTGTATGCAGGAAGAAGTAGACTTTCATCAAATGTAATGGATGAGAAAGCAAGAGAAATGTTAGAACTTGTGGGACTTTCTGAAAGGGAGAAACATAGACCAGGTGAGATGTCAGGAGGTGAACAACAGAGAGTAGCAATTGCAAGAGCTTTAATAAATAAGCCTAAGATACTAATTGCAGATGAACCAACAGGAAATCTTGATAGTAAAACAGGGAAAGCGATTCTAGACCTTATTCAGAAAATTAGCAAAGAAATGCAACTAACTATTATCATGGCAACACACAGTAAAGAAGTTGCATCACTTGCAGACCGAATAATTAAAATCTCTGATGGAATTATCAAATATGAATAAGGTTAAATTTTTAGTAGAGAAAACAAAAGCTTCTCTTAAATATCTTGGAGTAACGGGAGTAGTCATATCACTCTCAGTAATGTTTTCTGCTATATGTCTGATGTCTTTACTTTCTCTTTCTAATACAGTCTCTGAGCAAATTGAAATGGGAACAGCTAGAGAGACAGTAGGAGGTGATGCTAGTCTTATGACCCCAAGTAATATGAATGAGGTTCTTTCTGTTGTTGAGGAATTAAAAAAGGAAGGTAAGGTTAAGCAGTATACATATCTTTCTAATCCATTCGGTTCTTTCTACATATATTCTGAGAGTTTGAAAAGATATTTGGGAGATTACTTTGTACAAATTAATGTATATGAAGATACAAAGTATCCTCTTGTAGAGAGTAGTGCAGTTTCATCTAAGGAAGGAGTTACACTAAAAGATTTACCAAAATATCAGGATGGGATAATTATTACAGAAGCATTTGCAAAGACATTAGGAGTTAAGATAGGTGATGAGATTAGTTTTGCTTCAGAAACTCTTTTTGATAAATATACATTCAAAATTGTAGGTCTTCTAAGTGAATATGTAGGGAATTATACAAACGTTTTTATAAATAAAGGTAGTATTGAAGCTGTAGGCTTTATATATACTGTATTTATGGATGGAGATGAAGAAGAAATTAAGAGTAGACTCTCTGAATTTGGAAATGTTGATACAGCTACTGATACAGAGGAGAGAATAGAGAAAGGCAATAAGATGGCTTTTGGTCTAATCAGAGGTTTAAGTATCATTGGACTTTTTGTAGGAAGTTTTGGTATTGCTAATTCTGTAAATGCAATTGTAACAAAGAGAAAGAGAGAGATTGGTATATTGAAATCCATTGGTTTTAAAAAGATGGATATAATGCAGATGCTTCTTTCTGAAATCTTTCTGATTGCGGTTTTAGGAAGTATTTTAGGTATAGGGATAGGGTATTTCTTCTTCTACTATTTGGTAGATATCATTTCATCTTTATCTCTAGCTGGAGCTGAAGCAATATATCTAGATAACAGCTTCTCAATTGTTGAGGCACTAATTTCATTTGTTGTTAGTATTGTATCTTCAATTCTCTTTGCATTTATTACAATAAATAGGGTGGCAGAGATTAAACCAGTGTATGCATTGAAAGATTTAGAATATACTGAAAAGATAGATCAGAAAGGAAGAAATTTCCTTAGGTTCTTAGTAATTACAGTTATATTCTCTGGTATTAGTATCTTCTTAACAAAATCTGTTGAGTATGGAGTAGGAGCAGTTGCTCTTGTTGCTGTTGGAATAGTGATCTTCTCCTTAATATTCAGATTAATATTCTTCTTAATTGTAAAAATTCCTGTTAGGACAAGAAACGGTATAGAGTTGGCTTGGGGTAATTTAAGATTGAATTACAAAAAGACCGTATTACCAATGATTGCTATATTTATTGGAATGTTTGCAGTTCTTATGATTGGTACAATGATATATTCATCGAAGAAGTATTCTACTGATGAATACGAACATGTTGATGGTGGAGATTACAATCTTGTTGTTAAAAGGCATACACCTAAAGATAATTTAGTAGAAGAGAAGATTAATTCTTTCTCTGCAGATATTAAAAAGAGTACTACTGTATTTAGGTTCGTTCCAATGAAGTATTCAGAGACATTCCCTCATACTGGAGTGATGTCTGCATCTGAAGTATTCAATATTGTAGAAGGTAGCTTAACAGATGAAGGTGTCTTGATTCCAGAGGATTACAAAGATATGCTTTCTTTTGGTGACATAATTAATATTCCTTACATGGATAGAGAGGTTGTCTTGCCTGTAAAAGGATACTATCAATTTGATCAAAAGAATATTTATGAGTCTTTAGTTGTTTCAGAAACATCTGCAAATAGTGGCTTTCTTGTTGTCACTAGGAGTACCTTCGATAAATATTTTTCTGAGAAGTTTGTTGAAGAGAGCTGGGTAGGTATTAATATGTCTAAGATGGACGAATTTACGAAGAGTTTAGCTGATATGCAAGATGGATATATATTCACAGAAAAGGATATTGAGAATATAACAAATCTTGTCCTAAATCTAACAATTAAATTTACAACAAGTATAGCTTCTTTAGCTCTTCTTGCAGGTATTATATTGATAGCTACAGTTACAATTTTAGATGTAGTTTCAAAGAAAAGGGATTTTGCAATTTTGAAGACTATTGGTTTTAAGCAGGGTGAGGTTACTTCTATGGTTATTTTTGAATACTCTATTATGTCTGTAATCACCTCTATATTTGCTACATCTACAGTTTACGGTGTTGTTCTATTTGCCAGGAGGTTTGGAAAGAAGCTTTTTGATATAAATGGAAAGAGATTCTTCTTTGATGTGAACGGTTCTATTATATGGAATATCATAATCGTTACCTTAGTTATGTTGATTGTGTATTTTGTTTCTAAGAATTCATTAAAGACAAAGCCAAGTGAAGTTTTGAGGTATGAATAAGGTGAAATTGGTAGACATGGAGAATCTCTTTAATCAGTTGGTAAAAATTATTGTTACAATAAAGGTAAAATTACTAACGATTTTATAGTTTATAACATACTCTGTTGCCTCCCTGTCTTATAGTCTACTCTTGTTTAAGAGTAATCCTCTCCCTTAAAGGTCTGTAGTCCGTTTTAAGATGTGTATATAACTAGGCTATAACATAATTATAGTAGATTTTGCCTCTTCTTTTACTTAACATTTAATAGAGATAAATTGTCATGTATATTTAATATGACAAACAAAGAGAGAGTTATTATCCTTTCTATCTTCGTTTCGGTTTTTGGGTTTGCGCTTTTTACTGCTATTAACCCATTAAAGTTTTCTAATGATGCCCCTTCTGCAATCTTTTCTGAATATATTTCTTCTGAGTCTTTCTTAGGTGAAGAGTTTAATTTAGAAGATTCGTTAAGGGTAAGAGATGAATATGTAGAAGTTGAAGAGGAAGGGTTTAAAATGGCTAATATGCTAAGTATTACCTTAGGGATTCCAGCTATTGAAGTTAAAGAAGCGTTAGATGGAGGAACTAAGCCATCTGAGATGTTAGCATCTTCAGGTATCTTACTTACTGATCTTGCTGAAGAGTTTGGCTTTGATATTGTTGGAGAGAGAGGGTTGGTGAGGTTTAGGAGTTAAAGTTGATAAAAAGAGTAAAATTTGGTATAAATGGGTATAGCAACAACGCCTTGCGTCATATGACGAATTACAACCGGCCAGCACAGGTCGGTTTTTTCTTGAACCGACCTAAATAGAACCTTTGTACTAGTTGATCGCTAGTACAAAGTACTAAAGAAAAGACGTTTTCTTTAGTCGAACAACCTGTTAGGCAGTGTGAAAGGCATTTCCACTGATATGGGGTATGTATCGATACATACTCCATTTCCTAACGGTTGATATATTCTCTAATATCTGAAAAAATGAAATATATCTAAGTTAATAATTTTGGTTATGAAAGTATCTATAGATCAAAGTAAATGTGTAGCATGTGGTTCATGTGTAGCCATATGTCCTGAAGTTTTTGAACTTAAAGAAGATGGCACAGTAGATGTAAAGGAGGAGTGGAAAGGAAAAGATATTCCTGCAGAACTAGAAGCTAAGGTATTAGAAGCTCGTGATCTATGTTCTGTAATTGCAATTGAGATAGAGGAATAACTATGGCTAAACTTGATGAAAAGATACTTTGTATAAGTAGTGGGAAGCTATTTAGCTTGGGTAAATGGAGTGGTCTTCAGAGTGAGAATCTGGATGAGTATGTAAAGATTTTAAATGAGGGGAGTGAATTTAGAGTTAGAAAAGAGCTAGAAGAAGATCCTTCCTACAAGCAAATTATTGCTCAAGTAATATTGAGGTACAAGGATAAATATTTTTTACATAAACAGGTAGATAAATCTGAAAAGAGGTTAAATTCTCTCTGTCCTTTAGCATTAGGTGGTCATATTGAAGAGTTTGATTTAGTAAAAGGTAAAAATATTTTTGAGGTTGGTCTAGATAGAGAATTGAATGAGGAGGTAGATTTAAGGTCAAATATTGTTGATAAAGAGTTTTTGGGTTTAGTATATATTGAAGATAGTAATCCTGTTAATCATGTACATGTAGGTCTCTTCTATCTCTACGATTTAGATGGAGTAGATGTACATATTAAGGAAGAAGGGTTAGAAGAGATAGGGTTTGTTAGTTTAGATTACCTTAAGACGAATAGTGAGACTCTAACTTTTTGGAGTAGAGTAGTAATATATCATCTTTAGTAATATGAATGAATGTATTTTTTGTAAGATAGTAGAGGGAGAGGTTCCTTCTAAGAAGATATATGAGGATAAAAAGGTATTAGCTTTTTTAGATATTAATCCAATATCTGCTGGTCATATTTTGGTAGTTCCTAAGAAGCACTCTAGTGATGTTTTTGAGATATCCGAAAAAGAGATGGGAGATATTGGTAAGGTAATAAAGATAGTTTCTACGAGAGTAAAGGAGATACTTAAACCTGATGGTATATATATTAGACAGAATAATGGGGAGGCAGCTGGTCAGGTAGTGTTTCACTATCATGCACATATTGTACCTGTATATGATAGTTCAAAGAATCTCTCTTTAGATGAGGTTGAGGATTTACTTGCTATCAAAGAAAGTTAAAATATCTTCCATATATTCTGTATCTATATCAAAGTGCCCTTTGCCTTCAAGTGTGATTAGTGGTATCTCTTTACCCAATGTTTTTAATCTTTTTACAAAGTTTGCAGTATAGTTGTATGGGACATTAACATCTGCATTCCCATGCCATATCTTTATATCTATATCCATTATTTTATCTGCTCTAGCTTGATTCCAAGTAGGAACTTTAGTTGTAGGAGCAAGTAGAGCTACTTTAGATACTAGTTCGGGATACTGTGTTGTAAAATTTATTGTAGGTAATCCTCCCATACTAAACCCTATTAGATATATCTTCGATTTTATTGAATAGTTTTGATCAACCCACTCTTTAAGAAGTAATGTATCTTTTATAGATGCTTGGTTTCCCCAGTTTACTCCATGTTGATTAGATGCTGCGAATATATAGTTGTGTTTTGTAAAATATTGACCATATGCTTGTAAATCTAGCATGAATGGGTCTTGCATATTCTGTGTAACAGTAGTATTTGATCCGTGGCTATAGATGATTAATGTAGGGGGTTTCTTTTCATCTATCCTATCTGATACTCCAACATATGCTTGTTGTCCCTCTATTATCGGAAAGAATTCTAAATATTTCTCTTCAGGTTCAGGAATCTCTTCTGTCTGTTGTACAGAAGTTTCTACTGTTTGTTCTTCCGAAGTTTCTGTTTTTGTAAAAAAGATTTTGTATGAGAGATATACAAGAGTTAAGAGTACAAAGATAAGTGCTATGGATAGTAGTAGGTTTATAATAGTGCTTCTTTTCTCACTTCTGTTGTACTGTTTCATCTGTTTTTAGTATATCATATCTTTTAGTTTGACATAGTTAGATAATTAAAATATTATCTAACCGTTCTATATACTTAATATTTTATTCTTTATCTAATGGCAAAAAGCAAGGAAGTAGAAAAGAACGATGAGATAGTGATTGATTTAGGTTCATTTGTTATCCCCTTCGCTATTATAGTAGCGGGTTTATTGATAGCAGGAGCAATATTGATTTCGAATAAGAAGGATAAAACTTCTGAAATACAAGATCCTGAAAATAAAGGAGCTGTTGCACAAGATGAGTTTGTTGCAGCAGAGACTGTAATTGGAGATGATCCATATTTGGGTAATATTAAGAAGGCTAAGGTAGCTATTGTTGAGTTTACAGATTATCAGTGTTCTTTCTGTCAAAGACATAGTCAAGAGGTTAAGGGTAAATTAATTGATAACTATGTAAATAAGGATAAGGCAATATATGTATTTAGGAGTTTTCCTTTAGATTTTCATGGTCAGCTAGCTATAGATACAGCTAATGCAGTACTGTGTGTGAATGAGATAGGGGGTCTAGAGAAGTTTGCGGAGTATATATCTAAGGCATATATGTTAACATCTAATGAGCAATTAGCTAGTGTAGCTAAGGATATTGGTGGAATAGATATAGGTAAGCTAGAAACATGTATGAGCTCTCTTAAATATAAGGCTCAGGTTGATAAAGGTTTTACAGATGGAACAGCTGCTGGTGTTCAGGGTACTCCAGGATTCATTGTAGGTGTATTGGATAAGGATGGAAATGTTAGAGGTAAGTTAATAGCGGGGGCATACCCATATGAGTCTTTTGTTGAGGTTCTAGATGAGTATCTTAAGTAAAGAAGGAACTAGAAAAGAGAAAGGGAGCTAATGCTCCCTTTTTTGTTTACTTACTCTTTTTACTTTTCGCTTTCTTACTAGATTTAAAGTTGTCATACTTCATTCTTACTACAGCTCCTACAGAGATCATGCTAAGAGAGAGACCGTAGAAGGTGTTAACAAGAGGTATCAGTTTGATAATAGAGGATAGGAATCTTCCTACTAGTAGAGAGAGGAATCTGTAGTCATCTTTGTACTTAACTAACTCTAATACCTTGTGTCCTACAGCTATCTCTGTCCAGAGGGTTCCGAAAGTAGCTAAGAATATTAATATTCCTGTTATTAATATTGCTAATGGTGCTCCAACAATTGTTAGTACAAGAATTAGAAGTGGAAGCGGGACTGCTATGAAGGTTAATAATCCGATAGCAAAGCTTTTTAGTAGATCTTCCCATGAGCTAGTAACCTTTTTACCAATGTAGAGTGTCTTTACTGGAGCTACATAGATTAGTAATACACCAACAATATACATACCTACAAAGGATAAAATTGCCATCCCTAAATTAAATCCTAGAAGCTCTCCTCTTCTAAGTTGGAACTTAGAATCTTTATCAAGTGACTTATCGTGAGCTTCTGTAGAGAGTATGAACTGACCTTTTACATTCTCTTTATTTACATTATGACTTTCACTAGAGAGTAAGAAATCTCCTCCAACAGTAGCTTCAGAAGAAACCTGCCCTGAAAGTATTCTAGCATCATCTCCTATACTTCCTAGTATCTTTGTTGTACCAGATGCAACATTTAAATCTTTACCGATATTAGCATCTACATCTGTCATACCACTTAGGATAAAGACATTCTGTCCTACAGTTGCACCCTTTATACTAACATTTGATCCTAGTGCAGTAATATTTCCATATGAACTACCACCTATACTAATGGAATTACCAAAAATGTATAGATCTCCAGTAACAGTTCCATCTACTGAGATATTCTGTCCAAATATTACTACATCTCCATCTACAACCCCTTTGATCATTACATGATCTCCAGCTATATAGAGGTCATCTTCTACTATTGTCTCTGCCTCTAAGATGTAATTACCATCATGAAATTCTGCAGCATGTGTATGTATTGGAAATAGTGCAGATATTAAAATGGCTAATATTGGAACTAAAAAATGTTTCTTAGTCATTTAAATAAATTAAAAAATTATTCTTACTTAAACTATACCATATATTGGATAAAGAGATATAGATAAAAATATTTTGTTGATAAGAGGTTGTTAAGATTAGTATAATTGAGTGATATAAAACAAGTATATAAAGAAGATGAAGCTAACTATATATATACCTGCATTAAATGAAGAAGAGAGTATTGCCGATGTAATAACTTCTTTACCAAAAAGTGTAGAAGGTATTAAAGAAGTTAATATCTTAGTTATAGATGATGGTAGTACAGACAGCACTGCTAAGATAGCTAAGAAGTGTGGTGCAGATGTAATTAGTCATGGTAGAAATAGGGGTGTAGGTAGTGCATTTCAGAGTGCTGTTTCGTATGCTCTAGAAGAGGAGATAGATATATTAGTGAGTATTGATGCAGACAGGCAGTTTGATAGTAGTGAGATACCTAATATAATTAGGCCTGTTCTTAAAGGAGAGGCTGATATGGTTGTAGGTAATAGGTTTGGTAATGGTATTCCAGAGAATATGCCTAAGAACAAGTATTGGGGTAATGTACAGATGTCTAGGATAATATCTCTGTTAACGGGATATAAATTTGTAGATGTATCATGTGGTTTTAGGGCATACAGTAGAGAGGCACTACTTAGACTTAATCTTTTTGGTAGTTTTACATATACCCAAGAGAGTATTTTAGATATGGCTTTTAAGGGATTAAGGATAGTAGAGGTTCCCGTTAGTGTAATATATTTTAAAGAGAGAAAATCAAGAGTAGCTAGTAATGTTTTTAAGTATGGTTTTAGAACATTAAAGATAATTATAAATACATTAAAAAATTACAAACCTTTCCTCTTCTTCGGTGGTATGGGGGCTATTTTTGTTACTCTCGGTTTAATAATGGAGATATTCTTGGGTATATATTTTTTGAATACGGGAGATTTTACACCTTTTAAGTTTATTGGTTTTATTGGATTCGGATTCTTAATTTTTGGTCTGCTATTACTAATAGTAGGGTTGTTAGCGAATATGATAAATAGGGTAAGAGAGAATCAAGAAAGAATACTATACGAGCTTAAAAAAGAGAGATACGATGATTAATATTCTTCTCTAATAGCGTAAGTTTTTCTGTTTCCGTTCTCGTAGTATGACCTTAGAATTAACTCTCCTAACAATCCAAATGAGAAAAATTGTGTTCCCATAATTACTCCAAATACTGTTATTAGTAGTAGTGGATTCTCTGTGAGGTCTGCTTGATTTACTACTTTCTCAACTATAGCTACAGTAAAACTTACTAGACTTAAAAAATATGTAAAGAGAGCTAGTGGTCCCATAAATTGAATAGGGGTTTTTCTTCTCATTGTTAAAAATTTTACATTGAGGATATCAAATATAACTGTTAATGTTCGACCAAATCCATATTTGCTTTTACCATGCTCTCTCTTCTGATGATAGACTTCTACTTCACCTATTCTTGCTCCATACATCCCTAGAAGATAGGACATAAATCTGTGTAGTTCTCCATAGAGTCTAATGTCTTTCATTATGGAAGATTTAACAACTTTTACCATACATCCAGTATCATGAATACCTAAGTCTCCAAAGGCAATTTTCATCATCTTATTCGCAACTAATGAAGGTAATCTCCTCAATATATTTCCACTCCATCTGTTTTTTCTCCAACCTACAACTGCATCTAAATCATCCTCTTCTAGTTTCTTTATCATCTTTAAAAAATCTGCAGGGTCATTTTGGTTGTCTCCATCTATTGTAGCTATATATTGTCCATCAGCCTTATCTATTCCAGCCATTAATGCACCGCTTTGACCAACTCTACTCATTAATCTAATAGCGTGAACATTAGTATCCTTAAGAGATGCTTGTTTAAGTTTCTTACTAGTTTTATCTGTACTACCATCATCTACCCAGATTACCTCATAGTCTATTTTACCTTTCAATCCTTCCTTTATCTTCTCATTAACTAATGGGATGTTCTCTTCTTCATTGTATACGGGTATAACGATAGAGAGTTTTGGTTTGTTAAACATTGTTTTTAAAAGAAAATTAATTACAATATTTTTACCACATTTAAGTAATTTTCTCAAAATTGAAACATATATTCTTAATGTATATACTTACTCTAAGAATTTAAGTTAGAAATATCGTGGAATATGAAGATAGCGATAATAGGGACAGGATATGTGGGATTAACACTTTCAGCTTTACTAGCAAGGGTAGGGTATAAAACATACTGTATAGATGTAGATAAGAAGAAGATAGATACTATCAAGAAGGGTAAATCATATTTCTATGAGTTAGGGTTGGATACTTTAGTTAAGTATGGTATTCAGAGTGGTAATTTAATTCCGACTTTAGATTATAAAGAAGGGTTAAGTGATGTGGATGTTGTATTTCTCTGTGTAGGTACTCCTAGTGGTCCTAGTGGTGGTTTTGATTTGAGATATATATTTGAAGCTGTAGAGGGTGCAGTTAAATATATTAAAGATGGAACTATTTTTGTACAGAGAAGTACAGTTCCTGTAGGTACAGGTAGAGAAGCTATGAGAAGGATAAAAAGGGTAAATCCTAAACTTAAATTTGCATATCTTTCATCTCCTGAGTTTCTAAGAGAGGGTGCAGCGGTTCTTGACTCTATTATCCAAGATCGTATTGTAATTGGTGGTGATGATAGAGAGGCTAAGAGGAAGGTTTTTAAGATATTTGAAAAGATAGAGTTTTTAGCAGACGATATTATTAGTAAAAATCCAGAGATTAGTATGTATGCTAGTAATAATGTGCATAATAACAACCGAAAAGATGTAGAGTTTAACAAGAAGTGCATGAGTACTAAACTAGAGAGTGCAGAGTTAATAAAGGTGTGTTCCAATACTATGCTGGCTATGAAAATATCATATGCGAATAATATAGCTAGAATTTGTGATAAGGTAGATGCAAATGTTACAGAGGTTATGGATGGTGTTGGTATGGATAGAAGGATAAATAGGTCTTTTTTGTATGCAGGTATTGGTTTTGGAGGTGGTTGTTTTCCAAAGGATGTGAATGGTTTGATTAAATCTTTAGAGGAGCATGATGTAGATGCTACTCTGTTTAAGGCTATTTTGCAGGTTAATATGGAACAGGTAGATTTTGTTTTACAGAAGATAGAAGATATGGGGACTTCTCCAAAAAGCAAGGTAGGTGTACTGGGATTGTCATTTAAGCCAGGTACTAGTGATATGAGAATGTCTCCTGCAGGTAGATTGTGTAAGGCTTTAGTAAAGAAGGGATATAGTGTAGTTGGTTATGATCCTGAGGCTATAGAAGAAGCAAAGCTAGAATTTCCAGAGGAGAAGGGTTTAGTGTATTCAGAGGATGTAGATGAGGTATTTAAAGGTAGTGAGATAGTGGTAGTGGCTACAGATTGGCCTCAGTTTAAAGAGTTAGATTTTGAATATCTTTCTACTCTTATGAAAGAGAAAAGGTTATTAGATGCTAGAAACTATTTAGATGTAGAATATATGAGTAATATATTTAAGTTTGATAACTTAGGGGCATAGCTATGCGATATGAGGTACAGGTTCTAAATTACTTTGTACTAAAGAAGATATAAATTTAATCTAAATGTTTATGAAAAAAGCATTAATAACTGGTATTACTGGTCAAGATGGGTCCTTTTTAACAGAGTTACTCTTAGAGAAAGGCTATGAAGTACATGGGTTAATTAGAAGGGCAAGTACTGTAAATACATGGAGAATTCATCATCTCTATGATAATCCTGAGATATTAGATAAAAGAATGTTTTTACACTATGGTGATGTTACTGATGGAGCGAGTTTAACAAGGATAATAAATCAGATTAAACCAGATGAGATATATAATCTTGCAGCACAGAGTCATGTACAGATATCTTTTGAGTTACCAGAGTTTACTGCTAATATTGATGCTTTAGGGACATTAAGGCTTCTAGAGGCTATACGTACATTGGGTATGGAGAAGAAGGTAAAGTTTTATCAAGCTTCTACATCAGAGTTGTATGGTAAAGTTGTAGAAACTCCTCAATCGGAAACAACTCCTTTCTATCCTCGTAGTCCATATGGAGTAGCTAAGTTATATGGTTTTTGGATAATAAAAAACTATAGAGAAGCATACGATATATTTGCTTGTAATGGTA
Organism: Candidatus Dojkabacteria bacterium; assembly: GCA_050950165.1. GTDB lineage: Bacteria > Patescibacteriota > Dojkabacteria > SC72 > SC72 > UBA5209. The sequence continues at coordinate 169,267 of JBMNHC010000001.1, read as the reverse complement.
TATTGTTTAATCATGAATCAGAGAGAAGAGGACATAACTTTGTAACAAGAAAGATAGTAACTGCTCTCTGTAAGATTAAGTTAGGTATGCAGGATGTATTAGAGTTAGGTAATATGGATTCCAAGAGAGACTGGGGTTATGCTAAAGACTATGTAGAGGCAATGTGGTTAATGCTTCAACAAGAGAAACCAGATGATTATGTAATAGCAACGGGAAAGACACATACCGTAAGAGAGTTTGTAGAGTTAACATGTAAGAAATTAGGTTTTGAAATTGTATGGGAGGGTAAGGGTGTAGATGAAATAGGTAAGGATAAGAAGACTGGTAAGGTATTAGTAAGAATTAATCCTAGATATTTTAGACCTACAGATGTTGATTTACTTTTGGGAAATCCTTCTAAAGCGGAGAGAGAGCTTGGTTGGAAAGCTAAAACTTCTTTAGAAGAATTAGTAGATATTATGGTAGAGAGTGATCTTGAGAAATTGGAGAAGGATGAAGAGATTTATTTTTAAAGTCTTTTAGGTGTAAAATAGTTCTCTGATGTTAAAAATAGATAAATCATATACTACATAACTATGTCAAATAATAGAGCTTTTGTTACAGGAATAAATGGTCAAGATGGTAGTTTTCTTACAGAACTTCTTTTAGAAAAAGATTACGAGATACATGGTTTGATATTTGAAGAAGATAAGAAACTACTTTCTATAGATCATCTTTGTAATGATAGTAATATTATAAATAAGAGACTGTTTTTACATTATGGCAATTTACTAGATGAAGAAGGGTTAATAAGTATTATAAAAGAGATTTCCCCTAATGAGATATATAATCTTGCGGCACAGAGTCAGGTTAGTCTCTCTTTTGAACAACCTATTCTAACTTCTGATGTCAACGGTTTGGGGGTTTTGAGAATTTTAGAGGCAGTCAAAAAAAGTGGGATTGAAAAAGAATGCAAAATGTTTCAGGCTTCAACCGCAGATTTGTATGGTAAAGTTGTAGAGACTCCACAAACTGAATTGACAGAATTTAGACCTCACAGTCCTTATGCTATAGCTAAATTGTTTGCACATTTAATGATTAAGCACTATAGAGATGTGCAGGGATTCTTTGCTTGTAACGGAATAATGTTTAGTCATGAATCAGAGAGAAGAGGACATAACTTTGTAACAAGAAAGATAGTAACTGCTCTCTGTAAGATTAAGTTAGGTATGCAGGATGTATTAGAGTTAGGTAATATGGATTCCAAGAGAGACTGGGGTTATGCTAAAGACTATGTAGAGGCAATGTGGTTAATGCTTCAACAAGAGAAACCAGATGATTATGTAATAGCAACGGGAAAGACACATACCGTAAGGGAGTTTGTAGAGTTAACATGTAAGAAATTAGGTTTTGAAATTGTATGGGAGGGTAAGGGTGTAGATGAAATAGGTAAGGATAAAAAGACTGGTAAGGTATTAGTAAGAATTAATCCTAGATATTTTAGACCTACAGATGTTGATTTACTTTTGGGAAATCCTTCTAAAGCGGAGAGAGAGCTTGGTTGGAAAGCTAAAACTTCTTTAGAAGAATTAGTAGATATTATGGTAGAGAGTGATCTTGAGAAATTGGAAAGGGATGGGCATGCTAACTTTTTTTAGATTAAAGAACTAAAATTTTCTGAATATCCCTATCCATCCACTTTTATAGCCTATTAATCCGAAAGAAATTCTAAATATTAATGCAAGGAGGATATTAATAGCAATTCCCAAATTCTTTGTGTTGTTAAATAAAAGCGAGTTTTTGAACAATTGAAATCTAGATTTTCTGAAGTGTATTTTTTCTGTTCTCAATCTATTCTTTGAATAAGATTTTATTTGTTGGTTATTTCCATCAAAAACTTCTTCTATTGATTGAGGATAATATGGTCTTTTATGGTCAAGATCCATATAGAAAGTCTCTGTAAGAGTTGGTGTTGCTATAATTATGCATCCTCCTACCTTTAAGAGATCTAAATAACGATCCATCATTTCTATAAGTTCTTCAGGATGAAAATGTTCTATAATATGTGACATAATAATAGTGTCAAATCTCTCTTTTCTATCTAACTTCTCTGGAGAGACCACTTTTAGTCCCTTTTGTATGAGAGTATCTCTTATTAGTTTATTTGCCTCAACACCGACTATGTTTTTAAATTCTTTACTTAGAGGTTTTAAATATCGACCGTATCCACATCCAACATCAAGAATTTTTCCATTTTGAGGAGTATTGTCTTTGACAAATTGTAGTACTTTTTTGTACTCATAAGGGTTCTCTTTTAAATCTTTTAAGAATTTTTTGATATTTAAGGTATTCATTTGATTTCTATATAATCTAATCTTTTATATTCTAATACAAAAGAGTAAGGAATTATAGTATATTTAAAAGGTTAATATATTGATTTTTATCAATGAAAATATTAGTAACAGGTACAGCAGGATTTATAGGACATAGTCTAGCAAAGGTATTACTAGAAAGGGGTGATACTGTAATAGGTGTAGATAATTTTAATGATTACTATGAGGTAAGTTTAAAAGAAGATAGGAATAAAGAGTTAGAGAAATATTCTAACTTTAAACTGTATAGAGTAGATATATCTAAACTTAATGATTTAAAGGAAGTATTTGATGAGAATGATATAGATAGAGTATGTCATTTAGCAGCACAAGCAGGTGTTAGATATTCAATAGAGAATCCATATGTATATGCAGATAGTAATATGGTTGGTTTTGTTAATATGATTAACTTAACCAAAGATAAAGGTATTAAACACTTTATATATGCATCATCAAGTAGTGTATATGGTAATACAGCAGATATACCATTTACTGAGATACAGGATGTAAATAGTCCAATATCACTGTATGCAGCTAGTAAGAGGTCTAATGAGTTAATAGCGTATACATATCATCATCTGTTTGGATTAAAGACGATAGGGTTAAGATTCTTTACAGTATATGGACCGTGGGGCAGACCTGATATGGCAATATTTAAGTTTGCTAATCAGATGAGTAAAAGGAGAGGAGATTCCTGTATTTAACTACGGTAAGGATTTGAAGAGAGATTTTACATATGTAGATGATATTGTAGATGGTGTAGTTAGAGCTATTGATTGTGAATATGAGAATGAAATCTTTAATTTAGGTAAGGGTAGTCCTGATGATTTAGGAGAGATGATATCTATATTAGAGAAGCATATGGGTATTAAGGCTAAGAAAAAATTACTACCTATGCAAAAGGGTGATGTATTGATAACATATTCAGATACTAGTAAAGCAAAAGAGATGTTAGGTTATGACCCTAAGATTACATTAGACGAGGGTATAGGTAAATTTGTGGAGTGGTATAAAGGGTATTATAGTTTATAAAAGCATTCATGGAAAATAGAATCCTTGATATAGTCACAACTCCATATTTGATTCCGAAGGGTTCCTCCTTGAGAGTAGATTCTGTATTAAAGAAACTTTCAAAGAATAATATAGTTGATCTGTTAGTATACCCTGTTGGAAAAGATCCGAAATATATCAATGTTAATGTTATTAGAGTTAATGGTAGAGAAGATATTAAACTTGGAGTTAGTGAGATTAGCTTTAAGAAATTAAAATTAGATTTACAGATATTACTTAAAGCTTTTTCTTTAGTTAGAAAAAATAAATACCATATTATTCATTGTGAAGATTTTGAAGCTGCTTTTGTAGGTTCTATACTCTCTCTCTTTTTTAGAAAACCTAGGTATGTATATGATTTACATAACACAATTGTAGATAATTTAAGAATTACTAATAAACCGAAGTTATTAATCAATATATTTAGATTAATAGCAAAATTTGTTTATTCTCGTTTTGATTTAATAATTGCAAACTGGAAAATATATGAAAATATTAATAAGAAGAAAACATTCCTTCTATACGATGAATCAAATTTAGAATTAAAAGAGACATCTATTCCTACAAAGAATAGATATTTAGCATATAGTGGTAATTTTAAAAAGTATCAAGGAGTAGAGGAATTTATTAAGGTATATTCTAAGGTTAATCCTAGTTATGATTTAGTTTTAATAGGAGAGTTTACGCAGGAGATTAGCTCTTTAGTTGAGAGATTGGAGATGAAGGAGAAGATTCATTTTACTGGAGTATTAGATATAGAAAGGTCTAACTATATCCTTAGTAAGGCCATGTATTGTTTGATTCCTAGAATAAGTGGTGACCAACCTAGTTTAAAAATGATTCATCATATTATGTTAGGTAAACCTTCTATTGCAACAGATATATCAGCTAATACAGAGATATTAAAAAATGGGTATAATAGTTTGTTATATTCTACTGAAAAAGAGTTAATCACTATATTAAAGGAAATAGATGGAGGCAAGATAGAAGGAAGAGATTTAGAGAAAGGAATATTAGAGTCTCAGGAGGAGATAAGAGAGATTTGGAGTCAAGAATATTTTGATAAGAACTATTTTTATGAAGAGTAGTCCAAAATTTTCAATAATAACTGTTTCGTATAATGCTAAGGATGATTTAGAAAAAACTATTAAGAGTGTTTCTACTCAATCTTTTAAAGATTATGAATATATCGTTATAGATGGGGATTCTACAGATGGTACGAAGGAGATTTTAAAAAGATATGATAATAAAATTAGCTATTGGGTATCAGAGAGAGATGAAGGTATATATAATGCAATGAATAAGGGTGCTAAGGTTGCAAGAGGAGAGTATTTATATTTTCTAAATGCTGGAGATGTTTTTTATAATAAATATGTTCTTAAGAATGTTACAGAATCTATAGAGGATGATGATCTTGTTTATGGAAAGATCAGGGTTGTTAGTAAAAATGGAGAGAAGAGTTATATAAGAGATAGAACTTTAACAAAGTTTAATCTTAAATTGGGTAATAAGGTGAGTCAACAGGCTGTTTTTATTAAGAAAAGGATATTTGATAAGGTTGGAGGGTTAAATGAGAAGTATAGAATTGCAGCAGATTTTGATTTATTGTGTAAGGTTTTTGAAGGTAATTATAAAGTAAAAAAGATAGATTTAGTTATATGTGATTATGATGGTGATGGAGTAAGTTCAGATTTGAGAAGATCTTATGGGGATACAAGTGTTGTAATAAAAGATAGATATGGAATACTATTCTTTTGTGTTTATAAATTATTTACTTACTTCAAATTATTTTTAAGTGTTTTTTATTACTAGTGCAATTAAGAAATCTTATCCTACAAACAGAAGATCGCAAAAAGATATTTAAGAATGTCTTCTGGGGTCTTGCAGAGAAAATATTATTATTAATTTCTGGTCTATTTGTTTATGCTAGGGTTGCATCTTATTTAGGAACGGAGGTCTTTGGTCAATTTAATTATGTTTTAGGAGTATATAATATTTTCTTACCTCTAGCCTCTCTTGGATTGAGTAATATTGTTGTGGCAAAGTTGTTGGAAAAGAATGCTAAGAAGGGGAAAATACTTGGAACAGCAGCTGTTATGAGATTAGTTGGGGCAATAATTGCAATACTTGGGAATGCACTTTTTCTGTATTTGGTGGACGGCAATTTGGTCTTTGTAATGCTATCTCTTCTTATGTCTTGGTCCTATATCTTTTCCTCATTGCAAGTAATTGACGAATACTTTCAAGCGGAGTTGCAATCTCGAGAGATTTCTATCATTAGAATGATTGTATATATTGTTTTAATTGTTTTTAAATTACTTGCTATTTATCTAGGAGCTGGTTTAAAAGTATTCTTGTTTATATATAGTTTAGAATTTGTATTGATAATGATTGGCTCTTTGATTCTATACATAAAAAAGTATGGAAATCTTAAGGATTGGGAGGTGGATATTAAAGTTGCTAAAATGTTGTTTCTTGCGTTATTGCCTATTCTTATTACTCTTATAGCTGATACTTTTTATACAAGATATGCAGTTGTTGTCATAAAGGAGGTATTAAGTTTTTCGGAAGTTGGAATTTACTCTGTAGCCGCAAAACTAGGAGAGATATGGTATTTCTTGCCTGTAACAATCTGTATTGCACTTTTCCCCAAGATTACAAAAGTTTATAATCAAGATCGAGTACATTATAAAAAACTCTTACCAACTTTCTATAGTATATTATTTATTGTTCCGCTTCTAATAATTCTTGCGACTTTATTGTTTATCGATCCTTTTATGCGATTGATATTTGATTCCAGCTATCTTCAATCTATTCCTATCTTTAATGTTTACGTATTTATTGGTATTTTCGTTTCATTAAAAACTTTAAATCAAAGAATATATATATTGGAGAATATTCAGAAATATCTAATCTTTTTCTCGATTCTTTCTTCTACAATTAGTTTAATACTTTTTTATGTATTAATTCCAAAGTATGGAGCGATAGGAGCTCCTATAGCTATGATTATTTCCCAGATATTTTATATGTTTATTCTCCCATTACTATTTAAGGATACAAGAGAGCAAGTATTATATATAATTAGAGGGATAGTACCTTGGAATTATTTCAAGATTAAAGAATTATTTATAAAGAAATAAAAATATGGAATACGCACCAATAGTGTTATTTGTATACAATAGGGCAAAGCACACTAAAGAAGTGCTTACTAAATTGAGTGAGAATGAGTTAGCAAAAGATTCAGAGTTATTTATTTATTCTGATGGACCAAAGAGAGAATCAGATATTGAAAAGATTAAAGAAGTAAGAAATGTACTAAAAGAAATTAAAGGTTTTAAAAAAGTAACAATTACAGCTTCTGAAAAAAATAAGGGTTTGGCAAATTCTGTGATAGGTGGTGTTACAGAGGTAATAAACAAGTATGGAAAGGTTATAGTTCTTGAGGATGATTTATTGACTCAAAAGTATTTTCTAAATGTAATGAATCAAATGCTGGATTATTATTCTAATGATAAAAAAATTGGGTCTGTTACAGCATTTATGATAACAACTAGGCAAGTAAAAGTCCCCAAGTATTATATAGAAGATATCTTTTTTAATGTTAGACCATGTTCAACTGGTTGGGGGACTTGGAAAGATAGGTGGGACGAGGTTGACTGGGAGGTGCAGGATTATCTCTCTTTTTCTGAGAATAAATATGCACAGAAACAGTTTAATAAGGGAGGAAAAGATTTAACAAAGATGTTGAAAGCCCAAATAGAAGGGAAAATAGATTCTTGGGCTATTAGATGGAGCTATCATCAATTTAAGAAAGGTCTTGTTTGTGTTCAAACCACAAAATCATATGTAGATAATATTGGGTATGATTCTTCAGGAATTCATAGTAAAGATGAGAGCCTATTATTCAGGCAGGAGAGTCTTGCATCAAAAAAGAGACTGGATTTATATAAATATTCAGGTGTTCCAACATGGGAGATTATCAAAAGATATAGAGCTGTCAATTCTTTTGGGTGGGTGTATATAAAGAAAAAGTTGTATTCAAAAATTGGTATATTAATTAAGATTTAGAAAATTTTATTTATGCGAGTCCTTTTTGACCATCAAATATTTTCCAGACAGGTAGTAGGTGGAGTTTCAAGGCTTTTTGTTGAATTAGTAAAAGAGTTTCGTAATAATCCTCAATTTGAAATTGAAGCAGATATTTCAGTTAAAATCTCTAATAATATCTATCTGAGAGATCTTTATCAGACTCAACAATTTCTCCCATCGAAGAATACTGTGTTTCATCGCAAAATTTTTAGTTTTATCAATTCTCTAAAAAACATTGAAGAGATAAAGAGTAAAAAATATGATATTTTTCATCCAACATACTTTGATCCTTATTTTATTAAATATCTCAGCGAAATGCCCTTTGTTTTAACAATTTACGATATGATACATGAGATTTATCCTGAAAATCGAGGGTTGATGGACAAAACAATAGAATGGAAAAAATATCTTGCAAATAAAGCTAATCATATTATTGCGATCTCTGAAAATACAAAGAAGGATATTATGAGAATATTAGGTATCAATGAAAAGAAGATTTCTGTTGTGTATATTCCTTCATCTTTATCTTCCGCAAAAAGCAGCTCTAAAAGTGGTGTATCTACTTTACCCAAGAAATACATTTTATATGTAGGGCAGAGAGGGGGATATAAGAATTTTGTAACTTTATTAGAGGCTTTTATGCAGTTGAGTCCTCAGTATGAAGAGTTTGTTCTCTTTTGTGTTGGAGGAGATTTTTCGAAAGAGGAAATGCAACATATCAGTTCATATAATTTAGAAGAAAAAGTTTTAGCTTGTCGTTTATCTGATTCCGAATTAATTTCTGCCTACAGAAATGCAGAGGTTTTTGTTTATCCTTCCCTTTATGAGGGGTTTGGAATACCTCCTCTTGAAGCAATGGAAAATTCTTGTCCTGTTGTTGCAAGTAATGTAAGCTCTATCCCAGAAGTTTGTGCTGAGGCAGCATTATATTTTGATCCTTCCTCTATAGAAGACTTAAAAAAGCAATTAACAAAAATTTTAAATAATAATAAGTTAAGGAAAGAAATGATTAAGAAAGGGATAAAAAGATCCAAAGCTTTTTCTTGGAAACAATCAGCAGAAAAATTGTCGTTTGTATATAAAAATCTTTAATTAATATAGAGATTTGGGCAATTTATTCTCTAGTGTTCTTTCACACCAGATACTATACCCCTCATAAATTTTTTCGATAGAGTAATTGTTAATGATGTATGTACCGACATCGAAACCAGCCAAAACACCAAAAGTATAGTCTCTTAATAAAAAACAAACATTCTCTTTTCTTGCTAGTGACTCTACTTCATCTAAAGTATTTAAGATAGTTATTTCTTCAGGAAAGTAGTAATTACTGATTTTTCCATTAGCATTAAAAACATATTTTGAAGGTAGACCATAATACATATCTGGGACAACATTGTAAGTTATACTAATAATTGTATCTTTACTGTGCTCTTTTTGTAAATAAGAGAATGTTTTATCAAATTCATAATATGCTACTTCTCCTAAAATACTAGGACCAGTGGAAAGGAAAGTCTTGTGATAACTTTTTATAGTTGGAATTAATAATGATGAAAGTAAAAATGTAAATATCAAAGGTAAGAGTAGTAAACTCTTTTTTAATGTAACGGCTTGTTTTATTAATTCCTCAATCATTATTACTGTAGCAATTAGAAGTACTCCCCATGTATAATTGAAACCTCTTATCACCTGATAACTTTCAGGTAGTGCAATATGTAAAACTAAAGAAACAAAAGCAAAGATAATAAAAATTTGTTTTGATACAGAATGTTTTTTAATCGTGACGAAACTGAGAAATACATACATCATTAAGGGTGCAAATCTATAACAAATCAATTTAATTAAAGAAGCTCTATTTGATCCATCATTCGTTCCTTGTGTTATTAGCCATAGCAATTCAGTAAACAAAGAGAGTTCTGTTAATAAAAGGAGAATGGATACAAAAAGAAGTAACAAGATAGGTATCATTACTTTTTTATTTTTATTTATATATTGTGAAATTTTTGAAAAGAAATTTTTTAGATTTATTGCTTTATAAAAAGCAAGGAAAATTCCTATCGTAGAATAGACAGGGAATAGTATAGTGCTCCTATCTTCTGTGTATTTCCAAATAAAAAAATTAAGAAGAAGTAGTGCTGAGAAGACTAAGACTATCTTAGTATTCTTTTTTGCTAGCAAACTCCTATAGAGAGAGGTTGATAAAAAGATTATTAAAAGAAAGAAAAGTTCATAAAAAACATACATTCTTATAAATAAATGATTGAATATCACATAGGGATTAAAAATATATAAGAATGAAAATAATATTATAGAAATATTATTCTTAAAGACTTCTCTTGCAATTGTTAATAGTAATATGAAATTTATTAATCCTATAAACGCTGGGGCTAGCTGTGCAATATCAACACTTCTTCCAAATAGAAACATAAAGAAGTTTGTTAAAATCGTCATATATGCACCTCTTTGATATCCATCTTCACCAAAATATTGGTTTACTTTTGTAAATGTTCCATCTTGAAAAAAGTTTTGCCCTGCTACAATATGATACCAATCATCCTGGTAATTACCGTCATAGTTAAAGATGAAAAAGGCTTTTACGAATAAAAATAGAGCTATTAGAAGGATAAATAGTATAAGTGTCTTCTTTTTACTTTTTTCCTTCTGTTTATTAGTAGTAATTGAATAATTAAGATAGTTTGCAAATAATGCTGTAAGAATAGAACCAACAAAGAGAACAAAGGTTTTAGCAAAGAATTTTATTTTAATAATAATAAGTAAATAATCGTATTCTAAGGATAAAATGTTTTGATTTATTATGATTTCATTTAATTTATTCTTTAGTAATACTACAAGTAAAAAGGGGAACAAAATTAAAAATATTTTTATAGTATCCTCCTTTGTTATCTTTTTTTGTAATTCTTTGAAAAGTATCTGTATATTTTTCCATTCATCTTTTACTACTGCCAAGTGAAGGAAAAATATTAGAGTATATATAACAGGAGTGTGAATATAGAAGTTTATAGCACCATAAAGGGATATCTTGTCAATCACTGTTATTAGGCAGAGTAGAACTGATATTATAAATGCAATTTTACTACTCTTTTTAATAATTATTTTGTTCTTTGAAAATTCTGTAGTTAAGACGTTCATATTTTTCTGGAAAAGTTTACCATATTCTGATAAAAATAGAGAAGTTTATTGAATTATGAGAATGATATTATTTATGAAAAATTTGGTAAATGGAGTTTCAAAAACTTAGAAAGAATATTCTTATTGTACAATTTTATCGTTTCTTTATTGTTGGGGTTGTAGCATTTTTTCTTAATATTATACTATTTTATGTTTTAGAAAATATCTTCTTTGTTAATTATATAATATCTACAATAATAGCTTTTGTTACTGCTCTAATCTTTAATTATATTTTAAGTATGAAATATATATTTAAGGGAGGAGATAACAGGCTTCAATTTCTTTCAAAAGGTTTTTATATCTTTACGATGATTAGTCTAGTAGGGTTGGGATTGCATACCTTTCTTGTATACTTCATGGTAGATAAATTAGATATATGGAGTATATTTTCAAATACAATGTCTGCTGGTATTGTTATGATATATAATTTTCTTGCAAGAAAGCTAATCTTATTTAGAGAATATAATGAGTAAAGTTCTTTCAATAGTTATTCCTGCATATAATGAAGAAAAGACAATAAAGAAACTTCTTGAGAAAGTTACGACTTTTGTTCTTCCAGATGGATATAAAAAAGAAATAATCATCATAAATGATTGTTCTAAAGATAAAACTGAGCAAATAGTCAAGGAATATATAAAACGGAGAAAAGGGTATTCCCTTATTAGTAATGAAAAAAATCTGGGAAAGACACAATCTGTTAAAAAAGGTTTGCAACAAACAACAGGGAATTGGGTGGTAATACAAGATGCTGATCTAGAATATGAACCAGAAGATTTATCTCATATGTTAGATTGGGCATTAACGAAGGATTTAGATGTAGTATATGGGGATAGATTTGGTGGAGACAATGGCTTGTTGTACCTTTCTTTCTTTCTTGGGAATAAAATTGTAAGTTTTGTTTCTAACATTTTTACTTTTCCTAGAACTAAAAAATGGATTCCAGATATGGAAGTTTGTTACAAATTAATAAAAGGAAGTGTAGTTAGAAAAATAGCTCCAAAAATAACGGCTAAATCTTCTTTTGGATTAGAGCCAGAGATAACGGCAAGGTTAGCGAGATATAGTAGAAAAGGGAAACCTCTTAAATGGGGGATAGTACCAATCAGATATTATCCGAGAACAATTGAACAAGGTAAGAAAATAAGATACAGTGATGGTTTAAAAGCTATTATAGAAATAATTAAATATAATATGTTTTAGGAGGCTTTGCCTATTTTTATTGTACAGGATATGTTTTATATTTTACTTTTTTGCAATAGCCCAATTATTCATCCATAGCTCAAAATAGCCAAGCTCAATATCTTCGTCTTTAAAGTTACCTAGTTTAAGGTATCTCTTTATATCTTTGTGAGAATATGCACCTTTGTGTTCCTCTATTTCTTCCTTGCTAACAAAATTTAAACTTGCAAGAAAACGGAGTAATCGGTCTGTCCATACACATGGTGTAGTTAAGATTAATAGACCATCCTTTTTTAGAACTCTGTGTATCTCGGATAAAAGCTTTTGTAGATCATCTGGCTCTATATGTTCGAATACAGCTAACATTGTTACAATGTCAAAATAATTGCTTTGAAATGGCAGTCCAGAGTTTATAGATTCTTTTTTGAGTGAGATATCTTTATACTTTTTATCTTTCTGTAATGAATAATCGATTCCATATTTTTCTTTAAATTTTGTATTAAGAAGAAAGTATGGAACTGTACCACACCCAATATCTAAAATTTTCCCTTTACGATATTTACTAGGTATCTTGCTATTTGCTAGTTTTGCTCTTTGTGTTGAAAGGAAACCTTCAAGAATTCCTGTGCCTCGGGTATTTTGATTCATACCTCATTAGTGTATCATATCTTTGGAGGTTGTGAATATAGCGAATAATTGAACAAGATAAGGAAACGAGGTATGGTGATGGTCTCAAAACTATTATAAATATAATATATTTTAGTAATGGAAATATTATTTTTATACATTAGGTTATTATTTGGATGGTCTATTTTATTTACTTCTTTGGTGGGTTGGGGAAGTATAGGATCTATTTTTATTAAAAAATTCAGCAAGAACGATATAGATACTATTTGGAGCAAATTATGGATAGGGTTTGTATTACTTATTTTTTTAATGCAAATAACTCATTTGTTTTTACCTATTAGTAAAGTGCTTTCTTTATTGATTGTCTTTATAGGAATTGTGATGTTTTGTGTTAAATTAGCAAATACCAAAATAGTTAAGTATACAATTTCTAGGATTAAGAAAAATTACCTTTTCTTATTAAGTTCTACAGTTTTAATTATTTTGATATCTAATCAAACATTCTCAGAAAACTTATTATATGATTTTGGACTCTATTATCAACAAACAATAAAATGGCTTCAAAGTTCAGAGTTAATTCTTGGCTTAGCAAATATACATGGTAGATTTGGTTATAATAATTCTTCTTTTCTTTTAGTTTCAGTATATGATCATCTTAACATTATCCCTCAAAGTTTTAGGATAGTGTCTAGTGGGATGCTTGTTTTTTCAGTAATTTACACAGGTTATAAATTATGGAGTCTTGTATGGAAACGGGAAAATACTAGCTACAATATATATTGGTCTTTAGTCTTTGTCTTCTTAATTCCTTTTGTATTCTATAAGAAGGGAGTATATCTTGTAAGTTCTAGCCCCGATACATTTGTTGTATTATTACAATTTGTCATTATTGGTATATTTATAGAAATAATTGAGAATAAAGGAAGGTTTTTGGATAAATTTATATTATTACTCTTATTATCTGGAGGGCTATTTAGTATAAAGTTAAGTGCTGCTGTGTTTGTATTGTTTTCGTTAATAGTAGGAATATATTTTCTATTTAGGAGTCATAATTTGGTCCCATTATTAAAAGAAAAGCGCTTCTGGTTAGTGGGTCTGTTTGTAGCTTTTTGTGTGTTAGTTTGGGTCTTTCGTGGAGTACTATTAACAGGGTTTCCGCTCTATCCTTTCCCGAAATTAGGGTTTAATACTGAATGGAGTGTTGGAATTGATCAGGCAACTTCGGAAAGTAACTGGATAAAAAGTTGGGCTCGTATGCCACATAGGACTCCAGTAGAGGTACTATCTAACAATGCATGGCTTAGGGTGTGGATTAAAGAAAAGCTAGAATTTTTGAATTTTGTTTTCCCTTTGTTTTTTGGTTTAATTCTTTCTCTTTTTACTTTAGTATCATCAAAACTGAAGAATAAGTTTCTTCCACTATTAATTATACCTATTAGTTCGTTAGTATTTTGGTTTGTCACGGCTCCAGATATAAGGTTTGCATTCTCTGTAATATGGACATTTTTCATTTTATCGGTTCTTGTTTCCATTGAAGTTTACAAGCAGAAGGATTACTCAATCTTTATTATATTTTTTATAGCGATTGTATTTACAGTGATAAGTGGTAGTGGATTTCAGTATGTTAGGACAAGTGAAATAAGGAATAATTTGATGGATAAGAGTCCTGAAACTAACTGTGTATTTGTGGATCAACAAATTGAGATTTGTGAACCTAAAGAGGGTGATAGATGCTGGAATAGTGAGTCTATCTGTGTCCCACATTTAATAAACAATATAGAAATTGTTAAAGATGGGAATGGTAAAATAAAGAAAATGTTGAAAGCAAACTAGTTGCTTTATATTATTTATTGAGCCATATATAATATTCCTTATGGATAGGAACACCAAAACATCCTTAATAATAATAACCTGGAATTCTTTGAAATATATTACTGAAACTCTTCCAGCATTACTAAACCAAAAATATAAAGATATTGAATATATATATGTAGACAATGGATCTACAGACGGAACTATTAAATACATTAAAGAACAAATAGAGAAGAATAAAGAGAAAAATATTAAGTTAATAGAAAATGGTAAAAACTTAGGAATAAGTAAAGCAAAGAATAAAGGAGTAAAAGCAAGTACAGGAAAATACATACTAATATTGGATGACGATATGTTAATAGAGAATCCTAACTTTGTATCTAATATTGTTCAATATTATAAAAAATTAGATAATCCTGCATTCCTTATGCCATTCTTTTTAGACAGAGAAGAACTTAAAGACGGATATACTAGAACATACGGTACATATTACTATCCCTTTGGTGTTAAGAAGAAAAAACCTAAGATTCATTTTAAAGATATAATGGCATATACAGATGTAATAGAGATAGCCATTGCACAAGGAGGAGCCATGTTTATTCAAAAAACTGTGTGGGATATATTAGGAGGATTTGATGAATCTCAGATGTTTAATCTTGATGATGATGATATCTCTACTAGAGCTAATATATATGGTTATAAAAACTATCTTTACAATAAAGAATATATACTCCATTTAGGCTTTGCTAGAAGACAAGAAGGTAAGAGATATGCATGGAATGAAAGAACATACTATAGTGGTAAGGCTAAATCAATATTAAAAAACTTTAGTATATTAACTAATATATATATGGGAACACTTTTTGCATTTAAAGCATTCCTTGAAGCTATATATCACTCTATACAACTTTGCTACATTGGTATATTCTTTTCATATATTTACTCTGTATATATCTTTTTTAAGGATTTTTCAGATACACTCTCTAAGAGAGCAGTAATACAGAGTAAACGTAAGATATCTGATAGATATATACTGAAATTAGTACCACCTAAATATGAATCTAATAGAGTTATTTTTACATAAATTTAAGAAAAATAGAGAACTATCTCAATCTTTTGTATGGAGATTAGTTCAGATTCTTGGTAAACAAGGTGCTAGTGGAATAATGTTTTTTATATCAGCATACTTTCTTGCTAAAGAAGATATGGGTATTTACAACTATGTATTTTCTGTTCTTACTCTGTTGGTAATGTTTTCAGATTTCGGAATATCTACAGCTACATCTAGGTATATAGCGGAGTACAATAGTGTGCAGAAAGAGAGAGTAAAGAGAGTACTGTTTAATTCTGGCACTATTATATTAATCATATCTACCTTAGCATTTGTTTTAACACTGCTTTTTGGTAAGAATTTCTTTCCAGATTACTATCAATATCTTCTGGTATCTCTACCGTTAGTATTTCTCTCTCCTATGTCATCTCTGCTTGATGGAGTGTATAGGGGGTTAAAGAAATTTAAAATTCTTTCTATTATCACCTTAGCTAGTGGCTTTGTCTCTATATTAGCATCGTATCTTTTGGTTTCTACATATGGATTAACAGGTGCAATACTTGCTCAGATTGTACTTTTTTTCATAATGACAACATTGCTTTTTATCTTTAATGGGAAGATAGAGTTTAGAATTGATAAAAAGATACTTAAGGATGTTGGTACATATTCAATATATTTCGGTATTGCTACCTTAGGCTATTACCTTTTTTCTAAAGTAAATATCTTAATATTAGGACAGTATGATCTACTAGAAGAGATTGCAGTGTATGAGTTGCTTAATAAGATGTATATTGTGTATCTAATACCCTTTACAGTACTTGGTCAGGTTCTTGCTCCTAATGTTGTTGAACTTTTTTCTACTGGAAAATATGAGAGTATACGTAGTGCATTTAAGAAGTTACTCCTCTATCTCTCTCTCTTAGCTATTCTCTTTATACCGATATCCATAATTGTAAGTAAAGTAGCAATACATATTCTTCTACCTCAGTACTCTGGTGCTATTTTAATGAGCTTACTCTTTCCAATTGCTTTAACCTATGCAAATGTTATACCTGGTGCAACTATTAACTCTGGCATTATTACCTCTACTGGTCATGCAAGTATTATGGCAGTACTTAATGTTGTTTCTGGTATCATTAATGTAGTACTAAATATATGGGCAGTAAGAGAGTATGGATATATTGGAGTAGTATGGGTGACATTGGTTGTTCAGTTAATATCTGTAATAGTGTTGTATTTAGTATATTATTCTAAGTTAAAAGAATACAGAGATGAGAAGTAGTAAGCCTTTGGTTTCGGTAATAATGGCAGTAAGAAATGGAGAGAAGAGTTTAAGAAAAACACTAAATTCACTTCTTAGACAGACATACACAAATATTGAAATAGTTATTGTTAATGATGCTTCTGTGGATAAAACTAAGGTAATATTAGATGAATTTGCTAAGAAAGATAATAGAGTAAAAGTAATTACTAACAAGAAAAGATTAGAAAGATGTGTATCGAGAAATATCGCGATTGAGGCTAGTAAGGGTAAATATATTGCAGTAAATGATGCTGATGATATCTCTTTCCCTCATAGGATAGAGACAGAAGTTAAATATTTAGAATCTAATCCAGAAGTATACCTTGTTGGAGGAAGAGCAAATATCTTAGATGAATCAGGTAGGAAGATAGGGATATCATGGGGCAAGAGAGTACCTGTGGATGTTACTATGAAGTTAATAGAGAATAATGTTTTAGTTCATTCATCTATAATGTTTAGGAATAGTAAAGAGTTCTTCTATAGAGAGAAGTTTCTTCATGCTGAGGACTATGATTTATATTTACAGATTGTTGCTAATGGTTATTTAGTACATCTTCTCTCTAATGTGTTAGTTGAATACAGAAGTAAGAAAGATCTTCTTTATGATGAGTACCTTATAGATCAGTTAGTGTTTTCATATACGGTACGGAAGTTGTGTAAGCAGAAACTTAGATATGGAAAAGATTCTCACGAAGATGTAGATAGGGAGTATATGTATGATAGGTTTCCTAAAAAAGATTTAGATTTTCTCTATTTTTTACAATCGTTTACTCATAAAGATTTTAAAGATGCTAGAAAGAGAATGATTAAGATTATTAAGGAGTATGGATTTAGTATAAAAAATGGTTTCTATTTTATAGATACATTTTTAGGAGGAGGTCTATTATCTACAGGTAAGTATATTAAGAGAGCTATTCTATCATTATCCCTATTTTAGAATCTATAGAGTGTTGGTCTGTTAAAGGTTGGTACTCTGCTATACTCAATCTTCTTTAATCCTTCTGGATCTCTTACTACAAGAAAACCGTCCTTCTCTTGCTCAAGTAGAGAGTCCAGTTGATCATCATTGATAAGGGGTATGTTAAAGTAGATGTCCTTTTCTTCCCATCTCCAATCTACACTATCATCTGGTAGTAGAAGGAAATCAACATCAAAGCCTTTAGCATAGAGGGTGTATGCACTATGAGAGTCAGCAATTAATATCTCTTCGTCTTTTAGGTTGTTTTTTAGATATGAAGAAAGTTTGTTATATTCTAATTTCTTGTGTATAGACAGTGAACTCTTTGTATATGTATCTATCTCAACTATCTCTTTTATAGATAGGGGAAGATGAACAAGTAGAGAAAGAACAGTTGTAGCTATTAATACCTTTTTTAAATTACTCGCTTTTATCTCCTTAGTAGCAAGAAATATTGAAAGGAAGGAGAGTATTACAATGAGAGGGATAACTGCTTGCCAATATCTTTCTTGTTGTGCAGGTTGTAGTGAGAGGAATGTAAGAAAACCTAATATTATGCTTGTTAAAAGAAGTATAGTTCTGTCTCTTTTCTTGTAGAGGATATACAGTGTTGCGACTAAGGCTACTACCACTATTGGTAAATTCCTTACTGTTAAGAATGAATAGTAGGGTATATTTGCACTTTTTGCCCAATCAGGTGAAAGTTCAGAGAAGACATTTACAATATTTAAAGAGTCATATCTTAGATACATAAGTCCTAATCCTGCAAGTATTAGTAATACAAATATTAAGAAGTTAGATCTCTGCTTATGTAGGAAGCCAGAGAGAAGATAGTATATTGCTATTCCTAAACCGAGTAATATATTTATAGGTTGGGTATTGTATGCAATATACATTATTGGTAAGAAAGCTATTGCATATCTTATATCCACTTCTATATTAAATATCTTGTATCTTTTCTGTGGATTAATGATAGCTTTGTATAGAAGGTATGTTGCAAGTATTAAAAAGAAAGTACTCATTCCATACATTCTAGTTTCTCTTAGCATTGCTATTGCAAAGTTACTGATGAGGTAGAAAAGTGAAACAGAGAGAGCAGTCATATATCTTTTCTCTCCTTTTATAAATGTTATCGCTTCTTTAACAAAGAGAAAGATTACTGTAGATGTTCCTAACCAGAAAGGAATGTTTAGGATTCTACTACCGAACTCGTTTACACCAAAAATTTTCATAGAGTATGCTAATAGGTGATGGTATATTGGTGCTCTTCCATATATTAACCCAGAATCATATACTGCTTCTCCTTTCTCTATTATCATCTTAGCAGCATGAAAAGAGAAAACTTCATCACTCCACATATATTGTTTTTCTAATCCAAGTAAACAGATAGATATGATTATTAGTATAAATGGGATTAGAAGAAGATATTTTTTCATATTACAAAGTATACATTATTATCCTATCTTTTGAAGAAGTGAATTGATAACTATGTACATGTTTCTCTGTGTAAAGTACAATGAGAGAGAATAATCTTAATGAAAGTTTAAAATGGAGAATGAGTCCTATTATACAAATGGTAAAGAGAGTGAAATGAATGGTGTAGTTAGTTTACACAAGCAAGAGTTTGAATCTGGATATTCTAGCTTTATGATAAAGGTTGATCCTCAGTTTGTACAGGAGTGCTATGAGTATGATAAAGCTTGGGATGAGGATTTTAGAAAGAATGTTGGACCTAACTATCCATATACAATGTCTCCTAAAACTTCCAAATTGATAGCATCTCAGTCTACAGAGCTTAAGAAAGAGATGTCTAAAGTTGGGTTTCAGATAGATCCGTGGAAGGTAGGAGTTGATGAAGAACCTTATGTAATGGGTGTTTTAAGAAGAGTGATGGTAACGGATACAATAGAGCCGATACTTACATATACAGATAGTATTGCTAATCATCTAAAGGGTATTAAGGAGAAGAATCCTTCTAAGATATTAAATATTAGATCTTTTTTCTGTGGTGCAGGAGTAGCAGATAAAAGTTTGCTTACTAGATTGTATGAGTCTGGAGTGACAGCAAACTTAATAGCTACTGATATAGCTGCAGATTCTATAGCTATTGCTGCTTTAAACTTCGCTGTTTGGAATGAACTACTTCCTGAAAGTGATAGATATGAGATTCATATTGTAAAAGGTTCGGTACCTAGAGAACTTTATGGAAAAGATAGAGCGATTGTACTACAAGTAGACGATGCGATAAGGGCATCTGAGGAGGAGAAGGATTTAGATTTTACATATGATGCATTAGTTTTGGATAATGGGTTGCAGTATGTTAGTCAGGAGTTTACTAGAGAGTTAATCTCTAATATCTCAGAGAATGTTGGTGATGATGGTATGTATATTGGTTCATTAGGTCTAGACTCACATATTAAGGTAGAGATTTCTAAATCGTTTCATTTGGCACAGATAATTAATTCTAGGTTTAAAGATTTAAGAGAAGAGTATGCAAGAAGGAGTCAGTATGAGGCTCCGTATGGATATCCTCATACATATAATTTTAGAGTGAATAGGGATACAGGAGGGATTTTAATTCACGGTGTAATATCTGATGGTGCTGCAAGGATGTATACTTGGCTTGGTAAGCTATTCTTCGAGAACAGACCTAGGTTTAAAGAAGTAATGAAGGCAATTAAATCTGCAACCGATCTATCTAAAGCAAACCAAGCAGTAGAGACTACCCCATTTGACTATCACAATGTGATTGTAGATACACTAGAGTCTCAAGAAAAAAAGATAGAGATATTAGAAAGACCTCTTGAGTTTGAAAAGTACAGTTGGGTACAGGTAGGAGATGATATGTATAGTAATGGTAAGGAGAGGGTAGATGGTGGAACAATGATGAGACTTTGTAAGGAGAGGGATCCTTTGGTATTGAGAATATCTAGAATACTTGTGAAGAAATAATTTTGGGTGTTGTACCAACATGCATATTAATGCAATAGGAGTAATATCACTGTTGATTGTATTACTGAACATAGTGTTAGGTTTAATTGTTTTCCTTAAAAATCCTAAAAGAGCTAACAACATAGTATATGCTTTTAGTGTATTCTCTATTGCACTGTGGGCTCTCTTTACTTTCTTTTATAACAACCCTATCTTTCTAGAACCAGCTGTGTGGTTAAAGATAGTCTATCTTTCGTCTTACGGTATGTTAATTGCACAATTAATTTTTGTATATTACTTTCCTAAAGTAGAGAAGAAGAATTTCTGGTTCTACGCTATACCTATACTCATCGCTCTTGTTCCTAGTTTCTATGTATTGATGATTGAGGATAGTGTAGTTATCTCTGCAACATATTTCTCTAAAGAGTTTGCCTCTATTGCACAGATGGGACCAGGATATTTTGTATATACATTGCCTAATGTGTTGGGTATCTTTCTAATAGCGGTGTACTTTTTATACAAGAGTAGAAATTTTATCGGTTATGAGAAAGCTCAGGTTCACTTCTATATGCTAGGAGCTCTTTTTATGATGGTACCTCTTGTAATAGTGGATTACGGTATTCCTCTATTAACAGGTGATACTAAATATTTTGTATATGGTCCTCTCTTTGCAATTCCATTTTCAGTAGCTGTTGCTTACTCTATTCTTAAGAACAGGTTTTTGACTATTAAGATAGTATTAAGGAGGGGTTTATTCTTTCTATTTAGTTTGGTATATGTAGTTTTAGCATTACTTCTTTTTATTGATTCTTACGAGGAGTTGGTATTGAATCAGAATAATAGTTTTATCAACACCATACTCTTTGTTGGTATATCTATAGGAATATACCAACTTATCTTCAAACCTTTAGTTAATCTTCTACTAAATACATTCTCTCCAGATGAAAAGAGTAGAGAGAAGATATTGAATAACTTTACACAGGTTAGCAATATTGAATTGACTGTGGATAGGATTGTTATCAATGTAAAGAGGACAATAAAGCAGGTATTTATGGTAGAGAAGGTTGGTATAGTGCTTTTTGATAAGAGAGATTTTTCTGTAAGGTATAAATATTTAGATGATTTTAAAGAGTTTTCTTTGGACTTTTTACTTCAACTTGTAAGAGGTTGGAAAGATATATCTTTAGATCAGGTTATAGTGTCAGATGAGATAACAAGAGGTTTAATTTTGGAGGGGAAGAGTATAGATAGAAGATTGGTAGAAGTAATGGATGAGTTAAGTAAGTCAGAGATTTCTACAGTAATACCTTTTAATAGTAGGACGCAATTAGATGGGGTTTTACTTTTGGGGTATAGGAGTGATATGTATCCACTTACTGTTGAGGATATAGATCTTTTGGAAAAGATTACAGCTAGTATTAGTGTGTCCATTGGTCGTGCAATTTTGTATCAAGAGGTACAGATGTTTAATAGGTCTTTGCAAGAGAAGGTAAATGAACAGACTAAGGAGTTACAGGTTAAGATTTCTGAATTGGAGGATGCTCGAAGGAAAGAGGCAGATATGATAGATATCATGGGGCATGAGTTAAGGACTCCTGCTACTGTTGCTAAGCTCAATGTAGAGCTTTTAGAGAAATATATTAGTAGTAATCCTGAGGAGTTTAAGAGATGTTTGGATAGGATAAAGCACTCTGTAGAAACGGAGATAGATCTGATTAATACTTTACTTACTTCTGCTAAGTTGGAAGGAGATAGGATTGAGATTAGAAAGACTAAAGTTAATGTTTACTCTGAGGTGGAGCTTACATTCCATGGTCATGAACAAGAGGCAAAGGAGAAGGGTTTAAGGATGATAAATAATGTACCTAAGGATATTCCATATGTATATGCAGATAGGGTTAGGGTTGTAGAGATATTGAATAACTTAGTTAGTAATGCAGTAAAGTATACAGAGAGAGGTCATGTGACAATCTCTGCTACTACTGAAGGTGATCGTGTGATAATTAGCATAGAGGATTCAGGTAAGGGTATCTCTAAGGAAAATATACCTAAGCTTGGAGAGAAGTTTTATAGAATAGATAACTACTTAAGTAGTGATATTGTTAGACCTGGTGGTACAGGTTTAGGTCTTTATGTAACCTTCGGTCTTGTTAGGTTAATGGGTGGTGAGATTACTGTAGAGAGTGAGTTAGATAGGGGTAGTAGATTTACAATCTCTCTTCCTATTTACAAAGGTCAAAAGGTATATGCAGAGAGTTCTATTGATATGTTCGAGAGATTAGGTTTAAAGAGGTAAGCTTGTAAACTTCTAGAATATTATTTCCTGTTTCTATTATAATTCTACCTTCTCCAATTGAAATATTCTTATACTCCAATCCTTTAATCTTAGGTATTGCTTTCTTAATTTTCTGTTCAGAGAGATTTTGAGTTTTTGTGTCTAGAATATATGTTTTTTCTTCTAGAAAAGGGTATGCATTTTTAAGAATGATATATTCTTTTTTACATATGGTGGGTATTAGGGTAGGGAAGAGATCTTTTTGGAAGATTAATTTGTCTTTAGAATCATATACAGATATGGTTGTACTAAATTCTTTACTACTTTGTATCTCTCTGTGTATATACTCACATCTAAGTATCTCTCCTTCATATCCATATATACAGTTTGTACAGTTACTAAGGGAGTTTCTATCTCTGTTCTCTAGATTAAATATCTCTGCTCTATTTATGTATGAAAGTAAAATATTATCCTCAGATATCCAGTATATGTTTAATGGAATGGTGTCTGAATATATGACAAAGTCATACTCTATCTGTACAAAGAGAGATAGTAGAGTTGTGAGTAGAAAGTTTAACATTTTTAATATTTAAAAATTAGGATGAGGATTTTCTCCTGAAAGCCTTGCTGGATATTTTTCTTTACCTAAGGTGGGAATTAGATTCCAATCTATATCTATGTATTGTGTGGGATTAGTATGAGTGGAAGAACTTAGTTGTTTCCTTATCTCAAAGTGTAAATGGTATCCTAGTTTTTGACAGTTCCACTTCCCACTATTTCCACTAATCCCTAATACCTCTCCTCTCTTTACGCTATCTCCAACAGACTTGTTGTAAGAGTTTAGATGGAAGTATGTGGAGTACATATTGTTGGTGTGTTTCACTATGATGTAATTTCCTCCTTGATTACACTCTCCGCCATATCTGTCATATCCATTTTTTACTACTATTCCATCTCCTACGCTGATGACTTTGTTTAGTCTAGCTCCAAAGTCTATACCTTTGTGAGGACACTGATACTGGGTACAGCCGTACCACTGTGTCACACCGATCAGTCTATCTAGTGGAAAAGAGAATGGTTTTTGTATAGCAGTGGCTCTTTTTAATTCTACTTTCTGTTTAAGAAGATATTTTAAGTCTATCCACTCCTTACTTTTAAAGGAGAGATATATATTTAAAAGTAGGTTTGTATTTTGAGGTTTCTCTTTGGTGTAGGAGTTGATAAAGAAAGAGTTTTTTGTAAAAGAGAAGTTACTATTTTCCAAAACTCTGTTATTTGTTTGAATATATCCTGAGTATATGGGGGTAATGTCTTTCTCTATTTTAGTTACTAGTTTTAATTTACATTTACCCCATGTATCAATATTGAAGAGATTAAATGGAGTACATTGATATATTGAAACTTCTGCCTTTATACTCTCTCTATACCTACCTGATATGGTAATTGAAGAGTAACTATTAAAGTCAGTATATGTTGCTTCTGATATATTTAGAGAGATATCACACTGCCAGTTGATAACCTCATACCGTTTCTTTTTGAGAATTTCAATTTTGCACTTTTCGTAGTGTCTTCTTCTACTCCTAATACAGATGTATTTAGGTTAGGCTTCTCATTAAAGATGGTTGTATCAGGATATGTTTTTTTAGGTAGAGATTTTTTCTTCTTTATGATGGGTTTCTCTTCTGTGCTAGTAGGTGGATCTGGTGGTTTAGGGGTTTCTTCTTGGGGTGGGGAAGTATAGAGGACTTGGAAGTACCCTATATTTATAATCTGGTTTCTTCCACTTGCTTCATCTACAAGACACGATACATATCTGTAATATATTCCTTCATCTGGAGCTATCCATGTAATATGAGAGTCTTTTGTTGGCGCTGTTATATGACTTCTCTCTTCTTCATCGATGAATATTACTATGCATGGTAAATTTTGTACTGGGGATTGCCACTGCGTGTGTACTTCTAGATTGTAGTATGTAGGCATTGCGTCCATATATATATTGTTTCAATTAAAGATGAATAAATCCTTAAAGGTTGAATTTCTGTGATATAATCGAGGATATGCTTAAGCTACTTGAGAGTCTTTTTGACTCTAATGAGAAACAAATAAAGAAGATTCAGCTTGTTGTAGATGAAGTTAACTCTTTTGAAGAGGAGATTAAGAAGTTATCTGATGAAGAATTAAGAGAGAAGAGTACCTATTTTAGAAAGATTTTGAATGTAGATTTAGATTCTGTTAGAGAAGAGTTTGATAGATATGGTAAGGAGGAATTAAAAAAGAGACTTGATGATGAGAAGAAGGTGTTAAGAGAGATATTGCCAGAGGCTTTTGCTGTAGTAAGGGAGGCATCCAGGAGAGTTGCGAATCACAGGCATTTTGATGTACAGGTAATGGCAGGGTATGTTCTGTTTGATAACAAGATAGCTGAGCTTTTTACTGGAGAGGGTAAGACATTGGCTGCTAATATGCCCCTTTATCTTTATGCATTAACAGGGAGGGGAGCTCATCTAGTGACTGTAAACGACTATCTTGCAAGAAGAGATGCTGAGTGGAATGGGCATATTTTGGGTAGTTTGGGAATAAGTGTATCAGCTATTAACTCTGGTATTCAGTACAGATATATTACTGATGAAGAGGTAGTAAAGCTTAAGGGAGATGAGGGTAAGGAGCTGATTAAAGAGAGAGATATTAGAGCAAAAGAAGCTGGTAGGCTTAAGTATGATCATATGAGTGGTGTTAATCTCATTGAGTGTAGTAAGAAAGAGGCGTATGCGTGTGATGTTGTATATGGTACTAACAATGAGTATGGTTTTGACTATCTTAGGGATAATATGGTTGCTTCTTTAGATGAGAGGGTTCAGGGTCCTAGATATTTTGCAATTGTAGATGAGGCTGACTCAATTTTAATTGATGAGGCTCGTACTCCTTTAATAATTTCTACTAGTGCACAGGCTTCCAATGATATGTATAAGCAGTTTGCTACTTTAGTTAAGTCTTTGGAGGTTGAGAAACACTATACCGTGGATGAAAAATCAAATTCTGTGTCTCTAAATGATGCGGGTATAGATGCGGTAGAGAAGATTTTGAAAGTTAAGAATATCTATGAGAATGCACAGCTTGCATATCATTTGGATAATGCACTTAAGGCTAAAGAGCTTTACAAACTAGATGATGAATATATGGTAAGAGATGGTGAGGTGTTAATTGTTGATGAGTTTACGGGTAGGGCTTTGCCTGGTAGAAGGTATAGTGAGGGTTTGCATCAGGCTATTGAAGCTAAGGAGGGTGTGGAGGTTAATCGTGAGAGTCGCACTATGGCAACAATTACTTTGCAGAATTACTTTAGGTTGTATTCGTATCTTTCTGGTATGACGGGTACGGCTCTTACTGAGGCTGAAGAGTTTTCTTCAATATATAATTTAGATACTATCGTTGTTCCTACTAACAAGCCTGTTGTGAGAAAGGATTACAATGATGTTGTTTACCGAACTATGGTTGGTAAATTTGAAGCAATTGTAGAAGAGATTAAGGAGAAGAGTAAGAAGGGACAGCCTGTGTTAGTTGGTACTACATCTGTAGAGAAGTCTGAGGCGCTCTCTGCGATGCTTTCTAAGGAGGGTATTGCTCATGAGGTACTTAATGCTAAGTATCACGAGAGAGAGGCTAAGATCGTCTCACAGGCGGGTAAGAAGGGTGCAGTGACGATTGCTACTAATATGGCAGGAAGAGGAACAGATATTGCATTGGAGGATGGTGTTAAAGAGTTAGGAGGGTTGTACATTATTGGCTCAGAGAGGCATGAGTCAAGAAGGATTGATAATCAACTACGAGGTAGAGCGGGAAGACAGGGAGATCCTGGTGAGAGTAAGTTTTTTGTTTCTTTTGAGGATGAGCTTATGAGGTTATTTGGTGGTGAGAGAATGCAAACGATTATGTCTCAGGTGGGTTTAGAGGATGATATTCCAATATCCATGGGTATTCTTGGTAAAACTATTGAGAATGCACAGAAGAAGGTAGAGTCTCATAACTATGATATTCGTAAAAGGCTTGTTGAGTATGATGATGTGTTGAATAAGCAGAGAAATATTATCTACGATCTTAGAACAAAGGTTTTAGAGATTGCACAGGAGGTTAGTGAGAGTAAGGATATTTCTCTTGAGGATGATATTAAGTATGTTTTGGATTTAGATATTGATGGTTTGCAGGATATGTTGGATGGTTTTGCAGTGACTAAGGCAGAGAGTTGGCATATTGAGTATTTGGATGGTTTGAGGTTTAAATTAAGTCCTCTTGATACTTCAATTTTGAAGAAGCTTTTGGAGTATATAGATATGCTCATCATGTCTCAGTTAGAGGATGATATGGAGATAGATAATGTTGAGGAGAGGAATTTATATATTCAGGTGAAGAATTTGTTAACAGAGGAACTGTTTGAGCAGGGTGTTAAGGCTTTGGGTTTTAAGAGTAGTGTAGAGTTTTTTAGAAGTTTAGATGGTAAGAGTTCTACTGAGATTGGTAAGCAGTTAAAGAGATTGGTGTTAGTTTGTTTTGTTTATCATATTTACTCCATAGGTTTCCTCCCGATGAGAGAGCTTTCTAAGATTCTCATACTGCAGGGTATTGATAGGTATTGGATGGAGCATTTGGATAATATGCAGGATTTAAGAGAGGGTATATCTCTTCGTAATCTTGCACAGAGAGATCCTTTAGTAGAGTACAAGAATGAGGGTTTTAGGTTGTTTGATAGTATGTTAAGAAGTATTGATGAGAATACTGTAGGTAGATTCTTTAAGGTTAGGGTTGTTCAGAATCCTTCTGTTGTTGATGCTATGCAGACAGAAAAAGAGGAGGTTAAGAGTATTTCGGATAGTAGGCCTGGTAATGTTAGTAAGCAACAGACTGTTAGAAGGGCAACAAAGGTAGGACGCAATGATCCTTGTCCATGTGGTAGTGGCAAGAAGTACAAGAAGTGTTGTGGGAGATAAATTTTTAATAAAATGATGATAGAGTTTAAGGAGGGTTTTTGATGTTAAGATACTTAAAATACGACAATTTGAATATAGATGAGGAGCTAGAAAAGATTGAATGCTGTGAGGAAGCAGAAATAATACTTGAGCCAAGTAATAAGGAATGTTTATTTATTTTAGGAATGCTGTTTGTAAATGGAGTAAAGATAAAAATTATAAATGAGAGAGATTTGGATTTTGAAGAAAATAGTAAATCATTTACTATGATGCCATATGTATGGAGTAAAATTGGTGATGAGACATTCCCATTATTAGACTATTCAGATGTTAGAACTGAAATGGATGGAAGAATTGAGAATGTTAAGCGTATAGGTATAAAGTTAAATAAAATAGTTAATACCCCAATAGATAATAAAATATTTTTAATATGTCCAGTAAGGAATGCAACAGAAGAGCAAAGAAAATGGATAGAGAGGTTTGTTAGTGAAAAGTACAAAGAAGGATATATCATTCATGCTCCACATCTTCATACAAGACAAGTAGATTTGTTTGGTGGATATGCCATATGTAAACAGAATGCTGAGGCAGTTGCTACGTCTGAGGAAGTTGACATATATTATGATCAATCGAGTGTCGGAAGTGTATTTGATTTAGGAGTGGCATATGCATTGCGTAAGCCATTAAAATTATTAAACAAGAATGAAATAACATTTAGTGATGAGGATTTAGTAGATAGAGTAATTAAAACATGGCCATATAATAAGAAAGTTGCCACAAAAGTTCGTAAGTGTAGAAGGTAGTAATTAATCTAGTGTAGTTATCTCTATCTCCCCTATACCACCAGATATATCAACTGTATGTAAACCATTTCCATATGCTCCTGTTTGTATACTATCTTCGTTAAGTTCAATATCACCTATGCCTTTTTCGATGTTAAAAGTATAGTTAGTAGAGCTATCTAAAAGTTCTAAATCTAATCCTCCTATACCTGTGTTAATATTGTTTTTTCCTGTTAGAGAGAGTATTGCACTTAATTTCCCAACTCCCAAATCTGCTTCTAGGTTATTAAGACTTCCATGATGAATAGTTATTTTACCTATACCTCCAGATATTTTAATTTCGTTAGTAACATCTATTTTATTTACTTCTAATCCACCTGCACCTAGATTAATTGTTGCATTTTTGCAATTTAATTCCTCAATTAACATCTTTCCTGCACCTGTATCTATTCTAATTGAATCTAATGTTGTGTTAGTAGGTAGAACAACGATTAACTCCAAATTTTCGTTATAGAAGTAGATGCTTTCTCTATTGTTATCATTAATAATAATTGTATCTTTACTCTCCTGTACTGTTATATCTTTGTTGTTAGTAGTTACAGAGAAGCGATCTCCTGTTTTTAGAGTTAATCTACTTGCCATAGTTTGGATGTCTAAGTTCTTGTAGTCATTAAAGTCAAAGGTAATCTCTCTCTCAACTAAAGATTCTACTCTTGGGTTTTTATCAAAAAGATTACCAACAAAGAGTAAGCTATCTATTGTTAACTTAAATATTACTACAATCAAAGTAATTGCAAATACAAGAGCAGTGTATTTTATTATTGTTTGAAAGGTTTTCATTTTATTTCTACTCCTCCAAATATACATGTTGAATTTATATATATTGTTTTTTTACTTTTATCTTCTTTTTTACCTTCTCTCTTATTATCCACACCACCAAACATAGCTGTTTGTACTACTTTAACGTTTACGTCATCTGGAACTAATATATCTATACCTCCAAATATTGCTGTTGTATCCATTGCAACATCTTCTTTGATAATGGCATTTCTTAAATCACAGGTAATTCCTCCGAAGATAGCACTTAGTTCTAAATTTTTTACTTCTTCTTCTAAAACAATCTTTTGACCACTGAAGGTTGAGAAATATTCTAAAGGTTTTCCATCTTTATTAATTTCTTTAATCTTTTTAGTTGTTGTAGTATTGTCTTTGTTTTTGAACAGTACAATGAGACCAGTAGTAACGAGGATAATGGGGATGATTAAACGGCTTAGTTTGTCAAAGGAGATAAGTCCTTGTGCAAGAAGTAATATGGAGAATCCAATTAGTATAACTATTAGGTTACCAGTTATATCTTTTCCTTTTATTAAGCCTACTAAGCCAGGGATAATGATAAATAGTGTCCACCATCCGTTAAAGAAAATATTAATGTTGACAATTTCTAATGTTTTAAGGCCATATATTACTCCGATAGCAATTAAAGCTATTCCCCAGAAGACTTTATTAAAATTCTTCATTTATTCTTTATACAAAATTAATTACAGTAAATAGTATCATAAAAATTTCTTTTTTGTGAAGTGTTTTTCTTTTTAAAGAAATATATTAGAAAGGGTGTAAAGAAGGGGTAAAGGTAGAGAGTATGAGTGGTGTTATTACTTTAAGTTTGAATAGCTATTATTATGGGATTCTTGACCTATATCCATCAATTGTACTATTCTAGATTACTGTAATCAGTTATCGGTTAATAATTATGGCGAACAGAGAAAATACAAAGAAGGTTGTGATTCCAAGACAAAGTGTACATGTGGTTTTCTTCTCTTGTCCTGATTGTGGTGAGGAAACAGAACATATTGAGCTTTGTGGAGATTGTTCTAAACCAATGAGAGTAATTGATGTTGTTGAGAAGTTTGGAGAAGAGGCTGAGGAGTTTCTGAGGAAGATAGAGGAGAAAAAGAGTGTAGTAAAAGAAGAGTCTAGTAGTGTTGAGGATGATGAGAGACCTAATGTTATTGTTCTTAGTGATGAAGAGTCATTAGATGATGGAGCTGTTGTTGATGATGGTATTGATTCGTTAGGAGAGATTTATCCAGATGATGAAGAAAAGAGTACCTCTTCTGCCCCAGAGGGTCTAGTTGATCTAGATGATATCGTTGCAGAATTAGATAAGGAAGAGGATGACGATTTTCCACTAGTGGATGAGTTAGGGGAAGATGGTCTTCCAGAGCTTTAATGCAGAGGGAATATTTCAAGAGGGTTGCTATTGTTGCAGATCAGATGGTTGCGTTTGGTGGTGCTGATAGAGAGATGTTTTCAATGTTAAAACTTTTTCCTAAGGCTGATATTTTTACGATGTTTTTTGATTCTAAAAAATATCCTATGCTAAAGCAGAGGGTTTTTACTAGTTTTGTACAGAGGATTCCTAAGGTAAGAAGTTTTTATAGACACTTTAAAGTTTTAACACCTTTTGCGTATGAGAGTTTTGATTTGAGAGGGTATGATTTAGTAATTAGTATATCTGCTGGTCCAGCAAAGGGTGTGATTACTGGTATTAATCAGCCTCATATTGCTATGGTAATGACTCCTCCTAGGAGTCTTTGGGACAATGAGATGAATATTAGGGCGTCTAGGTTTAAGAGGATATACAAGCCTCTTTCTACTGTTTTGAATACATATATGCGTATGTGGGATTTAAGTATATCTAAGCGTGTAGATTACTGGACAGCTAATTCTAAATATATTGCTGAAAAGATTAAGAAAAGATATGGGGTAGATGCTACTGTTTTATACCCTGGTGTTCTAGAAGAGAGTTTTGAGAGTGTGTCTGAGAGTAGAAAGAGAGAGGTTAGAGAGAGGTATGGTGTGGAGGGTGATTTTGTTCTTGTTGTGTCTCGTTTGTATGATTACAAGAGGGTAGATTGGGCTATACGTGCCGCTATTGCTACTAATCGTCAATTATTAGTTATTGGAGAGGGTCCTGATTTGAAATATTTGGAGGGGGTTGCTAATGGTAATCCGTTGATTAGGTTTTTAGGTTTTCTTGAGGATGATGCTGAGGTAAGGGTGTTTTACAGTATGGCAGATCTGTTGCTTTTTTGTGGTGTAGAGGATTTTGGATTAGTTCCTGTTGAGGCTATGGCACAGGGAGCTCCTGTTTTTGCATATGGTGAGGGTGGTGTTTTAGAGACTGTTAAGGGTGGTGTTTCTGGGGAGTTTTTTAGTAGTGAAAAAGAGTTGGTTTCTTTACTTAAGAAATTTAGTAAGAGGATGTATAATCCTAGAGAGATTGTTAAGGGGGCAAGGGTATTTAGTGAGGAGAGGTTTTTAATTAATCTAGAGAAATTTATTAATGAGGTTTATGAAAGAGAGAAACGAGAGTCGTAAATACAGGGTGGCAGTAGTTGCTGATCCTTTATACAAATATGGTGGTGCTGAGAAGCACTTGAGTGATATGCTTAAGGCGTTTCCTGGTAGTGTTCTTTTTACTGCTTTTTGTGATAGGGATTTTGTTAAGAGGTATTTTCCTGATATTGAGGTAAGGACTTCTTTTATGCAATATATTCCTGGTAAGTTTAAGTTTAGATATTTTCTAAATCTATTTCAGCCTCTTGCGTATAGGTTGTTTAGATTTAATGACTTTGATGTAATTCTTTCTCTTTCTATAGCTTTTGCTAAATATGCTAATGGTAAGATTCCTCATGTAAATATCTGTATGTCTCCTCCTAAATTTCTTTGGGAGAAGGAAGGTAGATCATTAAAGGATGGTAAAAGGTTGGGTGGTATAAACAGGGTGTTGTATTCTATTTACTCTCTTTTTATGAATACTTTTGTGGAGGATATATGGAGGTGGTTGGATAGGAGAGCAGCACAGAGGATAGACAAAATGATTGCTATCTCTAAGGTTGTACAGAAGAGGATTAAGAAATATTACAAGAGAGAGAGTGATGTAATCTATCCTCCAGTAGAGGTTAAGGCTATACAGGAGGTAACTAAGATTAACAAAAAAGAGAATTGGTTTCTCTATTTGGGTAGGGTAGAGACCTACAAGGGTGTAGAGCTTGCCATTAGGGCAGCACATAGTGCTAGGGTATCTTTGAAGGTTGCTGGTATTGGAGATGATTTGGAAAGGATGAAAGAGTTAGTTAAGGAGTTAAATGCGAAGGGGTATGTTAAGTTTCTAGGTTTTGTTTCTGAGGAGGAGAAATTGGATCTGCTTTCTAAGGCAAAGGCGTTAATATTTCCTGTTAAGGGGGAGGATTTCGGTATTGTTCCTGTAGAGGCTAATGCTGCTGGTACTCCAGTTATTGCTTATCGAGGTGGTGGTGTAGTGGAGAGTATATCTGATATTAATCCTAAGAGTGGTGAATTTTTTGATAAGTATACGTATCAGTCTTTAGCAAAGGTTCTTAAGAATTTTGATAGTAGGAAGTACAAGGCAGATAATTGTAGGAAGCAGTCTAACAATTTTGCAGTTGAGATTTTTATCTATAAACTACAAAGGTATGTAGATGATGTTGTACAGAGTTGTTAAAAGGATAATGGATTTTGTTATTGCTACTGTCCTTTGGATTTTGTTTTCTCCTTTAATGTTAGCTATTGCTCTTCTAATTAAGTTTTCTGATGGTGGAGAGGTGTTTGTAGGTACTCCTGTTAGGTGTGGGTTGGGTGGTAAGGAGTTTTTTATGTACAAGTTTAGAACTATGGTTCCTAATGCTCATGATATGTTAGTTACTGATGGGGAGTTTGTTAGGAGTCATAAATTAGAGAATGATTTTAGAGTGACAAGGATTGGCAGGGTATTGAGAAATACAGATTTGGATGAGCTTCCTCAGTTAATTAATGTGGTGTTGGGGCAGATGAGTTTGGTAGGTCCTAGGCCATATTACAGTAGTGAGCTTGAGCGACACTTTAAGTTATATCCATCGGATAGCAGATATATGGAGGATATTTTTAAGGTTAAGCCTGGTATAACGGGGGTATGGCAGGTGTCTGGTAGAAACAGTATTCCTTTTAGGAAGAGGTTAGTAATGGAGAGTCATTTTGCAAAGAATCCTAGTATACTTAATGAGGTATATATTCTTCTTAAGACTCCTTGGGTAGTTATTACAAGAAAGGGTGTTGAGAAGAGAGGTTTTTAATATCTATTATTATACTTTAATGAAGGATTTAGTTGTTGTAATAAAGTCGGTTAATTACTCGGAGGCAGATAAGGTGTTGACTGTTTTTGGTAGGAATTTGGGAAAGTTTGCTCTGTTTGCAAAGAGTATTAGAAAGATTAATAGTAAGAATAGGGGTAATATGCAGACTTTGTGTATTAGTGAGATATCTTTCTATGAGGGTAAGGGTTTGCCTCTTCTTACTGAATCTTCATTGGTATATGCTCCTAATACGGATGTGTTGAAAGGAAGGGTTGAGAATATGAAGAGGGTGTTGAATATGCTTAATCGTATGCTTGCAGAGTATGATGCTAATGAGAAGGTTTTTGATATGTTAAGGAGTGTATTGGAGAGAGATTTTGATTTAGAGTCTACTAACAGGTTTAGGGTTATTTTTTTGAAAGAGATGGGTTTTTTGGAGGATTTCTCTGAGTGTAGAGTGTGTGGTAGTAAAGAGGGGTTGAGATATATTGATGTTTCTCGCTTTGCCCTTCTGTGTAAAAACTGCTACAGTAGAGGTGTAAAATGCTTAGAGTTAGGGAGTAATCCGTATGGTGAAGAATTTTTTACTAAGGTTTTGGATAATTATGTTAAAAAAGTAATTGAGGGGATATAAAGGATGAAAATTAAAACTGCCTTAATAATATTGTTTCTTTTTCTAACGACTACTGGTTTAGTATCTGTTTCTTTTGCACAGCCTTTAGATCCGTCTAATAACTCGGTTGTGGTTTCTGCAAATATTAATGTAGATTTGTATTCCACTGTTACAGTTACTCCTAATACTGTTGAGATATATCAGCCCGCTATTGTTGAGGTTAGGGTTCTCTCTTCAGGTGGTGTGGGAATTGCTGGTCGTCAGATAGTGATATATGGTAGTGGTTTGAATATAGTTCAGCCTTTGTCATTAACAGATGCTACTGGTAGAACATCTGGTAGTGTATCTGCTTCTGTACCAGGGACATATACTGTTTGTGCTAAGGATACTACTTTTGGATATGATATTTTTATTCAGAGTTGTAAGACATTGTATGTAGTTCCTGTTCCTGTTCCTAACATGCTTGCAGAGCCTCAGTATACTAAGGATTTTAGTAATATGGTTATGTGGGATAGCCTAGGTCCTAACTACAAGTATACTGTACAGGTTAGTGAGTATTCAGATTTTAGTGTGTTGAAGGCACAGGCAACGCAGATATCTGCTACATCTTTTAATTTTACAAATTTGGAAAATGAGAAGATGTATTTTTATAGAGTTAGGGCTCACAATGCATATGGTGGGGTTAGTGCTTGGTCGAATGTAGTTTACAGTGTACAGGATGCTCAATCTCCTGTGGTAGAGGTATTAGATATGGGAGATATTGGTGAGAATACTACTACTTCTTGGGAGAGTAATTATGAATTAACATTTTTAATTAGGGTAAAGGATAACTTGCAGATTAATGAAGCGAAGTTTTACTGTCTTAATTCAGAACAGAGTTTAGTTACTTGTACAACCAATTATAACTTGGAGGGAGAGTTAATGACGGTAAAGATTAGGTTAGGGGATTTGGAGAGGGTATCTGATACTTACTTGAAAGAGAGGTACAAATTTTGTGTAGAGGCTACTGATTCTGCAGGTAATCTAACTAGGTTTTGTGATATTAGTTTAGTTATTCCTGTAGAGGAAGTAAGGCCTCCTGATAAGCCAACTCCTCCAGTACCGCCTGTGCCTTCAATTATTGATAGGGTAGAGAAAGTTATTGATGATATTACCGTTATTTTAGATGATACCGTTGGGAAGTTAGATGCAAAGGATTTAGAGAGAGTTACAACTGCTACGTCTGTTGTGACGGCTACTTCTGCTGTTGTAGTTGCAGCTGGTACTTTAGCATCTATGCCATATTTTCTTTTACAGTTCCTACTAAATATTCTTTCTCTGTTTGGGTTTAGGAAGGGTGCTAAGCCTGTTGGGTATGTATATGATGCAGTTAGTAAAGAGCCGATATCTCAAGCGATAGTTAGGATATTTACGGAAGAGAATAGAATGGTTTGGACTGATGTGACGGATAGTAAAGGGTACTTTACTGCGAAACTAACGGATGGTAGATACAGGATAGAGGCGAGAGCAGCGAGGTATGTTTTTCCTTCTAAGGTAGTATTTGGTAGTGAGGACCCCCCTATTACTAATGTATATCATGGAGACTTTTTTGATATTAAAAGTGATACTGAGATTAATTTCGCTATCCCTATGGATCCACTAGAGGTATCAGAGTTAAGAATAAAGTTAGAGGCATTTTGGACGAGAACAAAGTTTCTTGTTCATTTGCTACATGTTCTGTTGTTCTTGGTAGGTATCACTTTGGCTTTCTATACATATTACAGTCAACCATCCACACTATCTCTTCTTGTTTTACTTCTGTTTGTTCCAACCTTCTTCCTAATATTACGCAATATATTCTTTAGTAGAGATATATATGGGATTGTTAAAGATACAGATGGTAATCGTTTAGAGGGCATATCTGTTGCTTTAAGGGAGGCGGAGTTTGACAAGATTATTGCAAAGAGAGTCACAGATGCACATGGTAGATACAGATTTTTTGTTGGTGAGGGTCGTTACTATGTAGAGATTTTAGATCCTACTTATATAGTTGAGGATATTAAAGGTGGTAACGAGGTATTTGCTAAGAAAGAGATATTGATTACGAAAGATATTGTCTTAAAAGTGTAAGTATTGAAAAATCTCCTTTCTATATGATATTATGCTTAACTGAAATGGGTGTGTAGCTCAACTGGTAGAGCAAACGGCTCTTAACCGTTAGGTTCAGGGTTCGAGCCCCTGTACACCCATATTTCCTTATAATTCTCTAGACTTCTTTGGTCATGTAAAGACCATTATCCTTAAACCCTCTCTTTCTGTAATACTCCTTAGTACCTACTGCAGATATTACTGACATCTTTTGAAAACCTCTATCTAAAGATATCTGCTGAGCTATCTCTATCATTCTTTTACCTAGCCCTGAATGTTGTGATTGCCCACCACCATCTTCCCCTATATTAACAAGAGGCCCATATACATGTACCTCTCTAATCATGGTAGAGTCCGATATCTCTTTTATAAAAGGTTTAACTTTTGGTATGGAGAGTCTTAGGAAAGCACATATCTTATCTGTATCTTTTGTTTTGTATGAAATGAAGTACTCTGTTGATACTGTCGTTTTGTATTTGATAGTTTCCAATTCTATATTATTCCATGTAATTTTCTCTCCCCTTATCTCTCTGCTTCTAATATCCTGAATCTTTTTATTAAGTTTTTTGATTTCTTTTTCGGCTATCTCTCTGAAGTTAGTAAGTTTATTTCCATCCACTATCTCATTAGAAGGAATATCTCTAATGATTCTGGTTAACCTAACAAATCTTGGAGTTTTAGGTAGTATGTTTACAAAAAGAGAGAGTAGCTCTTCTTTTGTATATGGTTTGTATTTACCATCTTGGTAATATTGTTCTAGTAATGTATTTTTTATTATCGAAGTAGGGTAGATTTTTAGTTCATCAGGAAGGTACTCTTTTTTCCATAGCCGTTTGAAATCCCTTATATCTTTTTTAACAGTAGAACCGAAGAGATTAGGCATCCAGTGAGCGTGTATCTTGAAACCTGCCAATCTAAGCAGTTTAAATGCCTCTTTCGTTTCTTTAGTAGTGTGCCCCCTCCTATTTTCTCTTAGTATTTTGTTATTGAGGCTTTGTATCCCTATCTGTACTTTTGTTGCTCCTAGTCTTCGTAGTCTTCTGACTTCTTCCTCCGTTATGTAATCAGGCCTTGTTTCTAAGACTACCCCTACATTTCTACAAACTTCTGTTTCGTTTATTTTTTGGACTTCAAGAAGTTTTTCCCATGTTATTGCCTCAATTCCTTCGTCTTCGGTGTTATAGCGGGATGTACCAAAACTGTTCATCGCATCAAAACATCTTTTAACAAACCAGACAATATATCGTTCTGGATATACAGAGCATGTACCACCCAAAATTATTAACTCCACCTTATCCGTATTATGCCCAATATTTTGTAGTGCTTTAATACGGTTGTATACCTGAGCAAAAGGATCAAAACCATGTTTTGAAGCTCTTTGAGCTCCTGGCTCGCTAGCAATATATGATTTGGGCATATTCGGCTCATTTGGACAGAATATGCACTGCCCAGGACACCCAAACGGCTTCATCAACACCGCTACCGTAGCAACACCCGAAAGCGTCCTTGTCGGCTTCATCCTAATCTGCTTCTCTACCACCTCATCTCTCACCAACACATTTTGCTTAACCAACCTCCTATATGCCTCTACCAACTCATCATGCCTGTACAAACCCCTACCTTCCTTCGGAAACCGCTTCAAAATCCGTTGCAAACTCTCCTCCCGCCAACACCTCAACCTCCCTATCTCCCCAAAAATCTTTTTAAAATCATCCATCCCGTATTATACCAGCTACCCCAGGTCTGTCCCAGGTCCGTCCCTCTTCGATCGCTTCCCCGATTCCTCGCATCGCAGGTCTGTCCCAACTCTGTCCCCTCCCGAAAGTTTATCCAATTCCCATACCGCAGGTCTGTCCTAGGTCTGTCCCCACGAAATCGCAGGACAACAAAGTTTATTCCCGATTCCGACCGTTTTTTTGAGGATAGACCGAACAGAAAACAACGCACGAACGTGGTAGGATGGTCTTATTCAAGCAAAACAGGGGGACATACCTGGGACACACCTTATTAACGAGAGTGGTTTCATTTAGAATGGAGAGGTTGTAAGATATGGGTAAATAAATTAAGTAGGAGTCATATGTTTGCAAAAAATAAAGAGAAGACGTTAGTTATTTTCAAGCCAGATGTGGTCCAGAGACAGATTGTTGGTGAGATAGTGAGCAGGTTTGAGAGAAAAGGTTTTAAGATTGTAGGAATGAAGATGTTAAGACCTAGCCCAGAACTAGTAGGCAAGCACTATGAGGATAAAAAAGAGTATTTGATAGAGGTAGGAGAGAAAGCAAAAAAAGGTGCAATCGCAAGAGGAGAGGATGTAACTAATTGGGATAGTTTAGCAAGAGGTAAATGGGTAAGAGAATCTAATATTAGCTATCTTACATGTGGACCTGTAATTGCTGTTGTGCTACAAGGCTTTGGAGTTATTAGTGGTGTTCGTAAAATGCTTGGTAGTACAAGTCCTGCAGATGGTGATGTTGGAACAATTAGAGCCGATTTCTCGCTAGATTCTTTTGCGTTGGCAGATGAGCAAAAGAGGGTTACGAGATCTATGCTTCACGCATCGGATAGTGTAGAAAATGCTGAGAGAGAAATAGGACTTTGGTTTAACGCAACAGAGATTATGGAGTATGAAACCGCAGCAGAAAAGATTTTTTATGATGTAGGCTGGAGTAATTAAAGCTTTAGCAAAGCATCAACAAGAGACTCTTTCTCTTTCGAGAAATCTCCCTCATCTTCTTGTTTTACAACCTTTATCTTTCCTTGAAGGAATCTCTTTAACCTTTTGAAATCTTCAATCAAGGTAGCTTTCAGAGTAGGATTGTAAAGTGCTACAGCTGGATGATACATGGCAAAAATGGGAATTCCACTTTTATGTTCATATACCTGTCCATGAGCAGAGGAGATTTTTAGACCAGGAATGAAACTCTCAAGTGCATGCCTACCAAGAGGGATAATAACTTTTGGTTTAATGAAAAGCAGTTCATAGTTAACCCATACTCTACATGCCTCTTTCTCTTCTGGTAGAGGCTCTCTGTTAGCTGGTGGCCTGTATTTTACTGTATTCGTAACATAGACATCATCTCGTTTAAGTCCCGAACCTTCGAGTAATTCATTAAGAAGTTTTCCTGCTGCACCAACAAAAGGTTTTCCTTGCTTGTCTTCATTTTGTCCAGGAGCTTCTCCAATGAAGACAATCCCTTTTTTAGGAGGGTTTATCTCATATACAGGTTGGGTAGCACTTTTCTTTAGCTTACAACTATTATGAACAGCAAAATATTCATGAATTTCTTGTAAACTTTTAAAATCTTCAAATTTCATACATCTATATTATATCAATTTAAATTAATGATATAATGGGGAGTTAGTTTAAGATTATTAATATGGGAAATTCAGACTACAAAGTTGAAGCTTTTACAGGTATTAGACCTACTGGAGGTCTAACTATTGCAAATGCAATTGGAGGTGTAAATCCCATAGTAAAGCTTCAAGAAAGTGGAAAAATTAAAAGTAGTATGGTTTTTGTTGCTGATTTGCATGCCTTAACTGATACTGAGGCTAAAGATAGTCAAAAGGCAGTTATCGATGTTGTAAAAGATTACATATCTCTAGGACTAGATCCTAAGAAAAACAAAATATTTATACAATCTATGTTAGTAGAAGAAGTAGCAGAATTGACAATATATCTATGTAGACTTGTTTCTGTAGCTGAACTTTTGAGGGTTCCTACTCTAAAAGAGAAGATTAAGCATGGACAGAGTGAGACTAGTGCTAATGTCTTACTTGCTATGTATCCTATTATGATGGCAGCAGATATACTCTTGCAAAGAACAGAGTATGTACCTGTTGGAGAAGACCAGTTAGCTCATATGGAGATGACAAGATTCTTGGCACAGAAGTTTAACAAAAGATATGGAGATGTATTTCCTATACCTAAAACTTTATCACTTGGAGAGCCTATCAGAGTAAAATCTTTAAATGGAAGTGGCAAGATGAGTAAGACGGATCCAAATGGTGCTATTTTACTAGATGACCCTATCGAGATATCTCTTTCGAAAATCAAAAAGGCACAAACGGCATTTGCTGGTGAGAGATCAGAAACATTAGAAACCTTAGTATTAATTGGAGAATTTCTTTCAAAAGAGGAAGAGCGTAGTAATATCTCCGCTATTATGCAAAGACATTATGCTGGTGAGAATGTAATGGGAGAGCTAAAATCTTTTATAGGAGCTCTACTTAAAAAATATTTGGAAGAATTTCAGAGTAAGAAAAAATCATTAGATGAGGAAGAGATTCTTAAAAAAATAGAGGAGGATAGTAAAATTGCTAAGAAAAATGCACAAGACACATTAAAAGAGGTAAGAAAAACAATGGGAATGGAATATATTACTGATTCTTTCTGATAAGATATCTTCTGTCAGCTCCAAAAATTTTCTCTATATTCCTTTTATCAACGATAAAGATTTGTATTTTCCCATCACTATCTCTGTTTGAGTCAGCAACTAAAAGAACAGCTTCGCCATTCTCTGTTATGATTTTATCTAGTATTACTCCTACATGGCCGCAAGGCCTCTCTTCTCTTACAAAGAGATCTCCAGGTTGATATTGATCAACTGAGAATTTACCGGCAAATGCAGTAGCTCCATACTCTGTTTGTGCTACAGTTGTGTATCGCTCTTCCTTTAAAATTATGGGAATCAATTCCTTTGCTGTTGTTGCAGAAGCTGCTCCTGCGTGTGGTATAGAGAGATTAGGAAATAGCTTTGCTAACATAGATACAAACTCAACACATTGTAGAGGTTGTGACTTTAAACCTACAACAATAGATGACTCTAATATTCTACTAATTTCTTTCTCTTCAGGGAAATTTTTGTACCATTCTCCAATTTGTAAATAGTTCATTAATCGGAATCCAGAGTTAGAAGTGTAGTTGTTAACTTCTTCTTGTAATTTAAGAATACTTTGTAGTTCTTTGCTTTCATTAATTTTCTCTTTAAACAGAGAAAGATCTTTAAAGTTGTACAAGTTGTTGATAGTATGAATTAAGTCTTCTGATAGTTCATGATTAAGAACATTAACTTCCATCTGATTCTTATTTACTTTTATATAATGCTGAGATTCTCTGTAGTTTTGGTATGTTTTTAGGTTATCCTCAATATATTTTGTTTGATTATCTCTAACATTATCTTCAAAAGATAAAGAAACAATCATAAATATATCTGAAATTCCCCCGATTCCATTAGTAGATGTTTGACTAAATGGTATATCTGTTGGAGACATAGCGATATTTACATTTAGATATTTGTCTTCTCCTTGTATCCATCTTAAGTCGTATACGGTTTTCCCGTCATAATCTACACTAGAATCTACAATCTGCTCTGACGGACTGAAAGGTCCCTGTGCATATCTATTAGGTTCTGCCCATCTCTCGAGTATTTTGTACTCAGCTTCTTGTGTGTAGAGTAAAGATGATATCCCTGTAGACATAGCACATACGCCTCCACTTCTTACTTCTGCACCTAAGCTTGTTAACCCTGTTTTGTATTGGTATGTTCGAGAGTCTCTAATACCAGTTAGGTTTATATATGAATACTCTTCTCCTGCTTTTAATTTACCATTTTGATCTTGATAGATGGAGATATTTTTTAATGCAGTAAGAATATTTTCTACTTTATTAGGGTAGATAAAATCTTCAGTAGCAATGTATGTGACAATTTTTGCGTCTTTTTGCTCTCTTTCTACAGAGAAACTTTTCTGAGTACCATTCTTATCTTCTGCTCCAAGAACTACTGCAGCAACGACTTCCGCACCATATGTATTTGCAATTATTCCAATATTTACTTTCTCCCCATTTTGTCCTGCGAGTGTCCTTATCTCTGCTATTTCAAAAGGGGTTCCCTCTTGAGCAAAAATTTCTTTGAGTTTTCCATTTTGATTTAAGAAATAGTCTTCCCTTTTATATGGAATCATAAAGAGAGATGTTTGTTCTGAGATTTCTACTCCGTAACCAGGTTCTTTTTTCTCAACATTTTCTAATTCAAAGTTTGCCCACTCTCCAATATTTAATATTTCATAGTTAAATTCCTTTTGCTCAAGATCAGTCTTAGGAATCTCACATTTTAATTCCGTGTCGTTGAAGAAATCTACTGGCTCTATAGTTGGTAATAAGTCTTCACCTATATTATTAGGAATAGGAGAGGTTTCTACAATGGGAGATTCTTTTGTAGAAGAACTCTCTGCTGATGATTCTTTTTCAGTAGATTTAGGTTCTACACATCCAGATATAGTGGAACCTAACAGAGTAAACGCTGTAGCTACCCCAAATAGCTTGGAAGCCTTCATCTTTATTGTACTTTACAATTAAGTGCTAGTGTATGGGGCTTACACCTTTTTTACTATAAGCCTATTATAGACGATTTTCCTCTTTTTAGCAATAATTTCTGTTTCTCCTTCAATAATTTGTATCTTACTATCTGCACTTTCAATTGCGTACTTTCCTTCCTCTAGAATATCAAAAGAGTACTTACCTTTCTCATCTGTTACCCTCTTAGAAATTACTTTATCAAAATCCTTTTCCTTAAGAAGTAAGGTGATATTTGTTGCAGGAGTGCCATCAGAATATTTTACAGTCCCCTTTTTACTTCTTAGGTTTAAAATACTTTGAACTAGAGTAAATATTGTTGGGATGTAAAGAAGTAAAATAATGAGATTAACAACACTTGTATTCTTTTGATATACATAGATAGCTATTGTAATACCTGCTGTAAAGAGTGCAATATTAAGTATTGGTAAGGTAACAGAGAAGACCCCTCTTGAGAAAGTTAAGACCTTTTTCCCTATTACTTCTTTGTTAGGATCTAGTGGAATCACAATATTTGTCTCTCCTTCTTTCATATGTATTTTGCCACCATGGTATATATTTGTAAGAGGATAGTCTTGTTTACCTGGTATCAGAGAGGAAGGGAATATATACTCTCTCTTTTTAATATCAAGAGTGTACTCTCCAGTAGGAGCAGAACTTCTCCAATATCCAAATCCATCTGTTACGGATGTGTCTATTAACTTATGATTGGAATCATATATTCTAATTATAGCTTGTTGGATTGGAGATCTTGTGACAGAATCATAAACATATCCCGCGTTATGTCTCTTTCTTCTGAAGCCTAAAGAGCTAAACAAATTAATAAAGATTTGAGAAATTCCATATCCGATTTGTTGTATACCACTTAGTGCAGATACAACTCCAACGGAAACAGTAACTGCTGCAGTAGTTGCAGATACTGTAGTTAGTTCTTTTTCCGATATATTCCCCAATACAGTTTTATCTAATAGAACTTGAGTGTTTGAGAAGAATTGTTGTACTGATGTAGTAACTTGTGTTACGAGATTACTACTAGTGGTTGATGTAGTAGTCTTGTCAATAAACTCTCCCTGTCCACCAGTTCCACTAATTCCATCTGCTATCCAATATGTAGTTCCTGAAAGTGATGCTTGAGATACAGTCACCTCATTATTTAATACTTTAAGCTTTTGGGGGAAAGTACCAGTATAAAGTACTCCTTCTGGACATGTATTGTTTACCTCTGCTAATGTTTTTGCATGAGGACATATTCTAAAACTGTTATCCTTTTCTTTCTTTATAACATACATTGTAAATGTTCCTGAAAGACCGTGGGAATCATCTAACTTTACTACAGACTTACCTTCCAAGATGGAACTCTCTATAACAGCATTACTCCAATCTCT
Organism: Candidatus Dojkabacteria bacterium; assembly: GCA_050950165.1. Taxonomy (GTDB): domain Bacteria; phylum Patescibacteriota; class Dojkabacteria; order SC72; family SC72; genus UBA5209. The sequence continues at coordinate 125,097 of JBMNHC010000001.1, read as the reverse complement.
GTTTTGACTAAAAGATATTGGAACGTCTGCTACTATGTAATTTTCTTGTAATACTCTGATCTTTTGCTCTCCTGTTTGTGCTCCACTTGTATTGCTAACATCTACATCCTTATCATCTACTAAAACTGTTTCAATGCCCTCTGCTTTATTTAATATTATTGAGTATGTAGCTCCTGTATTTCCTTCTACGAAGTTCGTTTCTACATTTGCACCGTTTATAGCCTTTATCCTAAATGTATACTGTACTCCTGGATCCAAAGTAGATATTAGTAACCCATTTGTTGCTCCCCATGAGTTGTATGTCCCCCACACAACATTGTCAACCAATGTTTTCGTACTGTAGTCTATATACTTACCACTAATGCTATCTTGAATAGCAAATCTAGTAGAAGAAGGATTCCCATTTCTATCAAATACTAACTTACCACTGCTTCCACCATATATTTGGAAGGTTAAATTTTTAGGAGTATTTGCCCAAGTTCTTGCTTGAGTAACTTGAGACCATTCAGAAAAGAGACCATCAGAGTTTACAGATCTAACTTTAAATGAGTATGGTGTATCTGGAGCTAAATTGTTCATTGTAAAGCTAGTACTGACTCTCTCATCTGAGTGTAGGACTGTTGTATTTGTTAAAACTGCTTCATTATTTAAATTCCCGTTAGTTAAAGTGTCCACTATCTGGTATTTGGTATTTGTTGGATTAGCATTCTTATTTACAGCAATCTCTATGCTAGAAGAACTAACAACTCTAACATTTAAGGAAGGATTGTTAGGGTATGTATATGCAGAGATAGCTTGTGAACAGGAAGTCTCTAAACTATCTGAATTTCGAGCTTTTACACAGAATGAATATTGAGTGTTAGGTTGTAGATTAGTAACAAGTATTCCATTAGTACCACCAAATACTTGATATGTATTCCATATTGTATTTGTAACAAGAGTCTGAGCAAGTGGATCAATATTATTTCCACTCTTTGTTTCCATTACTCTAAAGTTTGTAGAGGCAGGGTTATTTGCATTATTGATAAGGACTTTAATTGTACTACTATTTACAGCAGTAGCTGAAATAATCTGTGGAGATGCTGCCAGTGATGTAAATGTTAAAATTGGACTAAAAGATGTTTCAACTAAATCTACATTCCTAGCTTTAATTCTAAAACTGTAGGTAGTATTTGCTGATAGACCATATACTACAATTCCATTCTCTTCTCCTAGTTCTGAGTACGAGTGATAGTAAGGAGTATTTTGTAAAACTCCTAGAGTTGCATTAAGATATTTATTTGAATTAATTTCCTCTATTAGATATGTAGTACTTAGTGAGTTGTTATTCCTGTTAACTGTTAGGGTGACACTCTCAGAGGTGTAGTCTTGTACAGAGAGATCCTCAAGATATGGAACATTAGCATATGTAGTAGCTTGTACAAGATTACTAAATTCGCTTTCAGCTATATTGTTATAGACTTTAAATTTCCTTGAGTAAGTAGCACTAGGATGTAGAGATGATTCAGCACACTCCTCTATATTATTCCCAACACATGTTTTTATTAATACTCCATTAGCATCGTATACCTTTATCCCCAAAATATCTTCTGCAGGAGGGGCAATTCTCCATGTAATCTGTGAAGCAGAATTAACTATTGGAGCTATTGCAGTAACAGTATTTAGGAATGTGGTAGCAGAAGCAGTAGCAGAGAAGTTCGTCTCAATATTATCTCCGTTTCTAGCCTTTACCTTAAATGTGTATGTTGTTCCAGAGAGTAGGTCTCTAACAACTATTGGTGTATTGTTTTGTTTCCAATCCGCTGTTGCTTGTAAAGCTCCTGTTGTTAGATTTACATATTTTCCAGTTAGCGTCTCTTGTACAGCAAATTCTGTATTAGAAGGATTAGCTCCATTAAGAATTTTTAGTGATATCTCTGAACTACTAATTGCATGTACATCTGAAAGAGATGGTACCGTTGCATATGTGTATGTAGATACAGTGTTGGAGTATACTGTTTCTTGAGCATCGAAGTTTCTAGCTTTTGCTCTAAATGTATATTGTGTATTAGGATCTAAATCTATTACAACATCAGAAGTAGATGTAATCCACTCCTGTAAACCAGTATTACAACCAGTACCTATGCACTCAAAGTAAAGTCCAGAACTTCCTGAAGAGAGGTTGTTAACTCCAGTTGCCGAAAGAGATATTGATGTAGTAGAAAGTGGTCCTGCACTAAGAGTTGGAATTGCAGCATGTGTATACAAAGAGATTGTATCTGAGTATGCACTCTCTACATTATCCCCATTTCTAGCCTTTACTCTAAATGTATATTGTGTATTGTTGCTTAGTCCTTGTACTGTAGTAGATATTGTTGGTGTCCATACATTGATATTAGTCCCACAACCTTCAATACAGTTAAAAAGAACCTCTGCTCCATTAGCAGGTTGAGAAGAGGAAAGTGATACTGAGATATCTGTTTTTCCTACTAGTGTAAGTATAGGAGTAGAAACTAATGTATATATGGATTTGGTGTTAGAAGGATTACTTTCAGCCTCACTGTTGTATGCTACTACATATCTAGTATATTGAGTATTTTCTGAAAGGTTCTCTTCATCACAGGAGGTAATGTTTTCTCCAATACAGATTTTCTGCAAATTATCATTTTGATCATACAGCATTACACCTTCTTCTCCAGTAGCGTTATCATCGAATGTCCATCTAATTGAGGTAGTAGAGAGAGCAGTAGCTGTTAGGTTAGTAGGAGCTGCTGGTATATTTAGCATTCTAAATGATGCGTAATTTGACCAAGCACTAGGTATATCTACTGAGTCGTAGAATCTAATTCTCCAGTAGTAGGTAGTTCCATCTTTCTGAAGAGCAGTTCCGTTGTATGTTATCTCTGAAGATCTAGTGTTGTTATCTATAGGAGTAGCAAAGGCAGTTTTTCCACTATCCCACATACTAGTTCCAGTAAATGAAGAATTAGTATTTACTTGTACTTGATAGTATGTACCTTTGTCAGAAGTATCAGAATCACTAAATATTGCAGTAAACTTAGGTGTAAGAGTAGTTACTCCTGTAGGATTGGTTTCTCCGTTTGTTTCTAATTGAGTAGGTTGGTTAGGTTGATTGTTCATTGTAAATTGAGTTGTAGAAGACCAACTACTTTCAATATTTGCATTGTCCCAGAATTTAATTCTCCAGTAGTAAGTAGTTCCATTGAATGCTAGAGTTGTACCAGCGTATGAGATATCTGGTGATCTAGCTCCATTGTTAATAGGGGAGATTGCAGCTTTTCCACTATCCCACATACTAGTTCCAGTAAATGAAGAGTTAGTATTTACTTGTATTTGATAGTAAACTCCTTTGTCCGAGGTATCAGGATCATTAAATATTGCACTAAACTCTGGTGTTAAATCTACAACCTGAGTAGGATTGGTACTTCCTTCTGTAAGTAGGGAGGTTGGTGCTGTAGGAGTTTTGTTTGCAGTAAATTGGGCAGTAGAAGACCAGCTACTTTCAGAATATATAGCAGCATTATCCCAGAATTTAATTCTCCAGTAATATGTAGTACCTGGAGTAAATGCAGAACCAGCATATGAAATATTTGGAGATCTAGCTCCATTTGCAGTCGGTGTCATACTCTTTTTTCCACTGTCCCACATACTAGTACCTGTAAATGAGGAGTTAGTATTTACTTGTATTTGGTAGTAAACTCCTGTATCTGAAGTATCAGGATCACTAAATACAGCACTAAAATATGCAGAAGAAGAGATAACTCCTGATGGATTAGTAGCTCCGTTTGTTAGTAATGAAGAAGGTGGATTGGGTTGTCTGTTCAATATCTCTTCTCCCCCGACAGAAGTAGCTTGAGAAGTTTTTCTCTCTATATATATTACTGAGTAGTAAGAGGGAATATTAGAGTTAGTTAAAGATACTGTTGTAGTATGTGTATGGTCAGCATTAGCATATACTATACTAGAAGGATTCCACTCTTGCCGAGAAGTGGTATCAGCAAGACTTATACTCACATTATGTGTATGAGTTGATGACCCTTGAGCAGTTAGATTAGCAGTAGCAGCACCCATTAAGAAATTGTTATTCATTGTAGTATATTGGGTCCAACCTAGTGGTGGAACAGCACTAGCCATTGCAATTACATTTGTTCCTAAAGTTGTTGTTGCTGGACTTTTTACAAAAAGTAGACTTTTGTATGGTGGATAGTTTGATGCAGCAGGATTAGATGTTAGAGAAACAGGATGTGTGTGACTAGTAATAGCTATACCTCTCTGATTTGGAGAAGGAACAGTTAGACCGTAACATTGTGTATTTGTAGTTGCTGCCATAGACAAGTCTGTAATTGTATGTGAGTGTGTAGCTGCACCACCTGTACCACCATATGTAGCATTTCCAGCAGGAAGTCTTCCGTCAAATGCAGACATTCTTGTCCACCCAGATGGTGTTGTGGTAGAAAACATTATAATATTAGCTAAATTTGATAGATCACTTTTTTGACATACGATTGAATAGATATATGGTGGAGTTGAACTAGCAGAGCCTACGGTTCCTGATACATTATGGGTATGTCCTTGGGTAGGTGCACAAACAACTTCGTCACTTCCACCAACTCCACTACCAGCAGATCCGCCAGATGAAGCTACAGTAAATGAGCCCCCATGGTTGTGATTACTTGCTACTCCTCCAGTAGATCCTGCAGTTGTAGAACCGTAGATAAATTTCCCATCAAAGGATGAACTTCTGGTCCAACCATTAGCACATGCTGTATCAGAGAGGGCATAGAAAACTCCTGACCATCCACTCTGTCCACTCCCTGCAGATGTATTACCGTAGTATGCATATATTGTTTTTCCTCCTGATGGTAGTGATGGAATTCTTACCCATATTTTTGTACTAGTAGTATTACATCCTCCCTCTATCCAGTATGAAAGTAGTGTGGTATCGTTACTATCCACAAACCTTAAATCATTACAGTTAGATTGTAGTTTACCTGCTGTAATTAGAGATTGTGTATCTAATGTAATTAATACATCTTCATTAGTTAGTGTAGAACCAGAATTACTAACAGTAACCGCTCTTCTATACAACCAGTTATTGTTATACCAAGCCTTACTCAACTCAGGCTGTTTAACAACAAAAAAATATATTAAAAGTGGAATACCTGTTAACAAAATAAAGATAGAAGTAAGTAGTAGAATCCTTTTTACTAACCCAAGTTTTTGTTTATCTTTTTTGGCAGCTTTCACTAATTACATTTAATCAAAATATTTGTATCCAATCAAGTATTTAAATATTTGCAATTAACCAATATATCTGTTCTAATCCTTTTAACATATGAAGAAGGTAATGATAGCGATAGGGAATGCAGGAGGAGGTCATATTGCATGTGCTAATGCTGTTAAAGATGCCCTCTTAAAAAGAGATTCTTCTTTAGATGTTTTGATAGTAGATATTTTTGAATTATCAAAATTTTCAAAAAACTATGACACCTTCTACTATTTAATAAGTAGATATCGGATATTTGAGATACTTTTTAATCTCTCATACTGGTTAATAGATAGGAGTAAGATAATTAGTAAATTAGTAATATTCTTCTCTACTCAATCTCTGTATAAACCAACATTGGAATTTTTAAGAGAAGAGAAACCAGATATGGTGATTTGTAATAACGGGGTAGTAGTAAGAGTTATTGGTAAATGTAGAGAGGATTTAGAGTTTAAATATGTAGTAACTGTTCCAGATCTTATCTCTGTTTCTAGATGGTGGGCAGATAGAAATGCTGACTTAATATTCTGTCCTCTTAGTGAGACTGTAGAAAATTTGAAGAAATTTTGTAAAGAGTGTAGATATACTGCAGGCTACTATCCTCTTAAAGAAGTAAAAGAATATTCAGATCAAGAAGTAGTTAAACTAAAGAGGAAGTTTTTTAGTAGGTATTCTTTTAAGATGGATACTCCTACTATACTTATCACTGGTTGTGGTTTTGCTACTAGAGAGATTATTAAAAACTTAGAGAAGTTTGTTAAAGAATCAAATTATCAATTTTTAGTTTTAGTAGGTAGAGATGAGGGATTGAAGGAAGATCTGTTAAGAACTTTTAAGGGTAGTAAGAATATTGTAATAGAGGGATATACTACTGAGATATTAGATCTATTTGCAATATCAGATTTAATAATAGCTAAGCCTGGTCCTGCTACACTGTTAGAGATAGAAAAGATTGGTAGAAAGGCTATCTTTACTCGTCCTGTTGGGTATCAGGAGTGGGGTAATGTAGAATATCTTCTTAAAAATCCAAATTTTGTATATGTAGGGAGTAAGTTTAAGTTAATACCCAATGAGATTGAGAAACTACTCTCAAGGGAGATAGAATATCACAAACCTGTGATTAAAGATTCAGATGCTCTTGTAGAGTATCTCTATTCTCGTTCTAATTTAGTAGAGTCTTGATTTTCAAGACTATTTAAATTATACAGCTTTGTTGCGCTAGCTCTAAGTTCGTTAGGATCCATTCCTATGCATTTGGCATTTGTATTAATTACTTGATCTATTTCTTCTTTAGAAAGTCCAAAACCTAAAGCTCTGGCGGTGCATATAATAGTTTTTTCTCTCCTTATTCTTTTCTCTTCTTCTTGACTCGCTCTGTTACCAGGATCTGTTGGAGGTGTAGTGTTTATTGGATACCATTTTGTTCCTCCATTTTTATTATCTATCACAACAGGCATAATTATATGTAATTAAATAAAACTCCCATAGTATACCATATTTGTATATATTTCTCCTCTACATTGATTGCTTTCTCTTTGAATAGTAAGATGTATCTATTATGCGAAAGAGTAGAGTTAATATTAAAAAAGTAAGAGAGAAAGTTAGAGATGCTAAAGGTTTTCTCTTCGATTTTGATGGAACATTGGTTAACCTAGATCAATTAAATGTGGATGCTTTTGCTGATATTTTTAAAGAGATGTTTAATCTAGATTTTACTAGAGAGGATTTTATGAAATATGTATCTGGTAGAGGAGCAGAGAACGGTTTGAGAGAATATCTGGAGGTTAATGGTATTAAAGATTTTTCTTCTAAGGAGATTAATATGAAGTTTTTTAAGAAGAAAAAGGTTTTAATAGAGGAAAATATAGAGAAGGAGGTATATTTAATACCAGGTATTGCTAAATTTCTTAGGTATTTAGAAGAGAGTGGAAGAGATATGAATCTTATTGTTACATCTTCTAGAAAAGAATATGTAAAGAGAATTCTTACGCATTTTGGATTGTTTGATCATTTTAGGTGTGTGATTGATAGGAATATGGTTGTTAAAGGTAAACCTAATCCAGAGATTTTTCTTAAGGGTATAGAGTATACAGGGTTTGGTGTAGAACACTGTTTAGCCTTTGAGGATTCTTTCTATGGTCTTCAGTCTGCAAAGAGTGCTGGTCTTTTTACAATTGGTATACTAAATGAGGGTTGGAATGATGATTTTGTGTATACTCTTTCAGATACCACTATCTCTAATTATGAGGAGTTGCTTACATAGTGTGTTTGCTGTGATAAACTGTAGTGTATGGGTACTGTCCTACTGTCTAGGGTTTTAAAATTTATCTCTGCTCTACTACTATTCTCTTTCTCGATCTTTTTCGTTTTAGCATCTTTCAGTTATATCTTTTCATTTAGTGCAATAAGTGAGAGTAAGAAACTGGGATGGGGAACTGTAAGTAATTTTGGTGATAAATCTACATCAGAATCCTTCTATATTGTTGATACTGGAGGTCAGCTTGGAACAGATATATATACTTCAGAAAATTATCGAATTATGTCTGGTTTTGGATACTTCTATAGCTTAATACCGTTTAGTTTTACGATAGATTCTCCTGTTAGTTTTAATTTTGCTGAATTAACAAAAGATACTCCACAGATGGCGTATACGGATTTGGTTGTTAGTTCTGGTGCTGCACACGGCTATGTAGTAGTGGTTTCTCAGGATAAGCAGTTGGAAAATGTAGATATACCTGGAAGATATATTGAAGATACTTTAGGAGATAACCAAGATATTACTCATACTAATGCGGGTATATGGGAACTTAATACTACATATGGATTTGGGTATAGGATGAGTAATTTGCAAGGTACTGATGCTACTTTTACTACTGGATACAAACAGTTTGCTGATCTGTCTAACAGTGAGGTTGCTCAAGTAGTTATGCAAAACAGTGGAGTAACAAGAACTTCATCTACAAGATTGTATTACAAGGTCAATGTTGGATCTGCACAGGATTCTGGGTTTTATAGGAATAGTATTTTTTTTAAATGTACAGGAACATTTTAGATATGAAATATATATTTAGAGTATTACTTTTGTTAACGATATTCTCTCTGAGTAGTAGTTCTCTGTTTGCTAAATCTATGGATTTTCAGATATTTCCTGCAATATTAGAAGTAGAGAGTAAACCTGGTGAGAGTATTGAACATCAAATTATACTAAAAGGGTCTAGTGGTGAACCTTATACTCTCAATGTGTACGGACTAAATATATTAGATAAATATGGTAGATTTGCTTCATCTATGGATGAGCAACTAGCTCTTGATTGGATATCTTTTGAACCTAAGGAGTTTACCTTTGATCTGACTTTAGAAAAGAGAGTAAAAATTAAAATTAATATTCCCAAAGAGGCTAGTTTAGGAGATTACTATTTAACTATTGCTTTAGAGAGAGTAGATAGTGAGTTGGGAAGTAGTTCTCTGGCTGGAGCATTAGAAGTTCCTCTCCTTATTACTGTAGAAGATGGTACATATCCTATTATGGAGGCAAGAGTTAAAGAGTTTAATACTTCTTTCTTTAATATGTTTTCTCCTATTAAATTTAAGCTAGAGGTAGAGAATAGTGGTTTTAGAAAGATTAAATCTTTTGGGACGGTAGAGATAGTTAATCTGTTAAGTAAAAAGAAATATACTAGGGAGTTAATACCACAAAATATTCTTTCTAAATCGTCTAGAATGGTTTTAGATGAATATGGTTTTTATACAGGTAATGGGCTAATTTCTTGGGAACCTGAATCTCTTCTAGGTATATATTCTGCTCAAGCGTATATATATGATATTTATTTTGAAGATCCTAAAGCGAATGTATTGGTAAAGTCTGATCCTATTTATTTTGTTTATATTAATAGATACTTACTTATTACCTTAATATTTATATTGTTTTTTACCCTCATATTCTTATCTAAAAAAAGACTTGACAGTAGTGAAAAGGGTAGGTAAATTGTATACAGAAATAGTTATATACCTCTTAAATATATGAAAAATAGAAAGTTTTTACTCTTGGTTATATTTGTTTTTGTTCTTTCCATTAGTTTAACTTACTTTAGGAAAGATACATCTGCAGGTTTTCTAACAGGCATCTCTGATACACTAAGTAGAATTCAGGTTTCTGTTCCATCAAATCATACTATTCAATTTACTACTCCTAGTGGGGTAAATAGTGCTTCTCAGACAATTGTAGTAGGGTTTAATACAGAAGCTCCTGCATTTGGTATGACTAGTATTGGGTTTGGTGATATAGATCTGTTTACATATACAACTAATAACTGTACAGGGACTCCAACTAGTAAAACATTAGCTGCTTCAGCAAATACAGATGTGTGGGGAGTAGCTGTTAATAGTGGTGCAGGAACGATTACCTTTACTGCTCCTACTAATGCAACAACAGGTGAAATTGCTGCTGGTGGATGTGTACAGATTTTAATAGGAACTCATGCAGTTAGTGGTACAAATCAGATAACTAATCCTTCTGTTCAGAGTACATACAGTGTTGGAATCTCAGGAAGTTTTGGAGATACAGGTTACGCTTCTGTAAGGATAATTACAGATGATCAGATAGATATTTCTGCATCTGTTGATCCAACATTGGATGTTGTAATTAGCTCTAATACATGTGCTTTAGGGGTTCTAACAGCTACCTTTATTAAAACTTGTCAGTATGATGTAACAGTCTCTACGAATGCACAGAATGGATATGTATCAACGATATTAGCAGATGGGAATTTAAGAAATTCTCTTAACTCAATTACCAATGTTGCTGGTGGTAGTGTAGAGAAAGGTTCAGAAGAGTATGGTGTTGGTACATCTAAAGCTAGTCAAGATATTGCACAAAATTCTTTATGTACAAACAATGATACAGGAGCATCACAGCCTGCTTCTGCACTAACAACATCTGCTCAGAGGTTTGCTTCTAGTACAACTCCAGTTAGTTCTGATACCACAACTATGTGTCACTTAGCTTCTGTATCAGGTGCAACTCCTGCAGGTAGTTATGCTCAGGTAGCAACTGTTATAGTTACTGCTAACTATTAATTTAAAAATTTAGGTCTAAAGAAATGAAAAAAAATCTGCCTATTGTAAAACTCCTTTTATTACCCATCCTTGTTATCTCTATCTTCTTTTTAGGCAGTAATGCATATGCCCAGGATAGTGGTATGCAGTTAAGGGTTTCTCCTCCAGTATTAGAGTTGACCATAGAGCCAGGTAGTTCGTACAGTGATTTTATTAAATTTACGAACTTAAACGAGTTTGAGAAGATTACTCTCTATCCACAGATTCTCTCTTTTAAAGCATTAGGAGAAGATGGTGGTCAGGAGTTTATAGAAGATAGTGAAGAGAACAAGACTTACTCTTTAGCACAGTGGGTGAAGATAGCTGTAAAGAGTTTAGAGATAGAGCCACTGGAAAGTGTAGTATTACCATTTACTGTTACAGTTCCATTAGATGCAGAACCTGGTGGTAGATATGCTGCAATACTTCTTAGTAATCAGCCTGTAGATCCAGCAGATGCAGGTAATGTAGTTGCACTAGGTGCTAAATCAGGCTCCATTATGCTACTTAGAGTAGCGGGAGAAACAGTTGAGTCTGCTCTAATTAAGGAGTTCAAGAGTGGTAAGAATTTGTACGGATATTTACCTGTAGATTTTAAGATATTGGTTGAGAACAATGGTAATATTCATGTTAAGCCATTAGGTAAGATAGAGATTGTTAATATCTTTGGTAAGACAGTAGATGAGATAGCTGTTAATGAGGCTGGTGGTAATGTGTTACCAGAGTCTAGTAGAAAGTTTGAAAGTAAGTGGGAGAGAGAGAAGTTTACATTAGGTAGGTATTCTGCAGTTTTAACACTAAACTATGGAGAGAATTCAGATAAATATATGTCCGATAAGTTGATATTTTGGGTACTTCCTGTTAAGGAGATAGTAATAGGTGTAGGAGTTATACTTCTTCTAATAGCTATAATCACAGTAGTGGTTAAATCGTACAAGAAACAGATTCTAAAGAAGGCTATGGAGATGCAGAAAGAGATGCCTACTCAGAATCCTCCTGCTTCTCCTGTTTAAACTGAGGCCTAGAGTGGAAAATTTTAATTGACATGTACTGTTTCCCCTTTTATACTAGTACAAGGCCAAATACTGCCCATTTTGGTATGGGTTTTGATAGGCTAGATATAATATATATATTGGTCTAATGATACCTAGTAGGATTGAAAATAATGGCTTTGGTAAAAGGATTGTTCTCTTTGTATTCCTTCTTTTCTTTGTATCTGTTTCTCTTGGTTTTTTGGGTGGATATCTTGGTAGTAATTTTTCTAAGCTAAAATTTTTTCAAAAAGATAGTAATATAGATTCTGTAGTATTGGGTGCTTCTGCTCCTGGTATACTTACTTTTCAAGGAAGAATAACGGATCTTTCAGAGACTCCAATTACTACATCCTCCAATATGACATTTAGACTGTATACGACATCTACTGGTGGAACTGCATTGTGGAGTGGTTCTTGTAGTGTAACTCCTGATCAAGACGGTATCTTTGATGTTATTCTGGGTAGTACCTGTGGTAGTGCAATTGCTACTTCAGTATTTGCAGAAAACAGTGAGATATATCTTGGTATTACTGTAGGATCAGATACAGAGATGAGTCCTAGACAGAGGATAGGGGCTTCTGCATATGCACTTAATGCAGACACATTAAAAGGTTTTGAACCTTCTCAAGCACCTAATGCTGGTGAGGTAGTAGTACTAGATTCTAGTGGTAATCTTGTATTTGGTGTTACATCTCCAACAATATCTTCTACTGGTAATATCTTAATATCTCCAGGGTCTACAGGGTATGTTGGTATTGGTATGGGTGTAAGTACTCCTTCTGCTCTTCTTTCAGTTGGAGAGGGTTCAAAATTTAGTGTGAATAGTAATGGAGATATTTCTAGAATTAAGAATTTAGTTTACTCTTGGCCTACTGCTCATCCAGCTTCAGGGCAACAAGGGTTTTTACAAAGTGATGATGGAGGTAATCTCTCATGGGTAAATCTGCCTTCAGGTAGCTATGTATGGGGTCTTGATTCTCTCTCTTCATATACATATGCTCAATTTATGGAGGCAACAGGTGTTGCTACTCTTTCAAATTTTGGTGTAGATAATACAGAGAAGAGGCTTTGGGTACATGGTGCTTCTTCTAAAACAGGTTTTACTGTATATACCAACTTCAGTGGTAGTACAAGTTGGCCAGTAGTGTCATTTAAAGCAGATGGTAGTAATTTTACAGGTTCTATACTTCAGTTAGTTCAGGATGGAACGGGTACAATATTAGAGGGGTACAGAGGTAGTGATATAGTGTTTCAGTTTGATAATAGGGGAGATATTCATCTTTCGAATAATGGTGTTGCATATTTAGAGCCTTTTACTACAGCTCCAACAAATACGGATCTGTTTCCTAACAGTGAGGGTTGTTTGTATTCAGTGGGTACATATCCAGCATTAGATATATATTGGGATCCTGCGTGTACAGGTTCAGCTGCAATGAAGTTAAATTCTTCTACAGGTTCTTCTTTATGGACAGATGGAGGGACTTTTACATATCTTACTTCAACAACAGATGATTTAGTTTTAGGGTCTAGTACAACTAGTGGTGCTAAATTTTTCTTTGATATGGCTAATGGAAGATTGGGTATTGGAACAAGTACTCCTCAAGCATCAATAGATATTGCAGGAGCAGCATCAGAGATATCTAATACGAATGGTAATATTACAATTATTCCAGCACAAAATCTAATTGTTAGTTCTGGTAATGTGGGAATTGGTACAACGACTCCTCGTCATCTTCTTTCTGTAGGTGATGCTTCTCAATTTAATGTTACCGCTACTGGAAGTATAAATATAAAGAACTATACACATTATTCTGGGCATAATACTTCTTATACTGCGAATGCAAATCAGTGGTTAAAAATTGCAACGTTTACCCTTTCATATACATTTAGGCGAAATGATTTGGTATTTACAATAGTTGGAGGAAATACTTATCAGAATGCATACTATGGAGAAACTAAGATTTTTGCTAGGGTTTCAACAAATGCGTCAACAACAAATACCCCTTTAGTCTATTACGCTACTACTGGGACATCTTTTTTAAGTGCAGCTAAGCTAGTACAAACGACATCAGATTTTCCATTTGTATATGAACTATGGATACAAAATCTTCCCCCTCAGGATGGAAGGTATAGTATAACAGTGCAGGCTGGTGGTGCAGAGGGCTATAAATCTGAAATAGTTATACATGAAGATGAAGCGTTTCAATCTACTGCTCCTACAGGTGTAGCTGTATATGATGCTACACAGATTTATGGTTTTAATACAGATATCGCTTCATTTCCTAGTTCTACTGTTAAAGTTGGAATAGGAACGAGTAATCCAGCATTTACTTTAGATGTGAATGGAATAATAAGGGGAGAACATTTTTTAGGAAACCAAACAACAAGTCATACTACTATTGCAGCAAATACAAATACAAGTAATGGTCCTTGGGTGGAACTATTGGGGATGAGTAATTCTACCAGACCAGGAGAATTGTCTCTTGGTTCATATGGATCTTCAGGAGCTATTACCTTTTGGAACTTTCTTCCTGGAACAGGACATATTCAACTAATGAAAATTTTATCCAATGGTAATGTGGGAATAGGTGTTTCGAATCCTGCATACAAATTAGATGTGTATTCATCTATGAGGGTTTCTGGACCTAGTGGCTCTGGTATAGAAATAGGACAGGGTGTTACTTCTAATAATCACGCATTAATAGATTTTGTTGGAGATACTACATATACAGATTATGGACTGAGGATTATGCGAGAAAATTCAGGAGCTAATACAAATAGTTCAATTCGTCATCGTGGAACAGGAACATTATATATAGTAACAGAGGAGGCGGGTGGTATTACATTTAACACATCTAGTACTTCTAGGATGACTATAGGAGCAGCAGGTAATGTTAGTATTGGATCTCCTGCCTCTGGTTCAACTCTTAGTTTAGGTAGAGCATCTGGGGCAAGTATTAAATCTTCAACAAATTGGTTAATAATGGACTCTAATACTAATCCAGCATCTATTAACCATTTTACAAACCAAAATGTTCTGTTAGCATATGGAGGTGGAAATGTAGGTATTGGTGCTTTAAACTATGCTTACAAATTAGATGTAAATGGAGAGATAGCTTCTAGAGCTTCAAATGCCTTTAGGTTAAGAGGATCAAACTACTCTGTGATGATGAGAAATGATGGTACCCGTTTTTACTTTCTTCTTACAGACAAAGGAGACCCTGATGGTTCATGGAATGCATATAGACCATTCTCATTTGAGCTAAGCAATGGAATTCTAAATTTTACACAGGACAATGGATCAGGTAACTACAGATCTATGTTCTATAACGATTATACAGGTGCAAATAAGAGAAATTTGCTTATTAAACTAGGAACTTCTGCTACTTTAGCGACCAGTGATTTCTACATTGTCTTTTCTGATAATGGACCTGGTGGTTTTCATGGTTCTATTAGTGGTGATGGTGGAAGTGGTGTAAGGTATAATCAAACCTCCGATGCTAGATTAAAGACAAATATTCTTCCATACTCTGGTGGACTTGAAACTCTTATGAAACTAAAAACAAGATATTATTCATGGAAAGCTTCTCCCGAGAATCAACATATTGGTTTTATTGCTCAGGAATTAAATGAAGTTTATCCATATGCTGTATCTGGTGGTCCTCCAGATGGAGATGTAAAAGATAGTCCAATGTTGGTAGATTATTCTCAACTTACTCCTCTTTTGGTTAATGCAACCCAAGAGCAACAAGAGATAATAAACAGGTTAGGAGATAAGATAAGTATATTAGAAACTTCTTTTAACAGTAGTAATATATTAGAACGTATAGAAAATCTAGAAAAAATATATAATGCTGAAGAAGAAAATTATAATATTGCTAATATATTAAAACTAACACAATCTGAAAATGGAGACATTGAAATATTAGGAGGTAAGATTATATTTGAAGGAGATGGTACATTAGCTATTAGAAAATTAAAAGTTGAAGAAGGATATGGTGCTGGTAAAGGTATGATATTAGGAGCATCTACATCTGTTGTTATTGAAACTACTGCTGTATCTGAAAATTCTAAAGTGTTTGTTAATCCCACTATTGATACGTTAGATAAACAACTATATGTAACAGATATTGTTAGTGGAAAGTCGTTTACAGTAAATATCAGAGAAGCAGTAGAAAGTGATATTACCTTCGATTGGTTTATTGTAGATAGTAAACAGTAACCCTATTACTTATCTTCTTCTTCCTGAGTATTATTTATACTTGGTTGTGTATTTGTTTTACTTTCTTCTGTTTGTTCAAAGTACACAGGTGCTACATTTATAACCTTTTTATCTTCTTCTCTATATATAATGGCTTTCTCAGAATATATTACTAATATATCTCCCTTTTGAGCATCTTTGTAAAACTCTGCGTTCTCTTTTTTTAACTCCTCAATATCAAGAAGTGTAGCTATAGTAGGTTTCTCATCAGGAAGTAACATTATACTACCTAAATCTTCTAATATCTTCTCTGTTTGTTGTTCCTGTAGGTATGAAATATATTCAGGGTCTTTTAGTTTCTCAGATACTTTCTTAGAAGAGAGATACTCATATCCAAAGTATCCACCTACAGCTCCTGCTATGAAGAAAAGTAAAATTAGTATGATAAAGAAAAGGGTTTTTGATTTCTTAGGTTTCATATTCTCATCCATCTCTTTAAGTAGTAATAAATTTATACTTCAGTATAGTATAAAGAATGAATAGCTACAAGAAGTAATATTTTCTTTCTCTAGGATATTAATTTAAGTAAACTTGGAGTATAATATTACTAGTTAAATTAAAAGAATAGTAGGATGGAAAAGGAAAATAATGTGTTTTTTGAGAGTTCAAAAGAACAGGTTAAGGCATTAACACTCCTATTATTAGGAGAAGATTCAGATATTAAAGAGAGGAAAATAGCTGATAGGGTTGTAGGTATCCTTTATGAAACAGAGTTAGAGAGGTTTGAGGTTGTAGATATTTCTAGTGTTAAGAATGAGACTGTAGAAGGGAAATTAAATCTTTTACGGGAGAATGAAAAGATAGGAGATTGTATTGTTCCATCTTCTTTAACAGAAAATTATCCTTTAGAGTATAGTAAGGATAATGTAGAGAAGGCTCCTTGGGTCAATATGGTTCATGCTTGGAATAAGGTTTTGAATGAGTTTAATACTCTCTATGCAATACAAAGAGGTGATGTAGATGAGAGTTCTATTCCTATGGTTTTAGCTTCTATTTCTAATGTACTCTACAACTTTACTACTGATTCTGATGGAGATAGGTATATTAGAAGTAATGAGCATTTTTTAAATGGTAGAAAGTATGTAGAAACAATTAAGCGAGAAGCAGGTACAAAGGGTGCAAATGCTGTTAGACATGTATGTTTTGAAGAGATGAAATATATTTTAGATGTAGTAAAGAATTCTTATAAAAAGAATAGTTTAGAGTAGATGTTTACTTCTTTATCTTCTCCTCTATTTCTGCTTTGCTTAACTTTTTTGTACAGAAGAACCAATCTTTACAATCTATATCACTATCATCCATTCTCTCTTTGGCAACACCACATGAACCTGCAGTAGGTACAATGACATCATCTCCTGGATTCCAATCTGCTGGTGTAGCAACACTAAATGCATCTGCAGTCTGTAGAGATTTAAGAACTCTTAGTAATTCATCAAAGTTTCTACCAGTGCTTAATGGATAGTAGATGATTGTTCTGATGATACCCTTTGGATCAATGAAGAATACTGCTCTTACTGCTTTAGTACTACTTTCACCTGGCTGAATCATTCCATACTTTTTGGATACTTCCATTGTAATATCCTCAATCAGTGGGAATGTTACCTCAATATCTTTCATACCGTTCCACTCCATCTTCTCTTTAATAGTTCTTAACCATGCAATATGGCTATAAAGACCGTCTACAGAAAGACCAACTAATTTACAGTTTAATTCATTAAATTCTTTCTCTCTTGTAGCAAATGTCATAAATTCAGAAGTACACACAGGTGTAAAATCTGCAGGATGACTAAAAAGTATTACCCAGCTTCCTTTGTACTGTTTAGGGAAATCAATATCTCCTTGTGTAGTTACTGCTTTAAACTCTGGAGCTTTATCTCCAATTCTTGGCATCTGTGTTGTATTATGTACTAAGCAGTAATCACAACAACAGCTATCATTTATAACGTGTTCATCCATATATTTTTACTATTCATTTTATATATATTTCTATTTTACAATATCACCCTGTTGTTTGAAATATCCATATCGTAATCATTTCTTTTAACCCATTTTGAATATATTTTAGTGTATAGTTACTCCATTTTCTGTTTTATGGATATGTAAAATAATTGTCAAGTTAATTGACAATAGATTGTAAAGGTAATAAGGGAGATCCAATCTTATTCTGAATATCCTTCTGCTTGTAATCTAAAATTCTTAGCGTATTCACCATTAAATTTCATTAACTCTTGATGATTTCCTGATTCAATAATTCTTCCATTCTTTAATACACATATTAAGTCTGCATCTCTTACAGTAGAAAACCTATGTGATACATAGATGACTGTCTTACCCTCTGTATAGTTATGAATATTTTGAAAAATCTCATACTCTGCTTGAGCATCTATAGAAGATGTAGGTTCATCAAATATTACTACTGGAGCATCTCTATACAATGTTCTAGCTATTCCCAATCTCTGCCATTGTCCCCATGATGGATCTACTCCATCTTCAAATTGTATAGAGAGAATCTGTTTAAATTTATGTTTATATTTATTAACAAAGCTTGTAACATTTGCCTTTTCAGCAACACTCTCTATCTTTTTACTATCCATTTGTTTTGATACATCACCAAAATATATATTCTCTTCAACAGTAAATGCAGGATATGTATTAAAATGTTGTGTTAATAAACCTAAGTTTTGTTCCCAACTCTCTGTTTCAATATCTGCTAGATTCTGTCCATTAATTTCAATAGTTCCACTATCTAACATGTAGAAGCGAGAAAGTAGCTTAATTAAAGTTGTTTTTCCTACTCCATTTTCACCAACAAATGCTACCTTCATACCAGGTTTAATAACAAGATCTATATCCTTTAATACCTTTTTATCTGTATTGGGATATGTAAAGGATACATTCTTAAATTCTATTGTTGGAGGAGTATCAAATTTTTGTAAAATGATATGACCTTTTGGTATTTTAGGTTCTAAACTCATAAAAGAGTTAAAGTCTTTCATGAATAGTCCTGAGTTGTATAGCTCTGTTATTTCATAGAGGAAGGTTCCTAATCCACTAGAGAAAGAGATGAAGATAGATGCACCTAATATTAGATTCCCAATTGTAATGATGCCTGATAAAGCGAGATTGATTAAAAGGTATACCGAGATTATAGAGCCTACTATGCCTATTAAGTCTGTTAGAATTAGAATAAAGAATCGTTTTTTAATGATGGGTCTTCTTTTCTGATGATATGAACTGAGCATCTCCTTTATTACTTCAATAAGGTGTGGAGCTATATTATTAATATTAGCCTCCAGAAGATTATCTTTGGTAAGTAGGAAATCTTTAGTTAGATTAAATTTTCTAAACCTATCTGCACCTGCATGCCATATTCCCCAATCAATTGAACCAAATTTCATCTTAGCTAATACAGATGGGATAGAGGATGCAATTATAATGAACATTACCACAGGAGAGATTCTAAAGAGTATAAATGCGCTTATACCAAGTATTACAAATGCTGTTAATGTTTTTCCGAATGTAAATATTAAATGCCTAATTCTCCATTCATATGTCTCCTTTATTACTTGAAAGAGTCTGTTTACCTCTGGGTCTTCTAAACTCTGAATATCAAGAGATGAGTATTTTCTAACTACATCTGAATAAACTTTTAACTCTAGTTTGTCAAATATAACAGTTTGTAATGCATCATCTAATTTACCAGTAATAGATTTCACTATCTCTATAATTCCATAGAGAATAAAAGGAACTATCATTAAGGAAAAGGAAAGATTATTATTCTGAATACCGTTTATGGCAGTGTCTATGAGTCTAGCCCAGATGATTGCAAAAAGTAGGGGTATTGCTTGGTTTATAGCATTAAGAATCCATTCTGAAATAATGAGAAATCTATTAGAAGTAAGTCCGTACTTTAGTCCTTTCGCTATTTCTTTTAACATCTATATGAATATACTTATTATCACAAAAGTATAGCATATACAATGTCTGTATTTGAACAAAGAGACATTTAATTAGGTTTTTTGAAGTCTAGATCTCTAATGCTGAGATGATATCTTTTTACCTGTTTCCTCTCTCTTAGTTATTGATATTGCATATCCATTGATTAAAGCCTGTGTGATTTTGTTCATAACAGAGCTAAGGTCTCTTTGATATTGGCTTTGAGATATACCCATCATCCGAGCTGCTTGTTCTTGATCAATGTTTTCAATAAATCTTAATCTAAGTGTTTCTAGTTCCTCATCTGTAATGTTTATCTCGTTTAGTTCTCTGATGGGTATACCTCTTGGTTTGAAGTATGTATCTCTAAATTGTATTCCTAGTCTTCTTCTAAGTCGTGGTCTCATAGGTATCTCCTTTTTTAACAAAATGTTCCTTTCATTTTGGTATTACACTTAGGGCATGTTTTGTTTGTACATGGTATTCCTCTTGTATGTGGTTCTGTGTATCCACAATTAGGACATTGACATTCTTTAGTACCTCCTAATCTTTTACCTTTTCTTTTAGGAAGGGGCCCTAGTTTTCTTCCAGTCATAGGGCCTTTTCCTAATGGACCTGTATGATCTAAGTTTGGCATATGTATATTTTTAAAACTTAATTATGGGTATGTACCCATAACAAGTATATACCATTTTGAGGTGTAGGACAATAGTTTGGATGATTTAAACGGTGTTAACAGCAAGTAAGCAGGATGAGTGCATTAGGAACAGTTGATAACCTTTATTCTATCTTTTGATATCCTAATACCTCGAAGTTTCCACCATCCCTTTGTATCTCTTCCATGAATCCTTCTACCTCTTCGTTTGATAAGACTCCACCATCCATATGATGAGTCAGAGCCACTCTCTTTTTATCAAGAAAATCTGAAACTTCAAATCCTAAAGGATTGTATCTCATATATGAGTCTGAAAGTAAAAATTCTGATACATAACATGGTTTTAGACCCTGTTCTATCTGTTCAGGATAAAATCCATTATCTCTACAGTATGGATATGTTGCGTCAAAAACCATCTGAGAAAATTTTCGATGATCTCTGTGATTAATCCATCTGACATCCTCAGAAAAGTCGTTAATGAGTTCAAAAGGATTGTGTGTAATGACTAATTCAGGTTGGAATTCTCTTAAATGGTATACAATCTTTCCAATGTTTTCATAAGATTCTTCTACTTGTCCATCAGGGAAACCTAGATTAAAAATTTCATCTTCTTTTAATCCAAGTTCCTTCCCAGCCTCTTTCTGTGAATTGAGCCTTATCTTTTTAAATTCTTCATTAGTGTAATGGGCTTCGTGCATCCCTTTATCTCCATTTGTAGCGATTACTGTACGAACTTTTTTGCCATCAGATATTAATCTTGCAATTAATCCTCCACATATGATTTCAGCATCATCTGGATGAGCTAATAATACAAGGATTCTCTGTTTATCGGAGAAGATATCTTGATAAGAGTCTTCCATTTTAAAGAGATTAAATTTATTAAAACGATTATACAGTATTTAATAAGACAAGAGTATTAGATGTACAACTTTTCCTCCTCATAGTATAATCAACCGTGTAACAAACTGTCACCAAAATGTTCTTTAAAAATTTTCAAAAAGAAAGGAGGTGAGGAAAAGTGTCTAATCCCTGATATAATAGCAAAGAATGAAAATTACTCAGAAAGAGGTAAAATCTGTTTTGACTCCTAGTAAACTGCCTGGTTCTGATTATGTCGTAAATCCTTATTCAGGCTGTGCCTTTGGTTGTGTATATTGCTATGCAGATTTTACTAGAAAGTTTACAGGTCATATGGATGATAAATGGGGTGATTATGTAGATATAAAGATAAATACTCCAGAGATATTCCAAAATGAATTAGGTAGTCTTTCGAAAAAGGTTATTAAAAAGAATGTGTTTAAACAAGGGAATAAACCAGTTATATTCTTTGGATCTGTTACAGACCCATATCAAGGAGTAGAAGCTAAATTCCAGTTAACTAGAAAGTGTTTAGAGATAATATCTAAAAACTTAATAAAGAATGATATAAAAGTTTCTCTTTTAACAAAATCTCCTTTAGTAATTAGAGATATAGATATCTATAAGCAAATTCCTGACCTAGAGGTTGGAATGACAATAACATCTACAGATGATGTAGTGAGTAAAATGTTTGAGAGTTGTGCTCCTCCTAGTTCTCTGAGAATAAAGGCTCTGAAGGAACTAAACAAAGAAGGGATAAATACATATGCTTTTGTTGGACCTCTTCTTCCCCATTTTGTTGCAAATCGGGAATCTCTTGAAAAGTTATTTAAAAGCATAAAGGAATCAGGGACAGATGTTGTATGGGCTGAACATATTAATTTGAAAGGAAAGAAGATGAATAGATTAATGGAACTTGTTGGAGATAGTTTAAGTAAAGAAGAATATAAATTATTTATTAATTCTCAAACAGATTGGTATAAAAAGAAGTTGAATGAGACAGTGATGGAACTTGTTAAAAAGTATGATTTGGAATTAATTGGAGGGGAAGTAATAGATCATATCAAATTAGATAAGTAATTATTGTACTACGTAACTCAATCATCATAAAGGTTTTAAAGGATAGTGGATGGGTCTTGTAGCAACCTTGAAAGAATGGCGGAATGGACGGGACTCGAACGGAACTAAAAGATTATCAAACCAGTAAAGGATTATTAGAAGCAAATGTTCGAACACCGTTCCCTAAGTTGAACAGGTCACCCTTTAAACCCTCATCTGTTTAATGTAAACTAGGCATATGGATACAGTTGAAGAGGTTAGAAAACACGTAATAAACAGATATCAAGAAAGGAATGATGCAGAAGGTATGGATATGTATGAAACTCATGTTAAATATGTTGTTGAGTATGCTAAAACATTAGCTGAGAAACTAGGAGCAGATGTAAAGGTAGTTGAGATAGCTGCATTATTACACGATATCGCAAGAATTGATGGCTTAAATGAAAATCATCATATTGAAGGGGCTAAATATGCAGAAGAATTATTAAGTGTTTTAGATTATGACACTAAGAAGATATCCTTAATTAAGGACTGTATTATCTCCCATAGAGGTAGTGCGGGTATTCCTCAGAAAACAATAGAAGCAAAATGTTTAGCTTCTGCCGATGCTATGGCACATTTTAGAAGTATTCCTGACATGTTCTATTTTGTATACAAAGATCTAGGTTGCGATATTGAAGAAGGTAAGCAAAAACTGAGAAAGAAATTTCAGTGAGAGTTATGCAAAGATGATACCTGAGGCAAAGGAGATGGTAGAGGAGAAATATATTGCTGTGATGAAGGTTCTAGAATAAGAGGCATTATCCACTTGATATAGTATAACATCCATTTAGTAATGAATTGTGTTTGCTTTTACATACTTTAAACTACTAATGATAATCTTTTTTAATATGTAATAGTACTGTAAATACTTGCATAACTAATAAGCACATGGTATTCTATTTCTATAACATACGGAAAACCGTATCTTGCAGAAATGAAGTACATAGATATACAGAACAATTTAAGAAATTTAGGGGTATTTACACTAAACGATATTAGGATACTAGACCCTGATTTTAGAGAACCAACTTTAAATGATTGGTTAAATAGTGGATGGATAAAGAGAATTAGGAGATTTTGGTATGCAGACTCTAGTTTCGATCCCCAAGGAAATGATTACTTCTTTATAGCAAACAAGATATATTCTCCATCTTACATATCTCTAGAAAGTGCTTTAAGTCATTACGGTTTTATACCAGAAACTACTTTACAAATAACTTCTGTATCAACCAGAAAGACCAATCTTTTTGATACTCAATATGGGGTATTCTCATACCAAAGTATTAAAAATAATCTCTACTTTGGATATGAGGTTATTGAAAACAATGATAGACCATTTACATTAGCTACTCCTGAAAAGGCAATTTTAGACTATCTTTACCTACATTCTGAAATCTCAAGTATGGAGGATTTTGAAGGGTTAAGATTTAATACTGAGATTATAAATAGCACGATTGATAAAGAGAAATTTGATACTTATCTTAATCAATTTGATAACCTAGAGTTAAATAATAGAGCTAATATATTACTAGAATATCTTAATGCTTAGTATAGAAGAAATAAAGAAACAGTATCCAAGTGATATACATAAGTTTGAAAGAGGTCTACTTAGAGAGTATCTACAATTTCTCATATTAGAAATAATATTCAGTTCAAATATTTCTACTAAGTTATCTTTTCTAGGTGGTACATGTTTAAGAATAGTTCATGGTATTAAAAGATTCTCAGAGGATTTAGATTTTGACAATAAAGAACTTTCTTCTAAAGAATTTATATCTCTTGCTAAAAAGATAGAACAAGAACTTCAGAGACAAGGATTTGATGTAGAAATAAGAATAACAGAGAAAAAAGCTATACATTGTCATATAAAGTTTTCTAATATACTTTTTGAAAATAAATTAAGTAATGTTAGAACAGAAAAGATTGATATACAGATAGATACATTTGATCAGGGGTATGAGTATGAACCAGAAATCTATCTATTAAATAAGTTTGATGTGTTTAAGCAGATAAGGATAACTCCTAAAGAAATAATTCTTTCTCAGAAGTTATGGACTATTACTCAACGAAATAGAGCAAAGGGGAGAGATTATTACGATATTCTTTACCTATTACAGAATACAAAACCAGATATTGGCTTTCTTAGTCTTAAATTTGGTGTTTCTAATTGGGATGAGGCTAGAGAAAAGATTTTAGAAGGTATAGAGGATATTGATTTAGATTCTATGGTTAAGGATGTACAACCGTTTTTAATAAATAAAGAAGAGGGAGAAAAGATTAAACTGTTTAGAGATTATCTAAAGCAGATAGAGTTTGATTAATTGTCAAGTTAATTGACAATATGTTTGTGTTAAATTAACATTCTTCATTGAGAAGAAGTAACTCAATGCAAGAAAGACTCTTCGGGTATATTGAACGGGTCTTGTTGGAACATATGGAATATGGTGGGATAATTGCGACTGCTACTGTGAAAATTATTGCACAGACGATGATGACTGGGATTAGCATTTATGCTATCTTAATTGTATCCAACCAACTCTCAGAGGTATTCTTTTAATAATAATGAAAATATCTGTACAGACAAATAAAAACGTAATTTTCTTTGAAACTTTAATATCTTTTATTAATAATGATAAAGACTTACACCCATTGGGGATGAAAATAATAGAAGAGTTTAAAGACATAAAGAAATTAAAATCTCTCGAAGAATTTCAGAAGAATATTAGAGAAAAGAGAATACCTTCTCATCCTTGGCAATATATCTTTCTATCGATTAACTTAAACGATGACCTTACTCCTAAATCTCTCTCTCCAGCAGATGGATTTGGCCCTAATAGAAAAAAAACATATACTGAAAACATTTATCCTATTGTAAAAAAGATACATACAGAATGTAATTTTGAGGAAATATATAACAAGAAAATACTTCCAGAATATGAGGTTATAGCTAAAGGTATTCAGCAACTTTTAGACAAAAGAAACCCAGGAGATGTTTTAGAAGATTTTTGGAGTAACCAGTTGAATATAAGTCTAATCTTTATACCAGATCCTTTACGAGTTGAAAGGGGAAGTGCTGTCTCAAGAGGAAAGGAATTTTATTCAATAACAGGGACAGTAGAGACGGAGAAGGGTATTATCTTTAAGGATTCTTATATGATATCTAATCTCCTACATGAATATTCACACTCCTTTTTTAACACTTATCTTTACGACAGTAGAGACTTAGTTAAGAAAAACGAAGAGATTTGTAACACTTTATTTGAAAGAATAAGGAAAGATAAAGATTATGAAATATTTAAAGATTATGGAAATTCTACCATATATTTTGAGGAGACTTTTATTAGAGCTATACAAATTCTCTTGAGTAAGAGGTTTTTTGAGAAGGCAATGAACAAAGATTTGCAAAGCAAGTCCTGGGATCTATTAAGAAAGAGGAAAAAGGAAGGGTTTATTTATATTGAGGAGTTTTATAAGGAACTAGAGAATAATAAAGATCCTATGGCTTCGTATATACAAACTTTAGAAAAGATTTCAAAGAATTAGCAAAATAGATTTATCCACTAAGTCTTACTTTTTGTGTCTTTCACTTTTTAGAGTCTTAATAACTCAATCTTCATAAAGGTTTTAAAGGATAGTGGATGGGTCTTGTTGGAACATGTTGAAAATGGAGGGGCATACACGTCTGGGACATAGGATGAGACAAAAAAGGCAGAATAAAAAGGGTAAATAATAATAGAAAATATACATACTACAGTTTAGTAGTCCACAAGAGAGAGTGGGGATATCCGAAAGTATTAAATCTGAGAATCGTAATCTAATGATAGATGATTGATTTAACTAAATTAAATCAGTATATTATTACTATGAGTACCAACCCATTCCTATCTAAAGAAGTTAAACTCAAAAGAGTACGGAAGGGTTTTGTAATAGCTTTTCCAGTAGTAGTAATGATATTTGTAATAAGTAATTACTATATAAACCTAATTGATGACACTTTAAAAAATGATAACATACGGATAAAAGAAGAGATAACCATAGAAGTTGAGGAAGAAGATAAGAAGCAGGAGATAGTATTAGGAACAGTAGAAGAAAAGCCAATTACCGTTGTTGGAATTGATAAAATAAAAAAGAGATTATCTGTACTTATTCCAGATAAATATAGAGTTGTTAAATTAAAACGTAATTTTTATCCAGGTATTCAAGATACTGAATGTGTTTCCCTTTATGAAATAGAGCCGAAGGATTATTTTGAATTAGAGAGAAAGTATCTTGACTCTGCATATATTTACTACTGTAAGGATATTAATACTGCCTCTTTAAATAGTCAAATAGGAGAAGTTCGATACGATAGTAAAGAAGATTCTTGGTTCTATAAAGCTTATCCCTCCGAAGAGTCTAAATCATTTCAAGAAAAGAAAACCTTCGGAACGAATATTGTAACAATCTCTGAAACATCTGGAAGTCATCATTCATGGGTTACATATATTGTAAGAGTAGATGATAGTAATGAGGTGATAATGATACTAATTCCACGATCTACTCGAATTCGATGCGAGGAATATGATGAAAATGGGAACGAAACTTGGAAGAAAGATTGTGTTGAATTTATAACCTCTATGGGAATGTCTGCTGATAGTAGTCAATTAGTCCCCGATGAGATATATGAGGATTATTACAAAGATCTAGTAGAGATATTAAAGGATATTTAGTCTGATATTTTCTACTTTTAGAGTCAAAATAACTCAATCCCTATAAGCATTCTTAAGGGTAGCAGACGGGTCTTGAAGGAACAACTATAAGCTGGCGGGACATACACGTCTGGAACCTAAAATGAGACAAATAAGACAGTATAAAAAGGAGGAGTGAAATGTCTCTTTTGTTGTGAAGAGGTATAATATAACTATGGGAAAGAAGTCTCAGGTTATAAAATTTATCGATGCTTTGAACCTTCTGATAAAGCATAAAAAGCTTAATGATTTGCCAATAGACTATTCATTGCAGATATTGAGGAGAGCAAAGGAGGTAATTCCTCCCTTGGAGAAAGAGTTTATTCCACCATACATAAGCGAAGATCCTAGATCAATCTACGTCTGGTCGAAAATTAATCTCTTGGAGCAGCAGGTTATGCTTCTGATTTATCATAAGGAATTTATTGAGTCTCTAAATGAAGTCCCAAAGATTTCAAATGATGTGAATACTGGAAACATCCTTTTCTCTGTTTACGACTCTCTCGCAATTGCTACTCGAAAGACATTGGAAACGCTCTTGGAACTTAAAGGTTTTGTTAAATATGACAATGCTTATTTATATCGCATTTATTACTGCTGTGCAGAAATAGCAGACAAGCAAAGACGACAGCAAGATAGAAGTGTGTACTTTAAAGCTCATTCGAATAATCTTCAACAGCAAATAGATTTTTGCAAGGATGAACTCTGTAGATACTTTGATAAGGTATCTGAAGAGTCCATATTCTATTTACGTAGTAAAGCTGATACAGGATTTGCATCTATTTCAGAATTACTTAAAAGAGTTGCTCCATTATTAACACCTGAAGAGTTATTAATGGCGGGATATTCATATCAAGTATACTCTGACTTAAGTGAGAGATTACATTCTCGTACATTGCCGAGATATGAGAGAATACAGCCTAAAGATCTTGATGTAATGTATACATACCTAGGCCTTTTAATCTTACATACAGTAGCGGTATTAGCAGAATTAGTGCCAGAAATAGAAAGTAAACATTTAGATCAAATAAGAAAACTTTTGAAAAACAATGAAGTGTCCAGAGAGTTACATCACAGATATACAAATAATGACATAAAGAAAGGTGACTATGTCGTAGCTATGAGAAGATTAGCAAGGGTTGTAAAAGTTAATACTAGTTCTTTCGGGTATAACTCATATAAAGTTAAATTTATTGAGCCCCCTCCAATTCCTGAATATCCTGAAGATAATCTCAAACCAACAGAGGTTAGGTTTTGGGCAGATGGGCAGAGTTTGAGAAAACAAGTGATTGATAATATTGGAAAAGAGAATCTTAAAGGGAAAGCGAACAAAGAACTTATTGATAAATGCTTGGATAGTGGTGCTTTAAAACTCATGGAAGTGCTCAGAAAGGCTAAAAAAAGAGCGAGTGAAAGTTAGAGTCAACTTTAAAATATAGGACCTTCCTTATCCACCATAATCGGATTTTTTCTACTCTTCGCCTTCCAATTAACAGTTTTTAGGAACTCTCTGTTTTCACTAACTAAATATACTCTGAAATATGTTTTTCCTTCCTCATCCTTCAATTCCCTTACTTTTAACTTCCCTTCTCTTACTAATTTCTTCGCTGTCTGTGGATGTATTCCTAGATCACTCTTAAGTTGCCAACCCCTAAACCATGAGTCCTCATCCTTACATATCTCTCCAGGTATAACACCATTGTCAATGTTCCTTTGACAATTTATACACTTAAGTCCATATTTGTCATACCAAGTATCCTTACCTTCTATGTATCTATAGCAGATTCTACAATGGTACTGACCATCTCTATCTTCTAAATGATATCCATTTGGAAATTCATCTAGTTTCTTTTCTTTCTTCTTCTCTTCAAGAAATATATCTATTAGTAGGGAGGCAAATTGGGTTAATCTTTCTGCAGCTTCTCTGACTTCATCATCAGACCATTTTCTTTTAGAGTCTCTTTCAAGTATCTCTTTGTACTTTTGTAATGATTGGTCCGTTATTGCCATAGTACTACAACAAATAATATACTTAGGCAGTAATATATTATAGTTCAAATGAGAGAAGGAGGCCAGCTGGATATGACAGTTGAAATCAGGGGGTATATAATATTCAATAACTTTTGAGAATAATAATATGGGGTTGCTTAGCAGTTTAAGTAAGATGTTAGGAATGACTGTTTCTAATTCAAGCCAATCCCCCACAGAGTCTTTACTTATTCCAGAACCCACACGATCTCTTGTTTGGATGACGGATGAAGATCCTTCGTTAGCAGAGTCTCCTACATCAATAAATATTGTTATCTCACTAACAGATGATGGTGTATCTACGAGTAAAAAAGAAAAAGGAATTCATTCAGAGCCAAGTATGATATGGAAAAAATTAAGGGTAACTCCAAATTCAAATTTAGAAGAAGATGCAATGTACTGGCCAACTTATTTCCGGTTTACTCCTGAGCAAAGATATCAGTATATTAATTGGTTAAGAGATATTACTCAACCAACTAACTTGAGCTATGTCTTTCTGTATTTTTATGGATTGGAAAGGCATTTACTAGTAGGCAACTATGACGATGCAGTTTTAGAAATACGCAGATTATTATTAGCTCACAAAGCTCAATCATTTCAGAGTTATGCTATGACTTCATTAATTATGGCGAGTTTAGCTAGGCAGAGAAACGATATAATCAATATGGTCCCAGAGATATTGGAATCTGAGGCTAATGAAGCCTTATTGTTAAGGATGATTTATGGAACCTCAATATCTGCAGAGGACGTAATTGATATGTCTTCGAGGGTTGGATTTACAAATAAAAGATATATTAAAGCGTATCCAGATTTATTTAAGACTACTCTTCAGCGGAACATAGATCAATTCGAAAAGGAGTATGGTCCAATCTTAAAACAGTTTGATATAAGCAAGATGAAAAAAGAGGAGCGAAGTGTTTTTGCCAATATGTCTATTCCAGAAGAATATCGATGTATAAAAATTCCTCAAGTGTTTGAAAATAAGAAATTCACAAATGCGATGAAAACAATGCTTCAGAATACACATGATGAAGTAAAACAGATATTGAAGGATATGAGGCAAAGCAAAAATAAAATAGTTGTAAAAAACGAATAACCAATGAGTGATTGGAATCAAACAATAGAAACCTTAAAGATAATCGGAGAAAGTGTCCAAAGGCAGGTAGAGCTTATAAACAAGTCTATGAAACCTGTATTTGAAGCTATTGCAAAGGTTCAAGAATTTACCATTAGAATGGCTGATATTTTCTCTAGGGTAATATATGTGACCCCTGAAGTATATCAGTTTCTTTTAAGTCTTAATGTACAGATCTCAACAGAAGACATTGAGAAGGGATTAAAAGATGGAGCTTTTACGGAGGAAGATCTTTTTATCGTATTTACAAGAGATGAAAGTAAAAATAAGGCGCTATCGTTTCGTGTCACTAAAAGTATGGCGAATGCCATAGAGGAGATACTCGCTAAGAGCCCACAATATATGAGCCTAGACAGTGAGAAAATCTTTTTTAACAGAGAAGAGCCATCACTAACTATTAACGGTTCTAAATTACATATAACACCTGCTACTCCAAGATATGATTTGTGCAAATATATGTTTAGGGGAAAGAATAGCAAGAAGAGGTATTGGGAGCTTGAGGATTTAGTTAAGGCATTAGGTGGAGATTATAAATCTCCCGATAAGGATTGGTATGATTATGTGTATAGAAAAATCAGAGCTTTTAATAAAACTATATACGAGAAGATAGGTTATAAAAATTTCTTTGTAGTAGAGAATACTAGATTTACAATAAACCCTCTTTATATCTATCTTTTCTCTGCTTAGGCCACTTTGGGCTACTTCCATGTCTGTAAGATTTAAACAGAGTAGAAATACTCTGTTAAATTTTTATATATCAAACATATGGATAATCAAATCCAAACAGTCTATGTACCCATAGACAAGCTCATCAAAGCTGATTACAACCCTAGAAAATGGGATGAAAAAGCTTTAAACGATCTCAAACAAAGTATCAAACGCTTTGGTATTGTAGATCCAGCAATAGTTAATATAGCTCCTAAACGCAAAAACATTGTAATAGGTGGACACATGCGTATAGAAGCAGCAAAAGGACTAGGTATTAAAGAAATGCCAGTTGTATATGTTAACCTCCCAGATCTTGAGAAAGAAAAGGAACTTAATCTGAGATTGAACAAAAACCAAGGAGAGTTCGACTTCTCTCTTCTTGCCAACTTTGCAGAAGAGTTCCTTACAAATGTAGGCTTTGATTCTGAAGACCTAGATGAAATCTTTGACTGGGAAGATGACTCTCCTGAAGTCTTTGACCTTAAAAAAGAGCTGGACAAGTTAGATATCAAA
This sequence comes from Candidatus Dojkabacteria bacterium, assembly GCA_050950165.1. GTDB lineage: Bacteria > Patescibacteriota > Dojkabacteria > SC72 > SC72 > UBA5209. The sequence continues at coordinate 93,781 of JBMNHC010000001.1, read as the reverse complement.
GAAATTCAAATTAAGAAAGGTGATATATGGCAATTAGGAGAGAATCGCCTTATGTGTGGTGACTCTACAGTACAAAAAGATGTACTGAAACTAATGAACAAAGAGAAGGCAAACATGTGCTATACGGATCCTCCCTACATTTTGGACTATCTACATGGGAAGAAAAAACATGGTCAAGCAACGGAGGGTTTTGGATACAAGAGAGATAGAAAATATCTAGAAACAGATGTATTGCCAGATAACTTTACAGAGCTATGGATGAAGAATATATCTGAAATAGCAAAGGAAGACTTTCATATCATTGTATATGAGAATTGGAAGAACTTAAGAACTATATGGGCAGAAATGGAGAAGTATTGGAAAGTAAAGAACATGATCGTATGGCATATACCAAACAGACATCAAGGTTTTGCAGCTAAGTATAAGTTCTTTTCTAAGCATGATATCGCTATGGTTGGATCCTCATATGAACAAGAAGTTTTGAATTCAGATCCTGAGGAAGAATTATTACAAAATAATTACACAACTGCTTTGTATGCCATTACAGGAAAACCACACTGGGAAGGGTATAAGAAGGGCAGAAAGATACAACCAACCGACTTTATTGAATATAAGGCTTCTGATGAGAAAAGCTCAGGGCAGGGAGTAATTTTTGGTACAAAACCTCTTGAGATCTTAATCCCATATATCAAAGTACTAACCAAGAAAGGAGATCTAGTAATTGAACCATTTGGAGGTTCAGGATCTACACTAATAGCAAGTGAAAAGATGGGTAGAAGATGTTACTTAATGGAAAAATCTCCTGTATATGCAGAGGTAATTAAGAAAAGATGGGAGACTTTAACTGGTAAGAAAGGAGAAAAGATATGAAAACAGAAAGAAAAGGCCTATTGCTAATACAATTTAAAAAGACACCAATTGTACAAGTAGCTTGTGAGAAAACAGGTGTATCTAGAGCTACATACTACAGATGGAGAAAAGAAGATCCTGAATTTGCAGATAATGCAGAGATAGCAATAGATGAAGGATTAAACCTGATAAACGATATGGCAGAAAGCCAATTAATATCTGCAATTAAGGACAGGAATCTAACAGGGATAATATTCTGGCTTAAAAACCACCATAAAAACTACTCGCCTAAGCTAGAAGTTACAACCAAGAATGGAGATATACCAATTACTGATGAACAACGAGAGATTATTAAACAATCTCTAGATATGGCATTTGGATTAAATTCAGAAGAAGAGAAAGATGGAGAATAACAAAAAAATTACAGGTGAGATTGTAGATAAAATACTAGATGACCAAGTAGCTAGAACTAAAATTACTACAGAAAGTCATTACTGGTTTTTCCATATCTACTTCTCAGATTATGTTAAATATGAGACAGCAGAGTTTCAAAAAGAAATGTTTAGGATTACAGAGGATGAGGAGATTAAACTCTCTGTAGTTGTAGCTTTTAGAGGCTCTGGTAAATCAACTATTATGACAATGTCATATCCGTTATGGGCAATACTTGGTAAGCAACAGAAGAAGTGTGTAGTTATACTCTCTCAGACTCAGCAACAGGCTAAATCCCATATGTCTAATGTCAGAAGAGAATTGGAGAGTAATGACCTACTTAGAGCTGATCTAGGACCCTTCAGAGAGGAATCTGATGAGTGGGGTTCATACTCTCTGGTTATACCAAGGTTCAATGCAAGATTAATTGCTGCTTCAAGTGAACAGAGTATTAGAGGTTTAAGACATGGTGCACATAGGCCAGATTTAATCATCTGTGATGATGTAGAGGATCTTAATTCTGTAAAAACTATGGAGAGTAGAGATAAGACATATTCTTGGTTAACAGGTGAAATTATTCCTCTTGGAGATAGGAACACAAAGATAGCTATAGTGGGGAATCTTCTGCATGAGGATTCCCTATTGATGCGTCTGAAGAAGACAATAGAGCAGGGAGATATAAAGGCTGTTTTTAAAGAGTACCCATTGATAGGAGGTGATGGAAAGATATTATGGTTAGGTAAATATCCAACTTTTAAGGATATTGAAGAAGAGAAGAAATTGAATGGGGATGATAAAGCATGGCAGAGAGAGTATATGCTAAAGATAATTGCAGATGAAGATCAGTTAGTAAGAAAAGAATGGATTGAATATTATGATGAACTACCTCCTAGGGATGGTAAGTATCAGTATTCTATTATTGGGGTAGATCTAGCAATATCTAGTAGTAATCATGCAGACTATACTGCTATGGTATGTGCTCATGTATATGGTAATCAGGAGGATCTTAAAGTATATATCCAAGCATTTCCAATTAACCAGAGAATGGATTTTCCAACCACTATAGAGAAGATTAAAGAATATTCCAAGATATGTGATCTTAGTAAGAGCTGGAGGTCTCAGGTATATATAGAGGATGTTGGTTATCAGAAGGCTGTAATACAACAACTATCTAAGGAGGGTTTTAAAGCAAAGGGTTTTAAGGTTAATGGTCAAGATAAGAGGGCTAGGTTAGATTCTGTAACATATATGATTAGGTCTGGTAAGGTACTTTTTCCTAAAAAAGGAACAGAGGAATTGATCCAACAGCTAATATATTTTGGAGTAGAGAAGCATGATGATCTTGTAGATGCTTTTACAATTGTCTTACACAAGTCTATTGAAGAGGACAGGCCACCTATAAGAGTTTATCCTTATAATATATATGAAGCTATTAGAGGAGGAGGAAGCTCTTATTATAGTGATAGACATATATTTTAAAATAGAGGGGGAAGGATTGTTTATTGTGTAAGAGTGGTAAAAAATTAGAGAAGGGGGTAAAATAACACAAGTAAAGCGTGTTTTGGAAAGCAACTATATAAATTGAACTTGGGAAACTATGTCAGGAAATCAAATTACCGAGTTTATTACCAATGAAAAAGGTAATACCTTATCCGAGAGATTGAATGAATTAGTTCCCAAAACAGAAAATCTAGATATCCTTGTTGGATATTTCTACATAAGTGGCTTCTATCAGATATACAAAAGCCTTGAAAAAGTAGAAAAGGTAAGGATTTTAATAGGACTTAATACTGAAGCACAAGTTGCAGATGCTATACAAGGGAATCTAGAGATACAATTTGAGTCCGCCAAAAAGGTTAAAGACACCATCAGCAAGAAGTATATTGATGAAGTTGCTATAGCAGAGGATGATGCCGATGTAGAGCAAGGGATGTTTAAATTTGTAGAGTGGTTGAAGAGTGGAAAGTTACAGATAAAGATATATGACAAGGCCCCACTGCATGCTAAGTTATATATATTTACATTTGATCAGAATCAAATTGATCCAGGTAGGGTTATTACTGGTTCCAGCAATCTAACACGATCAGGACTTAAAGACAATTTAGAATTCAATGTTGAGTTAAAAAATAGTAAGGACTACGAGTATGCATTGGACAATTTTAATGCACTTTGGAAAGAAGCTATTGATATTTCTCAGAACTTAAACGATACGATAAGTGAAAAAACCCACCTTAATAATGAAATAACACCATATCAACTGTATCTTAAATTTTTGTATGAGTATTTTAAAGAAGACCTTACTGCAGATACAGAGATAGAGGACTATACGCCCGAGGGATATCTAGAGCTAGAGTATCAGAAACAGGCCGTAGTTAATGCTAAAAAGATTGTAGAGGAGTATGGTGGAGTGTTTATATCAGACGTTGTAGGACTAGGTAAAACATACATAACTGCAAGGTTAATCAATACTCTTGGTGGTAAGACATTAGTTATTGCATCTCCAGCGTTAATCTCAAAGGACAATCCAGGATCATGGGCCAATGTGTTGATGGAATTTGGTGTTAGAGGTTACGATTGCGAGTCAGTAGGTATGCTAGAAAGAATATTAGAAAGAGGCGTAGATAAGTACGATAATATTGTTATTGATGAGTCTCACAACTTTAGAAATGAAGCAACAATATCTTTTGAAAGACTATCAGAGATATGTAGAAGTAAAAAGGTCATCTTAGTTAGTGCAACACCTTTTAATAATCAACCTAAGGACTTGCTAGCTCAGATTAAGCTATTTCAAAATAGTAGAAAAAGTAATATCCCAGGAGTCCAAAACTTAGAGGCCTACTTTAGTAGTCTGAATTCTAGAATCAGGAAATTGGATAGAAAAAACAACTATGATGAATACATGAGAATTGTAAAGGAAAATGCACAAGACATTCGAAACAATATCTTAAAATACTTAATGGTTAGGAGAACTAGAACAGAGATTGAGAAATACTACAGTGAAGATTTAAAGAAACAGGGACTTAAATTTCCAAAGGTTCACGATCCTAATTCTATTTTTTACCAGTTTGACTCTAAAGAGGATGAAGCCTTTAACAAGACGATTTCTTTCATTGAAAACTTTAAATATAGCAGGTATGTACCACTTCTTTATTACACTGGAGAAGAGTTAACAGAACGAGATAAGGTCTCGCAAAGAAATATGCTTACCTTTATGAAGATGCTTCTACTTAAGAGATTTGAAAGTAGTCTTTATGCATTTAGAAAAACAATTGAGAGATTCATTCGCTCATATGAGTTGATGATAGATCAATTTGATGAAGGGAACGTTTATGTGAGTAAGAAGAGTGCGAACAAAGTATTTCAGTTACTTGAGGAGAATAGGATTGAGGAGATTATGGATTTAGTTGAACAGGAGAAAGTAGAATTCTATAAAAGTAAGGATTTTGAGAAGTCGTTCAGAAATCACTTAGAGTATGATTTAGGATTACTGAAAGAGTTATATGCTACTTGGGAAGTAATTGATAGGGATGTTAAACTTGAGACTTTTATAGATAAGTTAAAAGCAGACCCAATACTCAACAGTAGCAAGCTAATTATATTTACAGAGTCTAAAGAGACTGCAAACTATCTATCATCTGAGATTGAAGAAAGGTTAGGAGAAAAGGTCCTTAACTACACAGGAGACTCTGCAACAGCATTAAGAATAGAAGTTATAAACAACTTTGATGCTAAGGCAAGGAACAAGGAAAATACATACAGAATTCTTGTAACAACAGAGGTACTTGCTGAAGGTGTAAACCTACATCAATCAAATGTTGTTATTAACTATGATATTCCATGGAATCCCACACGTTTAATGCAAAGAGTAGGTCGTATTAATCGTGTTGATACCAAATTTGAAGATATTTACACTTACAATTTCTTCCCATCTGTCCAATCTAATGACTTACTTAGGTTACAAGAGGCGGCTGAAGCTAAGATAAAGATGTTTGTAGAACTTTTAGGAAATGATGCAAGATTACTTACAGAGGGAGAAGAGATTAAGTCCAATGAGCTATTTGATAAGTTGTCATCTAAAGAAACTATTATTGGAGAAGAGGCTGAAGAGAGTGAATTAAAATATCTTATTGCTATTAAAGACATTAGAGATAAAAATACAGAGCTATTTAGTCAGATTAAAAATCTACCTAAGAAATCTAGATCTGCAAGAAGGTTATCTGATCAATCTGGTAACTTACTAACATTCTTTAAAAAAGGTAAGTTGGATAAATTCGTAATCTCAGATACGAAGGAAACACAAGAATTAGGCTTCTTAGATGCTATCAAATTATTTGAATGTGATAAGAATACTAAAAGAGTGAGTATACCTTCTAGTTTCTATGAGCAGATTAAGATGAATAAAAAGTATTTTGAAGAAATTACCACGGAAGAAATAGGAATGAGTTTGGAAACTAGAACAGGAGCATTGGATAGAAAGATATTAAAAAGATTGAATTCTAATACAGTAAAGAAATTTGATGGATTTACTGATGAACAGGAAGAATATATAGAACTTGTTAAAACAAAAATAGATGAAGGTGCATTACCAAAGAATCTTGCAAAAAGGATTTGGGAGAAGATGAGAGATATGATGGATGCATTAGAGATAGTTAGATTATTGCAAAAAGAGATCTCTCCAAACCTACTCAAAGATACTCAGTCCCAAGCTAAAGAAAGTATATCTAATGTAAAAGAGGTAATCTTATCTGAATATTTTGAATAGTAATGACAGAACAAGAATCTAAGAACTTAATAAAAGAGACATTTGAAAATGATTTTAATAGAGAAAGGTTCAAGAGATTTACTGCAAATCTTCTAACAGAATTCCAAGAAGTATCAATACTCACAGGTGAACAATATATCAAGGATGCATACAAACCATATATACACTCCTATGAAGTAATTGCAAAATTTACAGATTCTGAGAAGAGAACACTTGATGTCTTGATTACTTATTTAAAAACAGAATCTACATTTACTGCTCGAACTCGTCAGAGAAACTTTGCTCTAGACTATTTAAAGAGTAAGAATAGAGATGGGGTATTAATTGCATATGTACATGAGAATAAAAAAGATTGGAGGTTTTCATTTGTTAAATTAGAGAATGATGTAGTGAAAGGTGAAGATGGTAGAGTAAAGGACATCTCAAGTTTTACTGCTGCGAAGAGGTCTTCATTCTTAGTAGGTTCTAATGAGAATTCATATACAGCTAAGAAACAGTTTCTACCAATTATACAAAGAGAAGATCAACCTAAATTTGAGGATATTGAAGAAGCATTTAGTGTAGAGACAGTAACAAAGGAATTCTTTAACAAATATAGGGAACTATTCCATGATGTACATGATGCTTTGGAGAAAGAAATTAAAAGGAAGCCCCAACTTAAGGAAGAGTTTGATAAGAAAGAGGTCTCTACCGTTGACTTTGCAAAGAAACTTCTTGGTCAGATGGTATTTCTCTATTTTTTACAAAAGAAAGGATGGTTTGGGGTAAGAGCAAAGGAAGAATGGGGTACTGGTCCTAAGAATTTCTTAAGGGAACTGTTCAAAGCGAAGGATAAGTATGGAAAGAACTTCTTTAATGATGTATTAGAGCCACTTTTCTATGAAGCATTGGCACAAGATAGAGGTAGAGATTCAATTTATCCAAGATTAAATAATTGTAGGATGCCATTTCTTAATGGTGGTCTATTTGAACCTATGAGAGGTTACTCTTGGGAGACTACAGATATTTTTCTACCTGACGAACTTTTCTCAAATAAAAACAAAGATGGGGAGGATATTGGAGATGGTATTTTAGATGTGTTTGATAGGTATAACTTTACTGTAAATGAAAGTGATCCTTTAGAAAAAGAAGTTGCAGTTGATCCTGAAATGCTTGGAAAGGTATTTGAAAATCTTCTCGATGTTAAAGATAGAAAGAGTAAGGGATCTTTCTATACTCCAAGAGAAATAGTCCACTATATGTGCCAGGAGTGTCTTATTAACTATCTTGAAACAGAAACAAAGGGAGAGGTTCCAAGAGAGGATATTGAAAATTTAGTACTAAATGGAGAAACAATTATTCAGAATGATTTTGTTACTCTGAAGAAGCAAAGAGAAAAAGAAGAGAAAGGTTATAAATATTCAGGTACTTATGAATTGAAACTTCCAGAATCAATACAAAAGAACGCTAGAAGAATAGATAATTTACTTAAAAATATAAAAGTTTGTGATCCAGCTGTTGGTTCAGGGGCATTTCCTTTAGGTATGATAAATGAAATTGTAGGAGCTAGACAAGTCCTTCAGGTATATTTAAGGGATAAGTTATCTGTTTATGATTTAAAGTACCATGCTATTGCTAATTCTATTCATGGTGTTGATATTGATCCAGGAGCTGTTGATATTGCAAGGCTTAGACTTTGGTTGTCTTTAATAGTTGAGGAAAAAGATCCAAGGCCTCTTCCAAACCTTGAACATAGAATTATGCAAGGTAATAGTTTGTTATCTGAGTACGAAGGTATTCAATTGTTTAATAGAGAGCTTCTTACAAAGTCGAGTGACGAGAAATTTGTTCAATTAGGTTTTGTTTTTGGTTCAGGAATAAAAAGGAAGATGGAGGAATTAGAGAGAAATATTAAAATATATGTAGATACTTCACAGAGATCAGTTAAAGAGAAATTGAAAGAAAGTATAGATGAGTTAAGATGGGAATTAATTGAGGAGACATTAAAAGAGCAAGGGAAGTTGGATAAAATTGAAGAGATTAAGAGATTTCGAGAAAAAAGTGTCAGACCATTCTTTGTATGGGAATTGGAGTTTAGTGAAGTTTTTAAGGAAAAGGGTGGTTTTGATATTGTTATTGGAAATCCACCATACATTCAGTTACAAAAAGATAAAGGCAGTCTTGCTAAATTGTTTAAGAATGTTGGTTTTGAGACATTTGAAAGTGGAGGAGATATTTATGTTTTGTTTTATGAGAAAGGAATTAACGTACTAAGACAAAATGGAGTGTTGTGTTTTATTACTAGTAATAAATGGATGAAGACAAAGTATGGTGAAAAGCTAAGGGAATTTTTTATAAAGTTCAATCCTAAGATTTTAATTGATTTAGGGCCACATGTCTTTGACACTGCTGAAGTTGATACAAATATTCTTATTATTAAGAAAGAAAGTAATAAAGGTTTATTGGAGGGTTTATTATTAAAGGAGGTTCAAGGGGATGATATTCATCGACTTCTAAAGAATGAGAAAATTGTTTTACAAAATCTCTCCAGTGCTCCATGGTTTATAAGTTCCAAGTTGGGATATGAATTAAAAAATAAGATTGATAACGTCGGGATTCCACTGAGAAGCTGGGAGGTTAGCACATTTAGAGGGATATTAACTGGTTACAATAAGGCCTTTATTATTAATGCTGTAAAAAGAGATGAAATACTGAGTGATTGTCAATCAGAAAAAGAGAGGATCCTAACAAAAGAGATAATTAAGCCTGTTTTGGGTGGGTCGAGTTTGAGTCAATTTGCCCATAAGCCAATAGATCAATGGATAATAAATACCCACAATGGGTATACTACACAAGAAGGTGAATATATAGAGCCAATTGATATAAAGGACTTTCCAGCAATAAGAAACTGGTTAGATGAACACAAGAAGGAGGTATATAAAAGGGGGGATAAAGGCAAAACCCCGTACAATCTAAGAAACTGTGCTTACTTAGAAGAATTTAATAAAAACAAAGTTGTTTGGTTGAATTTAAATAGAAAATGGAAATTTTCATTTGTTAAACCTGGAATATATTGTGAAGCTTCGTTGAATTTTCTTTCTTCAGAAAAGTATGCAAAAGTTTTAACCGGAATTTTATCTTCTAATGTTATTCTTTGGTATTTTAAACAGATTGGAAGAATGCATGATCGTGGAGGATATATGTGTAAGATAGATACCTTTAGAGCTATGCCTATTCCCAAGATGTCAACACAAAATGAGAGAATCTTTTCAGATATTGAAAAGATTGTTGATAATATTTTAGAAAAATCTAGAGATGGAGAAGAAAACATAGAAAGTGACCTTGTGAACCAAATTAACAAACTTTGTTATGAATTATATGGCTTATCGGAAAGAGAGATCTTGCTTATAGAGGATCAGTGTAGAAATAAATAATTGATCTAATCATTGTCCTAGACTTCCTTCCCCCTTACTGGTACCTTCCTTCTAATGAAAGATACCAATGAATTAAAATACGTTCTCTACGCTAGAAAATCTTCAGAATCTGATGAACGCCAAGCCATGAGTATAGATGGACAACTCATGGAAATGAAAGAAAAAGCTAAAAGAGAAAAGATAAACATAGTAGAAACAATAACAGAATCACACTCAGCAAAAGAAACAGGACAAAGACCACAATTCAATAACCTCTTAGATAACATATATAAAGGAAAATACAATGCTATTATTACATGGGCACCAGACAGACTATCTAGAAATGCAGGAGACCTAGGAAGAATAGTGGACCTAATGGATCAAGGAAAACTAGAACTAATAAACTGTCACTCACAAACATTCTCTAATAATCCAAATGAAAAATTCTTACTAATGATACTCTGTTCTCAAGCTAAATTAGAAAACGATAACAGAGGTATAAATGTAAAAAGAGGACATAGAAATAAATGCATGATAGGTATTAGACCAGGACCGGCACCAATAGGATATGTAAACAATATGAAAGCCAACAGGATATCATCTGTAGAATTTGATAAAGACAGAGCACCAATAGTAAAAGAAATGTTTGAAAGAGTGGGGTATGAAGGACATTCAGGAAGGATGGTAAAGAAATGGTTAGAAAGAATAAAGTTTAAGACACCAAGAGGATGCACTATGTCGTTGGGAAGAGTCTATGCTACCCTTAAGAACCCATTTTACTATGGTGAATTTCACTTTGGAGGACATTGGTACAAAGGTACATATCAACCATTAATATCTAAACAGTTATTTGATAAGGTACAAATTCAATTAGAAACATATCCCAAGCAATGGAATAAGCAAGTATTCCCATTTAAAAGTATTTGTAAGTGTGGAAACTGTGGATCAGGAATAACTGCTGAAATAAAGTACAGAGTTTTGAAATCTACAAAGGTAAACACTCATGTTTACTATCACTGTTGTCAGTCTAAAGATTTAGACTGTAGAGAACCATATATAACAGAAGAGGAGTTAATAAGCCAATTAATATCCTATCTACCTCAAATGAGAATTGATAAAAGGTATCTCATCAAGGAGTTTAATGATGAGATAAAAAGAGTAAACAATATGAGAAAGGTAATTGAGAATAGTAAATACATGGGAGTTGAATTAACACCACACAGGGTAAGTGGAGTAGAAAAGACGAATATCACAGAAACAATGATTAGAAACTACTTATTACATATACTACAGTTCGGTAATCCTCAAGAGAGATTAAGGATATTAGAAGGTATTAAATCAAGATTTATCTTAAGTAATAGAAGGATAATAAAAATTGACTAGATATTGCTTCTAATAATTTAAGTATGTATATTAATACTATGAGTAGCAACCCTTTCATATCTACCGAAGTAAATCTCAAAAGAGTAGGTAAAGGTGTTGCGATATTTCTCCCCTGTTTAATAATGATATCCGTGATAGGTAGTTATTATTTTCATCTCATTGATGATACTCTCCGAGAGCACTACTCTAAGGAGAAGCAAGAAAAAGTATTAGGAACATCAGAAACAGACCTTACACATGCTGAATATATAAAGTGGTTCTATAATGAAGCTGATGAAATAGTTGAAGTCTATGATTTTACTGATAAGCAGATTCAACCATTGGTCATAAATCCTGAATTCACATACTCTGAAAACAAAGGACAAGCAAGCGAAAGTTATGATTTATCTACAAACGATAATGTGATTGTTAACTGTCCAAAACTAGAATCTGATGGTTTTGATATTGTGTCTTGCAATATCCTTTTGAATGGAAAAGAAGTTTTAACAACCTGGGGATGGTCAGATAACAAAACTATTGATCCCCATTTCACAATATTTGATGATACAAAGAATAAATTCCCATTGTTGGTTGTAGGAGAAACATTTAGATCTGGAAGTAGGGATAATCTCTCAGTATATGCAATAAAGGATGGTAACTTAGAAAACTTGTCATTTAATGAGGATGGTAAAGTGACCAAAACATGGTTTTTAAATCCCTTAAGTTATATGTTTGTTGAGAATTCTAAAGAGTTCCTTGTTACTTATTTCCACGATCCTGCTTTAGGTATGAAAGAACTAATTAGAGTCTGGCAGGTAGGGGATAAGGAATTAACTCTCACAAAGACTATTCTTCAGGAATCAGTAATTGAAGCTAGTAGAACAAGTGTTCAGAGGTTAGAAGACGTAAAACAGAGTTTGAAAAATCTTATACCAAGCCAATATAATATTTCTGAAATTGACCACGAGCAGAATAGCCAAGATGATGGATGTATTTTTCTTTATGAGATATCTCCCAAATCCTACACAGAAGTAGAAGATAAGTATTTACTTGATGCTTCTTTAATGTATTGTGGGGATATCAATAAGGCAGTATTAAGAGGTCAAATTGAAGAAGTGAAGTATGACTCAAAACTTGCTAAATGGATATATGACGGAAGAAATCTTCTTGAGGAGAAGAAGTTCGGAGATAATCTTGTTTCTATTACTCAACTAGGAGGAAGTCATGCTTCGTTTAACTATTATATATCCAGGATGAAAGAAAGTGACGAAATAGTTGTATTATCTGTACCTATCTCAAACAGGATTCGGTGTGAATCATATGAGAATGGTGTTGAAGTTATCAAAGAAGATTGTGTTAGTTTCAAAAACTCTTTAAATATGTCTTCTAAAGAAAGTGATTGGGTTAATAATGGCGAGTATGAAGAGTATTTTAAGGATTTGTTAAAAATCCTGAATAGTCTTTAAGGTTTATAACTTAGTATTCACCCTTCATGATATTAACAAAAACAGATTTCATAGCTTTTCTAGATGCACCAAGACATCTTTGGGCAATCAAGAATAACAGGCTTACAAAGAAAGAGATTGATACTTTCCTACAACATTTATTTGAGCAAGGGTATGAAGTTGAAGAGCACGCAGAGCAGTATATTAAAGATATCCTTGTTCCTCAATATAAAGTGACTCAAGAGAAGTTCTTGTTTCAGCCAACTTGTATAGATGAATTCTTTGAAGCGAGAGCCGATGCTCTAATTTTCAATCCCATGTCTAGTAAATGGGATATTTATGAAATAAAGAGTACCAATGATATTTCTAAACAGCATAAGTATGATGCAACTTTTCAGTATTTAGTTTTTAACAAAAAGTATGAAATCGGTGATATATACATTATTCATCTGAATAAGGAGTATTGCAGAAGAGGGGATTTAAACCTAAAGGAACTATTTACAGTAACAAATGTTAACGAAGACATAGAGAAATTAAAAGAAGAGGTAAATCAACTACGCTTCGAAGCTTTGGAAGTGATGCAACTAGAAGATTATAGGCAAGCATTGGCTTGTATAAAGCCCAAGGAATGTCCTTGCCCAGACTTATGTCATACAGATCTTCCTGAGTATTCAATATATGATATAAGTGGTTTTACAGGAAGTGTTAAGAAAGTTAGGGAATTAGAATCTCTTGGAATTAATAGTATCTATGATATTCCTAAAACATTTGATCTTGCTCCATCATACAGAAGACAAGTGGATGTGGCACAAAGTGGTGTTGTATTTTTCGATAAAGAATATATCCAAAACGATCTTAATGGTATTGAATATCCAGTCTATTTTATAGACTATGAATCCTATAATCCTGCCATACCTCTGTATGATGGGTTCAAACCTTATGATCAAATACCTTTTCAATGGTCTTTGCATATACAGAGAGAAAAAGGTGGCGGATTAGAGCATTATGAGTTTATTGAAACTGAAGCTATTGATCCAATTCCAAACTTTCTTAATTCACTAAGTGGGGTTATTGGAAATACTGGTTCTATTGTTGTATGGAATAAAAGCTTTGAAGGTAAACAAAATGAAAGAATGGGAGAAATTCATCCTGAATTTAAAGAGCTATGTGAGAACATGAACGGTAGGATCTATGATTTGATGGATATTTTCCAAGGAGGGTATTATGCGGATCCTAAATGTAAGGGTAGCTACTCAATTAAGAAAGTTTTACCTGTTCTTGTTCCTGAACTTTCTTATCATGGTATGGAAATTGGAGATGGAGCAACAGCAATGTCTAGCTGGAAAGATATGGTGTTTGGGAGTCTTCCTGAAATAGAGAAGGTAACTATTAAAAACAATCTTTTGAAGTATTGTGAACTTGATACTATGGCAATGGTAAGAATATACGAATTTCTTGTAACAAAGATATTTGAACAAGTTCTTGTAGAACAAAAAGCTTTTACCTTAGAACCGAGAGTTACTGAGATATAGCTGTTTAAGTGCTGGAGAGAAAGCCTTCTGTTTTGAGTACTTCTTGCATTTCTTTTGTTAACTTTTTGAACCTATTGTTCTCAAGTATGAAATTCTTAAAGGAGTCTTTGTTTATGTTTCTCTTATGCCATCTCGTATGACATCCTTGGCATATTTGATACAGATTTTCGGTAGGGGATTTGTATGTCTCATTATGATAATCGATCCTGCCTGTTGTTTTACCACACAACTGGCATTTAGAAGGAATTTGAATAATACCTTCTTTTATAGCTTTCTTGGTCAACTTTAAACTCTCAAGACGTTCTTTGGCAGTTATATTTCTATATTCTTTCATTCGTATCAGACTTTTTAATTAACATACTTGATAGGGTTCTGATTTCCTATATTAATAAAGTTTTTGACTGATTTATTTAGATACTTATTTCTCATTTTATCGTCTTCTAAGATAATACCTCTAAACTCATACCTGCCTTCCATATCACTTGGAAGCCATTCGGAAACCTCAAAGAGTTCTCTAACAATACCTCTATAAACAGCAAAAACATACCTATACTTAGAAGCATTGGTGGGATTAAGTTTCCATCTCCCTTTGGTAATGTTAAATACTTCATTTGCAGTCATTCCTGGCCTATATGTGTTATTTAGGTTAATTAGTATAACTGGGATATCGATGATAGCTTCTTCTGTAGTATATTTGATTAAAATTTCATTCAGATCTGTAATACCGCGATTTGAACTATCAAGACTTTTTATTTCGTTCGTTAAGTTCTCAATACCTATGAGATCTATAACTGACGCTTCAACCTCAAAGGCTTCTTTTTCGTTTAATCCATGCCTTAATATTTGATACTCAACCTTGTTGTGTGTAGCTCTTGATTGAATCTCTCTTATTTTCTTATTTTTCTTACTATCTTTAAAACCAATCTTTTCGATAAAGTTCTCATGGGAAAGTATTCTTGAGCCCTTACCTTTACCAACATAGAAGACCTTATGAGTAAGTGGATCCCTAAGTAGATATACATAATAGCCAATTTTTTCTATTGCGGATTGTGGTAATCTCTTCATTTTCTTGAATCCCGGAAATCTTTCCACTTATATTGAGTTACTTCTCCGTTGTCATCAACAGATAAAATACAAAGATGTAGCTTTTTTGCTACTTGCCAAGGTAAACGTCTTATTGCTATCTTGGCACTATTTTCTGGTAAGCCTAAAGCGTAGTTGTTAATAGTAGATTTGTCATCCTTCATTCTTGTGATTATTTGACCGAGAGAATATATAAAGGCAACTTCGTTTGACTGTTTTAGTTTGCCTTGTCCTTTAGTTTCAATATAAAAATACCTTGAGTATTTTACTGCTCTTGCACGAATATCAACACCGTGAGTATGTAACTTATCAAATTTGAAATATCCCCAGCTATTACATGAAAGTCATTTAATTATTGAGTCTTTTACAAAATCTTCGGATATAACCTTGTTCTCTTTTGTCATGTTGAGAGAATTATATCAAAACAACCATTTCCTGTATAACAAAAGGATTCTACCTTCGAACCGAGAGGTAGTAAAAACTGGTCAAAATATGGATATTTTCATCCACCAGGATGTAAAAATGGGGATTAACTTTTTAAGGGGAAAATAATGAAGCTACCAAGGGATTCCTAGAGATAGTGGACGGGTCTTGTCGCAACCTTGAAAGAATGGCGGGGTGGACGGGACTCGAACCCGCAACCTTTGCAGTGACAGTGCAATGCTCTAACCAGTTGAGCTACCACCCCAAATTTGCTAAAAAGAGTATATCAAAGAGATATTAAAAATACAATTGTATGATATAATCTTGGAATGAATCAAGAAAACATATCCTCATTACTAACTCATTTTATTGAAATAGTAATATTCCATATAGATGAGAATGGTAATATAAAAAAAGTAGTTTTAAATACTAAAGAAAACTTCTCTCCAAAAGTAAAAAATATATACGATCTCTTTAATAAAGAAGATAGAGAAAGAGTAGAAGAATTAATATCCTTAGGTATAGATGGTGAAAAAGAATATTTAGAACTTAAGAAAAGCTTTAATACAAAAGGACATATTAAAGCATTCTTAAGAGCAATAGAGGGGAAGCTATACTTAGGATTAAAATTCTCTAAGTCTGCTAAAGAAAAAGAATTACAAAAAGAAAAAAGATTAGAGGAATTAAACATTATTGCTAATACAGATCCTATGACTAAGTTACTTAATAGGAATGGATATTGGGAGAGAGTTAAACTACTTCTTAACTGTAAAGATCCTGAAAGGAAGATAGGGATATTGGTAATAGATTTGGATAAACTAAAATATATTAATGATACATTTGGTCATAAAGCAGGAGATAAGGCAATAACAGATGTTGGTAGATTAATATCTAGCTCTATTCGTTCTCGTGATATTGGTGTTAGATATGGAGGAGATGAGTTTGTAGTAGTAGTTGAAGAGCTATCAGGGTCACAAAGTACAGCGTATGGTTTAGCAGAGAGACTTCTTAAACAGGTAAGGTTAAGTAATACTAAACACTTAACAACGATATCTGTAGGTGTACATGTTGTAAAGATTTGTGGATTTGATAAGTACTTGAATGATGAAAAAGAGTTAGAGAGAAGATGGGAAGGTGCTTTTGAAAAAGCAGATAAGATGCTTTATAAAGCTAAAAGTAGTGGAGGTAATAGGGTTGTAGCTTCCTTTGAAGTCTAAGAGTGTTTCTCTATTACACTAATATATGCACTTTTATCTTGTAACCCTATTAATGTTTCTACAATCTCTCCATCTTTAAAAAGAATTACTGTAGGGATACTCATTATGGAAAACTGTGCAGGAAATTCTCTCTCTTGATCTACATTCATTTTACCAACTTTAGCTCTATCCTTTACTTCTTCAGCTACTTCTTCAATGATAGGACCTAACATCTGACATGGTCCACACCATTCTGCCCAGAAATCAACTAAGATTAAGCCTTTAGAGTCTAATACCTCTTCTTTAAAATTACTGTCTGTTAATTGTATGAGCATTGGGATGTATACTTAATTTAGCTTTGTAATAGGCAATTTTGTCTATTCCTAGTATAATTATACCATGAAAAGATTTAGGCTAAGTAAAAATAATTGGGATGAAGCTATTCAGAAAGCAACAAAGGTATTAAATGAAGGAGGACTTGTCATATATCCTACAGAGACATGCTACGGTATTGCAGTAGATGCTACTAACAGAAGAGCATTAGCTAAACTTCTTGCGTATAAGACATTTAGAGGCTCTAAACCTATCTCAATTGCAGTATCAAGCAAAGAGATGGCACAAAGGTATGTACTGTTAAATGAGATGGCAGAAAATATCTACAAGAACTATCTTCCAGGACCGATTACTGTAATATCTTTGGGAAGTGGTAATTTAGAATCTCCTGTTCTTTCTAAACAAGGCTCAGTTGGTGTAAGAATTCCAGATTACAAGTTTACTCTTAGGTTGATAGAGAACTTTGGTAGACCGATTACAGCTACATCTGCAAATGTATCTTACAAACCTCATCCATACAGTATTGATCAATTACTAAAAGATCTACCTAAGAAGAGTGAGAGGTTAGTAGATATGTATATAGATGTAGGGGAGTTGCCTAAAAATATCCCTTCTACTGTTGTAGATACAACAATGAATACATTAACAGTACTAAGGGAGGGTAAACAGAGATTTGAGGATGCTCTTGTAGAGAGCGAATTGTTAGAAGAAGTTGTTACTAAAAGTGCTCAACAAACTTCTGATTTAGGTTGTAGATTTGCAGAGAAATATCTAAAGGATTTGAAGGGGGCTGTAATAGTTGCACTAAGTGGAGAGTTAGGATCTGGTAAAACACAACTTGCTAAAGGGTTAGCTAAGTGTCTTGGAGTAGATGAATTAGTTAATTCTCCTACATATACCATCATTAATGAGTATAGGTATGGAGATAAGGTACTTGCCCATATGGATACATGGAGATTGATGGATGAACAAGAGTTTGAGAGATCTGGTTTACTTGAGCATATTAGGAAGAACAATGTTGTGGTAATTGAGTGGGCAGACAAATTCTATAATGAGCTCTCTGAGATATCTAGGAGAGAGAAGGTAGAGATGTATAAGGTGGTATTTAAATATATTTCATTAGACGAAAGAGAGATTAAGATATATGGAACTAAGTAAAGAGATATTAAAAAACAAGCCTTTAATACTTGCATTTGATACTAGTTGTGATGATACCTCTGTTGCACTACTTAGAGGAAGGGAGGTCATATCTAGTGAGTTGTCTTCTCAGATAGAGTTGCATTCAGAGTTCGGTGGAGTTGTTCCTGATTTAGCAAGAAGATTACATGAGCAGAATATTGAAGGTGTATACAACAGAGCATTGGGTAATAATCCTGGTATGATTAACAATGTTGACTACATTGCAGTAACATATGGACCAGGTTTGGCAATAGATTTAGAGGTTGGTATTAAATTTGCAAAGGAGTTAGCTACTAGATACTCTAAGCCGTTAGTTCCTGTTAATCATATGGAGGGACATTTACTCTCTTCCTTACTTCTTAACTCTAAGGGTAAGGGCTTAGTTAATGATGATGATTTGATTAATGCTTTTCCTGCACTAGCCCTACTTATTTCAGGTAAACATACAGAGATAGTGTATGTAGAGAGTATTGGTGAATACAAAAAGCTAGGTCAGACTCTTGATGATGCAATAGGGGAAGCATTTGATAAGGTGGGTAGGATTCTTAATTTAGGGTATCCTGGTGGTCCAATTGTTTCTGAGTTTGCTAAAAGGGGTACTAGTGGAAATATAGTATTTACTACTCCTATGAAAAATTCTAATGATTTAAACTTTAGTTACTCTGGTTTAAAAACAGCTGCTCTTTACAAAGCCAAAGAGCTAAGAGAGCAGGGTGTAGTGGAGAGAGAGTGGGTATATGATTTCTGTAGAGGTTTTGTAGATGCAGTTGTGGATTCTCTAGTTATTAAACTAAGTAAAGCGATAGAGCAAAATCCTAATGTAAAAAGTGTATTTGTAGGTGGTGGGGTGTTTAATAGTGAAGAGGTACTTAGAAAAGTAGGTAGTGTTGCAAAGAGTTATTCATTAAACTATTACTTTCCTAATATAGAGTATAGAAGTGATAATGCGGCTATGATAGGGATAAGTGGATACTTTAATATTTTACAAGGTAAATATTTAACTAAAAGAGAGGATATAGAGGGATTAGATAGAGATCCTAGACTATCTCTTTGACATCACTATAGGGTGTGAGGTATAATATAGAACCAAAACAAGGGTGCTAGTTTGGGGTCCGCTCCCCCAAAATTGTAGTGTTATATCACTACAAAGAGAAGGATCGAGTCCTTCTCCTAGCGCTTTTGTGTGCGGACAGTGGTAAGAGTTTACCGAGTGCGGTTTTTCTCCTCTTTTCCGCCTCTAACTCTTACCACTAGCTTTCTTACAAAGATGAAATCTGTTCCTCTATCTCTAATAGTCTGTTATATTTTACTAATCTCTCACCTCTATCAGGCCCACCGAATTTACTCTGTTGTGCAGGTGTTCCCATTACTAGATCAGCTATAAATGAATCATTAGTTTCTCCACTTCTATGTGATATTATGGCACTCATATTGCTATCTACTGTAGTTCTAATTGCATCAAGAGTCTCAGATACTGTACCTATCTGATTAAGCTTTATTAATACAGAGTTAATAGCTTTCTGATCAATACCTTTTTGAATAAATTCTTTGTTTGTAACAAGCAGATCATCTCCTACTATCTGATACTTATCTCCTAGTTGTGATGTTGTTGTTATCCAATCTTGCCAAGCATTCTGATCCATAGGGTCTTCTATGGAAAATACAGGATATTTGCTGTACCACTCTTTTTGAAGCTCTAGCCACTCAGAAGGAGTTAGACTTTTATCTTCTCTTCTTAGATTATATCTATTACTTTCTTTATCAAAAAATTCAGAAGATGCTACATCTAGTGCAATCTCAAACATATTAGAATATCCAGCTTCTTCCATACCCTCCATCATTATATCCAATGCCTCCATATTAGACTTAATCTCTTGAGGTGCATACGCTCCCTCATATCCTACTCCAATGGAGTATCCTTTCCTATCTAAAATGTCATGTATGGTATGGAATATTTCACTTCCTGCTCTTAGAGTTTCTTTAAAACTACTAAAGGTATTCTCTTTTGGAATTATCATATATTCTTGTATATCTGTAGCCCAGTTGCCGTGTTTTGCTCCCTCTAAAAGGAGTATCTGTGGTCTAGGAAGTTTAAATTTGTCATTAGAGTAAGAGTCTTGCCAATATATCATCGCTATATATTGGTATAGCTCAAGTCCAATTCTTTGTGCTACTGCTTTACAAAACGCCATAGAGCAAGAAAGTATTGAATTTCCTCCTAACCTAGATTTATTCTTTGTACCATCTAGTTTAATTAGGAAATCATCAAACTCTTTTTGTGATTCAAACTCTCTATCTACTACTGCCTCTGCTATGGTACTGTCTACAATCTCTACTGCTTTAAGAACTCCCTTTCCTTTGTATCTCTTACTATCACCATCTCTAAGTTCTAATACCTCATTTTCTCCAGTAGATGCTCCACTGGGTACTTCTGCCTTACCGATATCTCCACTATACATCTCTATCTTAGTAGATATTGTAGGTATTCCTCTAGAGTCTAATATTTCCATAGCGTGTATATTTTTAATCTTCATCTCTTTCTATTTACAAAATTACTATTAGATTGTTGCATAAAGAGAAGATATGGGCAAGAGAGAATATATGGTATACAAGGTAGTTGTAATGGTATAATGGGGATATTAGTATATGCCGGGGTGGTGGAATTGGCAGACACGCTACCTTGAGGTGGTAGTGGGATTTATACTCCCGTGCAGGTTCAACTCCTGTCCTCGGCAGATGTTATGGTATAATGGTAGCCTTTATACAGGGGCGATTAGCTCAGCTGGCTAGAGCACTTCGTTTACACCGAAGGGGTCATAGGTTCGAATCCTATATCGCCCATCCCGCTAACTTATAGTGTTGATTGTAATTCCCAAATTTAGTATCTTAGATGTAGTAGATTATTAAAAATTATAATCTAAAGAATCGATATGTTAGAGCAAAGAGAACCAGTATTAGATTTAAAAGATAGAACTTTACAGATTGCTAATGAAAGCAATTTAAATGAAGTAATAGATGTAGTATCTAATAAGTTTGGACTTAACGATTTTGAACAAAAATCTATGATTCCAATACCTACAGATTTGATAGAAGAGGGTAGGTATTCAATAGAAGTATCGGAAGATGTTAAAAAACAATTTAATACATATGTAGAACTAATTAATGAAAGTGACACTGCGTTCGAATACCCATTTCTTGTAACAGGAAAGATAACTGAACAAGGAGAGATAGCTACGAATAATATTAAACAGTTAAATACATCCTCAGATACTTTGAGTAATACAGAGATTAAGATGTCTTCATACTCTAAACTACTTATTCAGGGTATAAATGAAGCTAAAGAGAGAGGAGAAAATGTCTATATACTAGGACATACACATCCTGTGCCTAATCTCTCTGCTAAGCAAAATTCTTTTATAGAGAGGATGGATAGTGAAACTAAAGATAAATATCATATTAAGGAGTTAGGGCTAAATCTTTCTCTCTCAGACCTTTACCAACTTGTATATTTTGAAAAGGGTATGCAGGGAATTGTTCCTGTAGATTCTAAGATATTTCTATCAGTTTTAATGTTTGATGGATCTGTCCATTTTGTGTATGTAGAAGACGGTATCTTTAAGAAGCTAAAGATTAAGGATTAGATAAGTAAATCACATTATTCTGTAGACAACTTTATCTTCTCCTATATACCTTCTCTCTCTTTGAGTGTTGTGATATATGTTTTGAGGAATATCCTTTAACTAAGTATAGATATCTATCTCCATTAAGTTTGAATTGATTAAAGAGTTCTAAATAGTAGTTAGTAGGTATCTGTGTAGGTTTAGTACAGTTATTACTCTTTAGATATTCTTTAATATGTTTTAATTGTTTGTAAGTAAAAAGTTTTTTAAATGTATCTATAATATTTTTATTTCTCTGATTAAATATATATGTGATAAAGTCTTTGTATAGATTGTAATCCTTTCTCTCATACTCTTTGGATTTTAGATGTAGTAGAACAATATCTACATTGGGTATAGGTTGAAAATCTTCTCTTCTGAATATCTCTACAATATCAATATCATACATAAATGATAGTATGGAAGAGATCTGTGTATTGTTAGGCTTACCTACATATCTTTGTGCAGACTCTTTCTGTACAAAGAGCCAACCTTCACTCATGTTAGAAGGAGTATCTGTTAATTTTTTAATAATGTCTGATGTTTGAGAAAACGGTATATTTGCAAATACCTTGTATTTAGTATTTGGGAGATTAGAATTAAGAAAATCTTTATTATAAATGGTTATATTTTTATCTGTACTAAACTTCTCTTTAAGTATTTCATAGTAATGATTATCTATCTCATATGCTATTACATCTTTGCATCGTTTTACTAACTCTTCTGTTAATATTCCCTTACCTGCTCCTATATCTAGAACAGTATCTTGTTTAGATATATCTATTTTATCTAAAATCTCTACTATCTTATCTCTATTTCTATATATATTTTGAGTATATTTTATATCTACCATTATTAGATTATACTATCATTATTGATAAGAATGTTTTTTTATAATATATTTTATTAATCTTAACCTAAGCTGTAAGTAATATGGATTTAGTTAAATATATAATTGTAGCTATTGGTTGTTTAATACTGGGTATTATCATCTCTTTAATAGCTAAAAATATATTTGCAGGTTTAGGCTTTGCTATTCTATCTTTTGGTGGATATCTACTTTGGAATTACTTTAACTCTGCAAAAGGTACACCTCCAGTTGAGGACAATTAGCTCAGTTGGTTAGAGCACTACATTCACATTGTAGGGGTCAGTAGTTCGAGTCTACTATTGTCCATCTATTCTTAATTATGATATCTTGTATTAGTTAAATTTATCTTTTTAATCCATATGGATACACAAGAGATATCTAATACTCAGCCTGTTAATACCACTTCTTCTGGTAATGGGAAACTGGGAGTTCTGGTTGGGTTCTTGGTAGTAGTAATTCTTTTACTACTGGGGGTATTTGCATTTCTTTTTCTTACAGACAGAGTGGATATTGGTATAAAGAATCCTTTAAGTAAGGAGAAAAAAGAAGTAGTAGAAGAGAAAAAGGAAGAGGAAGAAGAAGAGGTAGAGGAGAGTACTGTTAAAATGGGTAAGTTTACTCTTTCAATGACATATCCTTCTGAGTTTTTACCTGGATACAGAGTTTGTTTTACAGATACAAAGGATGTTTCTAAGGTTTACTGTTTTGTTGATCTAGGTAGTGGTAGTAGTAGTTCTAGTTTATCTAATGCATTAATACAAGAGAAAGGTCTCTTAAGAAGTGGTTCTCTTCCAGAGGGAACATATACAATGGAGTATATGAAGCTAGATGGGGTAGATTTCTATGTTTGGAATCCTTGTGTAAAATTGTTAAATGGAGAAGAGATAGTAAACGATTCTGCTTGTCAGCAATATTACAGTAAGATGAACGGTGTCATACAAGGTGAAAATTGGTCTCAGTTTAATACTAGTGATATTAACTCTTATGGAGGTGAGCCAATTATCATTAAGATAGAGGAGGGTAAGACAGCTGAGATTGGTACTGTTGCATTGGAACCGTATATCTCTCTTGAGATGTAAGTAGTAAAGGGGACTAGCAAGTCCCTTTTTACTTTATCGTGCTTGTGCAGTATGCACACTTCTTTGCTTTAATTGGGATTTCAGAGAGACAGTATGGACATACTTTGTTCTTTTTGGCTTTTGCTTCCTCTTTCTTCTCTGTTGCTTTAGAGATTGCTCTAACTATTAAATACAAGACAATTGCTGTTAGTAAGAAAGTAATTAATGAGTTAATGACTAATCCGTACTGTAGTACTACGGCATTATCACTGATGGCTTCGGCTAAAGTATCATATTTAGTTTTACCTAAGGCGATGAAAAGATTAGAAAAATCTATCTTAGCTGTTAGATATCCAATGGGTGGAGTAAAGATATATTTAACTAAAGCATCCACTAAGTCCTTAAATGCAACACCAATTATTACTCCTACTGCAAGAGATATTGCATTATCTTTTAGAGCAAAATTTTTAAAGTTCTTTCCTTCATTCTTTAACCAGTTCTTTATCTTTCTCATCTTTTTTGAATATGTAAAAAATTAAAGTAGTTATTACAAAAACAAACATCATTCCATATATTATCATCTGATTAACAACAGCATCATTAAGAGAACTATTATTAATACTGTACAGAGCTACTTGTAAAACAGTAAGTAGTATTAAAAATATGATATGTGAGTATGACTCATTAATTAGTAGAGAGTTAATTACCATATATGTCATAGCGTATACTGTCATAGCGATACAATACATTACTACATATGGCACTATCTCCATATACATGCCTTTAAATACTATATCTACAATCTGATTGGTAAAAAGGAGAAATACAGCAGATATTGCTAATCCTGTTAGTGCTGTAAATATCAAAGATATGACTAATGTCTTTTTTCTCTGTTTAGGTTTCTGATTAGCAAGTTTTGATATCATAACTCCTGCAATTGTAATTGATGCAAAGTAAACGATCTTTCCTATCAAAGAGAGTGCTCCATATGATGCTCTTACCTGTGGATTAACAAGTATTAGATCTAGGGTAAATGAAAAGTTAAGGAAGAGGAATGAGAGAAAGAGTATTACAACTGTTTTGTACTCTATACTTATTCTCTTAACAGGTACTTTGCTACTTCCGGTTTTAACTAACGGGAATACTACTGCAAGAGTTAGAAGAGAAGGTAGTACATTGGCTAGTATGGGGATTGTAATATCCATGCCTTTGGAGATGGAGTAGTAGGCCATTAAAAACTTCATAACTGTTTCTATTAGCATAAGGAGATTTAAGTGTGGTATTTTTTCTAAACCTAGTAAGAATCCTTTAAGTAGTGGTGATACTACTGCTCCAAAGAGTGCGATACTAAGAGGTAGTATATATTGTATTGGTATATTCGCTATATCAGCAATATTCTTTCCAAAGAGAATGAAAAGAAGTGTTAATGCTATACCAACTGCTCCGAGTTGTAAGAGGCTTTCTAATTTAAATTTGTTAAGATTAAAACCTCTTTTCTGTGCTACTTTTTTAGTAATTGCTGTTTGAATAGCTACTGTAGGAATCTGAACAAGGTATATGATTCCAATAGCTGCATTGTAGAAACCGAAATCTTGCTCAGCTAAGTTTCTAGCTAGATATATATTAAATAGATATGAGAGAAAGTGTATAAATGCACTTGCAACAAGAGTAATTAATATGTTTTTAAAAAATGTTTTCTCTTTGAATAGCAGTTTAACAAGCTTCATGGTGTATAATTGGTTTGTTATATATAATAGAGAGGATACAATAATTTTAAGAAATTTACTATTATGGAGTATGCAATAGCAGTAGTAGGAGGGTTAATATTGGGTATTGGTATTTTTTACTTTTTCTTTCATGGTGGTAGAAAACAGCAGGAAGAGATATCTGAAACAATATCACAGAAATTAAATGAGATAATGCCAAGTGTACTTAGTCAAGCTAATGAGAGCTTGGTAAGAATGGCAGATCAGAAATTAGGTGCTGAGTCTAACAAGACTAGAATTGACTTAGAGAATAAAAGGGGAGAGATAGAGAGGTTAGTAAAGGTAATACAGGATGATTTAAAGAGTAGTAAAAAGGATCTAGAGTTATCTGAGAGAGAGAGAATAGATTCTTTCTCTGCATTAAAAAATTCATTGGATGAGTACAAAAAGATTACTGAACAGCTATCTGTTAGTACTGAGAATTTAAAAAAGGTTCTTTCTAATAATCAGCTAAGGGGTCAGTTTGGTGAGCAAGTAGCAGAGGATCTACTTAGAATGGCAGGTTTTGTTCCAGGGCAGACATATACTAAACAGGAGGGAGAAGGAGGTAGTAGACCTGATTTTACAATATATTTCCCTGATGGTACTAAGATAAATGTGGATGCTAAGTTTCCCTACTCTTCACTACAGAAGATGACAGAGACAGATGATGTAGATTTGAAGGGTAAGCATATGAAGCAGTTTGAGGTTGATGTAAAAGAGAAGATTAAGCAGGTAACAACTAGAGAGTATATTAATCCAGAGGAAAAGACTGTAGATTTTGTTATCCTCTTTATTCCTAATGAGATGATTTTTTCCTTTATCTACGACAAGATGCCTCATGTATGGCAAGATGCATTAGAGAAAAAAGTAGTGTTTGCTGGTCCTTTTAGTTTTACAGCTATACTTAGGATGGTTAAACAAGCTTATGATAATTTTAGGATACAGGAAAATATTTATAAAATAGTGGGACATGTTCAGTCAGTAGAGAAAGAGTTTGATAAGTTCTCAGATGAGTTTGATAAGGTTGGGATTAAGATAGAGCAACTACAGAAGCAGTACTCTAATGTTAGTACAGCTCGTGTTAATCAGATGAGAAGAAAAATGGATTTAGTAAAATTAGAGGGTAAGACTTCTAAAGAACAGAGATTAGGAGATGCTGTTGGTTTAGTAGAGGGAGAGGAATCTTCTCAGGGTACTCTATTGTAAAAAAAGAGGAGGTATTTAACCTCCTCAATTTTATTCAGATTCTTAACATCTATTTACCTTATTTAGTTTTCGGTCTCCATGCAAGTAAGTAAAGTAGTATTAATCCTCCTAGAGGGATTAGTATTAATAGCACTATTAATTTGTCATATCCTCTCTTTGCTGCAATATTGGCATATGCCACTATCATTAAAATGAGTACGATGAATGGTCCTAAAACAGGGATTAGAAGTAAGAGAAGAAGTAGTGGGTTCTTGTCACCTAGCTCAAAAAGCATGATGGCGTTTAGGATAGGTACCCATGCAAACCATGGATGTTTGTATTTAAGCTCATTTCCAATCTTCATCAATGCTATTGCCCAGAATATATATGTTGCTAAAAAGAAAATTGTTCCAACTGTTAGATATATTCCTGTAAATGCAGCTAACATACCTGTACTACCAAATTAGCAATATCATCATCTAAATCTTGATTAATGAGTGCAGAAGTACTCTCCCATTCTCCTGTATAGTTTTGCATGTCATCTTTAATCTGTTCATAGAGAACAGGTGTGTCAGTAACGGTAGGCTCTTCTTCTTGTGCATAGATGCCTACTACTGGAAGTAGTAATATCGCTAGTATGGATATTACTAATATCTTTATTTTATCCATTAAATAAAAATAAATTAAGTTATATACAGAAAGAGTATCATCTCTAAAAAGATATCGCAAGATTTGTAAAAGTACTTTCCATTATGTTAAGTTATACTAGTGAAAAAAGAAATGTCTTTTAAAATTATACAAGGTAGTAATCCCGTACTACTTTCTGCTCCTCATGTGTATGCTCATAGGAGACCATCTCTAACACTTTCATACAAAGGAGCAGAGCCTTGGACAGATGTATTGGTTGAAGAGATATGTGCTAATACAGGTTGTTGGGGAATTATTCTTCAAAACGAAGCAAAATTTGATCCTAACTATTACCCACTTTCAGATAATGAGTATAAACGGGAATTAGCGGGATTGGTGAAGGAGAATAAGATTGTAAAATTTTTAGATATACATGGTCTTAGTGATGAACACAATACTGATGTTAACATCTTCTATCCTTCTCGATTCTTAAAATCAATATCTTTAGCAAATGATATAGCTGCTGGACTAGATAGGGGTAATCTAAGGGGTATAAATACGCATATTTTAAGGTTTGAGGATGGACATGGGGAGACACTAGGTGAGTTTGTAGCATCTAAGCTTAGAGTTCCTTCTGTACAGATAGAGTTAGCTAGATATATTAGAGAGAAAGATTTACTAAGAAACTCTTTTATAGAGTATCTCTCTGATCTTTTAAGGATGTAATATTCATTAATATTTAGACTATTTTTTGACCTTCTAATCTACCTCTGTTATTCTTAAATTAGATAATTTAATATAGTGATTTACTATGACCAGTGTGAAGAAAGAAGTAAAGAGTGCAAGTCCAAAAGCTAAGGCTATAGATATTGCTGTTGCGCAGATAGAGAAGCAGTTTGGTAAAGGTTCAATTATGAAATTGGGGAGTAAAGAGAGAGTAGTGGTTGATGTTATTCCTACTGGAGCTCTTTCACTAGATTTGGCTCTTGGTATTGGAGGTATTCCTAAGGGTAGAATTATTGAGATATATGGTCCTGAGTCATCTGGTAAAACAACACTCTCTATTCATATCTTAACTGAGGCACAAAAGAGAGGAGAGGCTGTTGCCTTTATAGATGCTGAGCATGCATTTGATCCAGTATATGCACAAAATATCGGACTAAATATTGATGAGCTTTACATCTCTCAGCCAGATTTTGGAGAGCAAGCATTAGAAATATTAGAGACTTTAGTTAGGTCTGCTGCGTTTGGTGTAATTGTAGTAGACTCTGTTGCGGCACTAACTCCTCGTGCAGAGATAGAGGGAGATATGGGGGATAGTCATATGGGGTTGCAAGCAAGATTGATGTCTCAAGCACTAAGAAAGCTTACTGCAATTACTGGTAAGACTGGTACTACAATAATCTTCCTTAACCAACTTCGTATGAAGATAGGGGTAATGTTTGGTAATCCGGAAACTACTACTGGTGGTAATGCATTGAAGTTTTATTCCTCAATTAGAATGGATATTAGGCAGAGAGATAAAATAATGAAAGATGGACACGTAATTGGACACTCAAGAGTAGTCAAGGTTGTTAAGAACAAGATGGCTCCTCCTTTTAAAGAAGCAACATTTGACATGATATATCCTAAGGGTATAGATAAAGAGAGTAGTATACTAGATGCTGCATTGCAATTAGGTATTGTAGAGAAATCTGGTGCTTGGTTTAAGTATAAAGATCAACAGTTAGCACAAGGTAAAGACTCAACAGTTGCACTACTTAGAGAGGATAGTAAACTGAAGGATGCAATAGAGAAAGAGGTACGTGCTAAAATGAAGTAATGATTGTTAGTAAACTAGAGTATCAAAAAAGAGATCCTAAGAGAGTAAATCTTTACATAGATAGTAGATTCTACTGTGGTATCTCTATAGATACGTTAGCAAAAGAGTCTCTTTTTGAAGGTTTAGAATTAGATGAAGAAGTTTTAGATAGGATACTTTGGGAGGAGCTTTTGTTGCGTTTTTGGAATAGATCTCTTGAATATATCTCTAAGTCACTAAAGAGTGAATTTCAGGTTCGTAAATATTTAAAAGAGTTACGTTTTAAAAAAAGGAAACTCTGGTATAAAGAAGATGTTGAACTAGATTGGGAAAAGCTGTATGAGAATATTATTAAAAAATTAAAAAAATATGGATATATTAATGATGAGAATTTTGCTAGAGCATTTGTTCAGAGTAGAATAAGGGTTAGACCTAGAGGTGTAAAAGTTTTGGTAGGAGAGCTTCTTTCAAAGGGAATAGATAAGGAGATTGCTCAGATGGTTTGTAATGAGGAGGTAGGTGATGAATATGAGTTACTTAAAAAGACAATTGAGAAAAAATATAGGGGTAAGAAGTTTGATATTGAGGATAGTAAGATGGTTAATTTTCTTCTTAGGAAAGGTTTTAGTTGGGATTTAATTCAGCAGTTTAGTAGTGATGACGATTAATAGTAAAAGTAATTGGATATTACCAAAGAAGACCTCTTTAGAAGAGTTAATACCTTTCTTGCTTGAAAGAAGAGGTATAGAGGATAGTGAGAGTTTTTTAAATCCTTCATTAAGTAATATACCTAGTTCAGATTTACTCTTTGATACTAAGAGAGCAGCTAAGGAGATTTTAGATGCTGCAAAAAAAGGTAAAAAGGTTGTAATACATGGAGACTTTGATGCAGATGGAATCTCTTCTGTTAGTATTCTTTGGGAATTTCTTTTTGAAGAATTAGCTACCCATATCGGTAAGAAGATAGATGTCGTTCCTTACATTCCAAGTAGAGTAGATCAAGGATATGGTCTTTCTCAATCTTCTTTGGAAGATATCTTGTCTTTAGAAGCTAAGCTTGTAATTACCGTAGATTGTGGAATTAGGGATAGAGAGTTGATAGAAGAATATATGAAAGAGAGAGAGCTTAACTTCATTGTTACTGATCATCATCAGCCACCTGAGGATTTAAAAGAGGATTTGAAATATACAATCGTTCATCCAATGTTTCCCAGAAAGGAATACCCTGAGGTAGAGATATGTGGTTCCTTTGTTGTATTTCTTCTAATTCAAGCCATTAGAAAAGAAGCAGGAATGGAATATGAAATTAGAAAAGAGAGTAGAGGACTAGATCTTGTAGCTTTGGCTACTGTTACAGATTTAATGCCTCTTGTTGGTGTAAACAGAACTCTTGTATATTGGGGTCTTAAACAGATTAGAGAAGGTGTGAGAGTAGGTATGAATGAGTTAGTTAAGGTATCAGGATTAGAATTAAAGGATATCGATAGCTACCACCTAGGATATATTCTTGGTCCTAGGGTAAATGCAGCTGGTAGGATAGGGTCTTCATTAGATGGAGTAAGACTCTTTGTTAGTAAGAAAGAGAATGTATGTAAGAGTATAGCTAATATACTTAATGAAACTAACTATCAAAGACAGTTTCTAACAGAGAGTGGTATTGAAGAAGCAGAGGAGATAATTGGAGATAGGGGGGAAGAAAAGCTTCTTTTCTTAGTTAGTAGTAATTGGCATGAGGGTATAGTTGGGTTAATTGCAGGAAAGCTTAATGAAAAATATCATAGGGTTGTACTTGCTGGTACTGACTCAAATGGAGAGATTAGAGCATCTGCAAGAAGTATTAAGGGATTTAATATTACAGAAGCACTATCCAAATGTGATACATACTTAAAAAAATATGGAGGTCATCAGCAAGCTGCTGGATTTACATTGGATAGTAAAAATGTAAAAAGGTTTTCAGAGTGTATAAAGAAGGTAGCAGAAGATGAAATTACAGATGAGATGTTAATTAGGAATATTAATATAGATCTGTTACTTAGTTCTAACGATATCTCTAGGGAGTTGATAGAGAAAATAGATCTATTAAAACCATTTGGTAATGGTAACCCTAAACCTCTGATAGCTTTAGTAGATTTGGTAGTACTTAAAAAACAGATAATGGGAAAACTAGGAAACCATATGAAGTTAATTTGTAGAGGAGATGGTGTAGATTTAATTACCTTAATTCTTTTTAACTGTAGTGAGGATATTAACGCTATAGATTTAGATGATAGAATAGATGTAGTAGGTAGTGTAGGTATTAATAGTTGGAATGGAAATGAGGAGGTGCAGTTTCTTGTAAAGGAGTGGAAATTTAGAGTATAATATTTTTAGTGATAGTGCAAAAATATAAGAGGTCTGTATGACAATTGGGGTGGCACCGCGGTAGAGATATCGTCCCCTTCCTACTAGAGATACCCATCTTTATTAGGAAGGGGATTTTTAATTAATATATATACTTAAAAATATGCAAAGAACATATATTAAAGATTTAGGTAGTAAGATAGGTAGTGAAGTTAGAATTAGAGGTAGAGTAGACACAATTAGAGATCAGGGAAAGATACTTTTTGTAATGGTGAGAGATATTACTGGTAAGGTACAAACAGTAGTTTTGTATCAAGACGAAGAGAGCTTTAGTAAGGCTAAGAGTTTAACAGATGAATCAGTAGTGGATATTTTAGGTGAGGTAAAAGAGGCACCACAGGTTGCTGTAGGGTATGAGGTTTTAGTAAAAGAGATTAAGATAGATTCTCTAGCTACGGCACCACTTCCAATTACAATAGAGCAACCTCATGCTGAAAATATTTCTCTGTTAGATAGACGATTAGATTACAGATGGATAGATTTAAGAAGTGAGAAGAATATTCTAATGATGAGTGTATACACACTCATGTTAAATACTCTAAGAGAATTTTGCATACAGAACGGATTTAAAGAGATACAAGCTCCTAGAATCATTGGTGCAGCTAGTGAGTCTGGTGCTAGTGTATTTGAGGTTAAATATTTTGATAAAAAGGCATATCTTGCACAATCTCCTCAATTTCATAAACAGATGGGAATAGCTGCAGATTTAGAGAAAGTATTTAATGTAGGACCTGTATTTAGAGCTGAAAAGTCGTTTACTACTAGACACTTAACAGAGTTTACTAGTTTTGATGTAGAGATAGGGTATATAGATAGCTACAAAGATATCTGTGAGTTTGAAGAGAAGATGATTGTAGATATGTTGACAAAGATAAAGCAGGAGTATGGAGAGGAGATAGAGAGGGTGTTTGGAGTTAAAGTAAATGTTCCAAAGAGTAGTTTCCCATACCTTACTGTTAGGGAAGCTAAAGAGAAGTTAAAGAAGGCTGGTGTTCCAAGTAAAGATGTAGGAGATTTCTCTCCTGAGGAAGAGAAAGCGATATGTCAAATTATGCAGGAGGAAACAGGAAGTGAGTTTCTCTTTATGATAGATTATCCTCACGCTAGTAGAGCCTTCTATCATATGAAAAATGAAGATGATCCTACCTTGGCTCTAGGCTATGATCTGTTCTGGAAAGGCTTAGAGATTACAACAGGTGCACAAAGAGAGCATAGATTAGAAAATCTTAGAGAGAATGCATTGGAGCGAGGAATAGATGAAGAGTCTCTTTCGGAGTATTTCGATTACTTTAAATATGGCTGTCCTGCTCATGGAGGCTTCGCTATAGGGGCAGAGAGACTCTTAACAAAACTGTTAGGACTTACTAGTATATTAGAAGCTACCTATGTACCTAATACACCAAACAGATTGGGTAGGCTAATAACTAAGAAGTAGACAGTACTAGTATTTATGAACAAAGAGTCAGATAAAAAGAGAGATCTGCCTGATCTAAGATATGATGAAAAGCTTTTTAAACAAGCATATAAAGCAGGCTTAGAAGCTAAGAGATTAAAGAAACTTCAGAAGGAGAGAAGAGATTTAATTAGGATGGGTCTTGTTCTTTTAGGTATTCTTTGTATTGGTCTTTTAATTTTCCTTTATTTTCATTTAAGAGGAGAGAAGTTTGAATATATTGAAGTAGGTATTCCCTCTAAGCATGTTGAATTTCAATCTTTAGAGAGTTTAAATTATCCCTCTTTAAAAATTAATACCAATATCTCTGCACAGAGTGCTTTAGTATTTTCTCCATCTACAGGTTTTGTGATATATGAGAAGAACTCAGATGAGAGAAGATCTATTGCTAGTATTACAAAACTTCTTACAGCACTTGTTGTCTTAGAGTCCTTTGATACAGAAGAGGTAATAGATGTTAAGTTAGAAAATATACCTGAGAATTTAGATTGGCAACTAGAGTTAAAGGAGGGAGATAGGGTAAAGGTAGACTTCTTGCTTAAGGCTATGCTTCTTAGCTCTTACAATAATGTGGGATATATTTTAGCTAATGCGTATGAAGAAGGAGGGTATCAGGGCTTTATAGATGCTATGAATAGTAAAGCTAGCACTTTAAGAATGAAAGATAGCATGTTTAGTAATCCTGCAGGACTAGATAGTGAAACAAACTACTCTACTGCAAAAGATGTTGGTAAATTAGTTGCTGCTGTACTTAATAATGGATATATCTTAGATATTCAGAGTAAATCATCTCTTAATGTCTCATGGAATTCTAATGGAGAGCTTGTTAGTAAGAAGATATTTACTACAAATAAATTACATGATACTAACTCATATGTAAGAGGTTTGAAAACGGGTATAACTAAAAATGCTGGACAGTGTTTTGTAGGTTTGTTTGAATATCCATCTGAGAATCTATTAATTACTATAGTTTTAGGTTCAGATGATAGATTTGCAGACACAGAGAAACTTGAGAGGATAAGTAGGCCTCTATTAAAATGAAAGTAATCCTTTCTCTTTTACAGGAGCTGGTGGTAACTCTATTTTATCTTGTACAATTGAATAGTTAATAGCAGGGTAATATATAAAGAAGTCTGCTTTGGTACCTCCTTTTAATTCTGCTTCTCCTTCGATTGTATAGATAGGTTGAAGAAACTCTTGTTCAACTAATCCTTCAAAGTAAGTTATATATATATTATCTACTCTAAACTTATTAACATTTTGTATAGTGTATGGTTTTACTTCATCTTTACTACTATTTAGATACACAATACTACCCTCTCCTTCCTGTATTTTTTGAAGAGCAACAGAGGGTGCAAGTAATTCATATGTTCCACAACTCTCTGTTTCTAGACTCCATGTGTTGTACTCTATCTGATATATATTGTTTAATAGTTTCAGGGAATCATCCTTAGGTCCTACATATACGGAGATATTGGATTTAACAGGATAAAGGTATGTAAGAAGAGTACTAAAATTATATATCGGAACTCTTTCATCATTGATAACTGCGCTACTAGTTTCATATGTTAGATTTCTTTTAGTTAAACTATCTACCATCTGTGTTGCTCCCTCTATATTTGTTGCAATAGAGATCATTGGAATCTTTCTTGCAAAGTCTACCCTTATTAACTCTGCAGTTAGAAGAGAGTCTGCTTGAGAGAAAGATCCATCTGGATTTATATCTACTAAGTGTATTGTAGGTTGTACTTCAGTATATGCTTGATCAAGTATACCTAAGCTTCTAAGAGCATTAGTAGCTATTGAAGGAGCTTCTCTTTCTGTAGGTAAATCAGTATTTCTTCTTACCTCCCTTATCTTCTCATGTTCAGTCTTAAGGGTGAAGTTTAAGTCTCTAGCTTTAATATTTAGACTTCTCTTTGTATTGTTATCTACCCATATATATCCAGTAGTTCCCTGTCTGACTACTTTCTCAGGATCAAAACCCATTTTAGATGCTAATATTTTTGCTTCTGCTTGTGAGTTAATAATCTGTCCTAAGTTAGTATACCTATACACATTAACAATACTAGGTAAGCTATCAACCTTCCCACTATCTGTTTGTAGTTCAAAGAGCATCTCTGACTCAGGATCCACTTCCAGAGATGGTATCTCTATCTTGTGCTTAAGGAATTCTTCTTTTGTTTCTGTACAAGCGTAGTTTGCAGTTAGATATTCAGGAGGTAAAGTAGTTTTTCTAGAGGAGAGAAGAATAAAGAGGATTATGATAAAAAAGGCTAATGCAATTAACACTATTACACCAAATCTTTTAGTCCAAAAGGCTGCTTCTGTTAATGTCATGGTATAATGATAGCAGTGTATATTTGCTTTATCAACCTAACTTTGTATACTCATTTTAAATGCGAACAAAAGAAGAAAATATTAAATTAGCACAGATACTTTTTCCTAATGTAGTAGAGAGTGTAGAAGATATTACCAAAAGATATCCTAAAAGAGATCTAAAGGAGGGTGAATTGGTATTAAGATTTGCACCTAGTCCTACGGGTTTTGTTCATATAGGTAATATATATACAGCTTTAATTAATGAAAGATTAGCTAGACAGAGTAGTGGTGTTTTCATACTTCGCATAGAGGATACAGATAAAGAGAGAGAGGTTGAGAAAGGTATAGAGAAATTGATTGATGGTATTGAGTTTTTCAATATGGAGATAGATGAAGGTCCAGATAGGGGTGGTAAGTATTTGCCATATATTCAGAGTGAGAGGGTGGAGATATATAAGGTTTTTGCTAAAGATTTAGTATCTAAGGGATTAGCATATCCATGCTTTGCAACATCAAAAGAGTTGGAAGAGATTAGAGAGAAACAGAAAGCTATGGGTGTTAGAACAGGATACTATGGTAAATTTGCTAAATGGAGAGATATGGGTATGAAAGAGATTGAGGCAGAGTTAGAAAAGAATACGCCTTTTACCATCCGTCTTTACTCTACAGGCAATGTTGAGAACAAGATTAATACTACAGATTTAGTTAAAGGTGGTGTTACCTTAGTAGAAAATGATAT
Organism: Candidatus Dojkabacteria bacterium; assembly: GCA_050950165.1. GTDB lineage: Bacteria > Patescibacteriota > Dojkabacteria > SC72 > SC72 > UBA5209. Next base: position 57,930 of record JBMNHC010000001.1, on the reverse strand, counting down.
GGATGCCGTCCTTCTTAAATCAGATGGTCTACCTACATACCACTTTGCTCATCCGATAGATGATACTTTAATGGGTATATCTTTTGTACTAAGAGGAGATGAATGGTTATCTTCTCGTCCATTACATATGGAGATATTTAAAGCTTTAGGTTTTAAACCTCTTGAGTATGGTCATATCTCTCCTCTAATGAAACAGGATGGAGAGGGTAAAAGGAAGTTGAGTAAGAGAAAAGATCCAGAAGCAGATATATCTTTCTATACTAAGGAAGGATATCCTGTTGAGGGTGTAAAGGAGTATCTTTTGAATATAGCTAATTCAAATTTCTATGATTGGAGAATAGCAAATTCTACTAAAGATTCTTCAGAGTTTGAGCTAAAGTTAGAGAAACTTAATAAAGCAGGAGCACTCTTTGATATGAGAAAGTTAGAAGATGTTTGTAAGAACTTTATCTCAAGACTTACTGCTTTAGATGTGTATGAAGAGGTAGTTAAATGGGCAGAGAGTATGGACTTGGCTTTACATGAGAGATTAATAAAAAACAGGGATTTTGCAATTAGGATATTTAATATTGAGAGAGAAGGAGAAAGGATTAGAAAAGATTTAGTAAAGTGGTCTGATGCTCACTTAATACTAGACATATTCTTTGATGGGTATACTCAAGAAAAGTTTTCCTTAGATAGAGACTTGCAAGAGGTCATTTTAAATGAATTTCTTAATACACTAAACATGACAGATTCTTCTGAGGAGTGGTTTGCTAAGATTAAGGATATTGCAAAGAGGAATAGCTTTGCAATTGATAATAAAGAGTTTGAGAGTAATCCAAAAAACTTTAAGGGTAAGCTTGGTGATGTAGCTATGGTTGTTAGAGTAGCTATTACAGGTCAGAGTAAATCTCCTGATTTGTATCAAGTAATACAGGTAATGGGGGAGGATATGGTAAGAGAGAGAGTATCTGGATATCTTAAATCTCTATAGTTTCTGTAGTATAATAGTGTGCTTTTGCCGGATCGTCTAATGGTAGGACGACGGTCTCTGGAACCGTTAATCCTAGTTCGAATCTAGGTCCGGCAAGTTATACTCTAGTAGAGGATATCAATTGGTTAATCTTGGATATTGCAGAGAAGAGTAAAGGGTTTACTGATTCTGGAACAAAACCTAGCTCATCTAATATCTTCTCCATCTCTTCTTCAGAGAGTAAAATCTTATGATTTTGTGGGTTATTACTATCCAACACTATTGATGTAAGCTTACTGTAAAGTGGAAGACCTTGGTAGGTTTCTAAATTGAGATTTTTTAATAACTCTTCTATCTCACTATGTGTTAGTTCTAGTACTGCTCGTTGCATACCCCATTATACGATAGAGTAAGTGTTTTGCTAAGTTTATATTTTTGATTTAAAATATGTATATATAACTTAATATTAAATATAGAATGACTAAGAGATTGTATAGGTCAGAAAAAGATGTAATGATTGGAGGAGTATGTGCAGGTCTTGCACAGTATCTTAATATAGATCCTTCTGTTGTACGAATTGTTTTTGTTTCCGTAGTCCTTTTGGGTGGTTCTGGTGTTTTGGTATACATTATTCTTTGGGCAATTTTGCCATTAGAATCAGAGATTGAATCTGATAGTGAGGTTGTTTCAGTAAAGAAAGCTAAATAAATTAGTTGGATACTGTTATGTCTAGGTATGAAGATGAGACAGGTCCTATAGAGGATATTGTAAAGAACAAGTATGTTAAAATTGCAAATGGTAGATATGGAATATTTCAAAGAGCTGATAAATCAGATGTGCAGGAATATACTGTTGAGAAAAAGTTAGAAGAGTATGATGAGATATTTTCTCTTTTTGCAGAGGCTATAAATATGAATGAGTATGGAAATGATGCTGTCTACTACCACAACAACTTAGAAGGTAGTCCAGATTATCTTCATATGGCATATACTTCTCTTTCAAGTAATCCTTACGATACTCAATTTTACTTCATTGTAGATTACAAAAAATTTGGTAGTAGTGATATCCCTCTTTTAATAGTTAGATTAAATGGTAGGTTGGGTGTAGATGGTCCATCAGATACTTTAACGGTATGGGGCTATGATAAAGAGTTACATACCCAAGAGATGTGAAGTCTAAAGAGAGAAATACTAAAACATACAAAAATCTAATTGGATATATAAGGAATGAGAAGGGTAGTGTGGATCCATTTTTTACAATAGCTTCTGCCGTATACTCCATGTAATTGTGGTATAATAAACGAACACGAGGACCCAGATATCACTGGTAAGTGGTGGAAAGAAAGCCGTAAGGTTAGTAGACTCCAACGTTTTACTTAGCGAAAATAAGTAAGACCATATTGGTCTAAAAGGAAATTACAGTAATGTAATTTTGAAAAAGGGTGGTACCACGTATATACGTCCCTTTCTAAGAGTTGATACAATATGTTATCTCTTAGAAGGGGATTTTTGTTTTAATATATTAAACATACAATATGAAAGAGAGAGATAGTATAAAGATATTACAGACAGATAGTGTACCTAATTTTGCTGAATCTGAAAAAAAGATTCTTAAATATTGGAAAGAGAGAGATATATTACAAAAATCGATAGATAAGAATCCTAAAGAAAACTCTTACACTTTCTACGATGGTCCAATTACATCGAATAATAAGCCACACTACGGTCATGCTCTTACCATGGTTATTAAAGATGTAGTACCTAGATATAAGAGTATGAAAGGCTTTAGGGTAGATAGAAGTTTGGGATGGGATTGTCAGGGTATTCCTGTAGAGTATGAGGTAGAGAAGGAGTTGGGGTTTGAGCAGAAGGAAGATATTGAGAAGTTCGGTATTGAGAAGTTTAACAACTTATGCAGAAAGTCAGTAGAGAAGTATCAGGGAGATATCTCTTTACTAACAGAGAGAATGGGAAGATGGGTGAATAAAGATGAGGAGTATGCCACTATGGATGCAACATATATTGAGAGTATCTGGTGGTCTCTAAAAGAGCTTTACAGTAAAGGTCTTTTGTATCAAGGATACAAGGTAGTTCCTTACTCAACTAGAGCAGGAACAACTCTTTCTAATTCTGAAGTAGCACTTGGAGGATATCAATCTATTATAGATCCTGCTGTTGTAGTTAAGCTTAAACTAAAAGATAAAGAGAGCTCTCTATTAATTTGGACAACTACTCCCTGGACACTACCAGGTAACTTACTTGCTGCTGTAGGTAAAGACTTTAGCTATACAGAAGTAGAATATGAAGGAGAAAAATATATAGTAGGTAAGGAGTTAGTAGAAAAGATTTTTGGCAAAAATGTAAAAGTAATTAAAGAGTACAAAGGAGAGGAGTTAATTGGATTAGAGTATGAATCTCTCTATCCATATTTTGAAGACAGGAGGGAACAAGGAGCATTTAGAGTTGTACATGCAGACCATGTGACATTAGAAGAAGGTAGTGGAGTAGTTCATCAAGCTCCATACGGTGAAGAGGACTTCATACTAATGAGTAATATGGGTATAGAGATGTTTGATTACCTAGATGATCAAGGTAATTTCGTAGACCCAGTTGAACAGTTCAAGGGTATGTTTTACAAGAAGGCTAACAAGTACATAATTGAGGATTTGAAAGAGAGAGGTCTACTTTTTAGTAATCAGGAATATGAGCACCAAATGCCAATCTGTTGGAGAACAAACACTCCTTTAATATATAAACCGATTAAGAGCTGGTATGTAAGAGTATCAGAGATTAAAGATTCTCTTGTAGGAGAAAACGAAGAGATTAATTGGGTACCTAACCATGTAAAAGAGGGTAGATTTGGAAATTGGTTAAAAGATGCTAGAGACTGGGCACTAAGTAGAGATAGATATTGGGGTACGCCTCTTCCCATATGGGTATGTGATAAGTGTGGTGAGACTGAGGTATTAGGCTCTTTTGCAGAGGTTAAAGAGAGATCTGGTGTTACGCTTGAGGATCCACACAAACCTTTCGTAGATGAAATAGAGTATGGTTGTACAAAATGTGATGGTACTATGCATAGAGTAAAAGAGGTAATCGATGTTTGGTATGACTCCGGCTCTATGCCTTTTGCTAGGTTCCATTATCCTTTTGAGAATAAAGAGAAGTTTCTTGCTAAATATCCAGCCGAATTTATCGCAGAGGGAGTAGATCAAACAAGAGGATGGTTTTATACTCTGCATGTACTTGGTGTTGCTCTCTTTGGTAAGAAATCTTTTAGGAATGTAATTGTCAATGGTATGGCTTTAGCATCAGATGGTACAAAGATGTCAAAGAGTAAACGTAACTACACAGAGGTAGGAGATATCCTAGATCAATATGGTGCAGATTCTTTAAGGTTGTACTTTTTAAGTTCTCCAATTGTATACGGTCAAGAAGTAATATTTAGTGAGAAATTTCTTAAGGAGGTATCTTCACTATTCTTAATACCATATTGGAATAGTGTAAAGTATTTCCTTAATTACAAGCATCTACATAATTGGGAATATGAGAAGAGAAAATATTCAGAAGATATTATGGATAGATGGATAGTGGCTAGATTACATGAGACCATCAAACAGGTTGATGAAGGTATGCAAAACTACAAACTTAGTAGAGCAGTTAAGCCTCTTTTCTCACTAGTAGATGATTTATCTAAATGGTATATCCGAAGATCTAGAGAGAGATTTGTTAATGGTAGTACAGATGCCCTAGATACTCTCTACTATCTCCTTTTAGAAATATCTAAACTCTTAGCACCGTTTGCTCCATTCTTGGCAGAGTCAGTATATGCAACTTTAGAAGCAGATTTAGAATCTGTTCATCTTGAGGATTTCCCTTCTGTAGATGAGAGTGTTTTGGATAGTAAAGTAGTAGAGGATATGAAAGTTGTTAGAGAGATATGTTCCATAGGGTTAAATATTAGAGATGAGCAGAAACTTAAAGTACGACAACCTCTTACAAAAGCATATGTTCCTGTTAAGGATGAAATCTTGTTAGATATTGTAAAGGGAGAATTAAATGTAAAAGAGGCAATTTATGCTAATGAAGAGGTAGAAGGTAGTGGATATGTATCTGCAAGAGTAGGTGATGTCTTTACTACATTAGATACGAATATAACAGAAGAGTTAAAGGAGGAAGGACTATTAAACGAGATAACTAGGGGGTTACAGGTTGCAAGAAAAGAAGCAGGTTGTAGGGCAGGTGAATTTGTATCTTTGAAATATGTAGTAGAGGATAATGAATTAGCAGATATGCTAGAGAAGAATGTAAAATATTTAGAAAAGGTAGGATTCTTTAGTACCTTTGAGAGAGTGGAAAGTATAGAGGGTGGTACAAAGGTAAAAGTAGATGAATATTCCTTTACTGTTAAGTTAGAGTAGTTATTTCTCTATCTTTGTTTCAATACCAGTAATCTTTTCAAAAAGAACTGCTGCAGTATGTAGCTTAGTTCCAGAAGATACGGCTAACTCTCCTACAATATCATTTATAGCTCTGGTTAATTCATTCTCAATTGTTACAGGTATTAATCTCCCGTCTTTCTCTCTATCCTTTTTAACATGGTTACAGTACTGAATTGTCCCTATAGCACTCTCTATAGTTGCTTCTTCTTCAAGTTTCTTAAAGGTTTCCATTAATTTGTTAAAATCTGTAGTCTTAGGATCTTTTGTAGGAGATTTTTTAAGAACAGAGATTTTCTCTTTAATCTCTTTTGAAGGAAAGACTGGTCTAATCTTTAGGTTCTCAATATTTTCAATTGGTGTAGAGATTGTAATTACACTATTTATGAACTCAAACTCAAAATATTGTTTCTTCTCTCCATTAAACTCTATCTCTTTTTCTTGTTTAATCCATCCTGCTCCGTGTGAAGGATAGAAGACTTTTGAGCCGATCTTGAAGTTCATAATGTGTTGTGTTATTAAATAAAACATTTGATTATACCATTTTTTAAGGTACAATTCACTTAATGAAAATAACGGTGATAGGGGGTGGTACAGGAACCTCTACAGTATTGGAAGGACTTAAGGAGTACAAAGATTTGGATTTAGCAGTCATTGTTAATATGACAGATGATGGAGGTAGTAATGCTGTAGTAAGAGATGAGTTCGGTCTTCTACCTCTTAGTGATATAAGGAAGTCAATAATAGCTCTCTCGCAAGAGAATGATGGAGATATACTAAGAAAGCTTTTTATGTACAGATTTGCTCATGGGAAGGGATTGAAAGGCCATACATTAGGTAATCTCCTTATGATTGCAATGACTGAGATAACAGGAGATGAAGTAGAAGCTATAGAGATGTTTAGATATATGTTTGGTGTATCGGTACAGATATTACCTGTTACGTTGGATAAGGTAAATCTTGTTGCAGAGTACAGTGATGGTAGCAAGGTAGTAGGAGAGCATTTCATAGATGAGCCTGAAAAGGATTTGGAAATTAAAAAGTTCTACTTAGATAGTCAAGCTAAGGCGTATAGTGGGGCTATATCTAGAATACTAGAATCAGATTATATAATTATAGGACCAGGAGATCTATATACTACAATACTAGCTAATATTGTTGTTAGTGGTATCTCAGATGCTATTGTAAAAAGTAAAGCCAAGACCATATTCATCTCTAACTTAGTTACTAAAATAGGGCAGAGTAGATCTCTAACACAAAAAGATATGGTTGAGCTTGTAGAGGGATATATTGGAAGAAAATTCGATTTTGTTTTAATTAATAATGGTCCAATACCTAAAGAAGCTTATAAAAGATATATAGCAGATGGAGAATCTCTCTTTAAAGATGACTTGGTGGCAGATAGAAAGAGGAAGGTTTTAAGAGAGGACTTAGTAGCAAACTCCGTTATTAAGAGAGATAAAGGGGATACCTTAGTTAGAAGTCTGGTAAGACATGATAGTAAGAAATTAGGTAAAGTTCTCTATCATATTTTTCGAAACAGATGGAAATCTCTTTTACACTCTTTTCTCTCCTTTTATCGCTAAAAGGATTATATACTCTCTCCAATCTGACCCATTACAAAGGATACCTTCTTTGCCCATGCTTGAGCACTTGGAGGACAGTAGTATTTAGCAATTTTCTGTGGGGTATTCATACCTTTAGCGTAGTATTTAGAAAGACCCTCAGATACTACATCTATAGCCTCTTCCCAACTTGAGAAGTGTCTCTTACCCCATCCCCATGCATTGTATCTTTTAAAGGTGTGTATTCCACCACTAGATTCAATAATGGAGATTGCAGGTACTAATCTATAATCAATACCATATTTGTCTGCATTTAAGACAATATATTCAGCATACTGTGCAAGTGGAGAGTTCCTCTTTGCTAGGTACTGTTTAACATTACTGATTTTGGCAAGTAGTACTGGATCTTCTGCTTCTGTAGATAGAGCTGTTTCAAGTATTCTCTCTTCCATCTGGCTAGAGTCCAGATATTTGATACTCTCTACTTCAGCAGCAACCAGTGCTGCCTCATTAATACTTAGCACCTTAGAAGGAGCTATTTGTTCAATTGTATTTAGGATTACTCCACAAAAGAGTATTCCAGTTATAACAGGTAATATCTTCTTCATCCCGCTATCTTATAGTTTTAAATTTTAATTCCATAACCTAATTGTGATACTATGTATCTATGGAAATGCAATTTGAGGTAAGGGAATTAAGAAAAGGTAAAAAGTTTAAATTAAGAAATCTTCTACCTCTCTTCTTAATTATACCATTTTTGGGCTTTTTTTTCTACTTTCTCCTTTTTACTACCTCTCCATTCTTTCTTTTAAGAAGTTTACTCTTTAAGTATGAACCTAAGGTTAAATATGACACTTTTAAGATATATATGGATGATACAGTACCTTCTGAGCTTAAGGAGTATATAAAAGAGAGTGTAGATGATATTGAGTTTCAGGATAAAAAGAGATTTTTGTTTGTAGAGAAAAACAAGAGTAAATATGTATTAGGGGCTGTAGATGATCAGAGTGAAGCTTTTTTTTCTAAAGATCTTCTTCCTGTAGGGCATATATATTGGGTAAAAGATACATACAAAAATGAGCCTGTTGCTATGGAAGAAGAGGAATATCTTCTAGCATCGGAATATTTTAAAAGGGAGCTAAATATCTCTGTTAAAAAAGTAGATTCTCTTTTGGAAGAGATTAAAAAGAATGAGAATACGGTAGGTTTTGTATTTCCCTCTAATCTTTCTACTCAGATGAAAGTATTGAAGATGGATAAAAAGTATCCATTAGAAGATGGGGGTATTCGTATTCTCTATGGTCTTAAAGGTAAAAAAGATGCTGAGTTTGCATCTTCTGTTTTAGGAAAGAATGTAGGGAGTCTAAAGTATGACATCTTAGAAAGTGATAAGGTGTTGAAAATTAATATGACAGGTGTAACTGCGATTGCAAGGGGTTTAGCTGCTAAGATACTTAGTAGTGGAAACTATGGATATCCTGCTAGAGATATTGGTAAATTTTTAGCAGATGCAGATCTTACGCATACTTCTAATGAGGTGTCTTTTGTGCAGGGGTGTTCAGCTTTAACTGGTATGAGGTTTTGTTCTAAACCGGAATATATTGAGGTATTAAAAAAGAGTGGAATAGATATTGTAGAACTAACAGGTAATCATAATAATGATTTTGGGTCTAGTAATAATACTAAGAGTATTGAGATGTATAAGGCTTTAGGTTGGGACTATTTCGGTGGTGGATTAAATAAAGAAGATGCTTCTAAGATTCTGTACAAAGAGGTTAAGGGAAACAAGGTAGCATTTATGGGGTATAACTTCTATGATAGCTTCTATAACAATCCTGTTCCTCTTGCAGGAGATAATAAGGCGGGTGCAAACTGGTACTCTTTAGAGAAGTTAGAGAGTGATATTAAAGAAGCAAAGGAGAAAGCAGATGTAGTAATTGTTACTTTACAGTTTCAAGAGTGCTACAGTTACCCACCTGCTGATGTAATATACCCTATTTGCTATAAACCTCTTTCGTCTCCAGATCAGAAGAAAGTGTTTAGAGAGGCGGTAGATTTAGGTGCAGATCTTGTTGTTGGTACTCAAGCGCATCAGCCTCAGACTTATGAATACTACAATGGTTCTTTAATTTTCTACGGTTTAGGCAACCTCTATTTCGATCAACACAGATGGATTGGGACTAGACAGGGTATCGTTCTCTCCATATACATACTAGAGGGTAAGATAATTCAGGTGAAGCTGACCCCCACAATACATGATAGGGACTTGATTCCTAGAGTTGCGGGAGAAAAGGATGCACAATTGCTCTTAAATTTGTTGAAGAATGCTAGAACTTTCTGATATATTAAAGAGTATAAATTGATAGATAGTTAGTCGTGGATAACAATCTAAACAATAGCAGTGTTTTAAATACTGCCAACACAGCTAGTGATGATAGCACAAATACATCTTTAGGTGGTGTTCAGCCTTCTACTTTAGATACTACAACTTTGCAGGGAGATAGTGTGGCGAGTAGTAGTCCTGTTGATTCATATTATCAACCTCCACAGAGTTTTGAAACACCAGATTCAAATGCAGGTAGTGTACCAGCAGATCAAGCAACACCAGATCCAACTCAGCCAGTAGAGCAGGCTCCTGCAGTTGAAGAGGTAGTACCTGTATCTACAGAACCAGCTCCATCAATTCCTGATACCGTTGAACCTGTTGTACAAGAGAGTGTAAGTATTCCTGCTATTGATACTCAGCCAGTAGAGCAGACTCCTGCAGTTGAAGAAGTAGCACCTGTATCTACAGAACCAGCTCCATCAATTCCTGATACCGTTGAACCTGTTGTGCAAGAGAGTGTAAGTGTTCCTGCTATTGATACTCAGTCAGTGGGAGTAGAAAGTACACCAGTTGTACCAGAGACTCAATCTCAATTACCAGTATCTGAGGATACACCTCAGCCTACTGAGAGTGTTCCTGCAGTAGAGACTCCTTCAGTCCCTGTAGATGTTCTTCCTACTGCACAAGCTATTCCTCCTGCACAAGAGCAACCAGCTTTTCCTGCTAATCTTTCTCAACCAGTAGAGTCTCCTGCTACAAGTACAGAGATTGCAGAAGAGATGAATACCCTACGAGAAGGGAAATCTGAAGGAAAGGAGAGTAATGTAGTCATTATCGTTTTGGTATTGATAATAGTGTTACTCCTAGCTGGAATAGGGTATTTTGGATATCAGATTTTCTTAGCTTAGGACTACTCAGAGATCCAAAGTCCATGAATGTTGCAGTATGCTCTTGCCTTAATATTTTCGTACTCAGCAGGAATCTTAAAAGAAACAATGGGGTCTTGATGTGGTTTGAGATATCTAGTATAGATTTCATCATCTACAATTAACTCTACAAATTCGATATAGTGGGCATCTTCCATAGGATGTAGTACATCACCTATACTTACCATAACCATACCATCTCTTATCTCAATTACTGGTACATGCTTCTCTAGTCCCTCATCCTCATATCTCTCCTCTAATACCTTCATAGGTTGATTACAACAGACTAATGTTCCAGATCCTTCATGTTGAATCTGTATAACATGTCCACATATCTCACACTTATATATCTCCCCCTTTTTAGCCATATTTAATATGTCTAAATTTATATATACTTCATCCTACCATTACTTAGTTAAGCTGTAAAATTTTTCTAGGGGGTTGAAAAAATGTTCTTTCTTTCTTAAAATGGGCCACTAAAATATTAAAATGTGTAGTTGGAACAAGAAAAGAAGAGAGTAAATAACCGAGAATCTGTTAATCGAAAAGAAGCCCTTCAGCAAAGATGGGAGAGATTAAGTAGTGATGTGTCTGATTTTATAGATTTAAGACTTAGAGATGGTGCTAGTGAACCTTGGTATGATTTCTATCTCATAGATATGATATGTGGATTGGAAAAAGTTCCATATCTTAACCATGCTTCAGAGGTAAACGAATTTCCTGCAGGTATCTTCGCAGAAGTCTTTTTTATGAAAGCTTGTAATGAAGTTGGGCTAAATTGTGTACCTACAATAGGTAGGGAAGATATGAAGGGGGTAGATTTTGAGATAGGGGATGGCTCAGAGACAAGATTTGTGGATGTAACAGTAAATACCTCAGAAGAAGCTTTGAAGGAAAAGAGTAAAGTGTGGAAAGTTCCTACTATCTTTATTCCATGGGGAGTAAAGAATAGTGGTAATGGGTATACTCCTTCATATGCAGAACACTATCTAGCTACAGGTAAGTTTGAAGGTTCTGAATTTTTAAATTCCATTTTAGATTTCAACTATTCTAATCTTCACTTTCTTACAAAAGCTGTATGGAGTGATGGCAAAGATACAGATAGAAAGATGAGATTAAACGGTATTCAATATATTAAAAACTTAAAAGGTGTATTAAAGATGATAAGAGGGGCATGTAAGGCTAGTAGGTTATAGTACCAAACCAACTGCTATCTACATTAAGTAAGAAGTAGGGAATACTAAGTAGTGTTAATAATATTAATGAGATAGAAATAATCCCTATTTTAAAATACTTATTCTTAATATTTAACCAAAATACAGAAATTAATACATAGAAAGAAGATATTACTGGAAACATGTATCTTCCTTGTAAAGCTAATACCTCATAGCCTCTTTTTAGATACATATCATAGTTTTGAACAATTAGTAGTATTAAAAGATAGAAGAGAGTAAGAGACGCCATATATTTAATCTCTACACTATACTTTTTCCAATTGACTACTCCTACTATTAAACTAATACCTAGTAATGCAGTAAAGAGTGATACTACACTATCCGAATGAAAGAAACTGCTATCTCCCATGATTCCAATTACTCTCTTTGTCATCTCCCATATCCATATACCTGTATACCTAATTGGATCTAGTCGTTGTCCTGTCGTAATCATCTCTATTAAATTTACTTCTTCTGCAGGCATCAATTCATTATCTCTTCTAAAAACTCCATTTTCTAAACACTGTTCATATGTTAATGTCTTTGAACAGTCAGGATCCAACTCTCCATGATTAACTAGATTACCTCCGTATAGTAGAAGGTTAAGAAGTAAGAAAAATATTGTAGGTAACAGAAGAAGTAGTGATCTGTCTTTCATATTAAATACTCTTTTGGTTCTAAACATATCTATTAAAAGCAGAATAACTAGGATAAATGCTAGTGGAAGTATTGTATATTTTGTTAAGCATGCAATGGATAACATTAATATGGTAAGTATTGGATATTTAAGAGTATCTTTCTGCTTAATACTCTTTACAAAAAAGAGTATTGCAAATGAAGCTAACATATTACTTAAGTTATCATAGTTAATTGAACTAGAGAGGAAGAGAAACATTAATGTATTTACTAGAAGAAGTACAGGTATTAATTGTGCCCATCTATTTTTAATACATTCTTTAGAGAGTAGGTATGTAGCAATAACTGTTCCTAATGCAAAGAAGATATTAATAACTCTAAGAAGTATTACCTCATTAAAATTAAAAGTAGCACTATTTAAATTCAATATCCTTCCATTAATCCAGAAGTAAAGATATGGGATATTGGTAATATCTCTCCATTTATATGTATCTGGAGTATTTACAGGTATACCTAATGTTTTAGAGTACTCTTGAGATACCCTAAGGTGATACCAAGAGTCAGAAGATATTCCCATCTTAACAGTAGAAGCAAGATAGAGTGTAAAGAGTAAAAAGATAGCTAGAAGGATGTATAGTATTATATTTTGTTTATTCCTTATCTTCTTTAGCAAAGAATATATCTCTTAATTTAAATCTTCTAACAAAGAGTAGTATCAGTATTAATAGCAGAAGAAGTAGAATGAAAAGTATACCTCTATCTAGAAGTGCCAACTCCATTATCTGTGATTCTTGTAGCCCTATCGATTCAGATGTTATTAGAAATACTGCTTCTCTCAATCCTAAAGATCCAGGAGTAATACTAATTAGGAGTGATACTCCTGAAAGACATGTATAGAGGATAATATCTAATATATTTATTTTAATCCCTAGAGATAGGAATTCTACTGTATAGATAAGGGCATTAAGAAATATATTACCAAAAGTTATTAACAAGAGTAGTAAAAACATATTACTTTTTTTAATAATGGTATCCCATGATACTATGAATCTATTTAATATCTTTACTAGCTTAAATTCCTTTATCTTTTTAATACCTATCTTCTTTCTAAAAAGTACTACAGTAAGTGTAGTAACAAAGAGTAGTAAGAAAAATATTGTTACTAGTGGATAATATGCTCTTTGAGTTAAATATTTAATAGAGAGAGTAAATAGAGCAAGTAATGCGTTAATTAAGAAGAGAAGTATGTAGTATGCATAGAGTGTAGAAAGAAACTTAGAATATTTAAACTGATACTTATTTTTCAAATATGTAGCTCTAAATATTGCACCTGCCCTTAGGGGGAGTAGGTAGTTTCCTATACGGGATATGGTAGAGAGAAAATATGACTCTTTTATATCTATATCCTTGTTAAATACTTTTAGTGTTATCTTAATAAATATACCCTCTAAAAGAAAAAGTAGAAGAAAGAAAACAGAGATAACTAATATATATATTATCGGTGTATTTATTACAGTTTCAACTATCTGAGGATTGTTGTAAAGATATATACCAAAAAGAGCTAATACGGCAAGTGTTAGTAGTGGAGATATTAATTTTTTAAGTGGGAATTTATACATCTATACTCTCTATATATTAATAGAGCATTATACCATGTATCTATCTTAACTTTATTTAAAAGATTGGTAGCTGTATTCCTCTACTACATGCATTATTTTTAGTAAAATTTTTGATAGGAAAAGTAGGTAGTGTATATGGTAACCTTCGACTGTCTATACAGTATTTAAGTGTATTTTTATTTTTTAAGTAAAAGTTACTAATATTTTCTAAATACCCATTTATATTCTCTATTCCTTTTCTGTTGTTTAATCCAATATCCTCTAATTTTATAACCAACTTATTTTGAGTAAGAGGATTTATATACTCAAACTCAATACAATCTTTGTATAGATCGAATAGCTGATAGATATCGTGAGAGTATATTGAAGATACTAGTTTTTTCTTAGCATGTTTACCGATAAAGAATGGGAAAGAGACTTCAGAATCCTGCTGATGAGTATCATCTTGTGCAGGTATAAACTGTGTCTCTTTGGCTTTGTTAATAATGTTTGTTAATACACAGGAGAGTGTAATATATATCTCTGTCTTCTCTTGTAGTCCTGGTATTTTAAATTGCTTTCCTGTTTTATAATCAATAACTTTAACAGGAGTATTTGGAAAATCTTTAGGTATAACTATCTCATCTACGATGATAGGGATTAATAAATTAGAGTCATTGAAGTAAAGATTAAGTATCATCATAGTTTCATTAAGAAGGAGTGTTTCTTCTGGATTTATTTTTTCTTTATCTATATTTTTATAATTATTTCTAAATACTTCTATATCCTCCCTCTTTATACTTTCTTCTTCCCATAAATTTTGTATTTGAGAAGGGGTTAGAATGTAGTTTTTATGTTTTTCAGGAGTAAAGTCTTGTCCGTTCATTCTCCACTCATTCCAAAAGTTCTGAGAGCTATCTAATATATCTTTACTAAGAAGTGGTTTAGAAATATTCTTAATCTTTAAAAGGGCATTGTAGTAATCTGGTTTTCTTTGTATAAAGGTGTTTCTAAAATCGTCTTCGTTAGGAAATCTATCATAGTAAGCACTTCTACTAAAGAGTGTAGTAAAGTATTGAAGGGAGTGCATCTGAGTACCATATATTGACCATTTAGCATTTTCTAATATTTCAGATCTGTCGTACTCTTTCTCATAGAGATACTCTTTAAGTTGTTTTTCACTACTTATTTTTTTATTGTATATACTTGCTATATTCCCTATTTGAGAGAGTGTAATTTTAGATCCTTTGGTATCTTGCTCTCTCTTTGTAGGTGTTTCAATGAGGTATGGATCTACATATTCGGGCATTAATGAGTCTTGTTTAGGAAGCATATAGTGTAGTATATAGGATTGGGGTGTTTTAGGGAAGAACTGAGGGTCAATTTAGAAAATATTGTATATATTTACAAGATTTAATATCTTGACCCTTTTAAAAAATATATTCATTCTATATCATTTGCAACTTTATCTATTCCAATAAGCAAAGTAATAACCATGGTTAAAAGATATATTATAAATATAGCTATGATAATAAAGCCTTTCCATTTATTAGAAATTACTGGATTTGATAATAGGCATAGCTCCGTTATTAACATAGCTAAGCTACCTGTAATGAGTAGCATCGATAATCTTTTGTTCTTTAAAAAAATGAACAGAAAGATAGTAGACGATGCCATTGGTATCGTCAATAGAAAGCAGATGAATTGTAAAGTAGTCACTTTTTCTCCTTTTATGAATATATTTTTAATGAGCGCATAGACTAGAAGAGCTTTCTTCATAGCCATTACTTAAATATGCACTCTGAATTATATTACAACAAAGGAATTTTTACTATAAGTTAGCGGGATGAACTCCGCGACCAGGACTCGAACCTGGAACCAAACGGTTAACAGCCGTTCGCTCTACCATTGAGCTATCGCGGAATATTACGATAACAGAAATATTATATATTTATCTGTATAGATGTGCAACAATAATTATTAAAACTTGTCCTTAACAACATCGTATGTTAAAACTCCCATCCTTCGTTCATCTAAAAAATATTTTATAGTTTTAGACTCACTAAGGATTTCATATTGGTAAATTTTGAAGAATATGGGAGTAACAGTAGGGATATCAGGAATTTGTCCTTGTAAATGCTTAAAATTCTGATCACTATTCTTAATTCTACGGGATAATCTCGTCTCTACAAAAGAATCAAGAGACATTAGAAAGTCTTCCATAGTATATTCTTGTACCTCAGAAATTAAAGGATCTAGATTCCAAATTTTCTCTCTACTTCTTTTCTCTGCAGTACTAGTAGATAGTGCAATTAGTCCGTGTGGGGTAATAAGGAATCTATAGATATTTGGTGTGTCCTTCGTAAATGTGTTCTTTTCTAAGTAGAAAGTTCCTCCTTCTCCGAATAGGTCTTTACCTTTTTCTATATTTATATTTTTGGATAGGTCTTCATATCCTCCTACTTTTATCTCTTCGAATAGGTCTTCATATCTTTCTAATATATCCTCATTTGAGTTGAAGATAGGATGATTATCTTGATAGTCTCTCTGTTCCACTAAAATCTAGTAATATGTTATGGGACGTATTGTATACTCTAAATTAAGATATGTAAAGTTTAGATTTAGGTAAAAATGGAGTAGAATGGAGTATAGATAAATTAAATATTATCCCATATATGCTTTTAGAAGATATCAAGATTACATTTGTTGGTATGGAACCTACAGAAGCTATCAAACAGTATGTTCTAGAGAAGATAGGGAAATATCAACATCTGTGGGAAGAAGCAACAAGTATTGAAGTATTTTTAAAGGAGTTTGTTAATAGTAAGGGAGTAGAGCATGATTTCAGAGTAGATATTAATGCTAATTTACCAAAGTCTTTGGTTAGAGTAGAGGTTAGGGGAGAAGATATGTACGCTAATATAGATGAAGCATCAGATATTCTAGCTAGAAGACTAAAGAGATATTCAGATATGAAAATGTATTGGGAGGGTGCTACTCCTTGGAAGGTATTGGAGGCAGATACTATAAATGGGAAGGGAGATGATATGCTTGAGGATTACTCTGATTATACACCCAGTATATCTGTTAGAAAGGTTTTGGAGGATATGAGTCCACTAGAGGAGGGAGAAGCGATTGAGAAGATGGAGCTAGGAGGGTATAACCAATTACTTTTTAGAAGTAAGAAAACAAACAAGATCTCTATGATATATAAAAGAGAGAGTGGAGATTACGGATTAGTAGAACCAGCAGATAGTGCGATAGAATAAAAAGAAGGGGGATTTAAATCCCCCTTCTAATTTCCGTTTCAGAGATATTACTCTTCTATATTATTACTGTTTAGTTTCTCACTTAGATTCTTAACAATATTTATTGTAGTAGTTAATATTCCATACTTAGGCTTATTAGCAGAGTTATCCTGAATCTTGTACTCACTGTACATACCATCTAACCAGGTATATTTCTTCTGTTCAACTTGTTGTTGAATATATATATCTGTTGTTTGGTCTTTAAGTAGTTCATAGTCTAACTTCTCTCCCTCTTCTAATGCAGCTGTTTCATTAGGAAAGATTATAGATCCATACTGATTAAAGAAAGCCTTAACATCATCATCTGTATACTCTATAGTAGGCTCTAGAAGCTTTCTAGTGATGATATCTGTCTCTATATGCTTCTTTAGATCTTCTTCTGTTAGATTGTTTGTAGCAAGTGCTGCCTGATATGATTCTTGTCCACCAACGCTTTGAATAAGTTCTTCTAATCTTTGATCAACTTCTTCCTTTGTAACTTTAATATCTGCTTTCTGTGCTTCTTGTTTAATGATTTGCTCATCAATTAACTGTTTAGCAACAGTTTGACCGTATAAATCTTCTAACTTTTTATGATATTCATTCTTACTAACTCTACTTCCATTTACTACAGCAATACTAAAATCATTATTTAAGTATTGAACGAATAGATCTATTAGAATAAATACTAGAACTACACCTAATACAATTCCTAGAGGTTTTAGAAATCTCTTGTAGTTAGAAAGATTAGGTTTCGAGAATTTAAACTTAGGGACTTTAATTCTTAACTTAGGGCTTTTTGTTTTGGGGGCTACTCCTGATTTCTTTTTTGATTTATCAGGCTTACTTTTTGCTTTTGCCATTTAAAACTAGTATGAAAAATTAAAATAAACTTATAGTTTTAAAAAGTTTAGCAGAAAATTATTCAATTAGCAAAAAGTTATCTCTTCATATGAAAGTATGCTGTTCTAATACCTGTATTAGGATTCTCAATTACAGCGTATCTATCTCCACAACTATCTATACCCTTTCTTAGATTACCCTCCATTGCTGCGTACACAGGTATTTTGGTCCAAAGGGTACTAGTAATATCTATTGCATATCTTGGTGATGTACATGATCCTCTTGCAGAGTGTGTAGAACCGTCTCCAGTCAAAATAACATTTCCTCCAAGAGGTACTCTCATGCTACCACTGGTAATGTAGTAGTATTTCCAACCACTACCAGATTGCCACCAGTAATCTACACTCTTTACAAGGTAACCACCAAAGGGATTTATTTTTCCACATCCATCCCATGCAGACGAGCCTATCCTGTCAATGGAGAAGTGTAGGTGTGTACCTGTACTACATGCACTTGAGCCTTCTTTGACATATCCTATCCAAGTTCCTTTCTTTACCCATCCATAATCTGCCATCTGATCTCCATTTGCTGCTATATATTCCATAATTGCGTTATCAAAAGTGGATTGTAAGGTTCTATATGTATCTAATTGTGCTAATATCTCTCTTCCTCTTTTCTGTGACTCAGCAAGTAATCTATCTTTTTCAGCTTTCTGTGAAGCCAATGTCTTCTTCTCATTTAAGAGTTTAGATTTCTCTTCCTCGATTGAATTCCTTTTCACCTGTAGCTCTGCCTTCTCTATTGCTAACTTTTGCTCTTCTTGTTCTAACTCTTTACTCCTTTTTGCATATTCCTCTAAAGAATCTTTATCCTTTATTCTAGTCACTACAAGATATTTAGTTTTTCTAAGAATATTTTCGAAGTTTGTAATATCCATAAAGATCTCTAAGAACCCTACATGAGAATATTTGTATGACTCTGTTACTCTTCTGTTCATAAGATCTTGTAATACACTCATTTCTTGCTTAAGAAGACTAAGAGAATCCTCTTTCTCTTCTATCTCTTTTGCTAGAATATTGATCTCTACATCTTGTGCTGCTATCTCCATGTGTAGTGTATCTATTACTTTCTCTGTTTCTGCAATCTGTGTATTTATATAGTTAATCTTCTCTTGCAAAGATAGCTGTTGATATTGCTCATCAGCCAACTTCTTAGAGAGGGTAGACTGTTGTTTGTGTGCTTCTGCCAATTTCCTTCTTAAGTAATCTAAACACTCTCTAGAGTTAGGATCCATATATGATGGGCATAAAGATGCAGCATTTAAGTCTCTACTTAGTATGTTTGGTAGAAAAAGAAAAGAGAGTAAGACTACTACTGTTGTTAGAACTAGGACAGTTTTTTTCATTCTTTATTCATTTAAATATTTTTTAACTGTACTATAGCTACTTAAGAACCCTACTAAGGATCCTACTATTAAGTGTATCAGGATAAAGAGTAATATGAAAGTGGGACTAAATTTTACTACGTATGAGAGATTAAAGTTGTTAAAGAGTTGATTTATGAAATATCCATAGGTTGTACCCATACTATAAATTACTACTGCGTACCAAGGTATTAGTATAATTAAGGATGCAATTAGTCCTCCTACAAATCCATAGAAAGTACCCTCTAAGATGAAAGGCGTTTTAATAAATTTGTCTGAACTACCTACTAGATGCATAATCTCTATCTCTTCCTGATGTAGCTTGATATTAAATCCTATTGTCACTCTCAAAAGAGATATTGTAACAACTCCCATTGCAGTTATTAAAAGTATAGACCCAATATTTATTATCCTAGAGAGAGTCTTCATATTATCTACAACATCCTTAAAGTACATTACTTCATCAACAGAAGCATTTGTCTCTTTTACCTTATTAATATCCTCAATTATTTTTAGTAGAGAGTTAATATCTTTTGCTCTGATTTCTAAACTAGCTGGCAAAGAATCAGCTGTAACAGTAGAGATTAAATCAGGATTATCTGCGAAATCTTTTCTATATATATCTAAAGCTTGCTCTTGTGATATATATTCAATCTGCTCTATTAGCTGTGGATTATGTATTTTATCCCTAAATGTCAATATATCTGCTTCTGAAGTACCTTTCTTAAAAAAGATAATTACCTGAGCCTTCTGCTCATAGTAGTCTACAGCTTTTTTAGAAAGTATTGAAAAGGAGATAAACATAGAGGAGAGAGTAAACACTATGGCTGTCACAAATATTGTAGAGAGTGTTAACCATTTATTCCTCTTAACATTAGTTTGGGTTACTTTAAAGATCCTGAGGTTATTAAACATATTACTTTTTACTTAAATAATTTTTAACAAAAGTTTCTAATTCGCTATGCTCTTCTTTTGTTAATTTCATATTTTCTAAATCAGAGGTAGTGATATTTAGGAGTATCTCTGGAGAACTAATTGCAAACTGTTTAAGTTTCTCTTGTAATGATTTACTCAATCCTTCAAGCTCTTTACTTAATTCAACCTTACTCTCTTTCTTTTTAGGGATAGGTTTTTTACCAGTATCTTCTTCTAATTTCCCATCTTTAATTTTTATAACTCTAGATTTAGAGTTATTTAAAAGATCATAATCGTGAGAGATAACCATTACTGTAGTACCTGTGTTGTTTATAGTTCGTAGAATATCTAGTATCTGTAAGGCATTTTGTGTATCTAGATTACCAGTTGGTTCATCTGCGATAAAGAGGTCTGGTTTATTTGCTAATGCTCTCGCTATTGCTCCTCTCTGTTGTTCACCACCAGATAGCTCCTCAGGAAAAAGTGTCCTTCTGTCTCTTAGTCCAACTAAATCTAGTAAGTAATCTGTTGTATCTGCTATCTCTTTAGGACTTTTATCTAGTATCTCTAGAGCAAATGCAATATTTTCTTCTAATGTTTTTCTTTGTAAAAGTTTAATATCTTGAAATACTACACCCAACTTCTGTCTATATGCAGGAAGAAGATTTCTTGTAAGTTTAGGAACTTCAATATCTCTGAAGAATATACTTCCTGATGTTGGAAGCTCTTCTCTAATGAGCAGTTTCATAATGGTAGATTTACCTGCTCCTGAAGGACCTGTAAGGAAACAAAATTCTCCTTCTTCGATTAAGAAGTTTACATCTTCTAATGCAGTAATATCATCTTTATATTTTTTAGTGACTGTATCGAAAAGTACCATCTATTTAGGCAGTTATCTTAATACTTTAAATATCTTACTGTATTCTGACTTCAGCTTCAAGAAATTTATCTAAATCTCCATCCAATACACGCTCAGGAGTACTACTTTCTACTCCAGTTCTTAAATCTTTTACTAGTTTGTATGGGTGTAGTATGTAGTTTCGTATCTGGTTTCCCCATCCCGCTATTTTATAATCTCCTTTTATCTCGGATATCTCTTTTAGTCTGTTCTCTTCTAATATTTTCCAAAGTTTACCTTTTAATATCTGCATAGCTCTCTCTCTATTTTCTAGTTGGCTTCTTCTCTCTGAACAGTGAACAACAATATTAGTTGGAGTATGTGTAATTTGGACTGCAGTCGATGTTTTATTTACATTCTGTCCACCTGGACCAGCAGATCTAACAGCCTTAAATTCAATATCTGAAGGAGGTATCTCTATCTCATCATCTAATTCTTCAAGTATTGGTACTACCTCTACTGCAGCAAAAGATGTCTGTCTAAGATTCTGTGCATTAAATGGAGAGAGTCTGACGAGTCTGTGTACTCCGTGTTCTTTTTTTAGCATACCGTATGCGTATCTATTTGGAATATTTAGTGTAGCAGTAGATATACCTGTTTCACTTCCCTTCGCTATGTTCACTGTTGTATACTGCCAACCTCTTTTTTCAATATACATGGTATACATTCTAAGAAGCATTCTAGCCCAGTCTTCAGCTTCTGTTCCTCCCTGTCCTGAATGTATTGAGAGTATTGCTCCTGCTTTATCATATTTGTTAGAGAGAAACTTTAGTATTTCAAATTCCTCTATCTCTTTTTTTAATTTCCAGTACTCTTCTTCTAACAAAGATATCTCCTCTTCGCTAGTTTCTTCTAGAAGAGTTTGTAGTGAAAAGAGTTGGTTTTTAAACCTTTCTACCTTTTCAATCTCTTCCGTTATCTCATTAATATCACTTAGAATCTTCTGAGCATTCTTTTGATCTTTCCAGAGGTTTTCTTTTTTACTCTCACGAGTTAATATATCTAAGGTATCTTTTTTAGAAGGGATGTCTAAGGACTCTGTGATATCAGAGAGTTTCTTTTCAAGCTGTGTGATATCCTTTTTACTAATCATATACATTTATGTATATTATACTAGATTTTTATTTTTACAATATCTACAACCTATGTTCGGACTTTTTAGTAGAAAAAAAGCGGAGGACAGTAAACAAGAGCAAGAAACGAGAGAATTTGTTACATTGATAATATTGGATGGTTTTGGAATACATCCAGATCCTGAAGGTAATACGGTAGTGGCTGCAAAGACACCCTTTCTAGATACAATATGGACACAGGCTAGATCTACATTGATTCATGCTTCTGGAACATATGTAGGGCTTCCTGGAGAAGAGGATGGTAACAGTGAGGTAGGACATCTTAACTTAGGTGCAGGGCAGGTAGTGTATCAAACATTGCCTAGGATTAATGACGCTATCTCTACACATGAGTTAGATAGTAATGAGGTTTTAAAAGAGGTTTTTACTCAGGTTAAGCAAAGAGGTTCTAATTTGCATCTTGTTGGGGTATTGAGTGCTGCAGGAGTTCACGGTCATATTAAACACCTTTTTTCTTTAATGGAGCTTGCAAAAGCTAACGGTGTAAATCCTTTTATTCACCCTATGCTAGATGGTAGAGATACTCCTCCTAGAGATGGATTTTTGTATCTTAGTAAGTTAAATGAAAAGATTGCGGAACTTGGTGTAGGTAGAATAGCTTCTTTGCAAGGTAGGTTTTATGGAATGGATAGGGATAGTAGGTGGGAGAGAATTAAACTAGCTTATGATGCTATGGTAGGTCTTTCTCAAGAGACTTTTCAAGATCCAATTGTTGCTTTACAGAAAGCGTATACAGTAAATGAAACAGACCAGTTCTTTATACCAAGAACGTGTGTAGATGCAAATGGTGTACCTGTAGGTCCAATTAGATCTAATGATGTAGTTATATATTGGAATTTTAGGGAAGACAGAGCAAGAGAGTTAACTAAGGCTTTCGTTCTTAAGGACTTTACTCATTTTGTTAGAAGAGATTTTCCTGAGAATCTATTTTTTACTACTATGACTGGATACGAAGAAGGTATTCCTGCACATGTAATCTTTCCTCCTAAAAAGATTAAGAAGTCTTTAGCATCACATCTTGCAGATTTTAATATGAATCAGTTGCATGTATCTGAGACAGAGAAGAATATGCACGTTACATATTTCTTTAATGGTGGTATTGAACAGGCTCTCAAAGGTGAGGATACTATCAATATTCCATCTCCTAAGATAGATAACTATGCTAAGGTTCCAGCAATGAGTGCACCTATCATTAGAGATGAGGTGTTGGATAGGATAAAGAGGATTAAGGAGAATAGGTATAGATTTATTCTAATCAATTTTGCTAATCCAGATATGTTAGGACACACAGGAGATATACGAGCAACTATTCATGGTAATGAGATAGTGGATACTCTAACAGGAGAGATTGTAAAAGCTACAGTAGCAGCTGGAGGTGCAGCTATCGTTACAGCTGATCACGGAAACTGTGAGACTATGATAAATAGGGTGACAAAAGAGATAGATATCTCTCATACTAACAATCCTGTACCTCTTATAGTTGTTACAGATTCAAAAGAGCTTACTCCAACTCCTGGTAGAAACCTCTTAAAAGTAGGTACTGGTCCTAATGCTAAAACTACTGGTTTATTAGCTGATGTTGCTCCTACATGTCTAGGACTTTTAGGATTAGAAGTACCAGATAGTATGACAGGTATAGATTTAAGAACTGTACTTTAAAGAAGTGTAAGAAGAAGAATCGTTATACCTAACACTATTCTGTAATATCCAAATACAGATAACCATTTTCCCTTTTTAATCCTCTTAAGAAATTGCAATGATATATATCCCACTATTGCAGAGAGAGTAATTCCTACCAAATGTTGAGTAGTAAATCCTTCTGTTGGTAAACCTTCATATATTCCATAGATAGATGCTCCTAAGAGAATAGGGATACTTAATATGAAAGAGAATTGTATAGCACTATATTTATTAACACCTGAAAAAATACCAGCAATGGTAGTAATTGCAGATCTAGATGTACCAGGTATTAGAGCTAATATTTGTGCAAAACCCATTGTTAAGGATTGTTTCCAGCTAATCTTGTATGGATCTATTTCCTTTCTCTCTGTATATCTACTTTCAATAAATATCATGACAATTCCCCAGAGAATGAGTGATATCACTATAATAATGTTTCCTCTTAATACTTGTTCAACGATATCTTTAAAAAGCAACCCTATTAAAGCTACAGGTATAGTAGCTACTATGACCTTTGTATAGAAAAGTAAAGAACTCTTTTTACTGATATTTTTTAAAAAGAGAGGCAAGAAATATATTACAGTAGCAATAGTAGTACCTAAGTGAAATACTGAAAGAAGATATGTATCTACCTTAATATCTAGTAATTGGCCTGTTAAAATTAAATGAGCACTACTAGATATCGGTAGTAGTTCTGTAATACCTTGTTCTATAGCTAGAAGTACAATATTAAACATCTCCATATATTTTGATATGCTAGATTAATTACTTGTGGTAATATCATACTGTATATGACACGAAAAAATCTAGAAGTAATATTACTAGCTGTTGTTTTACTGTTAATATCACCGATTTATACCTTAGCTGCAAATTTTTCTTTCTATCCTTCAAACGGAACAGTTAAGAGTACATCAAGGATTTTTACAGTAGATATTTTAATAGATTCTGAAGGTGCAGATATTACCTCTGCAAGGTTTGCTATTAAGTTTAATCCTACGCAAGTACGTGTAGTTAAGGCTAGTAAGAATAACACTCTGTTTAATCTTTGGCCAGAAGATGAGAGCACTATAGATAACAGTAGGGGGATGTTAATGCTTACAGGATTTACTCAGTCTGGAACAGGGAAGAGTTTGTACAAGACAGTAAGTAATCCTGATGTAATAGCTAGAGTAGAGTTTGAGGTAATAACTGAGAGTAAAGATGATGTTGTATTAAGTTTTGAATATTCTGGTTCTAATGAACTCTTTAAATCTTCAATTATGCAAGAGGGTAGTCCTCCACAGAATGTATTACTTGTTAAACCAGAAGATGCTGTTTTTTCATTAGGTAGATTTAAGAGCCCTCAAACAGCTATAGAGCCTACATATATTGGTGTAATAGTAGGTCTAGTATTAATTGGAGTAGGTATCTTTATTGTAAATAGTAAAATATCTCTTTTTGAAAGAAGAAGAGGTACAATTGTTTATCATGACTAAGGATTTAAAAGATATCAAGGTTGCAATAGTTGGAGATCATTGTTTCGGTTTTGCTGGTGCATCTTCTGTTAGTAGGTGTATTGGTCAGATGTTTTCTTCAGTAGATTACTTTTTCTTAATGGGTTATGAACAAGAAGCTAAGAGGTATTTTAAAACAGAGAGAGTATTTTTTTCTAAGTTGAATAGGTTACCCTTTTTAAAAAGATATTATAGATATACTCTCTTTCTATGGCCGATATTTATAGAATCTTTTGATTTTTCGGAATATGATTTAGTGATTTCTAATAGTTTTTCTGTTGCTCACGGTGTAATTGTTCCAGTTAAAACTAAGCATATTTCATACATTCATACCCCTATGAGATATATTTGGGATCTTTACAATGAATATTTTAGTAGAAGTTTTGTCCTAAAGAGGATAATAGTGGGCATGTTTGTTAATTTTCTAAGAATATGGGATATTTCTGCTTCAGAGAGAGCTGATCTGTTGATAGCTAACTCTACCTTTGTTCAAAAAAGGATATTTAAATATTGGAGGAAGAAGTGTGACTACTTACTACATCCTCCAGTTAAGATATATGAAGGAGAGATTAGAAAGAAGCGAGAACCATATTTTCTCTCTGGTGCTCCTTTTGATGAGAACAAGGGTGGAGAGTTTCTGTTTGAGTGTGCTAAAGAGTTAGGGTTTAATCTAAAAGTAATTGGTAAGGGACTGTTGTATAAAAGGTTTAAGAGAATGTATAGTGGGGTTTCAAATATTGAGTTTTTAGGTAGGGTTTCAGAGAAGGAAAAGGAGAGGCTTTTTTCTAAGGCTTTTGGATTTATTGGAGCTGGTGTAGAAGATTTCGGTATTTTCCCTATTGAGGCTCTCTCTTTTGGTACTCCAGTACTTGCATATATGGAGAGTGGATATATGGATGGTGTGGTAGATGGAGTTAATGGGGTGTTTTTTAAAGAGATGACTTTGGAATCATTTAAAGAAGCTATGGATAGATTTAAAAAGATTGAGTGGGATAGGGGGGAGGTTAGTGCTAGTGCAAAGAGATTTAGTACGGAGAGATTTAAGATGGAGTTAGAGAGGATAATATTGAAAAATATCTAATACCTTGTTATTATTACTACTACTTGCCGAGATAGCTCAGTTGGTAGAGCATCTGTCTGAAGAACAGAGGGTCCTCAGTTCAAATCTGAGTCTCGGCATACCGCGAGAGTAGTTCAGTTGGCTAGAACGACACATTGCCAATGTGTAGGTCGCGGGTTCGAATCCCGTCTCTCGCTCCACGTTAACAAAGTAAGCATTGGAAGTAGGTCTGTTATTTGACCACAGATTTATCCTTTTCTAGTTTCTTTGCTATTTGATTTTTGGAAAAACTATCCTTGAGGAAATTATCTCTTTATCTGTGTCTGGGGTACTTGCTACTTCATCAAACTCTTTAGGATCCATATATATTAATTATTTAAAACAAATTATGTGGGGAGTTTGTGATGAGATTATACAACAGGAATCACTAAATCTACAATATTATGAGACATTATAATTCTCTTGCTTTCTAGTGACATAACTGTTTAAATAAATTAGGAGAATATTTAAATTCTCAAACTAAGAAAAATGTGTACAGATAGTAGTTTTTCCTCTTTGAGGGTTTTTAGGTTTTTAATCTCTCTTTTCTTTGTAATAGGTTTCTTTCTCATAATGCACTCTCCAGTTAATGCAGCGACACATTATGTAAATGCAGATTCTGATGGTAGTGCAAATAATCCAACTCGACCTTTTGATGATCCTGAATATACAGCGAACAATTCGTATAAGACTTTTTCTGCTGCTTTTACTGCTGCTACTAATGGAGATACAATTGAATTTTCTGGAGGAGCAAATGGAAAAAGTTATGCAGGTCATAATGCTTCCATAAACAAACAGTTAACTATTCAAGGTTCATCTATTGCTGGATTTAATGGAGCAGTAACGATTACGAATAATAATTCTTCTTATACCCTAGGAGCAAATGCAGATAATATTGTTATTCAAAATTTAACTATCTCAGGGTCAGGTAGTTATGTACCTTTAGCAATATATAAGAACAATACTTTAGTAAAAAATGTATATATTGTTAATGCTGGAGGAAACAATTATAGTATTAGCTTAAGAACTGATAGTTCTTATACAACAACCTTTATAAACGTTGTTTTGTATGGTAATCCAAATGCTAGAGGTATTGAGTTTAATGCTGCAAATGCTGGAACTGCTTATTTCTACAATTGTGTAGTTAATGGGGTTGCTAATGTAGCTGTGTCTGTACATAGTGGGGATGAAGCTAATTTTACTAACTGTAGCTTTACAGCAAATGGTACTTTAACAGGAAATGTCTTTCATTATAATAATGGGGGAACAATTAATACTACTAATTGTTTGATTCAGGGTAGGTGGGATACGCCTCAGACTGTTACTAGTGGTACAGGTGCAAAAACTTGGAATTCAGCAGATGATATTATTAATGCTTTCCCACATTATAAATCTACTAGAACAAATCTAGGTTACTTAGCTTTTTCTACAGATGATAGGGAAAATCTTAACTACTGTGTGACAAATGCTAATTATGCAATGACAAATTATAACATTCCAATATCTTGTTATATCTCAGACACGCATAGATTAAATGATAGTGATAAAACAAAACTACAAGATCTTTATAGAAAGGGACATGAAGTAGGAGTTCATACAAGACATCACAATGATTTAAGCCTATCTGATGCTATTAGTGTTACCTATATTGGGTTTCATGATGATATTACATTTGTTGTTTCTAATAATGGAACTCGACTATCTGTAACAGGCTCAGGTGATACGCACACTTCTATTGATTTAACAAATATATCTTACGATACTATTGGGAAATTATGCGCAATAATTGAAGATAATTGGCCAAATTATATGTGTTCTGTAGTGACTAATATTTCTCCTTATACACCTTCGATTACTTTGAAGGATGCTTCTACAAGTTTACCTATTGGTACTCCAATAGGAATTCCTTTTGATGATTCAACAGAGGCTACGAATAGATATTATACAGAGGAGATAACAAACTCCATTACTGATTTAGAAGAAGCAGTGCAAGGGGGTTCGGGTTGTTCAGGATATACGGTAAAAACTTTGGCATTTCCATTTAATAAGGCAAATAGTGCGGTTTTAAACTGGATACAGGAACATACAAACTTAAATAGGAGCAAGAAGTAGCAATGTTGGTACTTCCTTACAACAAACTTGGCTTGGATCAATCGATGTATTTAACATTTATGGTCGTCCAACAGTTAGTACTTTTGTTGGAGATCGTTCAAAAGGTGACATTGAACAAGGGGCTAGGGTTTTAGCATCTATAGCAAGTAATGGGTATTTTTATGGACTACTTTCTCATTCAACTGATGAGATGACTCATCAAGAGTGGGCTTGGATGATTGATGAGGTAGCAAAATATAATGGTAAATATATAGAAGTTAATTCTTTTGAGAATATTATTAATACAATTAGGACTTCTGAAGATTGGACTAATTCAGAAGGTAGTATCTTTACGAGAGATTTTAGTGGTAATGATGACTTCCGTCTAACGGCTAGTTCTCCGATGATCAATGAAGGGATAACAGTTGCCTCTAGAACAGCTGATATTTTAGGTAATGAGTTGGTAGGGAATCCTGATATAGGACCATATGAATATCAAGCTCCTGCTGTAGCAACTTCTCTTTCACAATACAGATCCGATGGGGTAACATTAATTCCTTCTGGTGGCTGGATAAATGAAACATCAGTAGTTCTTAAATTTAATATGTCCTCAACAAACAGTCCTGATTCATTAACACCATATGTAGAAGTTAAGCCTAATGCATCGCCTTTCACAGATTCAATGACTCACTCAGGTACAGAAGTACAGTATTCGGATAGTCCAGTTTTGGGATCTGTAACAGTTTCAGGTTTAACAAATGGAACAACCTATCATTGGCAAGCTAGTACTAATAATGTTGTTGGTACAGGCCCATGGACAGCAAAAGGTGGTAATCCAGACTTCGGTATAGACACATCAGCTCCAACAGGTGGATCAATTGCTTATACAGACGGTTATAATACTTCTGGGTCTGTAGCACTAACGGTAGCTGATGGTGCTGATGCACACTCAGGTATAAATATATCTTCTAGAATAGTTCAGCGAAGATCAGCAACTTTATCAAATGGTACTTGTGGCTTGTATGGAGGTTATTCTACTATTGAAATATCAGGAACCTATCCTAATCATACTGATGATACTGTAGCATCAGGTAATTGTTATCAATATCGATATCTAGTTTCAGATAATGCCGGCAATCAAGCTACCTATACAGGAACAAATACTGTTAAAGTTGATACAATCACTCCAACGGGAGGATCAATAGCTTATGCAGATGGGTACAACACCTCTAGCTCTGTTGCACTAACAGTAAACGATGGTAATGATGCGCACTCAGGTATAAATATATCAACTAGAATAGTTCAGCGTAGAACAGCTACTTTATCAAATGGTGCTTGTAGTGACTATGGTAAGTATTCTACTATTGCAGAATCTGGTGATTATCCCAATTATACTGACGATACAATTTCATCAGGTAATTGTTATCAATACCAATATCTAGTTTCTGATAATGCAGGTAATCAAGCTACCTATACAGGAACAAATACTGTTAAAGTTGATACAATCACTCCAACGGGAGGATCAATAGCTTATGCAGATGGGTATAATACCTCAGGATCTGTAGCACTAACAGTAGCTGATGGTAATGATACACATTCAGGAATAGATATATCAACTAGAATAGTTCAGCGTAGAACAGCTACTTTATCAAATGGTGCTTGTAGTGACTATGGTAAGTATTCTACTATTGCAGAATCTGGTGATTATCCCAATTATACTGACGATACAATTTCATCAGGTAATTGTTATCAATACCAATATCTAGTTTCTGATAATGCAGGTAATCAAGCTACCTATACAGGAACAAATACTGTTAAAGTTGATACAATCACTCCAACGGGAGGATCAATAGCTTATGCAGATGGGTATAGTACTTCTGAGTCTATTGCATTAACGGTAGCTGATGGTAATGATACACATTCAGGAATAGATATATCAACTAGAACAGTCCAACGTAGATTGGCTACTTTATCAAATGGTATTTGTGATTCATATGGAGAGTATTCTACTATTGTAGTATCAGGTGATTATCCTAATTATACTGACGATACAGCTTCATCAGGTTACTGTTATCAATACCAGTACCTAGTTTCTGATAATGCTGGAAATCAAGCTACCTATACAGGATCAAATACTGTCAAAGTTGGTATATCAGTTCCAATGGGAGGATCAATTGATTATGCAGATGGGTATAATACTTCTAGCTCTGTTGCACTAACAGTATATGATGGTTACGATCCATATTCAGGTATTGACACTTCTTCTAGAACAGTTCAGCGTAGATCAGCAACCCTATCAAATGGTATTTGTGATTCATATGGAGAGTATTCTACTATTGCAGTATCAGGTGATTATCCTGATTATACTGATACTACAATTTCATCAGGTTACTGTTATCAATACCAGTATCTAGTTTCTAATAATGCTGGCAATCAAGCAACGTATACAGGATCAAATACTGTTAAGGTTGATACATCTCTACCCTCTACACCAGGTATTCCTTCAACTACTACTCCAACAACACTATTATCTCAAACTTGGTTCTGGACAGCAGCAACAAATACGGTTTCAGGCATAGTTGAATATATATGGAGAGTAACTGGATCAGCTTCTCTTACTGGTACAACTACATCTACTAGCGTAGTTACAAATTTAGGAGAAGGTATTTATACCTTTTTTGTAAAAGCAGTAAGTGGTGCAGGACTTCACAGTTCTGAATCAGAAGGAGTATTAGTTGTTAACAAGGAAAAAGAGGATACAACACCAGAATCCTCTACTACTCAACCTACGTTGCCTAGGAAGAAAACTAGTTCAGCTTTACCAATCCAAGATTGTACATATGAGTCAGAGGCACCAACGTTGTATAGTGCTGTTGCTCAAAGTTCTACCAGTATATTGCTACGTTTATCAGACAAGAGTAACTTTGCAAGTAAATATATCTTACAATATGGAACTCAATCAGGAAATTATACTAACGAGCTAGTTGGTGTAAAAATGACTTTGGGTACACCCAGAACTTATCTAGTAGAAGCTCTCTCTCCAAATACAACCTACTATTTCAGAATTAGAAGTGATAATAAGTGTGCAAAAGAAGTTTGGTCAAATGAAATTAGTGCTACAACTAAAGATAGTGACTCAGCAAAGAAGTTAGAGACGACTCCTACAGAAGAACCAGATCAGAGTAAGGTCCTTTCTTCATCACAGGTAAAATATATTGTGATAGGGGGAGTAGGTCTATTTATCATGTTACTAATTATCTTACTAGCAAAGAGAGGAAGGAGAGAACAATCCTATTCTTAGTATTTTGATTGTTTAGAATCGATAGTATCTCTTTCACTATCTCTTACTTTGGAAATTACCTTTTTCTTACTCTTGTAGAGGAAGTATGTTAACAGTATCGCTATTATTATAGTTACAGTTCCTTTATCTAACATATTTATATACCTATTTATTTCATCCCAGCTCTCACCAGCCTCTATCCCTATTAATGCCAGTATTACAGTGTATAGAAACATACCGAAGAAAGTAGCTAATATGTACTGCAGTAGACCTATTCTTACATATCCTGCTGCAATATTGGCTGCTACCCTTAACCATGGTACAAATTTAGTAAGAAAAAGATACCAAAATGCATGCTTCCTTATCTTCCTTTTGCTCTCCTCTATCTTGTTCGTATCTATACCTAAGAAGCTCCCTTTTGTATTAAGCCATTTGTATAAGAGATCTTCTCTAAAGATATATCCTAAAAAGTATGTAGGTATCCCCCCTATTACCGCACCTAAGGAAGATACAACAGCTATTAACCACATAGAGCTAGTCTTAGATGCTGCAAAAAGAGTAATGACTACTTCAGTAGGAAATATCCCCATTGCAGAGAAAAATACTCCCCAGTATCCCATACCGACTAATATCTCTGCTGTTTTTGTTAGTATTAAATCTATCATAGAGATGATAAATAGTAGCAGATATTTTTTAATCTTTGAATTCTCTTTTCAAATATCTAGTTGTAGGATAAACTTTTTGTATGCACAAGGTTGATTTAAGAAAGAGTGTTTTTATAAATAAAGTAAGTCGTACATCTGTAGGTATCTTTCTAAAACGATACTCTTTACCCTTTTTAATACTTCTCTTTTTCATCCTTAGTAATATCTTTGGTCTTTGGAATGTTAGGAATATACAGTTTAGTACTAAAGAAGGGAGTAATGTAAATTTAGAGAACTTAAGTAAAAGAGTAGAGAAATTTAAAGGTAAGAATATATTCTTGCTTTCATCAAAGTTAGTAGAGGAAGATATTAGTAAAGAGAAAGGGTATGTAAAAAAAATATATGTTGAGAAGAAGATTCCGTTTACTCTGGAGATTAAAGTAGATGAATATATCCCTTTGTATATGGGATATTCTGCAGAGAGATGTATTCTTTTTTCAAGTGAGGGAACTAGGATAGAGCAAGTTTGTACAGAATGCTTAGATACCTGTAGGAGTGAAGGATATATATCTATTCAGAGTAATGCCTTTTTAGAGAGTAACAACAGGTTAATATTTGTAGAAGAGATAAAAGATATAGAGAAGTTACTCTCTACATTTGGGTACTCTGTATCTAGTATTACTTTAGATGAGGGTGTTAGTAGATTTACTAGTGAAGATGGTAAGATTTTTACTTTTGATATAAGTTTTGATCTTGATTTGCAACTCTCTAGAATGTATTTAGTTGGTCAGAAGATTAATGATGAAAATATTGAATTTGCTTCGTTAGATCTTCGTTTTGAGAGACCGGTAATGAGATTAAAGTAGTCCTTTATTGACATATATTGGCTACTTTGAAAGAATTGATAAAGGTTCTTGCTAAGAGAAAGTATTTTGATTATATTATATATAAGTAAAAATAATTCTTAAATTAAAGTAAAATTAGACTGCCGAAAAATATGGCACGGAAAATAATAACAGCAATAGATGTTGGTTCTTCCAAGATTACTACAGTAATCTCCTCAGTGGAGGATAATCAAGCTCCCTCAGTAATAGGTGTCTGTTCATATCCTAGTAAGGGTATTAAGAAGGGAGTAGTAGTTAATATTGATGATGCTACTACAGCTATCTCAGAGAGTGTGACTGCTGCTGAGAGGATGGCAGGTGTGACAGTCTCTGATGTTTTTGTTTCTATTAATGGTGAAGCAGTTACGAGTCTTAATAACAAGGGAGTAGTTGCAGTTGCAGGTTCAGAAATAACAATAGATGATACATACAGAGCTATAGAGAATGCACGAACATTATCTTTACCAGAGAATCTAAACCCTATCCACATTATCCCTAGAGAGTTTGTTGTAGATAGTCAGGGTGGTATTAAGTATCCTATCGGTATGTCTGGAAGTAGACTGGAGGTAGAAACCCATATCATTACTGCTCCTAACTCTTACTGGCAGAACTTAAAGAAATGTGTAGAACAGTTAGGCTTAAATGTATACGATGTTGTATTTGCAGGTTGGGCGTCTTCACTCTCTGTTCTTACAGATACAGAGAAAGAATTAGGTGTTTCTCTTTTAGATATTGGTGCTGGTACAACAGCTATTTCAATATTCCAAGAAGGCTCTATTATCTACAGTAGTACAATATCTTTAGGAGGAATTAATATTACTAGTGATATTGCAATTGGATTACAAGTGTCTTTAGAAGATGCTGAGCGTATAAAGGTACATATGTCTGATTTAATGGAGAATAAAGCAAAAAGTAAAAAACTAGGTAGTGATTCTACTCCTGCATTGCTTCGTAAAGTAGAGGATGAGAAACCTAAAAAGAGTAAGGAAGATGAGATAGATTTGTCGATATTGGATATCCCTGGTAAGAAGATTTCTAAGGATATGCTAAGAAAGATTGTAGAAGCTAGATGTGAAGAGATATTTGAAATGGCTAGAGAGAATGTTAAGAAGGCAGGATTTGATATCGCTATGCCTGCAGGTATAGTTCTTTCTGGAGGTACTTCTCTGTTAAAAGATTTAACTAAGTTTACACAAGGAGTATTTGGAGTAGCTGCTAGAATAGGGTATCCATCAGGTTTGAGTGGTATGACAGAAGAGATCTCTGATCCTTCTTTTGCTTGTGTACAAGGTTTGATTAAACACGCTATAGATGATGAAGTAGATATAGAGACACCACATGGTAAGAGTGGAGGTAGTGATTTCTTTGGTAAAGTGATTAATTGGTTTAAGTCGTTAATGCCGTAAACTGTCCAGATTTAATTTAAAAGTTTTGGGGAGTTATGTTAATTACAACAAATGTAGATCCGGTAGCAAAAATTAAAGTAGTTGGAGTTGGTGGTGGAGGATGTAATGCCGTCAATACTATGATTATGGACTACGATATTACAGGGGTTGAATTTATGGCCTTTAATACAGATGCTCAGGTTCTAAAGCAATCAAAGGCACCTATTACCCTTCAGTTAGGTGAAAATCTTACTAAAGGATTGGGTGTAGGAGGAAATCATGAGATAGGGGCAGAGGCTGCTGAAGAGAGTTTGGATCAGATACAGGAACTTTTAGAGGGAGCAGATATGGTATTTATTACAGCAGGAATGGGAGGTGGTACAGGTACTGGTGCAGCTCCAATTATAGCAGGTGTTGCTAAGAATATGGGAGCTTTAACAGTTGCTGTTGTGACTAAACCCTTCGATTTTGAAGGTAATAGGAGAAGAGAGGTAGCTGAAGAAGGTATAGAGGCATTAAGAGACAAGGTAGATACTTTAATTATAGTACCTAACCAGAGACTACTGGAGATAGCAGATGAGAATATCTCCTTTATTGAAGCTATGAAAATGGTAGACTCTGTTTTAGCAGAGGGAGTAAATAGTATCTCTAACTTGATTAATCAAACAGGATATATTAATGCAGACTTTAATGATGCTAAATCTGTAATGCTTAACTCTGGGACAGCCCTTATGGGTATCGGTAGAGCAAAAGGTGAGAATAGGGCAGAGCTAGCAGCTCGTGCAGCTACCACAAGTCCATTACTTGATATGTCTATTGAGGGAGCAACGGGTGTTCTTTACAATATTGTAGGAGCAGATATAACACTTCCTGAAATAAGTATGGTATCAGAGTTAATAAAGGAGGCTGTAGATCCATCTGCAAATATTATATTTGGTGCTCAGATAGATCCAGATTTAGAAGATGAGATTGTCATTACAATAGTGGCTACCGGTTTTGATGAAAACAAACAGATATATACAAAACAACTAAGAGAAGAAGAGAGTGATAATGATATAGAGGACTTTTCTTTTAAACCATCATTTTTCAAAAAGGAAGAAGATGAGCAGGAGGAAGTAGAAGAGAAGAAAGAGATGTTCTTTGATGATAATGATGAACTAGAGCCAGAGGAGAGTGAGGCAGAGAAACCTCTTAAACAGGAAGTTCAGAAAGGAGCAACTAAAAAGGTAGAGATGGATGATGATGACTTTGAAGATCCACTAGACAAACCTGCCTTTATGAGACGTATGTTTAAAGGTAAGAAGAAGTAATGATTAGGATAGAGGTTGTTGTAAAAACAAACTCTTTTAAATCTGAGATTTCTCATTTAGGAAAACATAAGTATCTGGCATTTCTTCGTTCTAAGCCACATGACAATAATGCTAATTTAGAGTTAATAGAATTACTTTCTGAATATTTCCAATGTCCTAAAAGCTTTATTGAAATAAAGAAAGGAATTAGAAGTAGAACTAAGTTAATAGATATTGGAGTATGATAAATATATCCAAGAAAGAGAGTAGGAAAATAAATGTAAACCTTGGGTTGCTTCTTCCTATGCTTTTTCTCTCTTTAATTGGAATAATTGCACTACTTTCTACTGTGATTCAAACAGACGGTACCTTTGGAGACCTCTCTATTGTTACTAAACAGTTAATATTCTTATTCTTTGGTTTTGGTATATATTTTCTTCTCTCTATGTTTAACATCTCTATATTCAGAGAGTGGCAGGTAGGATTAGTTATATATCTAATAACGATAGTTCTTTTAGTTCTGGTTCTTCTTTTTGGTCCTGTTGTTAACAATGTACAGAGATGGTTAGTAGTAGCTGGAGTACAGATTCAGCCCTCTGAGATAGCGAAGTTTACAGTGATATTAACCACTGCATTAGTATTTTCTTTTAAAGATAGGTACAACGAGTGGTTTCTTTTTTTTATATCTCTTCTTCTAGTTCTACCGATTGTTATCCTAGTATATATGCAACCTAGTGGTAGTATGTCTATACTAATACTACTGATATGGTTTCTTGTTGCGTTTACAGGGTTAAATAACCAATTAAGAAATAGTGTATTACTAATCATTATTGCAAGTATAACGGTTGCCTTTTTTACCTCGACTATTCTAAATAACTGGTTCTATCTTTTAATATCACTAATCGGTGTAATATTAGCGATATTCTCATTCTATTATAGAGATAGCTGGAGAATATTTATCATATCTGCTGTATTTTTAAGTATATTAGTGGGTATATTCTCTGTTGTTTTGTATCGTGATATTCTAAAAGATTACCAAAGGGATAGGATAGAGGTATTTCTTAATCCTAGCCAAGATACTCAAAACTTAGGGTTTAATGTTAATCAAGCAAGAATAGCGATAGGGTCAGGTCAGATATTTGGAAAAGGTTTTGGTAACGGTACTCAGAGTAAGAGGAACTTTCTTCCTGAGCATCAAACAGACTTTATCTTTGCATCTTTTGCAGAAGAGTTTGGTTTAGTAGGTTCTCTTTTTTTACTGATAATGTATGGAATAATTATTATAAATGGACTGATTCTCTCTGTTAATAATGTGGATAATCCATTCCTCCTTATGCTCTCAATAGGTATTACTATGAAGATACTGTTAGAAGTATTTGTTAACATTGGGACTAATACGGGAGCTATTCCTGCAACAGGTATTCCTCTTCCCTTAGTAAGTGCTGGAGGAAGTATTACTGTTATGACATTGTTCTCTTTGGGAGTTATTCAGAGTATAATGAATAATACAAAAGAGCGAAGAACAAAGGGAAAGATAATTGACAATTATGACTTTATAAATTAAAATCCTTCTGTTATGATTAAATCTGATGAAAATAAAAAGTTTGCAGTAATCAAGATCTCTGGTGTACAGCTTAAGGTATATGAAGGTAGAGAGTACGAAATAAACAAGATTAAAGGAAACAAGGGTGATAAGGTAGAGATTAAAGATGTTTTACTAGTATCTGATGGTAGTGATGTTAAAATAGGAACTCCTCTTGTTGAAGGCTCAAAGGTAGTTTTAGAGATTACTTCTCAGAAAAAGGATGATAAGGT
Source organism: Candidatus Dojkabacteria bacterium (assembly GCA_050950165.1). Classification (GTDB taxonomy): domain Bacteria; phylum Patescibacteriota; class Dojkabacteria; order SC72; family SC72; genus UBA5209. Next base: position 20,113 of record JBMNHC010000001.1, on the reverse strand, counting down.
TAATGTGTTTAAGTATAAGGCGAAGTCTAGATATAGAAGATCTCAGGGCCATAGGGCTTTAATAACAAGGGTTTTGGTTAAATCTATTGCTTAATATGCGATATTTCTTTCAATTTGGTGTGTTTCAATCACTCTCTTTGGTAGAGCTATCTACTGTTTTAGAAACGTATGGTATTTCTAAAGACTCTATTAAAAATATTGGAGGTGGAGTGTTTCTTTTAGAGAGTAAATTAGCTACACCACAAATTATATCTAAAATATTTTCTAGATTAGGTGGATATATTAGATATGGTGAGGTAATTGAGGATATTGATTCTTTTCTTCCTCAGTTTTTAGAGTTCAAGAAGGTACTGTTTGGGGTCTCGTTTTTAGATAGAGGGAAGGTAGATAGAAGGAGTATAGAGAAGCTTTCTAATGAGATTAAGAAATTCTTTACTAACCAAGGTGTCTCTTCCAGATTTATTTTACCCAAAGAAGGTCAATTAAATGAGGCTCAAATTAGAAACAACAAGATATTGGAGAAGGGGTTTGAGTTTGTAATATTTAATACACCTACCAAACAGATGTATGGTAGGACTCTGGGTGTACAGGATGTTGAATCATTTGTAAGAAGGGATATAGATAGGCCAAAGTCAGACTATGATATGGGTGTTTTGCCTCAGAAGTTAGCTAGAATTATGTGTAATCTGGTAGGACTAAAAGATGGCATTATCTGGGACCCTTTCTGTGGTAGTGGTACTATACTAATGGAAGCTGCAGTTTTAGGTTTTGATATCTTAGGTACGGATATAGATCAGAGAGCGATATCTAACTCTCATGAGAATATTTTGTGGTTGCATAGAGAGGGATTAATTGCAGGAGTAAAGTACAATCTTTTTCAATTAGATATCCGTAATGTTGAGAAAAAGATAGTTAAAGATCTACAAAAGACTGGTATTAGAGCTGTTGTCTGTGAACCATTTATGGGTCCTGTTTTGCGAAAAGTGATAACAAGTTTTAAAGCAGATACTCTTTTAGAAGAGGTTAAGAGCTTGTATACAGGACTGTTCAAAGTATTAGATACTGTAGCAAAGAAAGGTTTTAAGGTTGTACTAGTAATTCCTTCTTACAAGACTCTTAGTGGTCAGAGAACTTTAAATATATCTTCTCTGATTGGTAAAAAATGGGATGTTTTAAACAAGGTGTATTCAAAAGAGGACTTGAAATGGGAGAGAAATAATAGTATTATCACAAGGAATATTTTCATATTATCCAGAAGATAATAATTAAGTTTAATACACACAGAAATGGCGAAAGTTGCTGGAGCAGGAAGTGTCTCAATGGGCTCAACAGTTGCTGGGAAGAGATTGGGAGTAAAGAAGTTTGAAGGAGAGAGTGTAAAAGCTGGTAATGTTTTGGTTAAACAGAGAGGGTCTGTGTATCATCCTGGTAAGAATACATATATATCTAGAGACCATACAATTCACTCTAAAATAGATGGTATTGTAAAGTTTAGACGTATGAGTGGATTTAAAAGAGGACAGTTCTACATTGATGTGCTAGAATCTGTTTAAGTAGGATGGCTAAACAACACTTTATTCAAATTGAGAGTAAGAATGCACTCTTAGAACTTCTTCGAGAGGAGAAGGAGTTTGAGCATATATATATAGCGTCTTCTGCATACAGAGATGAAAAGACTAAGGAGATAATTGACCTTGCTACTAAAAGAAAGATCCCTATTATCAGAGTACCTAAGAAAACTCTAACAAGAAGATTAAAGAGCTCTAAGTCTGAGAGTGTAGTAGGTATGATGATTTCTCAAAACTATTGGACTTTAGAAGAGCTTTTAGAGAGTATATATTCTGCAGATAAAATGCCCTTCTTTATTATCTTAGATAATGTTAAGTATAGTCAGAATATCGGTGCTATTTTAAGAACAGCATTTGCTGTAGGGGTAAATGGAGTTATTACCTCTCCATCGGAGGTTCCTTTTATCAATGATGAGAGTATGAGAGTCTCTATGGGAGCTGCAGAAAGAATTCCTTTGGTAGAGATGAATCTCTTTACTGCTGTAAAAGAACTTAAGAGAAATGACATTAAAATATTTGCTACTGATATGGAAGGTAAGACATATTTTGAGAGTAATTTGAAAGGTCCATGTGCATTTATACTAGGGGCAGAAGATGTAGGGTTGTCTGCTGGTATGCTTGAGAGAGCAGATGAAAAGATCTCCATCCCTATGAAAGAGGGAATAGGGTCTTTAAATGTCAGTGTTAGTGCTGGAGTATTACTTTATGAAAAGCTTAGACAAGAGGTAGGGGTTAAATAAGCTTTTTGCCATCTACTCCTAGTTTGGTTAATATGTCATCTAAGTCAGAGTTAGACATGTATCTAATCTGTATTCGTCCACCTTTACTCATCTTTCTAATAGTGGTGTAATATCCTAGTGTTTTAGTTAATTCTTCAGCGTAAAGTAGTAGCTCTGGGCTAGATGTTTGTAATTTTTTGTATTTAGCTGTTTTACCATAGTTAATCTTTCTAACAAGGGCCTCTGTTTGTCTAACACTAAGACCTCTTTTAATTGTAATATCAGTAGCTGCAATTAGAGACTCTTCATCTCTAATACCAAGTAAAGCTCTAGCGTGTCCCTCACTAATGGTCTCGTTCATTACAACCTCTTTTACTTCATCGGGTAGTTTAAGTAATCTAATCTTGTTTGTTATGGTTACTCTATTTAATCCTACCTTTTGAGCAATCTCATCTTGTGAGAGACCAAATTCATCTTGAAGTTGAATAAAAGAGTTGGCCTCTTCAAGTGGGTTTAGGTCTTTTCTCTGTATATTCTCTATCAATGCTAATTCTAACATCTCTTGAGGAGAAGATTCCTTTATTACAATGGGGATATATTTTAGACCTGCTAGTTGTGCTGCTCTAAATCTTCTCTCTCCTGCAATGATTAGATATCTATCCGATGATTTATCCTTGGTTACAATCAATGGTTGTATTATTCCATGCTCTCTAATTGAATCTGCAATACTTATTAGCTCTTCTGGATCAATATTCATTCTAGGTTGATATGGATTAGGAGAGATCTTGTTGATATCAAACTTCTCTCTATATGAGCTACTAGAGTTGTCTATCTCTTTTGAATCAATTAATGCAGCTAATCCTTTTCCTAATCTCTCTTCTGACATTTTGTTTTAGTTTAAAATTTAAAAAATCTTTTAATAAATTCCTTTGCTAATTCTTTGTATGCTAAAGCACCGCTAGATTTTGGATCGTATTGAAATATTGTCTTACCGTGTGAAGGTGCTTCAGAGAGTCGAACATTTCTAGGTACTATGGTATTAAAGGCTGTTTCTTTGAAGAATTCTTTTACATCATTAACTACACTTGTAGAGAGTTTTGTTCTGCTGTCGTACATCGTTAAAATGACACCTCCTATACTAAGGGAGGGATTTATACCTTTTACTAGTTTTGATGTCTCTATGAGCTGTCCTAGCCCCTCTAGTGCGAAATATTCACACTGTATTGGAATGAGTAATTGTTCAGCAGCACAGAGAGCATTAATTGTTAAGAGACCAAGTGATGGTGGACAATCTATTATTACAATATCAATATTATTTACCTTGGAGATTGCTTTTTTTAGAAGTGTTTCTCTAGAGAGCATATTAACCATCTCAATCTCTGCTCCTGCCAAAGAGAGATGTGAGGGAACAAGAAAGAGATTAGGGGTAGAGGTAGTAACGAATACGGAAGAAATATCTGTAGAGTTTACTAAAACATCGTATATATTTTTGTAAGGTGCTCCTTCTGTAGAACTCCAACTTTCTTTATCAAACTGTTGTGTAAACCCTACACCTGAAGAGAGATTTGCTTGAGGATCTAAGTCTATTAGTAATACCTTCTTCCCTTTTTTAGCTAATGCAGCTCCTAGATTAATTGTAGTAGTTGTTTTTCCTACTCCACCTTTTTGGTTTGCAATTACAAAAGTTTTCATCTGTATAATCTAGCATGTTTCACAGCTGGAGTCTACATGTTGTAGTTCTCGTGTGTAACTAGTCTAAATTCAGAGAATGGAAAGTATACTATCCATGCCTTTCCTTTGATTCTGTCTTTAGAAATTGGACCAAACTCTCTTGAATCTGAACTATTTGGTCTATTATCTCCTGATACAAAATAGTGACCTTCAGGAACTTTTATACTCTGTCCTTCATGAATATATGCTCCTCCATTAGTGACAACAGTTTCTGCTAGATATCCAGATTCATCTAATTTCGTATCATTTATATATATTGCTCCATCTTTTATCATTACTTCATCATTTGGTATAGCTATTATTCTTTTAATAAAGTCCTGTGTATCAGAGTACTTAAATATTACAACATCACCTCTTTTAGGACTTGAGAATCTATACACAATCTTGTTTGCCATTAGATACTCTCCATTTTTGTATGTGGGGTGCATAGAATTTCCTACAACTTCATGAGGTGTCATGATGAAGAGATAGAGGACTACTGCTAATACAAGAGCAACTACAACAGTTTCAACAAAAGATGAGATAAAGCTTCCTATCGAGGCAAAAAAATCTGTAGCTTTTAGTTGTTTTTTCTCCTCTTCTTTTACTTCATACATAGGTTTTGGGGCTTTCAATTTATCCCGCTAACTTATAGTATAGGGGGAGTATGCTTGTTGTTGCAATACTTCACAGCTATAGGTTAGCTGGATGGTACCGCTACGGGGAATCGAACCCCGGTTTACAGGATGAAAACCTGTTGTCCTAGTCCACTAGACGATAGCGGCATATCTAAGAAAGATTTTACTATACAAGAGTCTTTTTGGAAAGCTCTTTTAGAAACTGTTGCTCTTCTTGAAAACTAGCTCTTTGGTATTCATTTAATTCTTTGTTAAAGACATATCTTCTTTTACATTTACACTCGACCATCTCTCTTCTTTCAGAGAGTTTTCCTACTCTTTTTGCTTGGTCTAAAGGATTTGTACATCCTACACACATTCTCTTTTCTAGTAATACTTTTTGGAAAGGAGCTATTATTTTTTTATACATGTTTTTAGTATTAGTAATATATATGCCGAAGACAGGAGTCGAACCTGCACTGGGTATTATCCCAACATGCTCCTAAGGCATGTGCGTCTGCCAGTTTCGCCACTTCGGCTAAGTAGGGATATTTTACTAAAGAAATGGATATTTTACAAAGATTTCTTAATATTAACTCTCTTCAAGAGAGTCAAATACTTCACCATATATTTTAACAAATTCTCCTTCTGTATGTTTGGCATTAGCTAGAACTTCTTTTTGAGGTAGAGATTCTTCTACTTTATCTTCTCTAAGATTGTTAAAAGGTATATGTTTTTTAGTAGGTAAAATTTTGTTTGTTTCTACTTTTTTCTCTGTTTTAGAAAGTTTTGTAGTATCTTTTGATTTGTTCTTATTCATTTAATTTCTCTATTAAAAGTAATCTAGCACTATTGGGGTCTGCTGTACCCTTTGTCTTTTGCATAACCTGACCAACAAGGAAACTAAGAGATGCTTCTTTGCCTCCTTTAAAATCTTCTACCGCTTTACTATTTTCGTTAATAACTTCTTCTATGATATTTGAGAGGTTAGTTGTAGTTTCCTTTGCACTTTCTTTAGCTTCGTTTAGTAGTTGACCTAAATCTTTTTTCTCTATGATCGATTCTCTTAGAAGCTCTTCTGCTTTGTTCTTAGTTAATATTTTATCCTCATATTCTACAATTAAAGTTGCTAAGTCTTCTTTAGGGATATTTTGTTCATTTATCTCTAAGTTATTTTCATTTGCTATTGAAAAAACGGAACCTGTTAACCAGTTAGCAGTAGCTTTTGGTGCAGTTTTAGAATCTAGTTGTTTTGAGACTAGCTTTAAGACGGATTCATAGTAGATGGAGATATCTCTATCTGAAGTTAGTACATTTGCATCATATTCTGAGAGATTGTATTGAGTAATATATCTCTGTTTTTTAGTATCTGGTAGTTCTACTAGCTCTTTTGATATCCTCTCTATATCTTCTTTTGATATATCAATGATGGGGATATCTGGATCAGGTGAATATCCGTAGTCTTCGGCAGATTCTTTTGATCTTTGAAATATTGTAACTCCTCTATCTGCATCCCATCCTCTTGTTTGCTGTATTATCTGTTTTCCTTCTTCTATTTCTTTAATGAGTCTGTCTACTTCGTAGTTTATAGATTTTTCTACTGCAGATATTGATCCAATATTTTTTATCTCAACTTTAGGATTAAGTTTGTAATCACCGATGGGAAGAATTTTGCCATCTTTATATCCCCATCTGTTTTTTTCTTGAACAGATATATTAGGTTCACATCTCATCTGTCCTTTCTCCATATCTGCATCTGATATATTAAGATATCTAAGAATCTGTCTTATTTTAGATGCAAACTCTTTTGCTTCATATGCACTCTTTATATTCGGTCTTGTGACTAATTCGATTAGGGATACTCCAGATTTGTTGTAATCGATTAGTGTGTATTTTGTACTACCCTCTTTGTGATGTGTTGATTTTGCGACATCTTCTTCCTGATGTATTCTCTCTATATCCACTCTAGAGATATTGTTATCTTCGTTTTTTACATCTAAATATCCACTGTAGCATATCGGTCTGTCATACTGGCTAATTTGATATCCTTTAGGTAGATCGGGGTAGGAGTAGTGTTTTCTATGAAAGTGTATTTCGTTATCTATACTACAGTTTGTTGCAAGTCCTAAGAGTATGCATAGCTCTATTGCCCTTCTATTCGGTCTAGGAAGTCCTCCAGGTAATCCTAGGCATGTAGGGCATACAAGAGTATTGGGTTCTTTCTGGAAGTAGTTTGCAGAGCATCCACAGAATATCTTACTGTTTGTTTTAGTCTGTATATGCATCTCTAATCCAATGATTATGTCGTATTTTGAGGTATCTTTCATATTAGGAATGGTTAAGTAAATATTTTAATATCTTCGTCTTCGGTCAATATTTTATCACTTTCGTCGGGGATAATGTAGTATGTTCCTCTTCCTTTTCCTTTCTGTTGTATATATCCTTTATCAAGTAATTCTTTTAAATCTCTGTATGAGGTCATAAAGGAGACTCCCATCATTTTAGTACACTCTTGTCTTGTTAGTTTTAGGTTGTTGTTTAAGTATTCAATTATTTTTATCTGTCTAGGGTTTAGGTCCTTTCCTATCCTTCTGTTTATCTCTTCTTTCTTTTCATATGTTTGTGAGATCTCTTTAGCTAGTTCTATGGTAGCTAATGAGAGAGTGTAGAGTATTGCTTCGATAAAGACGGTAAGGTCTTTTTTACCTTTAGAGATTTTAAATGCTGAGTGTATATCTTCACTGATTAGGTAGAATGCTTTACAGAATGGTATGAGATTGTATGGATTTAGATTATATATCTTGGCTAATGCTTTGATTGTTAATATTGCTGTAATTTGATTACCTGAAAAGAAGGGTGCTTTATCAATATATTCATAGAGTAGTATTGCTAATTGAATGAGTTTGTGTGTTTGAGAGGAGGAGTTGGTAATGGAGGAGAAGTGGTCATTAAAATATACTCTCATATCTTCATTGGGGTAGTAATCTCTTAATGTGTACCATGTGTCATAAAGATCGAAAGGTTTTTCAGAGAATGTTTTTATTTTTCCTAGATCCCATTCTTCTACAATGTTTTTCATAACTATCCTATTTATATGTGTAGAGAGCTCTATGGATGGTTTAAGAGCACTTTTTGCACTGTATGTGTCTAAGAAGTCTTGTGCGTTTTTAAAGTTGGTAAATATTCTTAGTTTGTTTCTAAAAGATGGTAGTACTTGTCCTCTTTCAACTGTAAGAGCTTTGTTGTATCCGATTGGATATGATATTAATTCTCCTAGTTTATCTATTTCTTCTGTTCTAAATTTCTCTTTGATAGTAGAGAGGGTAGAGGAGGGCATTGGGGTGTCCTTTATTTTCTCAATACTGAGTTCATATCGGATGATATAGTTTAGTATTAGATTTGTGATTGTATATTTATGTGTATTCATTAGTTTTTTGATAAGCTGATGGATGGGATTGAACCATCGACCTCTCCCTTACGAAGGGAATGCTCTACCAGCTGAGCTACATCAGCGCTATATTGAAGATTGTAACAAAAATGATACAGAAAAGCGAGAGACGGGATTCGAACCCGCGACCTTCTCCTTGGGAAGGAGACATTCTAGCCAACTGAACTACTCTCGCAATTGCCCGATTTTATACCGAGAGTAATCTAATTACAATACTGCTTTCTTAAAGTCCTCCCAGTCATCAGTTAACTGCATACCAATCTTTTTTGCGGCATCTGAAGTGAGTTCTCCATTTTTCTTTACTTCATCTACGACTTTTAAAACAAGCTTTTTGTATGCTTCTAAATCGATTTTTCTACCTGCTTTCTTTACGTCCTCTATCTTTTTAAGAAGATCTTTTCTAGCTTTGAGGTAATATTTCTCCACTTTATCTGTTGTATCTAAAGCTAATTTTTTAATATCCTCTCTTGTTTCTTCTCCAGACTTAGGTGCAAGAAGTATTCCTGCTGTTAAACCTACTACTGTTCCGAAAAGTAACCCTTTGAAGAAATCACCTGTTGAACATGAACTCATTTTGGTAAAAATAAAAATTTAATATATTAATATAGTACAGTAGAATGAAAAAATAATCTAGAAGTTGTAATATTATATTTAAATATGATAGTTCCAGATATACAATTAGAGAAGAGTCTTTGGAGAAAAGGTATTAAGTATGTAGTAGGTTTGGATGAGGCTGGTAGAGGACCTCTTGCAGGGCCTGTGTGTGCTGGTGCTGTAGTAATAGATAGTTCTACACAGTTACTACCTACAGTTAGGGATAGTAAGAAGATGAGTATTAAGAAAAGAGAGGTTGTTTTTGATGAGATTAAATCCACTTGTTTAGCTTGGGGAATAGGGATGGTTAGTGCTAAAGAGATAGATAGGGTTGGGATACAGAAAGCAGTTAGAGTAGCTATGCAACAGGCGTTGGCTCAGGTGGAGAAGATGCTTAAAAGTAGGGTAGATTATTTAATTGTTGATGGTACGAATGTATCCACTATTATTGGATACAATATGGAAAAGATTAAGGGTGGAGATATGAAGCATTACTCTATTTCTGCAGCTTCTATACTTGCTAAAGTGGAAAGAGATAGGTATATGAGAGAGATAGCAAATAGGTATCCAGATTACTGTTTTGAAAAGCATGTAGGGTATGGTACTAAGCTACATATGGAGCTTTTAAAGAAGTTTGGTCCTACAGATATACATAGAAGGTCTTTTGCTCCTATTAAAGATTGGTTCTAAAAAACTTGTAAAAATGTATACCTAGGGGTTATAATCGGCTTGTCCATTTGTGGGCCGCTAGCTCATCCGGTAGAGCAACTGCCTTTTAAGCAGTAGGTGCTGAGTTCGAGTCTCAGGCGGCTCACCATTTTCTAAGCATTTTGACATATAATAATCAATAATTTTAAACTTTTGGATATGAAGGAAAAACCTCAATATAATGAATCAGATTTAAGAGATCACTTAGGAGTATGGCTATGGATTCAAAATAAAGAAGGGCAGATTCTAATGCAATATCACAAAAAGTTTGGATGCTGGACTATACCATTAGAGAAATCAAATCCAGGAGAAACTTTGGAAGATGCAGTCATTAGAACAGGTAGGGAGGAATTAGGTATTGATATTAAAGAATATGGAATAGTACATCAGCAAGAAAATAGCTATCTCAGAGACGGTCAAGATGTAACTGTAAGAGCATCTTTAATCAAAGTAAATTCTTTTGATGGAAACCCTTCAAATATGGAACCAGAAAAACATACAGATTTTGGATGGAAATCAGTAGAATTTGTAAGAGAATTGGATAACTCTACAGATGCTGTAAAAGCATTACAAAAATATTTATAAAGAAAGGAGATATTTAAGTTCCATGCCTGCAAGTGTAGCCCACTTTTATTTTTCTTCCTTAAATATTTTTTGTTATTATGTAATATAACTTAATGTTAATAAGTATGCTGTATATCGTTATACTAATAAGTATGTTGTTAGCTAATGTATTTGGAGTTCTCTTTCACTATACTCACAATAAGTATACTAGGAGTTTAATATTGCATATCTTTTCAGCTACAAATGAGAGTACATGGGAACATTTGAAGTTAGCATTTGCTCCTATGTTCTTTCTCTCCTTTATTCATCATTTTTTACTAAAGAGTCAGTATAATAATACGTTAGAGAGTAATCTTTTAGGTATATTACTTACACTTCTTCTTATTCCAACACTCTACTATCCAATTAGATATATTTTAAAAAAAGAGGTTGTCTTAGTCTCTATTCTCATCTTTGTTCTTTCAGTAATATTAGGGTATTTACTAGTATATTTTTTATTAAATAGTGGTATATCATTTTTAGGAGAAGGAGTTAGTTTAGGTATACTCATAGGCTTATTTATTCTGTTTGGTATATTTACTTTCTATACTCCTAAAAACTTTCTTTTTAAAGATCCAGTTACAGGTCAATATGGTCATAGGTAGGATATTGTATTTATTTTATATTCAGGTATACTATAAGTATTAGATTTATCCTTTATTAAGGAATGATAAAAAATCTGATGTTAATAATCTCTATTATCTTTTTCTCAGTTGCGCTTTTGTTGTTTTCATACCTTCTTAGGAATGAAGAGATATGTTGTAGGTATGAAATGTGTAAGTATCTTACCAATATATGTAAGAGTGAAGAACAATATACCGCTCTGTCTAATACTGAGGGAAAGAAATTGTATATAGAGGAGTTAGAAGAGTTCTATATTGATGATAGTGTGGTTGGAAAGATAAGTAATGAGTGGTTTTTTGAAGGGGAGTTTCCTATAACTGTTTTTAATGAGGAGGGAGATTTAATTGCAACATTGATTGCTAAAACGGATGAGGACTGGACAGTTTCAGATGAGATTAAGTTTTCGTTTAAGCTAGATTTTGATTTAGAAGAGAGTAGTGAATTAGTGTTCAGATTTGAGAGAAGCAATCCTTCTGGCTTAGAGGAAAATGATGAATATATTGAATGGAAAAGAGAGATATTAGTTAGAGAGAAAGAAGTTGTTGTTAAAATATATTTTGCTAACTCGAAGATGGAATCTCCAGAGGATTGTGAAAAGGTTTATCCTGTTGAGAGAAAGGTAGTAAGTAGTTCCAATCTTAGCAAGATATCTATTGAGGAGTTGCTTAAGGGTGTTAGTAGTGAGGAGAAACAGTTAGGGTATTATAGTAATATAGGTGAGGGGGTTGAGGTTTTGAGTATTGAAAGTTTAGACAATACTATTAAGGTAGATTTTAGCAAGGAATTAGAAGAGGGAGTTGGTGGTAGTTGTAGGGTTAGTAGTATTAGATCTCAGATAAAGGCAACATTACTACAGTTTGATAGTAGTAAAGAGGTTATTATTTCTATAGAGGGTAGGACTGAAGATATTCTTCAACCTTAAAGAGTTTCTTGTAAGGCTTTTGTACTGTTTATTTATGCTTTTTATATATTACTACTAATAGTAGTATTCCTATTATTAAGAAAATAGAAGCGAAAAGATCTGATGTTTCTATACCTAAAAAATATTCTTTATCTATACGAATTCTATTCATCCATATTCTAATTAAGCTGTACCCTATTAGATATATTGTAGTTACTACTCCTTTCATTTTACTTTTTTTAGAGATGTAAAGTAGTAGTGTAAAAAGGAATATGTTTAGGACTGCTTCATAGAGAAAGAGAGGATGAAAGGTAAGAAAGTTTTCATATCCTTCTAATCTAAATTCTTTAGGTATCTCTATTGCCCATGGTAAGTCTGTTGGTTTTCCATAGAGTTCTCTGTTAAAGTAGTTTCCTATTCTTCCAATAGCTTGTAGAAGGGGTAGAAAGAGTAAAGAGGTATCGGTAAGGGATAGAAAGGGAGTCTTATATTTTCTTGAGAGTATATATATACCAAAAAGTAAGCCAATTAATGCTCCCCAAAATGCAAGTCCACCATTCCATATATGAAATATTTTTATCTCTCCTCTTACGATCTCCTCTATATTATGAAGAAGAAAGAGTGTTCTTGCTCCTATTAAAGCGAAAATGGGTAGTAGAAGTAGGTGATATTCTTTTATATTAGTTTTTCTTCTTAGGAGTTCTAATCCTAAAATAGTGGCTACTCCAATTATTAATCCGTATATACTCATTTTTCAAAAAGTACTGATCTATTACTATTCTCTATAATTATTAATCTATGTAAAGCTCTTGTTATTGCAACATAAAGAAGCCTTGTAGAGAGCTCACTATCAGGATAGTGTTCTCTATTTACATCTAGGAGTATTACAGTATCAAATTCTAGTCCTTTTGCATCTTCAATGGGTAGTATTAATAATCCAGTTTTGTAATCATTTAAGGTAAAATCAACTATTTCTTTTCCTAAATATTGTTCATATTTACTTAATCTCTCATATGTATCTTTAGTATGTTTTCTGTTTCTACAAATTAATGCACATGTGACAGATCCCTTTGCAAATTCTTTTTTAAGAATATCTATTAGCTCTTTAACTCTATTCTCGTCTAATGAATCTATTGTCTTATCATGTACAATTGTTTTAATATCTTCTCCATGTCTTAATACTGCTTCGGGTAATTTATAGCTTTTAGGAAATCTATCTCTAAATATTTTGTTTCCATACTCTATTATCTCTACAGTACTTCTGTAGCATCTATTTAATTGATGGAAAGAATATTCCTCAATATTTAGTTTCTTAAAAAGCTCAATTATCTGATTCCAGTCCTTTATGTAGAAAGGAGCTATGATTGATTGAGCAAGGTCTCCCGCTATTGTTACATTATGCTTTCTTGATATCTGAAGTAGTGTAGCAATTTGAACTACACTTAAATCTTGTGCTTCATCTACCATGACATATTCTTTCTCATACTCTTTAGTTCCATATATCTTAAGATGGAGATAGAGGATTGGAGCTATATCCTCAATTCTTAGAATATGATTTTTACCTTTCTTAGTTAGAGTAGGTAGTGTATATTTTGCTATCTTAGATGTTGTATATCCTTTCTTAAACATATTTTTGTATACCTCTATCGGTACGGTATTTCTATTAAAGTATTTAGAGATTTCTTTCTTCTTTTCTTTTTCAAAATCACTTTTCTTACTAAGAGCCTCTATCCTCTTCTCTCTAAACTGTTTCTGTGTAAAGCTGTACTCCAGTGCTAGAGTTAAGCGTTCATTCATCGCGATATTGGGATATGTCTTTTTAAGTTCGTAATATCTATGTTTTACTATCTCTTTTGTAGTGTATGGGATATTTTCCAGAAGATCAGACTCAAATTCTTCGAAGTATGAATCTACTGTTTCTAAAAATTGTATAGATCCTTTATACTCTTTTATCTCTAAATCTGGTTCAGAAGGGTCTAGAGTATATTTATCGTTCCATCCTAGTATGTTTTTTGCCCAGAATATATATGTGTTAGCTTCTACATTATCTATTCCTAAACTTGGAAGTACATCAGCAATGTAGTCTAGAAACATTTTATTCGGTCCTACTATTAAACTCCTTTCTGGGTGTATATATTCTTTGTATGTATAGAAGAGGTATGCTAATCTGTGTAGTAATATTGTAGTTTTACCACTTCCTGCAACTCCCTGTATTATAATAGGTCTATTAATTTTGTCTCTAATGATATCGTTTTGTTGAGCTTGTATTGTGGCTACAATGTCTTGTAATTTCTCTCCTAGTCTTTTGTTTAGTTGAGCAAGTAGGAATTCATCAGCTGCAACATTACCACTTTTAGCATCATATATGTTGATAAATCTGGCTTCACTGATATTAAATTGTCGTTTTTGTAAAAGATTACCACTTTTTACTCCTGAGGGAGTGTTGTAGTGTAAGTTTTCTGTAGGTCCACTATTTTCATAGTATATGTTAGCTATAGGTGCTCTCCAGTCACTAATTAGGGGTTTGTATGTATTTTGATCTACAAGTGCAAACTTACCTATATATACAGGCATCTGTGATATACGGTCTTTAATATTTAATTCAAAAAGTATCTTACCAAAGTAAGGAGAGTCTAATTTTGAAAGATCTCTATTTATTCTCACAATGCAATCTTGGATATTCTTTAGTATCTTGTTGTATACTCCTACTGCTTCTTTTCTTGCATCTAAATCAGTTTCCATCTCTATAACTTCGACTTGTTTCTCTAGTTCTATCTCTAGTTCTTTTAATCTCCTTATTATTTTCTTACAGAAGTAGGCATTAATATTTGTTACTTTTTCTAAATGTGGATACTCTTCTTTCTCTGTATGATTTTTTATCTTTATGCTAGAGAAATCGTTAATCTGGTCAATCCGAGTGTGCATTGGATTGAGCTCACTTTCGAAGGTTTGCATGTTTAGAGAATGCAAATTTATAGCGTAGCAATTATACGTGATATTTTTTGGGGTGTCTACTTTTTATTTCTCTGTGTGCATAGTATTATGGAATATGAATAGTTCACTTAAGATTCTTTTGTACATATTTTTTGTTGTTGCAATATTCTACTTTGTACAAGAGAAATTTCATATATTTGATATTAGGGTATCGGATAGGAAAGAGGGAGTAGAGAGAGTAAATGAGAGCAAAGATGGTGAGAAAATGGAGGTATATAACAGGGATGGTAATCCGATTCTTGTCTCTGTGGATATTGCAGATACTGCTTCTAAGAGAATGCAAGGTCTTTCTGGTAGACAGAATTTAGGTGATTATGAGGGTATGCTATTTATTATGGATGATGAGGGTTTTTCTTCTTTTTGGATGAAAGAGATGCTTATTCCGTTAGATATCCTCTTTATCGATAGCAAGGGCTTTATTGTAGATATTAAAGAGAATTTACAACCTTGTGAGGGAAATATATGTCCAGCTATTAACTCTAATGAAAAATTTAAGTATGCACTGGAGTTAAATGCGGGTTTTGCAGAACAAAACAGAGTAGAGATTGGTAATAGCTGTATATTTGAGATATCATCTTCAGATTAATTAAGAGAGACTGTACATGATACAAACTTTTATAGATTGGTTAGTAAATATTATCACCACTATTGGTTATCCTGGTGTTGCTCTAGCTGTATTTGTTGAGAGTTTTTTTGCTCCGATACCTAGTGAGATAATTTTACCGTTTTCGGGCTTTGTAGCCTCTTCTGGAGCTCTTAATATATATATAGTTGTATTGGTTGCAACTGTAGCAGCTTATCTAGGTACTCTACCTTTCTATTTTATAGGTAGGTTAAGTGAGAAGGCTCTTTTTAATTTTCTTGATAAGTATGGAAAGTATCTTTTTATAGAGAGAGAGGATGTAGATTGGGCTTTTAGATTGTTTAAAAAGCGTGGGAATAGTATTGTGCTGTTAGGTAGATTAATACCTATTGTAAGAAGTGTAATCTCTTTTCCTGCGGGTGCTGCAAATATGAAGTTTTTGGTATTTTCAGTATATACACTGATAGGTGCTTTGATATGGAATACAATACTTACTTTTGCAGGATATATGTTGGCTGATAGTTGGGATTTAGTAGGGGGTTTTGTTAGTAAATATGAGAATATAATATTGGTAGTATTTTTAGTTCTTTTTGTTCTCTATCTGCTAAGGGGTGTATTAAAGAGATTTGCTAAAAAGTAGAATTTAGTAAAGAGAAACCTGTCATATCTGAAGGAATAGGTATTCCCATAATATTAAGAATTGTAGGAGTAATATCTTTTAAGGCTCCATATGGGAGATTTCTTGGTGCGATATTTAATCCTGAAATTAAGAAGGGTACTGGATTGAAGGAGTGCTCAGTATCTGTTTGGCCTGTATCGAGGTTAATAACTTCTTCTGCATTACCGTGATCTGCAGTAATTATTACTGCACCACCTCGTATTGTAAAGGTTTTGACTAACTGACCAACACAAACATCTACCGTCTCTATTGCCTTAATTGTTGCTTCTAAATTACCAGTATGACCTACCATATCTGGATTTGCATAGTTCACTACTATGAAATCATAGATATTGGATTCAATCTTTCCTAATAGCTGGTTAGTAAGCTCTACTGCACTCATTTCTGGTTTTGTATCATATGTAGGAACAGATGGAGATGGTATCTCTATACGATCTTCATTAGTGTATCTAATAGATGCTCCCCCATTGAAAAAGTATGTAACATGAGGGAATTTTTCAGACTCTGCTATTCTTAACTGTCTTAGACCAGAAGATGCAATAATGTTTCCAATAGGGTATGTAATATATTGTTTAGGAAAGAGTACTTTGGGAGGGAATTTCTTTCTGTACTCTACCATGCTAGCAAAAAATATTGGGTATATATTTATTCTTCGGAAGTGTGTAAAACTGCTATCTACTAATGCTTTACTAAGCTGTAAGGCTCTGTCTGGTCTAAAGTTTAGAAAGAGTACAACGTCTCTCGGTTTTATCATGCTGTCTGGAATAATTACGGTTGGTTCTATGAATTCGTCAGCAATTTTATTCTCGTATGATTTCTGTACACACTGTGTAAATGATGGGCATGTATTACCACTGTTAAGAGTTAGAAGGTCATATGCTTTTTTTGTTCTATCCCAACTCTCGTTTCTATCCATAGCCCATGCTCTACCACATATGGTTGCAATTTTGCCTAGTGAGTAGTTATCCATTACCTTCTGTATTCTGTCAAAGTAGGTAAGGGCAGAACTGGGTGGTGAGTCTCTACCATCAGTAAAGGCGTGTAAGAAGAGAGGGCTTTTTAATCCTTTCTCTGCAAAGAATTTTATTACTGCTTCAAAGTGTGAGATATGTGAATGTACACTTCCATCACTTAACAGTCCAAGAAGGTGTACTCTCGAGTTAAACCTCTGTGCATATTTAAATGCTTCTTCCAAAGTGTTATTTTTAAAAAAGAGACCTTTCTTTATTGACTGATCTATTCTAGGTAATGTTTGAGTAATTACTCTTCCTGCACCGATATTTAAATGTCCTACCTCACTATTTCCTTTTACCTCTTTTGGTAAGCCTACAGCTTCTCCTGATGCTAGAAGGTATGTATGAGGAGATGTACTCCAAAGAGAAGAGAGATTGGGAGTGTTTGCTTTTACAACAGCATTACCTGGTGAATCTGGTGCAACTCCTAGGCCGTCTAAAATTATTAGTAATACTTTCTGTTTAATGTTCATGGCAGTTTTAGTAATATATTGTGGCATAATTTTGGAAATTATTCTATAATAGCCGGTGCATATGACTTGTACTATGCTTTTTTATATATAACTAGAGTAGATATGGATATAAATATTGTAAAGAAAGTAAGTGAAGATCAACTTAAGAAGAGACCTGATGTAAAGGTTGGAGATACGGTTAAGCTTTTTATGAAAATTAGAGAGGGAAGTAAGGAGAGGACTCAGGTATTTGAGGGAGTAGTAATTGCAATGAGTTCTGCAGGTGTAGATCAAACAATTACTGTTAGGAAGATATCATATGGTGTAGGTGTAGAGAGGATAGTCCCTATGCATTCAAATCTTTTAGAGAAGATAGAGGTAATAAAGAGGGGAGATGTTAAAAAGTCCAAACTATTCTATCTTAGAAAGAGAGTAGGTAGAAAGGCTCTTAAGGTTGGGAATACTAAAGATCTATACTTAACAGATGAGATTGTAGTACCAGAGGTAGGAGAAGATCAAGAAGCTATTGAAGAAGAAGAGCTTAGTAAACAGGAAGAGGAAGTTGTCGAGGAAGAAAAGGAAACTGTTAAACATGAAGAGAGTGTGGAGTAAGTGTGTGCGGGAGTAGTTCAATGGTTAGAATATCTGTTTTCCAAACAGAGGGTTGCGGGTTCGAGTCCCGTCTCCCGCTCCACAGGTGCAATTTCCTCATATCTACGGTATAATTAAGTATGGTACGAGGGGGAGAAGATTTCTTCAAAGACAAGAATGATGATTTTAGTTCAGGGCCTAAACGCTCACTAAGAGATTTTGCAGTAGAGAAAGTAGGTTCAATAGAGAAGATCTTTTTAGCTGTTCTTGGTAGAAAACCAAGTAGTAGAGAGAATGCATATTATAGATATGCCGCTATTGAAGAATTAGATATATACAAAAAATTACTTCAATCAGATGAACATAAAAAGATTCTTGAGGATGCCTCTTTGCTTGTAGGATGTAAGAATAAAGTTCGAGATTTAGAGATAATTGAGAGAAAGCTTTTACAAAAGGTTGCAGATTTGGAAGGAGAGATTGATCAGAGTGGGGTACTGTTGAAGGAGAAGAATAATATAATTTCAGAGTTAAGAGAGCAGATTAAGAATCCGTATAGTTCTCCAGAGGTAAGTGCTAAATTTGAAGAAGGTTTTGATGTTTACAGTACAGCTAGGTATGTAGAAGTGGTTGAAAAAGAGAGACCTTCAGTAAAAGAAATATTAAAAGATTTACTTAGTAATTTGTTTAAATGATATCTTTTGCACAAAGACTTAGAGAAGTAAGAAAAGAGTACGGTATATCACAGAGGAGTTTAGCTCTTAGTTTAGGACTTTCTGATAAAACGATTAGTTCATATGAGACGTCTAACTCGTATCCTAATTTAGAGATACTTAAAAGGATAGCAGAATTTTTTAAAAAACCTACAGATTACTTTCTCTCTACTAGTAGTAATGAGCAGGTATCGCTATTAAAGAGAATAGAGAGGTTAGAGAGAGAGAATGAGCTTTTAAAGAAGAAACTTAAACAGGAGGGGTAAGCCAAGCCTTTAGTTTTTTAAGTAGAGTACCTGATGCTCTGTATGCAAAGAATCCTCCAGCACCTAATAACCCTATCCCTACTAAGATAATTAGTAGTAAAGAGATTGTATATTCTGCGTCTACTGGTTGAACAACAAATCCTGGACTTAATGTAATTGTTGAACTTACACTGTTTGTGTAGTTAATATCGTATTGCCAAGACACAATGTTTGCTGTAATGTCGTATGTTCCTTCTCTTTTTGGACTGACTTTTACCTTGTATGTGTATGTATTACCACTCTCTAAAGATACAAATTCTCTATGAAGGGTTTTTAGAGAGAGAGTAGATGGTACACTCCAAAGTATCTGTGTTTTTTCTGACTTAACTTTAGGAGTAATACGTAGTGTAAATGGAATGGTTTTAGTTAGTGGATTCTGTACTCCTCTGATTAGCTCTAGTTCAAAGTATTGGTTTTTACTGATTACTGCCTTCTCTTTCTCTTCTACAATGGGTGTAGACTCACTCTCAGATACTTCCTCATCTATCTCAACTACATTCTCCTGTGCAAGAAGAAGAGTAGGTACAAAGAGCAATATTGTTATTAAGAGTATTCTGATTGTTTTCATGATAGTATTTTACTAATAGCCATTTTATATACCTTGTAAGCATGTAATACTGTATCATATCCTATCTCTTTATCTTTGTGTACTATCTCATTTCTAATCTTGTGTACATCCCATATCTCTTGGTATTTATCTTTTCTAAAAAGATTCTTTGCTATTTTAAGATTATCACCACAGCTATTACTATTTCTATATCTACTTTGTAGTGCCTGTGAGAGTAAGTTATCTAGTTTAATTATTGCATCTCTTCTAGCATATCCATCATTTTCTTCTATCTGTATTTTTAATTCCTCTAACCTTTTGAATATTTTTTCTTTCTTAGAAGCAGGTATCTTTAATGTATTTATTCTTGCCATTAGAAAAAGTATGGCTATGAGGGCAAGAATGACAACTGTTATTAAAATTGGATTATCCATGTTTTAATTTTTTAGAGATAAAATAGAGGGGAATAGCGATAACGATGTAGAGTAGTATAGAAGATAATTTAGAAAATATCTTTAGACTTTTCGAATCTTCTATTAGAGAGAGTTCTGTTTCTATATATTTTTCACTACTGTACTCTGTTGAGCTTTGTGCAGTAAGTAGAGCATAGATATTTCTTTCTATCTGGTCAGAGGGTATATTAAATTTTACCTCCATACTCTCTCCTGGTAGTAGAATAGTGCTACTGTTGTTTTCTATAAAATCAATATACTTTTTAATATCAGGGTTACTCTTTGTTATTCTGAA